>DATCZA010000046.1:0-228362 GCA_036526135.1 Pseudomonadales bacterium | reverse complement strand
TCCGTGTAGCGCACGCCGCCGGTCAGACGGACGCGGTCGGTGATCGAATAGGTGGCGTCGGCGTACACGGCGAAGCTTTCCGTGTCGGTGCGCTGATTGAATTCCTGGCCGGAGTAGAAGAGGCTGCGATCGCCGGTGGCGGCGAGAAGCGAGCGTTGCTCCTCCTCGAAGTAGAAGACGCCGGCCGTCCACTGCAGCGGGCCGTCGCCGGTGCTGAAGAAGCGCAGCTCGTGGACCATGGATTCGGAGTCGGTGATCGAGCGGAACTGGGAGAAGTTGTCGAAGTTCTCGTCGGCGGGCTGAAGGGTCTCCAGCACGCCGGGGTAGTCGGGGGCCAGAGGGGTAGCCGCGGTGTAGTCGTAGACCAGGTCGCGATAGCTGCCGATGTACTCGGCGCCGATGCGATCACCCGACCACTCAATGTGCCCTTTGAAGCCCCAGTGCTCGGTGTCCTGAATCGGCTCGAAGGCTCGACCAATCACGTTGCGCGGGTTCTTGATGTCAGAAGGATCTATCCCGTTGCCGAGCGGGTTGGCGTAGTTGGTGCCCGTGTAGCCTGTGCCTTGCTCGCTGATGTAGTCGCCGGTCAGCGTGAATCGCCACTGATCGTTTGGCTCGACGAGGTAAGTCAGTCGGCCGCCCCAGTTCTCGGCGGCTTCGGCCACGCCGACGTCCGCCGGCCCTTTGTCGTCGTAGTAGGAATCGTGCTCGAGGATGAAACCGGCCACCCGCAGAGCGGAGATCTCGCCGACGGGTACGTTCACCATGCCTTCGACCGACCACTCACCGTAGTTGCCGATGGATGCCTCGACGGATGCGTCGGTGATGCCCAGACCGGGCTTCCAGGGAATGATGTCCACGGAGCCGGCGGTGGCGTTCCGGCCTCTGAGCGTTCCCTGGGGTCCGATGTTGACCTCGACCCGCTCGATGTCGAAGAAGGCGGAGCCGAACCCGCTCGGACGCGGGACGTAGACGCCGTTGAGGTGCGTGGCAGCCGCCGGGTCACCGAGCTCGGTGTTGTTGCTGGAGCCGATGCCGCGGATGTAGACCTCGATGTTGCCCCCGTTGTTGGCCACCGAGAATCCCGGCAGGAAGCGGTCGAGGTCCTGGATGTTTTGAACGCCCAGAGACTTCAGCTCCTCCCCGGTGAATGCTGCCGCGGTGCCTGCATAGTCCTGCAGGTTCTGAGACCGCCGTTCCACGGTGACGACCATCTCCTCGAGGAGCACGTCGTCGGATGGCTGCTCGGTGGTTTCCGCTGAGGCTCCTGAAGCCAGCAAGCTCAGCATGACCGCCAGGGTCGTCAATGTCAGGGCTCTGCAGCCGGTGCTGCGTCGTGTTGCGTTGAACATGATTTGAGGATCCCCCTCGCGTTTATTCCGGGTCAACTCCTGGGGCATCGGATTGGCGTCCCTTGTGGAGTGCGCGATGACATCGCTGTCATAATCGCGGTGGAACAGGATATACACAGTTATGACAGCGCTGTCAAATTTGTCTCCGGAATTGTGCGGGCGCGCATCGGGTCCCCGCCCGGGGCCGCTCGTGGGGACGACGGCGGCCTTCCCACTTGCGTTTGATGTTTTGCTGGAGAGGTCCGCAAAAAAAACGGGCGTCCACAGGACGCCCGGTTGATTGGTGATGGCGGGGCCCCGGTCGGCCCGGGCCGCTAAATCCGGCCCATCACGTCTCCGAACAGTTCCTCGTCCGACGGCAGCTCCTTGGTCTTCGCCAGGGGCTTGGACACCCAGGTCTCGTTGATGAGATCCCGCCAGGAGATGTTGTGGTTGGTGCCGTTGCCGCCCCAGGACCCGCAGCCCAGGGAGAACGTCTGACGCATGCCGTTCCACAGGTTGCCGCTGTTCGACGCTGCCTGAGGCTGGTTGACCATGACCCGTGAGGTCTTGGTGGCGTTGGCCAGCTTCATGATGTTGTCGTCGCTGGTGGAGTAGATCCCGCAGGAATGCCCCTGGCCCTGGTACGACTGGATGTTGTTGGTCAGCTCGATGGCGTGATCGATGTCCCGGGCTCTGTAGAGCGCCATGATCACCGACAGCTTCTCGCCGGAGAAGGGATGCTCCGGGCCCCAGCCGTCCTCCGGGACGATGTAGAAGCTTCTGCCCTCGGGCAGCTCGATCCCCGCCATGGCGGCAATCTTCTCCGCCGGCTGGGCGACGATGGCCGTGTTGAGGTGCCCCTCGTCGTCCCACAGCGTGCTCTGCAGCTTGGCCTTTTCCTCGGCGTTGCACAGATAGCCGCCCTGGTGCTCCAGCTTGTTCATCATCTCGTCGTAAATGGCGTCCACCAGGATCACCGAGTTGTCGGCGGAGCAGGAGGCAGCGAGGTCTAAGGTCTTGGACAGGCGGATCTTTTCCGCCGCATCTTCCAAATCGGCCGTCTCGTCGACCGTGATCACCGCGTTGCCCACCCCCACGCCCAGGGCGGGCGTGCCGCTCGAGTAGGCCGCGTGGACCATGGCGCCGCCGCCCGTGGCTAGCACCCGGTCGCACTGCCGCATCAGCTCGTTGGTAAGCTCCAGGCTGGGTGATTCGATGGCGATGACCAGATCCGCCGGCGCGCCGCAGGCGGCGATGGCCTCGCGCATCTTGTCGCAGATCATCTTGTTGGTGAGCTTTGCCCGCGGATGAGGCGCGACGATGATGGAGTTGCGCCCCTTCACGGCGTGAATGGCCTTGATCACCGGCGTGGCTTCCGGGTTGGTGGATGGCGCCAGGGCACCGATCACGCCCATGGGCTTGGCGATCTTGACGATGTTCCGTTCCTTGTCCTCCTCGAGGATGCCGACCGACTTGTCGTTGATGATGTCCATCAGCGTCGCGCGGGTCTTTCGGTGGATCTTCAGGTACTTGCCGTCGTAGTTACCGAGCTGGGTCTCGTCCACGGTGAACTGGGCGATCTCCTCGGCCACGCCCGGCTTCGCTACGCACCAGACCATGGCCCGGATGAGCTCGTCCACCTGCTCCTGGGTGTAGTTTTCGATCTGCGCCTGCGCTGCGCGCGAGCGCTCGATGAGCCCGCGAATCTCTTCTTGCGGGGTCAACTCTTGATGGGCGGCCTGCTCAGCCATAGCGGAATCTCCCTTGACAACGATGGTGGCCCGGATGCGGGCCCGCCGAACCGGGTACTGTACACAACCGTATCTGGCCTGACAAAAGCCTTTCTCAAGCTTCGAACTGCTCCAGGAGCCGGAACTTCTGTACCTTGGTGGACGACATGGGCCACTCGTCCACGAAGCGGATGTGGCGCGGAACCTTGAAGCTCGCGATCTTCCCTTTACAGTAGTCGATCAGCTCCTGCGCAGTGGCGAAGGCATTGGGGTTCAGCTCGATGAAAGCGGCGGGCACTTCCAGCAGCCGCTCGTCGGGCACGCCGATCACCTGGGCGAGCTTCACTGCCGGATGCGTTGCCAGGTAAGACTCGATCTCCAGCGCCGCCACGTTCTCTCCCCCCACCTTGAGCATGTCCTTGATGCGTCCGTGAAACTCGATGGAGCCGTCGGCGCCCAGCGCGCACAGATCGCCGGTCCGGAACCAGCCGTCGGCAAAAGCCTCCGCGTTCTTCTCCGGCGCCTTGTAGTAGCCGTCGAAAACGGCGTAGCCGCGCACCAGGATCTCGCCGCGTTCTCCCGGTCCCAGCTCGGCGCCGGTATCCGGATCCACCACTTTGACCTCGACGCCGGGAAATGGCCGGCCGCAGGTGGTGAGACGCTGCTCCAGGCTCTCGTCCGGGTGGTTGAAGGCGATCACGCCGCCCACCTCGGTGAGCCCGTAGGCGCCCGTCTGCACGGCTTGAGGAAACGCGTCCTGAAATTTCCGCAGCACGTCCGGTGGTGCCACGTTGTTGATCCGGCGGATACGGCTCAAGTCCCGGGTGGTGAACTCGGGATGGTTGATCAGCTCGTTGGTGACCGTCGGAAAGGACGGGAAGGCAACGGTGGTTGCGTCGCGCTCCATCATCGCCAGGGCCCCGCCGGCCTCGACGTGGGTCATGGACTGCAGGGCGGCACCGGCATCCATGCAGCAGATCATGGGCAGGATGGAGGCCATGTGGAACATCGGCAGGGGAGCCCAGAAGCAATCGGTCTCGTCGAGGAAGTAGCGCTCGCGGTTCATGTTGAAGCCGTTTCGCACCAGCACCTCGTGGCTGAGCGGGCAACCCTTCGGATCCGACGTGGTGCCGGAGGTGTACATCATGATGGCCTGGTCCCGCACCCGGGCACAGACCCGGCGGGCCTCCACGTCCTCGACTTGGTACCCGGACGCCAACGCGTCGAGCTCGGCCCGGGGCAAGATGCCGGCAGGCGCCGAGCTTCCGAGCATCACGACCGTCTTGAGCTTCGGCGCGCCGGGCAGCTCGAGAGCCCGGGGATCCGCATTGGCGGACAGCTCGGGGAACGCTTCCTGCAGCAGCTCGGCGAAGTCGGCGTACTCGGAGATGACGTCGCTGATCAGGATGGCCGAGAGATCGGCGTTCTCCACCACGTAAGCCAGCTCCCGGGCCTTGTAGCGGGCGTTGATCGGTACCGCCATGGCGCCTAGCAGCTGGACGGCGAAAAGGCACTCCACGTAGTCCAGGCAGTTGGGCATCAGGATGCCGACGTGGTCGCCCCGGTCGACGCCCAGAGCCAACAGGCTCCTTGCGCGGGCGTAGGCGCCCTCTCGCAGCTGGTCGTAGGTGAGCCGTGCCTCGGGAAAGATGATGGCGTCACGGTCGCCGTGGCGATCCGCCGCGCGCAGCAGCAGATCGCCAAGGGTGGTGACCTCGATGCGGTGTGAGCTCAAGCCGACACCTTCACGGGTGCCAGGAAACCTGCTACCAGGGATGGATCTCGCCGTTCCACTTGTAGAAGCTGCCCGAGTCTGCCTTGGTCATGCCGGCGATCACGCTGCGGATGCCCGATGCGCTCTCCTCGGCGGTGATCTCGGCGTGGGCACCGCCCATGTCGGTCTGCACCCAGCCTGGATGCATGAGACCCACGGTGATGGGTTCTTCCTTCCAGTCCAGCGCCAGAATCTGACCAACCTTGCTCACCCCGGCCTTGGTCGTGGAGTAGATGTACATCCCGCCCATGGGCCACGTGGAGGCCGCGAGCTGGCTCGTGACGATCATCAGCCTGCCGTCGCCGGAAGCTGCCAGGTTGCTCTTGAACGCCCGGGAGATGAGCAGCGGCCCGATGGTGTTGATGTCCAGGGTTCGATGCCACTCCGCGATGTCGACGTCGTCGAGGGACTGGTGCTGTCCGCCCACGGCGCCGGCGTTGTTGATCAGGATGTCGATGGGGGCATCGCCGATGGCAGCAGCCGCCGCTTCGATGGAGGCCGGGTCGCCGGCGTCCATCTGCTGAACGGTGACGTTGTCCGCGCCGCTGGCAACCTCGTCAAGCAGGGCGGCATTGCCCGTGTCCCGCACGCACGCGATCACCTCGTCGCCGGCCGCCGCGTACTGCTTCACCAGCTCCAGTCCAATTCCCCGGCTCGCGCCGCTTATCAGTACTCTCGACATATTTGAGTCCTCCCTCTTCGAATTTCCCTAGGGTACTACATCGGGATCGTTGTAGTTCCAGATATGTTTGTACACCCGCCAGGTGCCGTCGTCCTGGCGTCGCATTACGTCCAGGAACTTCCGATAGCTGCTGAACGTCCCGCTGCCGTCCTTGGCCGTGCGGTGAATGACGTAGTCGTAGCGGGACCAGGCCATGTCGCCGTCCACCTCGATGGTGGCGGGGACCGCGATCTCGATGCGGAAGTCGTCGGTGGTGAACACCCCGTCGAGCATGGCCCGGTAGTTGCCGATGCCCCTGATGGTTTCCGCATCGGTGGGCAGCAGCTCGATGTCGTCGTCCAGCACGGCGGCGTAACCGTCGACGCTGCCGGCCTCGACGGCCGCGTTCCAGTCGGCCTGGAGCTTCTCAATGGCGGCGATGTCGTCCGCTGATGACGTCATGGTTCCCCCAACACGTTGCCTGTGCGAAGCGCGAAAGTTTATCAGACAAGCCGATCCGGAGGCTCGCTCCCTGCGAAGAACGCGGCCAGATTTTCGGCGACCCGCATGCCCATGGCGGTGCGCGTCTCCTCGGTGGCGCTGCCCAGATGCGGCAGCAGGATGACGTTGTCGAGCTCGAGCAGGCCGGCGGGCACGTCCGGTTCGCCCTCGTAGACGTCGAGCCCGGCGCCGCGGATTCGGCGCTCGCGCAGCGCCGTCGCCAGGGCTTCGGAATCCACCACCGTGCCTCGGGCCGTGTTGATGAGATAGGCGTGGGCCGGCATCTGTGCAAGCCGCTCAGCGTTGATCAGATGGTGGGTGTCGGCGGTGGCTGGGCAGTGCAGCGACACGAAGTCGGAGCGTTGCAGCAACTCGACAAGGGTGGAGCATGGCTCGGCGCCGGCAGCCGCGATTCGTTCCGGTGGTGGCGGCGTCGGGTTGTGGAAGAGCACGCGCATCCCGAAACCCAGCCGGGCGCGCCGGGCCACGGCTACGCCGATTCTGCCGAGCCCGACGATGCCCAGGGTCTTGCCCGTCACCCGCGTGCCCATCATGTGTGTCGGACGCCAGCCCGTCCAGGACCCGCCTCGAACCTCCCGTTCGCCCTCGCCGATACGGCGGGCGATACCGAGCAGCAGCGCCAGGGTGAGATCGGCCGTGCAGTCGGTCAGCACTCCGGGCGTGTTGGTGACCACGATCCCCCGGGCCCGGGCGGCATCCAGGTCTATGTGCTCGTGACCGACGCCGAAGCTCGCGATGATTCTCGTTCGCACCTCAGCTGAGCCCAGCAGGTCGGCATCGATCCGGTCCGTCACGGTGGGGCAGAGCGCGTCCGCGCTAGCAAGCGCGGCAGCCAGCTCGTCGCGGGTGCGCGGTCGGTCGGTAGTGTCTACCGAGAGGTCGTAAAGCGACTGGAGATGGGCCTCCACCTGCGCAGGCCAGCGCCGGGTGAGCGTGACTGTCTGGGCCATATGCTTTGTCCTCGGAAGCGAATCATGGTATTGCACATCGCGTACAATTGTCCGCATCGCTGAAGCGGGGAGAGTTCTGATGAGGCTGCACGAGTCGCCATCGCCAAATGCGCGCCGGGTCCACGTTTTCCTGAAAGAGAAGGGCATCGAAGCGCCGCCCACGGTGAGGGTGGACATCCGGGGGGGCGAAAATCTCAGCGACGCCTACCGCAAGCTCAACCCCTTCGGCCGGGTTCCCGTGCTGGAGCTGGATGACGGCACCTGCCTGGCGGAATCCGTTGCCATCTGTCGCTACTTCGAGGGGTTGCATCCGGAGCCCTCGCTGTTCGGCCGGGAGCCTCTGGAGATGGCGATCATCGAGATGTGGAACCGCCGGGCCGAGATCAACTTCATGCTTCAGGCAACCGGCGCGTTCCGAAACCTGACCGGCTTCTTCAAGGACCGTGAGAAGGTCTCCAAGGAATGGGGCGCCATCGCGCTGGGCAACGCCGCAGATGCGCTCGGGCGCTTCGACACCGCGCTCGGCACTTCCCGGTTCCTGGCCGGCGAGACGTTCAGCATCGCCGACATCACCTTTGCGGTGGTGCTGCAGTTTGCCCAGATGGTCAAGCTGGACCTGCCTTTTGATCTGCCGAACATCGAGCGATATCTGGCAGAGGTGGGATCGCGACCCAGCTTCCAGGAGAGCTGATCTCAGCGCGTCGCCCTAGCGGCGGCCAGAGGGGTATGGTCAAACGACGGGAGGAAACCGACGGATGAAACTGGAAGGCAAAGTGGCCGCCATCACTGGCGGGACGAGGGGCATCGGCCGCGGCATCGCGGAGGCCTTTCTGGCCGAGGGGGCGAATGTCGTCGTGAATGGGCGAACGCCCGAAAAGGGCCAGCGTGCCCTGGAGGAGATGGGAGTCGGAGACGCCGCGCACTTCATCGCCGGCGACGTTCGCGTTCAGGCCGATGTGGAAGCCTTCGTGGACGGCACCATCGAGCGCTACGGCAAGATCGACATTCTGGTGAACAACGCCGGCGGCTCATCCGGCTTTGCACCGATTTCCGAGCTCAGCGACGAGGCGTGGAACGAAGCGCTGGACTGGATGCTCAACGCGACTTTCTGGGGCACGCGACGGGCGCTGCCCGACATGCTGTCCCGCAAGTGGGGCCGGATCATCAACATCTCCTCCGTGGAGGGGCTGCTCATCAACAAGACGACGGTGGGCCACTACATCGTCAACAAGCACGCCATCAACGCGCTCACCAAGGTGGTGGCCTACGAGAACGGTCCCGACGGGATCACCTCCAACGCCATCCTGCCGGGCGCTGTGGAAACCGACCTGATGACCATCACCGGTGCCGAAGCCGCCAAGTCCCTCGGCATGACCTACGAGCAGTACATCGACGGCTACGCCCAGGAGGCGGCCATCAAGCGGATCAATACCGTGGAGGAAGTCGCGGCGGTGGCCCTTCTGCTGGCCTCCGACCTGGGCGGCGGCATCACCGGTGCGCTCATGGAAGTGCATGGGGGCACCGCGCTCTGAGCACGCCCTCGGGAGCCGGGGAACGCGGCGCATTGGCCGCCGCGCGTTCTCTGCCGTATCCGAACCGGGCCTACGCGTGGTTCGTGCTGGCCGTTCTGGTGGTCGCCGCGCTCATTGCCTTCATCGACCGGCAGGTGGTCGCCATCGTGGTGGATCCCATGAAGGCGGACCTGGGCGTGGGAGACGCCCAGATCGGTTGGCTGTACGGCGTTTTCGCGCTCTTCTACGCGGTTGCCGCGCTCCCCATCGCCTGGCTGGCCGACCGCAAGAGCCGCAAGCACATCATCGCGGCCGGCATCTTTCTTTGGTCCCTGATGACCATTGCCTGCGGGCTGTCGCGCAGCTACTGGAACGTGTTCCTGGCCCGCATCGGGGTGGGCATCGGCGAGGCGACACTCACTCCGGCCACCACCTCGATGGTCGGCGACTACTTTCCGCGGGATCAGATTCCCCTGGCGCTCAGCATCTTTCAGACAGGGGCGATCATGGGATCGGGGATTGCCTTCATCATCGGCGGCGTGGTCCTGAACATCGTCGAGCAGGCGGAGCCCATGGTGCTCCCTTTGGTCGGAGAGCTGCGCCCTTGGCAGCAGACGTTCGTTTACGTGGGGGCGCCGGGCATGATCCTGGCTTTGCTGTTGCTGCTGCTCAGGGAGCCGGTGCGCCGTTCGGCGGGAGGCACCGGGACCCAGCAGGAAGCGACCTTTGCCGAGATCGTCGCCTTCTACCGGCGCAATGCTCGCACGCTCGCGTGTCATCACATCGGGTTCCTGTCGTTCGCGCTGATGGGCTACGCGTTCGTGTTCTGGACGGTCTCGTTCTTCGTTCGCGTTCACGGTTACGACGCCGCGGATGCGTCCCAGGTGTTCGGGTGGATATTCTTTCTGGCGGGCCCCCTGGGCCCCATCCTCATCGCCTTGCTCGCCCGCAGGCTGGGCGAGCGGGGCCGGGGCGACGCCAACATTACGGCCGGCATGATCGGCGGGCTTATTTCGGTGCCGACGATTCTGCTGATTCAGTTCGTGCCCTCGCCGATGTGGGCCTTCGTGCTGTACGTGCCGGCAATGATCTTCATCAACTCCCCGTTCGGCATCGCCGCCGGTTCTCTTCCCGTGATCACGCCGCCCAACATGCGTGCCCAGGTGGCGGCGCTCTACATGCTGACGGTGTCCGTGGGCATGATGCTGGGCCCCCCGGTGGCGGGGGCATTCAACGAGTACGTCTTCCCCGAGGCGGAGGGCGTGCGCTACTCGCTGATCACGCTGACCAGCCTGTTCGGGGCCATTGCCGGGCTCTCGCTCTGGCTGGGCCGGCGCGCCTACGCCGTCAGCCTCGCCGAAGCGGAGGAGCAGGCGGCCCGGGAGGGGTGACCCTGATCAAAACGAGGCATCGAAAGTGAAGGCGTGGGCTCTCCTGCTGGGAATCTATGGGGTGTTCGTCTACTGGTACACGTCGTTCCAGGGCCCGCTCAGCGAGGCGGAGATCGAAACCTACCTGGCCGCGCTCCGGGAAGCGGGCGGGAACGACGAGCGGCTTGCCTTGTGGCGCGCGTTCATGGAGTCGGACACGGGTGACGACTTCGTCATGATCAACGTCGTCGATCTGCGCGATCGCCCGCTTGCTATGGAGGGGGTTTCGCCGGATGAAACCGCCGCCGACGTCCTGGCCCGGTACACGGCTCCGTTTCTTGGAGCTGCCATCCGCAGCGCAGCGCACCCGATCCTCTACGGTAACGCGGCGGCCCCCGCGTTGGATCTATGGGGAATCGACGGCGCGGAGCGCTGGAGCAACGGCGGGCTCGTGCGCTATCGCAGCCGCCGGGATCTCATGGATCAGGTGGTTCGAACCAGTCGCCTGGACATCCACGAATTCAAGATCGCCGCCATGGAGAAGACCATCGCCTACCCGCTGGACCCCTGGTGGCACCTGGGCGATCCGCGTCTGCTGCTCGCCCTGGTGCTCGGGTGCATTGGCTTCGGGCTGCAGGCGCGGGGCGCCCGGGGCCGCTGAGCGATCCGCCTACTCGGCGCGCACCGGTCGGTAGATGGGTAGCGGTTTGACGTCCCGGTAGTAGTCGTTGAGCTCGTCGAAGCTCCAGGGCTCGTCGTGAAACGACACGTGCTCCTCCGCCGGGTGGCGCCAGATGGCCGTCTTGCGGCCGTTGAACGACATGCACTGGCCGTCGAAATGGGCGGCCCCGTCGCTGACCAGCCACACGAGCCCCTGGGCGACTTCCTCAGGCTTGCCGAAGCCCATCTCCGCCGGTGTGGGGGGCTCGGCGCCCTGCTCGCGGGACATGGCGGCCGCGCGCTCGAACACCACCTGGGTCATGTCGGTCTCCGCCACCGGCCACAGCGCGTTGTTGCGGATGTTGAAGCGGGAGAGCTCCAGCACGGCCGTGCGCAGCAGGCCCATCATGCCCGCCTTGGCCGCGGCGTAGTTGCCCTGACCGAACCCGCCGGAGAGGCCCGACGCGGAGATGACCTGGACGATGTGGCCACCGCCGGCCTCGCGCATGGCGAGCGCCGCGTGCTTGGTGCAGGCAAACGCGCCGCGAAGGTTGACGGCCAGCACGTCGTCCCACTCCTCGACGGTCATCTTCAGGAGCGTCCGGTCGCGCACGATGCCGGCGTTGTTGATCATGACGTCGATGCTCCCGAAGGTTTCCACGCAGCCGGACACCAGCTGTGCGCAGGTGGTCTCCTCGGTGACGGATCCGGGGACCGCCAGAACGTTGCCGCCCGCGGAGGATATGGTCTTCTCGACCTCGGCCAGGGCCTCCCGATTGGTGCCGTTGATGACCACGCTGGCTCCTTCCGCGGCCATGGCGATGGCGAAAGCGCGCCCTAAGCCCCTCGACGAGCCGGTGACGACGATGTTTTTCCCTGCAAGGCGTGCCATGAGCAAATGTCTCCAGTCTGGTTGAGGATCCCCCCGCGGCCCCATTGTGCCACGAGAGCGCTCACCACCGGCCGGCACGGCCGGTTCAGGCGGCCGCTTGGACCAGTGACGCCAGCTGATCTACCCGCGCGGCGAGCTTCTCCGGGCGCTGTGAGCCCAGGTGCAGAATCAGGCGATCGACGCCCAGGTCGGCAAAGGCGGCCATGCTGTCGGCGTCCTCCGACGCCGGGGTGATGATGATCTCGAAGCCGTCCCGTGACCGGCCCGCTGCCCCCAGCGCCGCGTCCAGCTCGGTCAGCACGGCAGATGTCTGATCCGGGGTGATCCCGAAACCATACCAGCCCGCGCCGAACTCGGCGGCCCGGCGCATGGCGCGAGGGGTGTGGCCGCCGACGATGATGGGGATGTGTGGTTTCTGGATCGGCTTGGGGTCCATCCGACATCCCTGCACGTTCACATGCTTGCCGGAGTAGCTGACCACCGGCTCGCTCCACAGCTTGCGCATGAGCGTGAGGAACTCGTCGCATCGCTCGCCCCGGTCTTCCCAGCCGTACCCGCAGGCAATTACCTCCTCCTTGCACCATCCCACCCCGATGCCAAAGTCGATCCGTCCGCCGCTCAGCCAGTCCAGGGTGGCGAACTCCTTTGCGGTGTAGATGGGGTTGCGCTGGGGGACCAGGCAGATACCAGTGCCGAAGCGCAGCCGGGAAGTGCTTCCCGCCAGCAGCCCGAAGGTGGCGACGGTGTCGAGCAGCCCGCCGCCCTCGGGAACCGGGATGCGACCGTCCCGGGATCCCGGGTAGGGAAACTCCATCTCGTCGAACAGAACCACGTGCTCCCCCATCCAGATGGAATCGAGACCCGCCGCCTCGGCCCGACGGCCGAAGTCCTGGATCATCTCCGCCGTGCCCAGCGGCGACATGAAGGTTGCGAACACTCCGATCTTCATAGCAGTTGCCTCCCTGTTCTGTTCTACAGATTCTAGGGGTTCGCCGCCCGCTTTGCTGGTAGGATTCAGCGGTTGAATGTGTGTTTGGTGGGAGAGCGCATGTCAGACCCGGCGAGTTACAACCTGATGGAGGACGAGACGCGAGAGTGTCCGTTTCCCTATTTCAACGCGATAAGGCACGAGCAGCCCGTCTACTTCATGGAAGAGCTCGGCGCGTGGTACGTCAGCCGCTACGAAGACGTCCGCCACGTGAAGAAGCACCCCGAGATCTTTTCGAACAACATTTTCGAGCACGGCGGCCACCGCGGCGCGGAGCGGAACATCGCCGAAGAGTACAAAAGCGAGCATGGCTGGCGGCGCGTGTCCACGCTGCAGCGGACGGATCCGCCGGTGCATTCGAAGTATCGCAAGCTGATCAACCACGCCTTCACCGTCAGCCGGATCCGCAAGATGACGGGATACGTGGAGACCGTGGTCAACGATCTCATCGATCAGTTCATCGACAAGGGGGAGGTGGATCTGGTCTGGGAATTCGCCATCCCGCTGCCCTGCACGGTGATCGCCGACCAGCTCGGCGTTCCCCGTGACAAGATCTGGCGCCTCAAGGAATGGTCCGACGCCATGCTCGCACCTGGCGGTGGGTTCGTGGACGAGGCGGCTGCGCTGAAGTGCGGGCAGCTGGTGGTCGAGGCCCAGAAGTTCTTTGCCGAGGTCATGGAGGCGCGCCGCGCCGAGCCTCGCGACGACATCATCACCGATCTCGTGCAGGCCAAGGTTGTCGACGAGCCCGGTGGTCCCGAGCGTCCGCTGGACATGTTCGAGCTCCAGGATCTGCTCGATCAGCTCCTGACGGGCGGCAACGAGACCACCACCAACGCCATCGGGTCCGCCATGATGCTTCTGCTTCAGCGGCCGGGGCTGATGGAGAAGATGCGGGACGACCAGAAGCTTATCCGCAACTTCCTCGAAGAGTCGCTGCGCTTTGAGACACCCGTGCTCCATCTGTGGCGGATCACCACCCAGGATACCGATCTTGGCGGGGCGTTTATTCCCAAAGGATCCATGGTGGCCATCGGTTACGCTTCAGCGAATCGTGACGAGGACGTTTTCCAGGATTCCGAGGTCTTCGACATCGAGCGTCAGAAAGCGGGCGCCCATCTGGCGTTCGGCTCCGGTCCGCACCACTGCCCCGGCGCGGCCCTGGCCAGGCAGGAGATGTTCTCGGCATTCACCATCCTGCTGCACCGGCTGGACAACATCCGCCTGGCGGATCCGGGCGACCGATTCCTGCACGTCCCCAGCAGCTTCCTGCGGGGCCTCGAGCACCTCAACCTGAAATTCGACGTCCGCGACCGGGAGCGTTATCTGCCAGGGGCGTCCGCTTACTAGCGACCCCCGCGCGCTCAGCCCTCGCCGAACAGGAAAGCCCGGGTCTCCGCCCGGGCGGCGTCGAAGTCGGCGCCCTTGAGGCGATCAATCTCGCCCACCTCCTCGGGCACGTACCAGTGGATCACGTCGGAGTGGTAGGCGTTCCAGACGGCGTCCGCGATGGCGGAAACCGGCACGAGCCGGTAGGCGCCCTCCTTGGGGAGGGTCTCGAACAGGGACTCGTCGAAGGGCTCGCCCGTTCGCGCCGACAGGGCATTGCGCAGCATGGGCGTGTCGATGCAGCCTGGCAGCACGTCGGCGGTGCGGATGCCGAAGCGTTCGAACTCCAGGCTGAGCGCTTCGGTCAGGCCCTTCACCGCGAACTTGGAGGCCGTGTAGGCGGCGCGCATGGCGTGTCCGTAAGTTGCCACCGAGGAGGACGTGCTCATGCACAGCGAGCCCGGCGTGGCTCGCAGCAGGGGCAGGGCGGCGCGGATGCCGATGATCACCCCCATGACGTTGATGTCGATGACCTGACGAATGGTATCCAGCGGCATCTCGTCGAACCACGCCCCCGGCGCTATCCCTGCGTTGTTGAACATCACGTCCATGCGCCCCCCCGTGCGCTCGGAGAACGCGGCCATCGCATCGGCGAAGTCGGTCTCGCTGGTGACGTCGAGCCGCCGGACGAGGCTCTGCGAGTCGTCGAAAGCCGCCCGCGCAAGCTCCAGGGCGCTTTCGTCGAGGTCGAAGAGGCCGACGAACCAGCCATGCTGGGCGAAGAGGCGTCCGGTTGCCATGCCCATGCCGCCGGCCCCGCCGGTAATGAAAATCGATTTCTGCTCGTCCCCGCTCACGTTGCGTCTCCTCGTAATGGTTTGTGCTTGGTCGGATTACTCGCTGGACTCGAAACGCGGCGGGCGCTTCTCGACGAAAGCCCGAAACGCCTCCCGGGCGTCCGGGTGCGCCATGACCTCCAGATGGCGGCCGGTTTCGAGCTCCACGTAGTCGGCGAAATTCAGGCGCTCGGCGTCGAGAAAGTTCTGCTTCATGGTTCGCAGCGCGTGGGGGGACGAGCTCGCCAGCGCCCCGGCCATGGCAGCTGCTTTCTCGGCGAATTGCTCGTCCTCGAAGACCCGGCTCACCAGGCCCATCGCCAGAGCCTCCTCGGCCCCGAACTTCTCTGCCAGGAAATACAGCTCCCGCGCTTTCGCGGCGCCGATGAGACGGGGCAGGGACCAGGGCCCGCCCATGTCGCCGGCGGACGCCACCTTGAGGAACGCAGTGTTGAAGTTGGCGGAGCGGGCGGCGATGCGCAGGTCGCAGCCGCAGGCCCAACCGAGACCGGCGCCGGCGCAGGGGCCATTGATCGCGGCGATGGTGATCTGGGGCATCTCGTGCAGCAGCACGGGAACCTGGAAGTGGCGTGGCTGGGAAGCCACGTCCGCTTCGCCGGCAGCGTAGTGCTTCAGGTCCGCCCCGGGGCAGAAACCCCGGCCCGCTCCGGTGAGCACCAGCACGCGCACGTCGTCCCGTTGCGCCACTTCGAGGAGGCAGTCGTGGGTCTCGATCAGCATCTGGTTGGTCATGCCGTTCAGCCGATCCGGGCGGTTCAGGGTCAGCGTGCCCACGCCGCCCGATGATTCGAAGAGGATGGTCTGCATGGGCTTCGGCTCCGTTCAGTCGTCTGTCGTGCCCAGGCGTTCGAAGCGGGGAGAGCGCTTCTCTAGCAGGGCGCGCGCGCCCTCGGCGGCGTCTGCGGCCGCCACGAAGCGGCGCTGGACCCGGTCGGCTTCCTTCAGCGCGTCGGCATAGCCCATGCCCAGGTGCCGGTAGACGAGTTGCTTGGTTGCGGCAATGGCCTTGGGCGCCGAGCCCTCCGCCAGGCGCGTGACGTAATCGAGGGCGCTTGGAATCAGCTCGTCGGGTTCCGCGAGCCTCTCCACCAGGCCGATGTCGGCCGCCGTCTGCGCATCGATCCGGTCGCTCATCCAGAGGAGGTCCAGCGCGCGGCCGGTGCCGACGAGGCGCGGCAACAGCCAGCTCGACCCGTGCTCGGCCACGAGCCCGCGTTTCAGAAAGACGGTGATGAAGCTTGCGTCCCTGGAAGCGATCCGCAGGTCGCTCATCAGCGCCAGAATGAGCCCGCCGCCGGCCGCCACGCCGTTCACGGCGGCGATGACGGGTTTGGGCACTTCCAGCAGGTAGCTGAAAATTCCCGGCAGGTCGTCTTCACCCGCGGAATCGTCGGCCGCGCTCCCGCCTCTCGAGGTGACCTCTGCCAGCACCTGGGCGTCGAGGCCGGCGGAGAACCCGCGGCCGTTGCCGGTAATGATGATGCCGACCACCCGGGAATCGGCTGCCGCGGCATCAATGGCCTGGCGGATCTCCCGGAGCGTGTGGTAGGTGAAAGCGTTCAGCTTGTCCGGGCGGTTCAGCCGGATCAGGCATGCGGGGTCCTCGATGTGGACATCGATGTCCGTGTAGCCGCTCATACTAGGTTGATGCGCATGCCGCACAGGTAGATCTGCCGCTCGCCGGTGGCCAGGCCCTGATCGCGTGCGGCGGCCATGATGGCTGCGGCGTTAGTGGCGAGCACGTCGATGCCGCCGAGGCCCTCCGGGCGCCCGTCGGTGCAGGGCACGAAGCGTACCGTCGCGTTGTCCAGCTCCAGCGCCGGGTGGCCGTCCGCCGTGGTGGTGAGCGGGATCTCCGCTATCTCGGACCAGCGCGCGGCCACCCTGGCGGGGTCGTCTGCCTGGATCTCGGCTGCGGCGATTCCGCTCACGCGGTCGAGCTGCCGGCCCTGCTGCCAATCCGGGCCCGCTGGCTCCCAGGGGCCGTCCGGGTCGTGAGCCCCGCCACCGAGCTGCTCGTCGATCTCGAAGAAGGATCCTCCGGTGTCCTTGGGGTGCATCTGCATGTTGCGGAACTCGCCGCTGTCGTACTGATTGACGATGCGGATGCCGAGCGCCTCTACCCGGCGCCGACGAGGCCCGTGATCGTCGCACTGGGTGATGACCATGTACCCGCCGTCACCGCCGCGCCGCTCCAGGTAGCGGCCGCCTGCCGTGCCTTCTTCAATGGGCGCCACGACCTCCAGCAGCTGATTGCCAATGGGTAGCAGCGCGTTTTCCAGGCCGAAGTGGGCGACGCCGGGATCGCGATAGCAGACCCGTATGCCAAGAACCGACTCCAGCTGCGCCTCGATGGGCTCTAGCTTTGCAGCCACCAGGGCGATCTGGCGCAGTCGTAACCACATGTTTCCTCCGTTAACGGAAATGCTCAGGACGCTTTGCTGTTCGGCGTCTGAAGCGAGTAGATGTTGTACTGGTCCGTGTCGATGTCCTCCAGCTCCAGGGAGCCGTCTAGGACGGCGGCCTTCCACTCCTGGTGCCCGGCTTCGGCGGCGTGGAACTCGGGCATCACCTCCCTGGCGAAGAGCTCCAGGCTGGCGCAGATGTCCTCGTGGCGGTTCTTGCCGGCCTGATTCAGCAGGATGACCTGGTCGATGTGCACGTCCTGAAACTGCTGCAGACGTGTCCGGATGGTTTCCGGTGAGCCCACGAGCCCCGAGTTCGGTGTCAGGTCACGGCCTTTGCCGGATTGCTTCCACTCCTGGTATCGGTCCCACAGATTCACGGTGCCCGGCTCGAAGGGTCCCTCCTTGTTGTAGAGGATGAGCGCGAACTGGAAGAACGACCAGCCGTCCATCTTCTCCTGGGCTTCCTCGTCGGTTTCGCAGCACATGAAAGGAGAGACCACGGCCAGGTTGGCGTTGGGCTGGTAGTCGCAGAGCCGGTCCTGACGTTTGACGAACTCGTTGTAGTAGGCGTGGCACCAGGCCTGGGCGGACTCCGGGCTCACGAACGAAAAGCCCAGCGCGCCCATGCCTCGGCGGCCGGCCATGCGGATGGTGTCCATCTGGGAGCAGGCGACCCACAGCGGCGGGTGGGGCTGCTGTCGGGGCTTGGGAATCACGTTGCGCAGGGGAAAGTCGAAGAACTCGCCGTGATATTCCCAGCCCTCCTCCCAGAACATGGGCAGAGTGGCCCTTACCGCGTCCTCCCAGACCGCCCGCTTTTCGCGGAAACGACGGCCGAAGGGGTGCAGCTCCGTGACGCTGGAGCCTTCGCCCAGCCCGAGCTCCACGCGGCCGTGGCTGATCAGGTCCAGGGTCGAGACCCGCTCGGCCACCCTGGCGGGGTGATTGGTGGGCAGCTGCACGATGCCGTGGCCCAGGCGGATGTTGCGCGTGCGCTGGCTGGCCGCGGCCAGAAAGACCTCTGGTGCGGAGGAGTGCGAGTACTCCTCGAGGAAGTGGTGCTCCACCTCCCACGCGTAGTCGAAGCCCAGCCGGTCGGCGAGCTCGATCTGATCCAGCGCGTTGTTGAACAGCCGGTACTCGCTGTCCGCTTCCCAGGGTTTTGGCAGCTGCAGCTCGTAGAAGATGCCGAATTTCATCCTCGCCTCCCTCTCCGGCCGCTGCCGGTCCTACCCGCCGAACACGCCGCCGTAGGCCTCCTCGTTGAAGCCGACCAGCAGCGTCTTGCCCACTTTCAGCGTAGGGGCACGCAGATTGCCGGTCGGTCCGAGCATGGCCGCCACCGCGTCGTCGGTGGCCGCTTTACCACCGCCGAACTCGCTGATTTTCTTACCCTTCGCGACGATCATTTTCGACGCTTTGCCGAGCAGCTCGCGGGCGTCCGGTTCCGTCAGCTTCTGGCTGGCCGGCGTGCGGTCCTTGATCTCTATTTTGCTTGCCTCCAAGAACTTGGATGCTCTGGTACAGCTGGTTCAGCCGTTGCGGTAGTAATACCAGTCGACGCGCTTTGCCACGGTCGTCCCTCCGTTGATTCAGACTCGTTGCGGTATGGGGGATCGCGCCGACGGGCCCCTGATGGCCGTCGCTGGGATAGCGGTCAGCGCTCCTCCTCGTTCTGCGGCCGCTCTTCCGACAGCCGGTTCACGATACGCCACGACACGCGCAGAGCGACGACGCCGACGGTCACCGCCAGCGTGGTCATGACGATCATCACCGTCATCCCGGTAGTCATGGTGCTTCCTCCCGATACCGTGGTTGCTACGGTGCCTCATTGCGCGCTCCGGGTCCAGTGTTCCCAATGTGGGCTCCATGCAAATAGCGTAATCTATGCGCTTGTGGCCTCGGGGGGAGATGCGCGTGTACGACAGGGCAACTACCTACGGATCAGACCGCGTTCACGAGGGTCCCTGCCACGAGCACGGCCCGCACGGCTGTCCCTGCTGCGCGGCGACTCTGGGCGAGCTCCTGCGCCGGGTGGGGCTGGACGTCGAGGCCCAGGCGGGGCGGTCCGTGCCGGCCGCACCGAGGGCGCCCGTGCCCACGCTGTTCTGCAACGCCAGGGTTCTGACCATGGACGATGCGGGCTCGGAGTTCGACACGCTGCTGATCTCCGACGGGCGCATTCAATGGGTCGGCAATGCCGATGCCGATGCCGTGCCCGAGGTCGGTGACGACACCGTGCGCGTGGACTGCAACGGCAGAACCATCCTGCCGGGGTTCGTCGAACCCCACATGCACCTCTCCGCCATCGCCATGCTCAGACGGTTCGAGAACGTGGGGCCCTTCCGCTACCCGACCGTGAGCGGAGCGCTGGCCAGGCTCAAGGAAGTCGCAGCCGATACCGACCCTGGCGCGTGGATCATCGGCCGACAGTTCGACCCCTCGCTGCAGGAGGGGCCTGGCACCCTGACCGCCTCCATGCTGGACGAAGTCAGCACAACGCACCCGATCTTCGTCTACAACGCGTCGCTTCACTTCGGCTACTGCAACTCCCTCGCGCTGGAGATCGCCGGGATCACCCGGGATACGCCGGACCCGGAAGGTTCGCCCTTCGGACGACTGCCCGACGGCACCCCGGACGGCGTCCTCAAGGGCGGCGTCTCCCAGGCCATGGTGGCGCGGCACAACCCCATGCTGCGCGAGCACGATCTGGTCGAGGGGTGCCTGGACGTGTTCCGCCATGCCAACAGCGTCGGCTTCACCACCATCTGCGATCAGGGCACCGGCGCGATGCAGGGCGCCAAGGAGCTCGCTCTTTACGAAGCGCTGCGCGAAAGCAACCGGATGACGGCGCGCTTTCGTTACTCCCTGTTCAATACCCTTGCCGCCGACTGGGACGCCTCCGACGTCTCGTTCGGCACGGGAGACAGCTGGGTTCGCGCCAGCGCCTGGAAGATCGTCAGCGACGGTTCCAATCAGGGGTTGAGCGGGCTGCAGCGGGAGCCGTTCATGAACGCCGACTCCCACGGCATCGCCTACATCGAACCCGAGGCGCTCAACGAGGCCGTGAAACGAAGACTCGGGCAGGGCTGGCCGGTTGCCGTGCATGCCAATGGCGATCTTGCCATCGACAGGGTGCTGGATGCCTTCGAGGCCGCCCGGGCCGCGGGGCTCGATCCGGCGCGAGCGCGCTGCCGCATAGAGCACTGCAGCATCCTCCACGACGAGCAGATCGAGCGGATCGCCGACCTCGGGCTCTCGCCCAGCTTTCTGATCGGCCACGTCTACTGGTGGGGCAAGGCCTTTCGAGACGAGATATTCGGGCTGGAGAAAGCCAGTCTCCTGGACCGGACCGCGGCCTGCGAGGCCAAGGGCGTGCGCTGGACCCTGCACTCCGACGAGCCCGTCACCGAGATGGGTCCGCTGCGCTGCATCGAGAACGCCGTGACCCGCCGGCTGTGGCGGACCGACGACGAGGTGCTCGCCCCCCATGAATGCGTGGGCGTGGAGCAGGCGCTGCGGGCGATGACCCGGGATGCGGCCTGGCAGTGTCACTCGGATCACGAGATCGGCACCCTGGAGCCGGGCAAGCTGGCGGATCTCGTGGTGCTGGAAGAGGATCCCCGCAGCGTTCCGCCGTCTCGCCTCGGCGCCGTTCGGGTGCTCGAGACCTGGGTTGGCGGCGAACGGGTCTATCAGGCCTGACGCGCAGCCTCGGGCGACGTTTCACAACAGAAGGGTTTCAACATGACTTCGACGTTTCCGGGGGTGATCGCCTTTGCCTTCATGGTGTGCATGCTGCTGGCCGGAACCGTGCTCCGCGCGAAGGTGCCGCTTCTGCGCAGAGCGCTCGTGCCGGCCAGCCTGGTAGGGGGCATCCTCGGCTTCGCTCTCGTCTCGGCGGGACTTTCCTTCGGCTACGAGAGCAGTGACTTCACGGTGTTTACCTTCCATTTTTTCACCCTCAGCTTCATGTCGCTCTGCCTGACGGGCGGCAGCAGAGAGCGCGGCAAGAACACCTCCATCATCCCTGGCGGCATGTGGATGTCGGTGGTCTGGGTGGTCAGCCTGGTCACGCAGGGTCTCGTTGGCCTCGGCGCGCTGGTTGGCTACAACGTGCTGACGGGCGGCGAGCTATCGAGCTTCCTCGGCCTGCTGGCAACCCACGGCTTCACCCAGGGGCCTGGTCAGGCGCTCGCTTACGCCTCGATCTGGGAGTCGGAGCTGGGCGTGGTCCATGCCATCAACTTCGGCATCATCTACGCATCGGCCGGCTTCATCGTCGCTTTCGCCGTGGGCGTCCCCGTGGCGCGCCACGCCATCAAGGCAGGACGCAACGTGAATCGGGTCGCTCGGATAGACGACGAGTTTCAGGCGGGCATTCTGAACGCCGACTCCGATGTCTCCGCAGGCCGACAGATCACCCACTCCGCCAACATCGATACCCTGGCGTTCCACATCGCCGTTCTCGGCGTGGCCTATCTCGTGACCGACCAGTACTTGAGCTTCATGCGGCCGATTGCCGACGGGTGGGCCATCGGGGATGTGAACTTCGGTGTTCTCTTCAGCCACAACCTTTTCTTCGTCCACGGCCTGATGGTCTGCGTGATCATGCGATCGCTGCTGGACCGTTTCGGCCTGGGCCACTACATCGATGACGAGACCCAGCGGCGGATAACCGGCACGTCGGTGGACTTCATGGTCGTCGCCACCATCATGAGCATTCATTTTGGGCTGCTGTCCGAGTTCATCGTGCCGATCCTCGTGGTCTGCCTTGCCGTGTCTGCCGTAACCGTGGTGTTGTGCTTTGGTCTTGGCAGGCACCTGCCCAACCTTTCGGCTGAACGCTCGCTGACCTCGTTCGGCTGTTGCTCCGGATCCACGGGAAGTGGGCTGCTGCTGCTCAGAATCGTCGATCCGGACCTGAGCACGGGCATCGCCAAGGAGCTCGCGTTCTTCAACATCGCCATCTTGGTGCTGAGCTTTCATGTGCTCGGCTTCATGGCGCCGATTCTGCCGAGCTACGATCTGACCTTCATCTGTGCCGTCTACGCGGCCACCCTGGTGGTGGGCCTCGTCGCCGTTCGCATGGTCAGGAAAAGAATGATGGCGGCTGCCTGACCCATGGATCGCGGCCTGCGGTGGTATCTGCTCAGCACCGGGTTGTTTCTCGTGCCCGGTGGCATTCAGATGGTCCTGTTCCCGTGGCTCGTGGCCGTGTACCTGCAGGAATCGCCGGCCCGGGTCGGCATCGCCCAGATGTCGCTGCAGCTGCCGATGCTGTTGCTGATTCTGTGGGGCGGGCTCGTTGGCGACCGCTTCGACCAGCGGCGCCTTCTGGTCGGCCTGCACCTGGGCATGATCGGGCCCCCTCTGGCGATGGCGGTGCTGGTTCAGGCCGATCTCATCGTCTACGAGGTGCTGCTCGGCTGGGCCGTGATCGGCGGTTCGTTCGGAGCGTTTGCGCAGCCCGCGCGCGATGCTCTGCTCAACCGCGTGGCGGGCGGCGACGTTCAGGGTGTGGTGACGCTGGCCATCGGGGTTCAGTTCGGCGTGCAGATCATCGGGTTCTCCCTTGGCTCGACGGCCGATTCGCTGGGCCCGCTCTGGCTCTTCCTCGTCCAGGCGCTGCTGATGGGCGCGGCGGCGGTGGCAACCTCGAAAATACCGCTCCTGCCCATGGGGAGTGCTCGGGAGCGGCGCCCGGCGCTGCGCGAGATCGGGGAGGGCATCGTCATGGCCTGGCGCTCGGAGGCGATCCGGCCGGCCGTTCTGCTCACCTTCGCCCAGGGCGTCTTCTTCGCGGGCGCCTACCTCGTGATTCTCCCGCTGATGGTCCGCGATCTGTACGGAGGCGGCGCCGGAGGCATCGCCGGGGCGTTTGCGGCGAACATGCTCGGCACGTGCACGGTGGTGTTCTTCCTGCGACGGCGCGGTGGCATCGATCGTCCCGGACGCGCGCTGGGCCTGTGGGGCGTCTTCGGCGTCTGCGTGCTTTCGTTGCTGCACTTCGAGCTGCCGCTTTGGGGTTTCTATGCCGTCATCTATCTGTGGGGCACCTGCGGCGGGGTCAGCATGACCATGTCCCGGTCCATCGTTCAGGAAGCGTCTCCTCCAAGTCACCGCGCCCGGCTCATGTCGGTCTATTCCCTCGGGCTCATGGGCGGCATGCCGTTCGGATCGGCTTTCCTCGGCTGGTGCGTGGGTGTGCTCGGCGCCCGGAACGCCGTGCTCGTGCCCGTCATCGGGATGGCCGTGGTGCAGCTGCTGATCTTCACCACGTCGCGGCTTTGGCTGGTCGAGCGCCAACGCGGCAGCGACCTCGACGAAGAGCCGCTCATGCACGCCGCGGATTGACCCGGGCTGCGACGCGCCTACTCGTTGGAGACGGTGATTTCCTTGTCTGTGATGAACTCGAGCAGCGCCGGGCTGCCTGCTCGGGTCGCCTCGATGCCGCGTTCCAGGGCAGCCCTGATGTCCCCGGGATCGGTAATCCGCTCGCCGTAGCCGCCGAAGGCCTTGGCCATGTCCGCGTAGTTGCCGCTGATGTCGGTGGCGCCGTACTTCGCCTGGCTGATCTGCATGATGGGAATCTCGATGGCCATGGAGAAGTTGTTGAACAGTATGGAGAGTATGGGAATCCGTTCGCGCACCGCGGTTTCGAAGTCCATGCCGGTGAAGCCGATGGCCGCGTCGCCCCAGACGTTGATGCACAGCTTTTCGGGGCACGCGAGCTTGGCTCCCATAGCCAGGCCAAGGCCGTAGCCGAGCTGGGTGGTCTTGCCCCATCCGATATAGCTCAGCGGGGTCGTACATTCCCAGAAGGGCGTGGTCTGGTCTCTGGGGCTGCCCGCGTCGTGGGTGATCACCGTGTTGTCTTTGTCCACCATCTGGTTGAGCTCCCACAGCACCCGGTAGGGGTTGATGGGGGCCTCGTCGTTGGTGAGCTTCGGCATCCACTCGCCCAGCCACTCCTCCCGTATGGCCGCAATGCGCCCGCTCACGCCGGCGCGCGCTTCCGCGGGGCTGCGGTCCTTGCCGTCCATGGCCTGGCTGAGCGCGCGCAGGGTCAACGCGGCGTCGCCGATGAGCCCGTGCTGCGCGGGCACGTCCTTGTTGAGATCCATGGGGTCCAGGGTGGCGTGAATGATGGTTCTGCCCGCGGGCATCGGCACGCCGAAGCCCGTGAGGGCGAAGCTGCAGCCGATTCCCAGAATCACGTCGGCTTCGTTGAGAAACGCTTTCACGGGCCGCGGGTTGGCCCTGCCGCCGGAGCCCAGCGAGAGGGGGTGGTTCTCGGGGAACGCGCTCTTGCCCTCGATGCTGGTGGTTACCGGAATGTTCCAGGTCTCGGCGAGCGCTTTGAGCTCCGCCCAGGCCTTGGCGTAGTGAACGCCCTGACCTGCGTAGATGACGGGCCTTTCGGCCTTGGCCAGCACCTCCGCTGCCGTGGCGACGGCGTCGGGGTCCGGCGCGCTGCGGGTTTTGAAGCTCGGCGTGTGGTGCCAGTCATCGGGTACGTCCTCCCGGAACACGTCCACGGGAATTTCGACGAGCACGGGGCCGGGTCTTCCGTTGCGCAGCTGGAAGAAGGCGCGGCGCATCACCTCGGGGACCGCTTTGCCCATGGTCAGGGGCTCGGCCCACTTGGTGATGTTGCGCATGTTCAGCGTCGAGCTGAAATTGGGATAGTAGTTGGCGATGCGGCGGTGATAGCCCGCGGGTAGCACCAGGATCGGCACCGATTCCGAGTAGGCCTGGGCGACGCCGCCAAAGGCGTTCTCGGCGCCGGGCCCGTGCTGCATCGCGAACACGCCGATCCTGTCTCCTGACGACAGGCGTGAGTAGGCGTCCGCCATGTGCAGCCCCACCCGCTCCTGACGGACGATGACCGTGCGGATGTCCTCCGCCGCCGCCGCCTCGACGATCGGGTTCACCGGATATGCGAACAGCACCTCCACGCCCTCGGCCTTGAGCGCTTTGGCAATGGCCTGAGCAACTTTCACCTGGTCACCTCCCATCCTGGCTGGCGCCCGGCTTACCGCCGGGCCGTTTCTCTTGTATCTTGCGGATTCTAGCTCACTCGTATGAGGTTGTAGTTGGCCGACTACCCATCGCAGCGGGGCATCGTGCTCTGGGCGGCCCCGTTTCTGGCGGTTCTGCTCTGGTCGGCTGTGAACCCGAAGGATTACGAGGTATGGGTCCTGGAGGTCTCGCCGGCGGTCGCGGGGGCGCTCATCATCTTTCTCACGCGGCGGCGCTTTCCCCTCACCCGGCTGACGTACGGGCTGATTCTCGTCCATGCGCTGATACTCATCGTGGGAGGGCACTACACGTACGCCGAGGTGCCCCTGTTCGATCTCCTGCGGGAACCGCTGGGATTCACGCGCAACAACTACGACAAGCTCGGGCACCTGGCTCAGGGGTTCGTGCCCGCCATCGTCGCGCGGGAGGTTCTGCTTAGGCTTTCCCCCCTGGAGCGTGGCGGCTGGCTCAACCTTTTCGTCGTCTCGCTGTGCCTTGGGATCAGCGCCTTCTACGAGCTGATCGAGTGGTGGGTCGCGCTCTTGAGCGAGCAGGCCGCAGAGTCGTTTCTCGGCACCCAGGGTTACGTGTGGGATACCCAGTCCGACATGGGGTGGGCGTTGCTCGGCGCCGTGCTGGCGCTCGTCCTGCTTGCGCGCTACCACGACCGGCAGCTGCTGGAACAGGGTCTCGCAGGAAACCATGACTGATCAGGTGGAGGAGCAGCCGGCGGGGGCACCTGCCGCGCAGGGTTTCTCCGGCAAGACGCCCTGGCGTTCCTGGTATGCCCTGGGCGTGCTGTTCGTGGTCTACGTCTTCAATTTCATCGACCGGTCGATCCTCGGGATCCTCAATCAGGCCATCAAAGAGGATCTGGCTCTGTCCGACACCCAGATGGGCTTTCTGGGCGGGATCGCTTTCGCGGTCTTTTACACGTTTCTGGGCATACCCATCGCCCGCCTGGCCGACAGGACCGTGCGGCGCAACCTGCTGGCCGTCTGCCTGGCCATCTGGAGCGTGATGACGGCCCTCTGCGGGCTCGCTTCGAGCTTCGCCCACCTGCTGCTAGCACGCATCGGCGTGGCGGTGGGGGAGGCGGGGGGCAGCCCGCCCTCGCACTCCATGATCTCAGACATGTTTCCCGAGTCGTCTCGCGCCACGGCGCTCTCCATCTACGCTTTGGGAATTCCCGTAGGCACGATGATCGGCAACCTGGCCGGCGGCTGGATCAACGAGGCTTTCGACTGGCGAACGGCCTTCATCGTGGTAGGGCTCCCCGGGGTGGCGCTGGCTTTTCTCGTGGTTCTGACGGTGCGCGAGCCGGTGCGAGGCGCTGCGGACAACATGACGGCGAGCTCGGAAGCCGCGCCGCCGGTCATGACCGTGTTTCGCTACCTCTGGTCCCTCAAGAGCTTTCGCTACCTGTCGCTGGCCGGCGCGCTCCACGCCTTCGTCGGGTACGGCGTGGGCTACTGGTTCCCGGCGTTCTTCATACGCAGCCACGGCCTCGGCACCGGAGAGATCGGAACGTGGCTGTTCTACCTCGGCTTTGCGGGCATGGCGGGCACCTTTCTCGGTGGCTACATGGGCGACCGCATGGCCAGGCGGGACGTCCGCTGGTACGTGTGGCTGCCGGGGATCGCGACGCTGCTTTCCGTGCCGTTCTCGATGGTCGTTTACCTCTACGACGACTACCGCGTGGCGTTCCTGGTGGCCATCGTGCCGACGTTGCTGGGAGCCTACTATCTCGGCCCCACTTTCGCGCTGACCCAGGGACTGGTAGGGCTGCGCATGAGGGCGCTGGCCTCGAGCATACTGCTGTTCATTCTGAACCTGATCGGTCTTGGGCTGGGTCCCCAGGTCACGGGCATCCTCAGCGATGGGTTCAACGCCTTCGGGGACCTCGGCACCGACTCGCTGCGCTACGCGCTGATCTGCGTGCTGCTGCTCAACGTCGTGGCCACCGTGTACTACTGGATGGCGGGTCGGGACCTGGAGAGGGATCTGGCACGGCGCGGTGAGCTGGACGGCTGAGCGGCCGTCAACCCCGCGCCGTGCGGTGCGCGATCAGCCGCCCGCGTTCATCGACTGAGCGATGACGGCAAAGCCGTCGGTGGCTTCCAGGCGCTTGCCGACCACGGCCTGATACTCAGCCGAGTTGTACCAGGCTTTGGCGGCGTCCGTGGATTCGAACTTGATGATCACCGTCTGCGGGCCGGGCGGGTTGCCCTCGACGGTCTCGGCGCCTACGTCGAAAGAGACCAGCTCAGCCCCGTAGGTGGCCAGAGTAGGCCCGGCGCCCTGCTGGTACTCGGCGTAAAGGGCCGGGTTGTTGACGGTGTACTGAGCGACGAAGAATGCGGCCATGTTTGGCTCCTCCCCTTTGCGATGTGATGAGACCGGCTATGGTACCCGATTACCCCGCAGCCACAATTGGCCGTTGCCGAGAGGGGCCGTCTGCTTCAGATCGCCATCAGTCGGCGGACGCAGTCGGGCGCGGTGCAGTTTCCGTCGAGGAGGTCCGTAAGCGCTGCGATGAACGGCGTGGTCACGCTCCGGGCTGCGGCGAGCTCGGCAAACATTCGCGTGGCGCGAACGCCCTCCGCGACCATGACGCTGCCGGCCATGGCTTCCTCCAGGGTTTGCCCGGCGCCCAGCTTCTGGCCCAGGGACCGGTTGCGGCCGTGGGGTGACGATGCGGTGACGAAAAGATCGCCGATGCCGGCCGGAGTAAACGCCGTCTCCGGCGCGGCCCCCAGCGCGGTGAGCAGGCGATTACCTTCGGCAAAACCGGCCGTGAAGATCGCCGCCTTCAGGTTGTCGCCGCTTCCCTCGTCAAGCCCGTCGGCGATTCCGCAGCCCAGCGCGATCACGTTCTTGAAGCCCCCCCACAACTCCGCGCCGCGCGGGTCGCTGGCCGCCTTCAGCGAAAAAGTCGAGGTGGATAGCTGCTCGGCGAGGCGGCTCGCCAGCGATTCGTCTTCGCTGGCCACGAGCGCCGTGGTGAGCACGCCGCTGGCAAGCTCGGGCGCGATGGTTGGGCCGGTGATCACCGCGAGCGGGTTGGTCTTGCCGGCGGCCGCCAGCTTGGCCTGGATGGCATCGGAAACGAGCTCCTCGCCGGCGATGCCCTTGGCGAGATCCAGCACCACCTGATCCGGCGTCAGCAGAGGTATGACGTCGTCGGCGACGTGAAGAACCACGTGGGAGGGCAGGGCGAGCACCACGAGCTCCGCCCCGGGGACCGACTCGCCAAGCTCCATGGATACCTGCAGGCCGGTGAGGTCGATGCCGTCGAGGTATTTGCTGTTGCTGCCTTTGGAGCGGATGGCGTCGAACACGTCTTCCTCCACCGTCCATCCGCGGACGTCGTGCCCGCCTAGCAGCCAGACCCGGGCCAGGGCCGTGCCGAAGTTGCCGAGCCCGAGAATCGCGATCGTGGCCATGTCTGCCGCCCCTTGGTCACCGTTGGATCGTTGCCTGTTGTATGCCAAAGTTAGCCGATCAGGCAAGACGCCGGAGGAAGAACGCATCAAGCTCCCAATGACCAGACCGGCCGCTCCTCGTCTCCCAAGCGGGCTGCTGCTCGCCCTGCTGCTGGCGCCCCAGGTCGCATCGGGTCATGGCGGGGTAGTGCTCGAGGAGGACCAGTGCGTTCTGAAGATGGACTTCCTTCTCGCCCACTTCACCGGCTACCAGCCCGAATCCAGGGGATCCGAGGAATTCTGCGAGGACATTCCCGAGGTGGGGGAGAGCCTGTTCGTGCTCGAGTACATGCACGACTTCATGAAGGAGATGCCGGTGGACTTCCGCATCATCTCCGATGACACGGAGCTCGGCACGTTCGCGAACTGGGATGACGTGCATGCCCTTGGCGATCTGACGCCGCGCACGGTCTTCTACCAGCCGCCCCGGAAACAGGCCGACGGGGTGCTGACCGCCAGTCATCGGTTCGACCAGGCGGGCGGCTACATCGGCATCGTCACGGCAAGCCACCCGACGCAGGAGAAGATCTACAACGCGGTGTTCTTCTTCCGCGTGGGTGGCCCGGATCTGGGCTACCTTCCCCTCTTCGTCGGTTTGATCATTCTCGTTCAGCTCATCTACTGGGGGGCAACCGGCACTTTGCAGCGGTTTCTCCGCCGCTACCTTCCCAATCGGAGGAACTACGGGGAAGCGGCGGCGGCCGGTTAGGAATCCGGCGTCGTGCCCGGGACGGCCTGCCAGTCAAGGGGAAGCTGGGGAGATCGGGCGGAAACGTACGTCGTCGGCTAGAAGCCGGTTTCCACCATGTCGCGCAAGCATGTCGCGCAAGGCATCTTCGCGGGTCGCGAAGCAGCCATGATCGATCTCCATCTTCGGAGGTCGGCCCACCGTATCTGCTGTTCAGACCCACGCCGCATGTGGCGCGGAACGATGACTTTAGCCCGTTGCCCCGAATGCGCGAGCTGGCGTCGGATGGAACTGGTTCGGGCCGTTCATGTGAACTCGAGCAGGCGGCACGCCATCGCGCCCCGGGCGCGGTGGGGCAGCCGGGCGCGCAACTGACAAGCGGCGTCACACGAAAGTGTCCTGCTACGGCGTTTCGTTCACGATTTGTTCATGGAAAACAGGGTGTTATGGAGCCTCGGCTGAAATTCTGGAGTTTGGCATGGTTGATGCTAAACGAAACGGTAGGTAACGAATGAGCGAATCTGAAACGCAACTGCCATTCCAGCTGAGGTCTCGACTGGCATGTGCGGAGCTTCAGGGAAGTTGTAGGAGCTTCACGTCGTCATGAACCATCCGGTCACCCAAAGGTCGCTGCGCCAGCAGAACCAGGCCTTCTCCGGCACCAACGGTGTCAGCCAGAACAACCGCTCGATGCGTTTCCTCCCGGCCTTCCGCGACGAGGAAACCGGACAGGTGGAGCTGGCGCGCTTCGACGACGGCAGGGTCGCGCCCGCGCACCTCATCGTCGGGCTCCCTCGTCGATGGGCGGTCGCATTTGCGAGCGACGGTGCCATTCTGGCGCTCAAACCGAGCATCACCGCCGGGTTCGTCCGCGACGACGTCTTCTTCACCCGCGAGGAAGCCGCCTCTGCGGACTAGTCGTGCGTCGGCAACACCCCGGCCGCCATCAACGCGTCGATCTCCGCCTCGTCGAAATCCATCTCGCCGAGCACTTCTCTGGTGTGCTCACCGGGACCCGGTGACGTTCCTCTCGGCCTGACCTCCCCCGATCGGAATCGGAACGGCGCGTTGACCGTCCGGTAGGTGCCGTACTCCGGGTGCTCGAGCTCGGGGAACATGCCGATGGCGTGAGCCTGGCCGTCGCCGGCGGCCTCGTCGAGGGTCAGCACCGGCCCCCAGATCAGGCCGGCTTCGTCGAAGATCCGGCCCCACTCATCGCGGCTGCGGGTCGCCAAGGTCGCATCTATGCCCGTAACCAGCTCGGGCATGTGGTCGTAGCGGCCGCGGGCTTCACGGAAACGCTCGTCCTCCAGCCAGTCTTCTCTGCCGATTGCCCGGCAGAAGCGGTCGAACGCCATGGCATCCAGCATGTTCACCACCAGCCACTTGCCGTCGCCGCACGGATAGCGGTTTGCGGTCGGGGAGAGCATGTTGTGACGCGCACGCCGACGCACGGGGGCACGGTCGATGGCCGTGGTGCCGAAATCCGAGGCCTGGGTCCAGATGGCCGTCTCGAACAGAGAAGTTTCCACCACCTGGCCCTCGCCCGTGCGCTCGGCCGATCGCAACGCGGCGAGGATGGCCCCGAGCAGCGCCAGGCCGGTGGTGTGGTCGCCCTGGGCCGGGCGCGCCATGGGCACGTCTCCGTCGTCGCCCTCGCGGCTGGCATCGTAGAGACCCGAGCGGCCGAAGAAGGCGGTCACGTCGTAGCCGGGGCGCCAGGCGTCTGGCCCGGTGGTGCCGTAGCCGGTCAGCGTGGCGTGCACGATGCGCGGGTTCAGCGCCAGGACGCTGTCGGGATCGAGCCCGAAACGTTCCTGCCGATGAATGAGCAGGTTGCACATGAACACGTCGGCCCGGGCGACGAGGCGATGCACGACGGCCTTGCCCTGGTCGGTGTCCAGGTCCACGGCCACCGATCGCTTGCCGCGGTTGTCCACGTCGAACTGACAGTCCAGCGCTTTGAGCGGACCGTCGACCTTGGGCGCGCGCGAGAGATTGCGCATGGGATCGCCGCTCGGCGGCTCGACCTTGATCACGTTTGCGCCGAGGTCTGCCAGCAGGGCGCTCGCGCTCGGCGCCGCCATCCAGCTCTCGATGGCGACGACGGTGATATCTTCCAGCGGTGCAGCCAACGGCTCGCCTCCTCTTTGAGCTCACGGGGCGTGAAAGCCCGGTTGTACCGCATATTCGCGGCAAATTCAGCTTCCGCGCGAGAACTGGCAGTAGCTTCGGCGGCGCGGTAACCTTGCGCGCCATGCGGGAACTGCACTATCTGCGAGGGCCGTGGGCGGCGGCTGCTTCGATCCTCATGCTCGTGACGGGCGTGCTCTGGACACCCGTCGCCTCGGCCAACCAAACCGTAGACACGGACGCCAAAGCCAGCCGCGTAGAGGGGGTCTGGGCCTCCAAGGGTGCCGTGTTTGCCATCGAGCGCTCCGGGGACACCCTGCAAGCCACCGTCGTCGCTCTGCGCAAACCCCGACCCGACCGCAAAAACGCTAAAGCCGAGCTGCGCGACCGGCCGCTGATCGGGCTGCAGCTGTTGAGCGACTATCGTTTCAAGAGGGGCCGCTGGCGCGGGGATTTCTACGACCCGGGGTCAGGCAGGACCTATTCCAGTTACATCCGGCTGGATGATGAGGGCAACCTTAGGCTTCGCGCCTGGGTGCTGATGTTCGGTCACACCGAAGTGATGGAGCCGGTCGGCAACTGCACCGAAAGGATCATCGCCATGCTCGAAGTGTCGGGGGTCGACGGCTTGTGTCCCCCATAACGTTCGCTTCGGCATGTCATTGAGCGTCGTACCCGTGTCCGGACGGTCCGGGCTTAACGACTTCATCGAGGTGCCCTGGGTCGTGTATGCGGATGACCCGTGCTGGGTTCCGCCGCTGAAGATGGAGCGCCGGGACGCGTTGTCCCCCAAGCATCCCTTCTTCGAGCACGCCCGCTGGCAGCCGTTCGTCGCGTACCGCGACGGCCGGGCCGTCGGCCGCATCTCCGCCCAGATCGACGAGCTGTATCAGCAACGCCACGACCCCAAGGGCGGGTTCTTCGGCATGTTCGAAAGCATCCCGGACGACGCCGTCATCGACGGCCTGCTCGCAAGCGCCGAGGCGTGGCTGGCCGAGCGTGGCTGCGAGCACGTGGTGGGTCCGTTCAACCTGAACATCAACCAGGAGGTGGGCCTGCTCGTTGACGGCTTCGATTCGTCGCCCTTCTTCATGATGGGGCATGGAATGCCCTATTACGGCGAAGCGCTGGCGCGGCGTGGTTACGCCGAGGTGCAGCGCATGCTTGCCTACGAGATGCCCGTGCTCTTCGAAAGGCCGCGGCTGATGAGCATCATGATGAAGCAGTTGGGCCCGCGGGTGACAATGCGCACGCTCGACCGGCGCAAGCTCGTCGAAGAGCTCGAAATACTGCGCGACATCTTCAATGATGCCTGGTCCGAGAACTGGAAGTTCGTCCCCTGGACGTCCAGAGAGTTTCTTGCCGTGGGTAAGGAAATGATGATGCTGATCCCGCCGGATCTCGTGCAGATAGCCGAGGTCGACGGCGAGCCGGCAGCGTTCATCGTCATGCTGCCGAACCTCAACGAAGTCATCGGTGATCTCGACGGCCGGCTGCTTCCGTTCGGCTGGGCCAAGCTGCTCTGGCGCATCAAGGTCCGCTATCCGAAGTCCGGCCGGGTGCCGCTCATGGGCGTTCGCCGGCGCTTTCACCGCACGCGGCTCGGTCCGGGCCTGGCCATGTTCTGCATCAGCGCCCTGCGTGAGCCCGCCCATCGTGCCGGTCTCGAGCGGGCGGAACTTTCTTGGATCCTGGAAGACAATCAGGGCATGCGCAGCATTCTCGAGGCGGTCGGGGGGGAAGTCACCCGGACCTATGCCATGTTCGAGAAGTCGCTTTCTCGAGGCCCCGGGTCGTGAGCGAGGTGAGTGTTTGCGGCGCGGTGGTGCTCGCCGGCCAGCGTGCCGGCCCGACGCCTTTGTGCGCCCAGGCGGGCGTCGACGTAGAAGTTCTCGTTCCGGTGGGCGGCGTGCCGGCCATCGAGCGCGTTCTGGGGGCCCTTTCGCGCGCGGAACTCGTGCGCCCGGCTGTGGTGGTGGGCCCGTCCCCCGAGGTGCTGTCGGCCCATCCTGAGGTTAAGGCAATGATCGACGCTGCCGGGGCGGCCTGGGTTGCTCCGGCCGGCGACCCGGCCTCCAGCGCACTTGCCGGCCTGCAAGGCCAGGCACCGCCGACGCTGGTCACCAGCGGCGATCACGCGTTGCTCTGCGCATCCATCGTCGACGCTTTCTGCGAGGCTGCGCACCGGGTGCAGGCGGACCTGATCGTCGGCCTGGTTCCCTACCAGGCGGTGCGGGCCGCCTATCCGGAAAGCCGCAGAACGGTGCTCAAGTTCGCCGACGGTGCCAGATGCGGCGCCAACCTCTATTTTCTGCGCACCGAGGAGGCGCGGCGGGGCATCGAGTTCTGGGTGGCCGTGCAGAGGGATCGCAAGCGTCCCTGGCGCATCGCGCGTCGGCTCGGATGGCGCCTGCTGCTGCGCTACCTGACGGGACGGCTGACTCTGGGGGCCGCGCTCGGGGCGTTGTCGGAGCGCGCCGGCTGCCGGTTGGGATCGGTGATCGTGGACGAGCCGCGCGCCGCGGTGGATGTGGACAGCGTCGACGACTGGCGGCTCGCGCAGCGGATCGTCGGAGAGGCGTCGTGAGCGGGACCGCTTCGCTTCCCAGGCGCTGGGTGATCAAGGGCGGCAAACGTCTGCTGCGGGCCATCGGCCGGTTCCAGGGCCGCCACTCTCTGGTGGGCACGGGACCGTTTCTGGAGAATGCCGAATTTCCCTGGGTACCCTCGCTGGAGGGGCGCTGGGAGGAGATCCGATCCGAGCTGGCTACGGTCATGGAACACCCGGAGGACATCCCCGCGTTTCATCAGCTGTCGCCGGACCAGAAGCGCATCTCCAAGGGCGACAACTGGAAGACGTTCGCCTTCTACGTGTTCGGTATCCGCCTGGAAGAAAACTGCCGGCGATGCCCGGTCACGGCTGCGACCATCGAAAGCCTTCCGGGTCTGCAGAACGCCTGGTTCTCCATCCTCGCGCCCCGCTACCACATCCCGCCGCACAAGGGGCCTACCCGTGCGGTGATTCGTTGCCACCTGGGTCTTGCCGTGCCCCGTGACGGAGAACGGTGCTGGCTGCGCGTCGACGACCAGATCCGCCACTGGGAGGCGGGCGGCTGTCTGCTTTTCGATGATACGTTCGAGCACGAGGTGCGAAACGATACCGACGAGACACGCATCGTGCTGTTTCTGGATGTGGACCGGCCGTCGGACCGCCTGGGCACGTGGTTCAACCGACTGATCGTCACGCTCATCCGCGGCAGCGCCTACGTGAAGGATCCGCTGAAGAACCTGGCCGACTGGAACCGGGCGAGGCGCGAGGCTTAGTCGTGCTGCTCGATCTCGAAAAGCTGCCCCAGGGCGAGCGTTTCCAGGCCGACGTCTGCATTGCCGGCGCCGGCGCAGCCGGTGTGGCGCTGGCCCGGCGCCTGGCGGAGCTCGGTCACTCCATCTGCCTGCTGGAGAGCGGCGGCCTGGATTTCGAGCAGTCCACCCAGGATCTCTACGCCGGGACCAGCGACGGCATGACCTACTATGACCTGGTCGATGCCCGCCTGCGCTTTCTGGGGGGCACCACCAACATCTGGGGCGGGCGCTGCGCCTTGCTCGACGACATCGATTTCCGGCGCAGGCCGTGGGTGCCGCACAGCGGCTGGCCCATCACCAATGCGGAGCTCACGCCTTACTACGCGGCCGTGCACGACGAGCTCGAGCTCGGCGAGGTGCGTTACGACGAATCGTTGTGGGACGAGGTCGGCGAACGGGTGCCGCCCTTCGACCCGGACGCGGTCAGCACGCGATTCTGGCGCTTCGACGACGTGCGGGAACGCTTCGCCGCCCGTCGGGTGCAGGACCTGGCCAGCAGCGCTGCCGTGACTCTGGTTCTGCACGCCAACGTGACCCACATTCAGGCGGCGGCCAACGCGGCCAGCATCGAGCATCTGAAAGTGTCTTCGCTTTCCGGGATTGAGGGGCGGGTGACGGCGCGGCACTACGTGCTCGCCTGCGGCGGGATCGAAAATGCCCGTCTCCTGCTGGCCTCCCGCGATGTGGAGGCGGCCGGGGTCGGCAACGGCAACGACCAGGTCGGGCGCTACTTCATGGAGCACCCGCACGGCCGCGCGGGCCGGGTCTCGGGGCCGGGCGCGTTCCCCTTGTGGGCGGCCTTCCGCAAGCGCTTTCGCAGTCACGGACCGGATCTGGCGCCCGTTCTCGTCCCGTCTGCGGCCGCTCAGGAGCGCGAGGGGATACTCAATTCTGCGTTCACGCTCAGTCTGCAGCGGGATCCGGAGCGCGGGGTCGCGGTAACGCGGCAGATGTATCAGACCCTGAAGCACGGCATGGCGCCGACCCGGCGGGGGCGGACCCTGTGGCACGCCTACAGGGCCGTGCGCAGCTCGGCCCAGCGGCTTGCCCGGGTTCCCTTCGAGCGGCTGCGGGCCGGCCTCGGCATGCGCCGCCTTTATCTCATGATCCGGGCCGAGCAGGCCCCGAACCCGGACAGTCGCGTCACCCTGGGCAGCGAGCGTGACGCCCTGGGCATGCCCCGGGCTGCCCTGAGCTGGCAGCTCGGCGAGCTGGACAAGCGCACGATCCAGGTGATGGTGCGGCTGCTGGACGGCGAGCTGACCCGGCTGGGCCTGGGTTCCGTCGAGGCGAGTTCCTGGCTGGGCGAGCCAGGCAATGACTGGCCCGTTGACCCGACCGTGGGCAACCACCCCATCGGCGGGTACCACCACATCGGCACCACTCGCATGAGTGCCGATCCTCGGCACGGTGTGGTGGACGGGAGTGGGCGCGTTCACGGCTACGGCAATCTGTTCGTCGCCGGCAGCTCCGTCTTTGCCACCGCCGGCTGGGCGAACCCCACCCTGACGATTCTGGCCCTGGCGCTGCGGCTGGGAGACCATCTGCACGGCCTGCTGGGCGGAAAGTCTTGACCCTCGCGGTGAAAACCCCGACCCTTCGCGTTTTCCCGATACCGGTACCCTAGTGAAGGCCATCATTCTGAGCGCTGGTCAGGGCCGCAGGCTGCTGCCGCTGACGGCCGGGACGCCCAAATGCGGCGTCGAGATCGCCGGCCAGAGCCTGCTGGAATGGCAGCTCGGCGAGGTGGCTCAATGCGGCATCGACGAGGTCGTGGTCGTTACCGGTTTCCATGCCGACATCGTCGATGACCTGGTCAGCCGCTGCAGCATGGTCCCGGTGAGAACCCTGCACAACCCCTTCTTCGATGCGAGCGACAATCTTGGCACCTGCTGGGTCGCGCGCAGCGAAATGACCGACCCCTTCGTCATCATCAACGGCGACACGCTGTTCGAGGCGGCCATCCTGCAGAAGCTGCTGGCATCTCCCGCGAATACGCCCGTTACGCTCGTGGTGGACCGTAAGGATCACTACGACGAGGACGACATGAAAGTCGTGGTCAGCGACGGGCGTCTTCGGCGTGTGGGCAAGCGACTCGAGCTGGACGACGTGAACGGTGAGTCCATCGGCATGATGGCATTCAGGGGTCTGGGTCCTGCCAAGTTCGTGAGCAAGGTGGAGTCGCTGATGCGTTCGGACATGGGTTTGAAGCTCTGGTACCTCTCTGCCGTTGATCAGCTCGCTCAGAGCGGCGAGGTTGGGGTTTGCGACATTCACGGTCTGTCATGGTGCGAAGTCGACGACCGGGACGATCTCGACAACGCGGCGGGCGTGGTCACTGCCTGGCGCAAGCCCGCCTCGCGGGCGGCGGCGGATTGACTTGAACGCCACGGCAGAGAAATTCGGCTATCCGGACACGCTGGTGCGCGAGTACGGTCACTGGCTGGTTCTCGTCCGGCCGCAGCAGGTCTCTCTCGGCTCCCTGGTCCTGGTCTGCAAAGAGCCTGTCACCCGATTCTCCGAGGTCAGCAGGGCGGCGTTCACCGAGCTTCACGACGTGATAGCCGCGGCCGAAGGGGCCCTGTCGAGCCTGTACAGCTACGACAGGATCAACTACCTGATGCTGATGATGGTCGACCCCGACGTGCACTATCACGTCATTCCCCGCTACGAGGCCGCCCGTCTGCTGGGGACGGCGGAGATAGCCGACCACGGCTGGCCCGGACCGCCGGCCCTGGGGGAGTTTCATGAGCTCGACGCGGCCGAACGTGAAGCCCTGCTCGGGCAGTTGCGTGAGGCCTGGAGCTGAGCCGGGTGCTCAGTCGCGGTTCGGGTTCGTAACGATCTCCACGCCGCCCGATCCTTGCGCGACGAGTCGTTTCGTGGCGGTGTTGTATTCGAGCTCGGAACTTCGCATCACGGTCCGGTCGTCTTCCAGTACGGCATCCCCCTCGAGCCGGACCAGATCCCTTTGCCGATCGTATTCCAGCCGCCTGCCGGTTCCGTGAGTCCTGTTCCCGGAATCGGGATCGGCAACCCAGAAGCGCACGGGGCTGCCCTCCGCGACGATGCGGTTGGGATCCTCCAAAGGCCCGTGAATGACCGCCGTGTCGGATGCGACGTGGAAGTCGGGGGCGTTGAGGTTGAAGTTGCCGGCAAAGCTCAACGAGTCGCCGTCCTCGGACTCCCAAGCTTGGTCGGCGGTGACAACTACGGTATCTTGATCGTCCAGCGCGGGCAGCTCGCCGGCCCATGCCGAGCAAGAGAGCTGCACCAACGCCAGCGCAATGGCCGAAGCCAGTTCCGCGGCGAAAAATCTTTTCAGCATGGAGCTCGGCCGGGGTCGTCGGGAAACCGGGTCGATGATATCAGGATCCGGCGACGGGCTGGCCTGCAGTTCGGGAGAGGGTTAGAGCACTGATCATCAACCGGTACCTCGTTCGCGAGCTTCTGCTGCCGTTTTTCGCGGTTGGCGGCGTGTTGACGGTGATATTCACCACCTACAGCATGACCCGGTTCCTCGACAAGGCTGCCGACGGTTTGCTGCGGACGTCGGAGGTGCTGCAGCTTACGGCGCTCAAGTCTTTCATCGCTCAGGAAGTGCTGCTGCCGGTCAGCCTCTTCGTCGCCCTGGTGCTTGCCCTCGGGCGACTCTACAGCGACTGGGAGATGACGGCCCTGCGCTCGTTCGGGTTTGCCGAGCGTCAGGTGCTTTTCCCGATCATGAGCGTCGCCCTGGGCTTTGCGCTCGTCGTCGCCGTTTTCTCCCTGGTGGGCAGGCCCTGGGCGTACGAGCACCTCTACAGGCTGGAGGTCGAAGCGGAAGCGACCTCGGAGCTCGAGCGCATCAAACCCGGGCGATTCTACCTGTACGACGACAATGCCCGGACCGTCTTCATCGAGGAGCTGAAGGCCGAAGACGACGAGATTCAGGGGCTGTTCGTGCGCGCGCTGGACGGCGATGATCTGGAAATCATCTCCGCGCCCAGCGGTACCGTGAGCGAGTATGTCAGCGACAAGAACCACCAGGTTGACCTTCGCGATGCTCAGGTCTACAGGAAAACTGCGCAGGGCGCCGACTTTCTGGGCATCTTCGGCGAGCTGCGCATATTCGTTCCGGTGGCGGCGGTGCAGCCCGTGGGCTACAAGCCGAAATCCCAGAACTCGTTCGTCCTCAGAGAATCCGACGCGCTAGTGGATCAGGCCGAGTACCAATGGCGCCTGTCGGCGCCCGTTTCGACCATTCTGCTGGCGTTGCTGGCCGTCCTGCTCGGACGGTCCCGGCCCCGTCAGGGGCGCTTTGCCCGGCTCACGGTTGCCGTGGTCATCTACGCCGTGTACTTCAACGTTCTGGGCATCGGAAGGACCTGGGTCGAGCAGGGCACGGCGGCGACGTTGTGGTGGGTCCCGGCGACCTTTGCAGGCGGCATCGTGCTGGCCTACGTGCCATGGGCCCGGTGGTTCAGACGACGGGGGCGAAGCGCGTGAAGCGTGTGGACCGCTACCTTGTAGGCGTCTTGCTGCTGGGCGCGGTACCCGTTCTGTTGCTGCTGCTGGGGCTGTTCGGTTTCGTCACCCTTGCCGAAGAGCTGGAGGACGTCGGCAAGGGGCAGTACGAGGAAGCGGACGCGATCCGCGTCGCCCTGCTGACGCTTCCGCGAATCGCCATCGATCTTCTCCCGGTGGCGGTGCTGCTCGGTGGGGTGATGGCGCTCGGCAACCTGGCTCAGGAACAGGAGCTGACGGCGCTGCGAGCGGTTGGTCTATCCCAATGGCGGATGGCCTATCCGCTTGCGCTGGCGGCCATCGTGTTGTCTTACGTCGTGCTGCTGGCGCAGCAGTTCGTGGTGCCTCGGTTCGAGGAACAGGCCAAGGAGCTTCAGGCGAAGTCGCTGGTCAACACGATGCGTGGCGGCGAGACCACCGAGTTCTGGACCCGCGACGGCACTCACTTCATCAGGGTGGGGGACGTCCGTTTCGGCATGATTCCCGCTGATGTCGAGATCTACGATCTCGGCGACCGCGGCGTCGTGCAGCGCGTGCTGCAGGCCGAGTACGCGGACGTGATCGGGCCGGGCCAGTGGCTGCTTCACGGTGTCGAAGAGCGCCGAATTCTCGGCAAAGAGGTCAGGCGCACCGGCCGTGACACCTACGAGTGGGAGAGCTTCCTGTCTCCGGACCAGATGGCCTCCCTCATCGCGCCGATGGAAACCCTGACCCTGGGCGACCTTTACCGGTACGTCGAATATCTGGAGGCGTCGGGTCTCAACGCTCATCGCTACCGCTTCAGGCTGTGGCAGGTGCTCAGCTCGCCCATTGCGCTGATGGCCATGTGTCTGCTCGGCTTGCCGTTCGTTCTCGGTTCGGTGCGGGCTCGGCCAGCGGGCGCCAGGGTGTTGTTCGGCGCCACGGTCGGCATCGGTTTTTATCTGGTCGAGCAGACGTCCGCTCAGCTCGCACTGCTCTACGAGCTTCCGGTCATACCCCTGGCGATGCTGCCGGACTCCGCGCTACTGCTTGGCAGCATCGTCGCGCTCACCCGGGTCGAGTGATCGGCCGGAGGTCCACGACTGCTCGTCTGCGACCACCATCTCCTCGCCGATCAGCGACTTCAGGCGCATGACGACGCGATACCCGGACGCGTCTTCGACGACGTCGAACACGCGGTAGGAAGCGGGCGCCCGCGGTCGCTCGCTGGACGGCGGCGCCGTGCAGAATATGCGTGTGGGCGTGTCGGAGTTTTCCTGATTGGCATGCAGATGGCCGTGCAGGACCACGTCGGGCGCGTGCCGTTCGAGGAGCTCTGCCAGGGCGTGCGCGTCGCGAAGCGACTTTCGGCGCGGCGCCATGCCTGGCAGCGGCGGGTGGTGAATGGCGAGGAAGGTGAACGTCTCCCGCGCCTTTATCAGCGCGTCCTCCAGGCGCGTTGTCTGGGCGGCGCCCAGCGAGCCTGAGGCGGACCACCAGGCAGTAGGTTCGGCAGTGCCGGCGGCGATGACGCTCGCCTCGCCGGAGCGTCGCACCAGGGGGTAGCCGTCGCGCGCGTCCGCCGTGTCCTTCTCGAGTGCCAGGTAGGGGCCGATCGTCTCTTTGACCAGGGCCCACGACTGGCGATGGTAGCAATCATGGTTGCCGGGAATGACCAGCACCCGATCCGGGCCGCCCACCGACTCGAGCCACTCCCTGGCCTGGCGAAGCTCCTGCGCCATGCCGAGATGCACGAGGTCGCCAGTGACCACGATGGCGTCCGCGGCCTCGTTGCGGACCGCGCGCGTCACCCTGCGAAGCGTGTCCATGGTGTACTGATGGCGCCGCTTCCGGTACCAGGACTGGTACCCGAGCGTCCGCTTGCCGAGGAGGTCGCGAAGCTTCACGCCGTGCAGGGATGAAAGATGCGGATCGCTGAGATGGATTAGACGCATGGCCGCCCTTTGCCGAGCAACTGGGGCATGCCTATAATCCGCGACCGTCGGCGGCTTGGCCTGTAAACGCCCGCCGCAAGTCCCAGGATCCCCAAGTGCGCAGTGAATTTCCAACTATAACATGAGCATTTACGCACACCTGCTCGGCGACTCCGATATTGAGCTTTGGGGACTGACCTCACGTGAGCGCCTGCGCCGACAGGTCGCCGAGCTTCCCGACGCGGTCCTGGTGGATCAGCTCGGCACCGTGCCGGAGGACGCTACGGTGATCTGCATTCGCGCGGATTACCTCTTCGAGTCGAGAACGATCAAAGCCCTGGCCGAGCGCGGGCGTGCGGTTCTGGTTTGCCCCAACGACGGCGAGGCGGCCGCCCTGGTGAGCACGGGCCGGGAAGCCGCGCAGCTGGTTCCGCTGCTCGAAGGCGCGACGACGGATCACGATCTACCGACGCTCGCGCCGGCTGACCTGGCCGCGTATGAGGATCGCCTGCGAAAGGCCGAAGAGCCGCTTCTGCTGCCGATCGCGGAAGAAGACCGTGGCGAGCTCGAGGACCGGCTGTATGGCCGTTCCTACAAAGGGATCACCGACCTGGTGACGAAGTGGCTGTGGCCCAGACCCGCGCGTCACGCGGTCCGGGTCTGCGCGCGGTTGGGAATCACGCCCAACATGGTCACGCTGGCGGGTCTCCTGCTCGTCGTTTATGCGGGGTTTGCCTTCTACCAGGGCGACTACTGGCTGGGTCTGGCGGCCGGATGGTTCATGACTTTTCTCGATACGGTCGACGGCAAGCTTGCCCGGGTCACCGTGAGCTCGAGCCGCATCGGGCACGTCCTCGATCACGGCATGGACATCGTGCATCCGCCGTTCTGGTACGTGCTGTGGGGCATGTCGCTGGACGATAGCGTTTTCAGCGTCCCCCTGCTGGAGTACTACTGGTGGATCGTTGCCGGCTACGTCGGCGGACGGCTCATCGAAGCCGCCTTTCACGGCCTCGGCTCCTGCAGCCTGTTCGACTGGAGGCCGTTCGACGCCTACTTCCGACTGGTCACGGCCAGGCGCAATCCCTGCCTCATCCTGATGCTCGTGGCGATGCTGCTGGGCAGTCCTGGCGGCGCGTTCCTGGCGGTGGTGTTCTGGACGGTGGGCACCACGGTCGTGCTGATGATCAGGCTTCTGCAGGCGACGCTTGCCCGCATGAGCGACGGGCCGCTGTCCTCTTGGCTCACCGAGCCGTCGGCGGCGACCGCATACCCCCGCGCGTTCCGGACATTTTCGCGGACCCGCGGAGCCTATGTGCAGCGCTAGTCACCTCGCCTGATGCGTGACGCCAGGTCAGTCATCGTCGAGCGCACGGCACCTGCCGGTCTCGAGAACGATCAAGGTGTCGAACGAATGCTCTCGGAACTGCGTGCCCGGTGTGGCGAGCACCTTCAGGCCGTGCTGCTCTACGGATCTTATCTGCGCGGCGTGCGCGATACCCTGCTGGATTTCTACGTGGTCGTCGATGGCTACCGCGGCGCCCTGGGCTCGCCGGTTTCGGCCCTGGGCGCGCGGGTCCTGCCGCCCAACGTCTACTACCTTGCGGTGGGTGAGGGCGCCGAGCGTGTTCGGGCAAAGTACGCCGTCGTGACCATGAGACAGCTGCGCAGGCAGGCCGCCTCGGGGCTGCATCCCTACTTCTGGGCGCGCTTTGCCCAGCCGGCCCGCATCGTCTATGCACGCTGGCCCGCCGATGAGGCGGCACTCGTTCAGATTATCGAGCAATGTGTGCGTACGTTTGTCAAACGCGTCGCTCCCACGCTCAGAGGGGATTTCACGAGCCGGGAATTCTGGGCCCGGGGCTTTGCGCTCACCTACCGTTCCGAGCTTCGGTCCGAGTCGGCTGGGCGAAGTGACTCGATCATCGATCACGATCCCGACTACTACGACAACATGCTGGCCGCCGTGGCTGACGGCCGGCACCTGGTCTGCGCGGGAGGCCGCTACCGCGCCGTCAGGCCGCGGGTTTCAGCCGCCGTGGAATGGGCGTGCGTGATCGCGCTGGGAAAGTTTCTATCGGTTGGCCGGCTTGTCAAAGGCGCGCTCACCTTCGACGACGCGTTGGATTACATACTCTGGAAGGTGGAGCGGCACAGCGGGGTGCGGGTGGAAGCAAGCGCCCGGCAGCATCGCTACCCGCTGATCTTTGCCTGGCCGCTGGTCTGGCGGCTCTATCGCAGAGGCGCGTTCCGGTGAACGGTCACACTGCCGGGTCCGCCGTGCGGGCGCGGGGCGGAGCTCGCGCGTGAACGAGTCGGTCTCCGACTCGCCCGTTCGCAGGGCGCTGAAGAACTTCTCCGTGCTGATGGGTGGCCGTGCCGTGGCCGGTGTGCTGTCCGTGGTTTCGCTGACCCTGGTTGCCCGCTTTCTCGGACCGGTAGAGTTCGGGCTCCTCGTGGTCGTGCACACCACGGCCGTGGTGGTGCGCGGCCTGCTCAACTTCAAACCGTCTGACACGGTGGTCCGATACGGCGTCGCGCCGTTTGACGACGACGACCATCGGGAGCTGAACCACCTGCTGCGCTTCACTCTTGCCCTGGATGTCGCCACTGCCAGCCTTGCCGCGCTGTGCATGATGCTCGTCATGCTGCTCGCGGGCCCCGCCCTGGGGCTCCCGGAGGAGCTGGCAATGCCGGCCGTTCTCTACGGCCTGGTTCTGCTGGCATCGGGCTCGGGGACCGCGCGAGGCGTGCTCCGGGTAGCAGGGCGATTTCATGCCATGGGCGTCCAGCAGAACGTGGGGCCGCTCATCCGGCTGGCCGGCGTAGCCGCCGTGTACCTGGCTGAGGGAGGCTTGCTTGGTTACCTGATGGTTTGGGCCGTCGCGTTTGCCGCCGAGCATCTCTTCATGAACGTGCGTGGCTGGCTGGAGCTCAAAAGGCGAGGAGTCCGGCCCGGACGTCCCACCCTTGCCGGCGCGAAACGACGATTTCCAGGGTTGTGGGGCTTCGTCGGCACGCTCTACTGGCAGTCGAACCTCGATCTTGCGCAGCGGCACGGCCTGATCCTGCTGGCAGGCGTTCTGCTTGGCCCCGCGGGTGCCGGGATGTTTCGCGTCGCCCGCGAGTTTGCCGATGTGCTGGCCAAGCCCGTGATCGTGGTGCGTCAGGCCGTGTTCCCGGACTTCGCCCGTCTGTGGCGGGAGCGCGACCCGCGGTTCAAGACGCTCTACTGGCGCCTCGGCCTTTACGGCGGGCTGATCGCCGCCGTGGTCGTCGGCCTGGTGGGCCTTTATGCCGGCGAGCTTCTCGAAGCGCTCGTGGGCGAGGAATACGTGCAAGGCGCGGCGCTGCTCGTGTGGCTGATGGTCGCGGGTGCGTTGGAGCTGATCGGTGCGGCTCTCAGGCCGGCGGCTTACGCCATGGGCGCGGCGACCGGCGCGCTGCGGGTCCAGATCGTCACCGCCGTATGCCACGTTTCTGCTTTTGCCGTCCTCGTGCCCTGGCTGGGGCTGGCGGGTGCCGGCATCGCCGCTGCGTGCTCGGGAGCGATTGCGCTGGCAGGGATGGTCGCGCTGGTGCTTACGCGGGCTGACCAGGATCCGGGGGCAGCTGCCTGAACGCGTCGATGATGCGTTGAATCTGTTCCGGCGTGTGGGCTGCACTGACGCTGCAGCGAAGCAGCGCGGTGCCGTCCGGCGCGGCCGGGGGCAGGATGAGGTTTATGTAGATACCGTTGTCCAGCAGCTGCTGCCAGTTCGCCAGTGCCTGTTCCCGGGAGGTCATGCGAACGGCGACCACGGGGCTCGGCTCGGGGCCGAGGGTGAATCCCAGCTGGGCCAGGCCGCTGTAGAGCGTTTCAGCGTTCCTCCACAACGACGCGCGCAGCTCGGGCCGTTTGCGCATCTGAGCAAGGGCCGCCCGCGTGGTGGCGATGACTGACGGGCATGGGGACGCCGTGAACATGTAGGGGCGGCTGGCATAGCGAAACAGGGTCAGCGCTCGGTGGGGGCTCACGCAGAAGCCGCCCGTGGAACCCAGGCTCTTGCTGAAGGTGCCGACGACGAAGTCGGCTTCCACCTGGTCTTCCTCCACCCGTCCGCGTCCGGTTTCTCCGAGCACGCCAAGCGAGTGAGCCTCGTCGACGAACAGGCAGGCATCGTGGGCGCGGGTCACCTCCGCCAGCTCTTTGAGCGGAGCGCGGTCTCCCAGAATGCTGTAGAGCCCCTCGACGATGACCAGCGTGCGGCTGGCGACGTCACCTAGCCGGCGCAGGCGTTTGTCCAGGCTCTCGGCATCGTTGTGCTTGAACCGGTAAACGGTTGCGCCGGAAAGTTTGCTGCCGTCGAACAGGCTGGCGTGGGCGTCGCCATCGAGCATCACGGCGTCTCCCGGACCCACCAGAGCTGCCATGGTCCCGATGTTTGCCGCGTAGCCGGTCGAGAACACCATGGCGTAGGGGTAGCCGTAGAAGTCGGCGATCTCCCGCTCCAGCTCCCCATGGGAAGCGTAATTGCCGTTGGCCATGCGGGATCCCGTGGTGCCGGTGCCCGATTCATCCAGCGCCCGCTTGCCGGCGGCGATGCATTCCGGGTCGAAAGTCAGGCCGAGGTAGTTGTTCGTCCCCGCCATGATCGTGGGCTTGCCGCCGATGACGGATTCCGTTGCCGAGATGACCCTCTCGATGATCACGTCGGTCGGGTTGGTCCCGTGGCCGAGGAGCTCCTGGCGGGTAGTCTCCAGGGCATCGAACTTCTCCAGGAGGCTCATTGGGCGTCCAGGGCGGTGATGACCAGACGCGCCAGCTGATCGAGGTTGCGGATCTCGGCCAGCGCTTCGAGGCTGATGGCGATGTCGTAGTGATCCTCCACCTCGACGATGAACTCCATGATCTGGACCGATTCGAGAGCCAGATCGGAGATGAGATCCGTATCGGGGGCGATGGCTACCGGCTCCGGAAGCTGGGCGCAGAGCAGTTCTGCGAGCGTGACGATGATGTCGGTCTGGCTAGCGGACAAGTGCAATACCTCTCAGGGTCGTTCAACGGGCGAACATGGCAGCGACGCCCTGGCCCAGGCGGGTTCGCGGAACCCATCCCGTGGCGTCGGTGAAAGCTTCGTTGCTGCACGTCCAGCCCATGTATGTCAGTTCGCGCACTTTGCCCGGCGTGAGCATGGGCGAGTAGCTCATGATGCGCGAAAGCCACAAGTTTACGTGGCTCAGCGCGTCGAGCAACGGGTACGGCACTTTCAGCGTAACCGTGCGGGTCGGACCGATCTGCTGGCGGATCGCCTGCCAGTCGTAGCCGCCCTGCTGGCCGTCGTGCAGGGCAAAGGTCCCGCCTGAGCAGGCTTGCGGATGTTGGCTCCAGGCGTTCACGGCATCGGCCAGATCGCCGACCTCGATGAAAGGCAGATGCTGGTCTGCCGGAGCGACCATGGGCACCAGGCCGCGCCGGATTGCGGTGAACGTGCCCTTGAGCTCTCTGTCGCCGGGTCCGTAGACGGCTGGGGGCCGCATGATGGCCCACCTGGTGAGCCCGCTTCCTCGCAGAGCGTCTTCTCCCGCGCGCTTGCTGGCCGCGTAGTGCGACAGCTCGGGGGCGCTCGCCGCCAGCGAGGAAATGAGCAGCATGGGGATGCCCGGCTTGCGAGAGGCAAGCGCCGTGGCGGCCAGCTTGACGCCGGTGACGTTGGCGAGCGCGAAGTCCTCGGGATCCCGCCCGCGAACCGATCCGGCCGCGTAAACCAGCTGGTCGACGTCGTTCAGGGCCAGCTTCATGGAAGATTCGCAGCCGAGGTCGGCTTCTGCGACTTCGACGCCTTCGATGAGCCCCGAGCTCGCAAGCGAGCGGGTTCGAACCAGCGCTCGCACGGCGCAGCCCGCATCAAGCAGCGCGCGCTGCAGATGCCGGCCGATGAAGCCGGTGGCGCCCGTCAGCGCGATGAGCGGGCGGGTAGGGTTATCAGGCAAAGATCACCCTGGGTGAGTCAGCCCGCTTGTGCCTGGACTTCCGGCGCCGTCATGGGATAACCGTCGGCATCCCAGGCCGTGCGATCCAGGAAGTCGGCCCTGGCGCGTGCGCGGGACAGCTTGCCCGACGAGGTGCGCGGTAGCGTCCTCGGCGGTGCCAGCTCGATGTAACAGTTGATGCCGAAGTGCTCCCGCACCATGCCCGAAAGCTCGTCGCTGAGCTCCCGACCGGCGTTGCGGGACTCCACCACCATCACGGCCAGCTCTTCCTGATTCGGGCGGGTAACCGAGAACGCGGAAATCGCCCCGAGCCGAACCTCGGGCAGGCGCTCGGCGAGCTGCTCGAGATCCTGCGGCCAGATGTTGCGGCCATTGATGATGATCACGTCCTTGGCCCGCGAGGTAAGGAACAGACGCCTGCCGATGCGGTAACCGATGTCGCCGGTATCGAGCCATCCGCCGGGCTTCATGACCTCGGCGGTGGTCACGGGATCGCGGAAGTAGCCCCTCATCAGGCTTGGCCCCCGAACCCAGATGCGTCCGCACTCGCGCTCGTCGAGCTCTCGGCCCGACTCGTCGCGGATGGAGACGTCGTAGCTTGGAAGCGCCGCGCCGCAGTCGACGAACGAGAGGGTGTTGCCCTTCGCACGGTCGCCCTCGGTGGCCTCGATGGCCAGGCCTTCCGCAGACATTGAGGCCTTGGCCACGTCGTCGACGAAGTAGCCGTCCTCCAGCGGGGCGAAGCTGATTGCCAGACCCACCTCCGCCATGCCGTAGCAGGGCAGAAACGCCTTGGGGTTGAAGCCGGCAGGAGCCAGCACGTTGGCGAACTGCTTCAGCGGACGCGGGTTGATGCGCTCCGCGCCGACGCAGGCGACGCGCCAGGCGCTGAGGTCGTATCGCTCCGTGTCCGTCATGCGGACGCGGGTCGCGCACAGCTCGTAGCCGAACGGCGGGCTGGACGAGATCGTCCCGCGATTTTCCGAGAGCAGCTTCAGCCAAAGCCGTGGACGCATGGCAAACGTGCGCGGCGACAGGAAGTCGGCTGAAATCTGCGTTGCCACCGGTACCAGCAGGCAACCCACCAGGCCCATATCATGGTAGTAGGGCAGCCATGAAACGATCCGGTCGTCGGCGGTGATGCGGGTGCCTATCTCGGCGATTTCGGTCAGGTTTGCGAGGACGGCCGTCTGGGTCATCTCGACGCCGCGGGGGAAGCGGGTGCTTCCCGACGTGTACTGCAGGTAGGCGGGTTCGTCGGCACTCAAGGGGAGCAGCTTCACCGGCACCGCTGGCAGGGCGTCGAAGTCCTCTGGCGATCCGGACATGCGCAGCGACAGCTGTCGCGTCGCACGCTTCAGGAAGCTGAGGTGAGATTCCGGCGCGACCGCCACCGCAGCTCCGCAGCTTTCCAGCATGCGACTGAGCTGCTCCACGTAGGCCTCGCCGCCGCCCATCTGCAGACCGGCAGGCAGAGCCACCGGGATCAACCCGGCGTACTGACAGGCAAAGAAGAATCGCGGGAACATGGGGTCGGTTTCGGCAACGATGCCAACCCGGGCGCCGCGTTTGACGCCCAGGCCGAGCAGCCGGGTCGCCAGGATCCGAGCGTCCTGCGCCAGCTGCGCGTACGGCAACGCGGCGCTGAGGCTCCCGGAGCCATCATAGAAGTTCAGCCCCGTGTCGCCTTGCGCGGCGTACTCCAGGGCATCAACCAGGCTCATAAAGCCACGTGTGCGGTGCGATATCCCGCTACAACGAGTGGTAGGGCTCATGTGATAACCAGCTCAAATTGTCGTGTTTGCTCTTTTCGTTGTGCTCGAACCCCTCCGAACACAGCTGCCCAACAAACCGAGGCTCTCCATCGGCCGGCGAATCATCCGGCACTTATATTTCTGGTGGCGCAGTCTACCTGCAAATTCGTCTGAGAGCGATAGTGTCTTTTCAAACGAAATCAGAGACCTACGGATTGTAGACCCGCGATAACGGGTGCGTTTCACGGAAATGGCGTGTGAATGTCACAGATTTGCGATGTCGCTGGTCGGGCCCATCTCGCCTCGGAGCGATATCCGACGCGGGGCGCAATCAGTCAGCGTCCCGCGAAAACAGGCGATCGAGCTCGGCGCGGGCCTTCTCCTCGGCGCTTCGGGGCCCATCCTCGGGTTTTGGCGGCGCCTCGTCAGGCTCTTCCGCCGGGCCCTGCGAATCGCCGAACAGCGCATCGAGGCGTGAGCGGGCATTCTCGCCCGCCGTGGTGCGGCCTTCCTGGAAGGCGTTCTTGCCTGGCTGAAACCAGTCACAAAAGTTGGCAACGTCCTTTTCGGGAGGGGGATCTGCACGTTCCTCCCGGCACCTTCCCGCGCTGGCGGACTCATCGTGGTGCCGGCACATGCGACAACAGTGCAGTTCGTGGAAGCACTTAGAACAGGTTGCTTGCCGGCTTATGGGTCTGGGCACGTCGTCGATCGACGTACCACAATTCCAGCAACGTGCGTCTGCCACGGGAGACTGCCTCTGGCCTGGACGATGGGTGGACTATAGAAATCCGATGCGCTCGAGGCAATGCGGGTCAATGCGGGTCAATGCGGGCCCGGTGGCGTCGTCTCATTCGAAGTCAACGCCAACCGGGCAGTGATCGGATCCGGTCACCTCGGGCCAGATGAACGCCTGCCTGACCCGCCTTGCAGCCGATGGCGAGGCCAGCACGTAGTCGATTCGCCAGCCGACGTTATCCCGGCGGGCGTTGCCCCACTGCCGCCACCACGTGTAGTGGTCGGGCTGCCCCGGATGCTGGCGGCGGAAGACGTCCACCCAGCCGGCGTCGATCCAGCGCGTGATCTCGGCTCGCTCCTCGGGCAGAAACCCGCTCGACTTGGTGTTGGTTTTTGGACGGGCGAGGTCGATAGGCTCGTGGGCCGTGTTGTAGTCGCCAACCACAAATACGGGACCTCTCCGGCGCAGCTGCTCAACGTGATCGAACACGGCGGCGTAAAAATCGAGCTTGTAGCCGACGCGGCTGTTGTCCCGATCCTTGCCGCTGCCTTTGGGGAAGTAGACGCTCACGATGGCCAGGCGGCCGAAATGCGCGCTGAGCAGCCGCCCCTCCCGATCGAAGTCCGGCTTCCCGAGGCTGGTCTGAACCCTATCAGGGGCGGCCCGGGCGTAGAGGGCGACGCCGCTGTAGCCGGGGCGCTCCGCGGGAGAGAAACAAACGTGCCAGCCGGGCGGGGCTCGCAGGCCGTCGTCCAGCTGATCGGGGAACGCGCGCACTTCCTGCAGGGCGACGAAGTCGGCCCCGGAGGTCTCGAGAAATCCGAGAAAGCCCTTTTTCGCACAGGCGCGCAGGCCGTTGACGTTCCAGCTGACAAGTCGCATCGATCCAGTCTCGCTCCTGTTTGAGGGCGCGCGGGCGGGGCGCACTTTAACATCCGGCCCGCGACGGTCCACGCCGCGTCGGCAAATCGCCCCGGGGAAGATGTGCAGATCCGAGTTGAGCGCCCGGGGAGCCTGCGCCCGGAGGAATCCTGCCTTCCCGTCGAGTCGCCCCCAGTGCCTGACGGCGGCCCGGCCTCGGGAGCTATGGGGTAGCGGGCCTGCTCGCCAGAACGCTGCAAATGAAGCACACTGGCCCAGGCAGCAATCAGGACGATCATCGTGGCGCGTCTCATATCTCTAGCATCGGGAACCCTGCCCGAGTTCGGTCCTGCCGAGGTCACCCGGGCGGCTGCCGCAGGGGGGTTCAACGGCTGCGGTATCTGGTTCGACGCCGCCACGTGGACCGATGAGACCACGCGCGGCGTGGCGGCCGCCTTTGCGGACACCGGTCTGACGCCGCTGGAAATCGAGGTCATCGACATCCGGCCGGGAGCACCGGACCCGGAACATCAGCGTTTGCTGGAGAGCGGCGCTGCGGTTGGGGCCACCGAGGCCATCGTGGTCTCGAGCGATCCCGACGAGGTGGCCGTCTGCCGCCGATTCGCCCATCTCTGCGAGCTTGGCGAGCAGCTGGGCGTCAACGTCTGCCTCGAATTTCTGCCGATCTACGCGGTTCGGGATCTGCCTTGCGCCCTGCGGATCATCCGGGACGTGGGACATCCGCGCGGCAAGCTCCTCATTGATCCTCTGCACGTCGCCAGGTCGGGCGCCAGCGTTGCGGACATCGCCGCTGTGCCCGGCGAGCTCCTCAGCTTTGCTCAGTTCTGCGATGGGGCCAAAGAGCCTCCAGGCGAGCCTACCCTGGACGTTCTTCGGGAGGAGGCCGTCAACGGCCGGTTCACCCCGGGGGCCGGTCAACTGCCCCTGCGCGATCTTCTGGACGTCCTGCCCGACGACCTGCCACTCAGCCTGGAGCTGCGCTCCCGACCCCTGCGCGAGCGTTTCCCGGATCCCGCGGAGCGCGCCCGACACGTATATCGCGAAACGGCCCGGTTCCTCGGCGGCGCCTGAACCGTCCAAGGATGCCGCTGCGCGCCGACTGGCGTATCCTTTGGCGCAATTCGAAACGGGGGTAAGGCCATGCAGGTTGGGTTAGTTACGGGTAAGGAAACGGTCGATCTCGTGGAGATGCCCGATCCCCGCCCGGAGCCGGGCAAGGCGGTGGTGGACGTTTCCTATTGCGGCATCTGCGGGACGGACGTTCATGCCTATCAGTCGGGCGAGCCTTACAACCCGGCCATCTGCGGGCACGAGTGGATGGGCCATGTCTCGGCGGCAGGCGCCGGCGTGCAGGTCAAGGAAGGCGATCGCGTGGCCATCGGCATGGCAACCGCCTGTGGCCAGTGCGCCACCTGCGTGCGCGGAGACCCGTCCCACTGCGAGATGGCCTTTGCCGGCATGGTCGGAATCGGCCCAATGGCGGCCCCCCACGGGGGCTTCGCCTCGGCGATTGCCATCGAGGCGGCTCGTCTCTACCACGTAGGCCCGGAAATAAGCGACGAGGCCGCTGCCATTCTCGAGCCGGTCACCATTGCCGTTCATGCGGTCCGCCGCACCGGTATCCGGCTCGGCGACAGCGTGGTGGTGGTGGGTGCCGGCCCCATCGGCCTGCTGGTGCTGCAGTGTGCTCGGGCCGCCGGCGCGGGTGTCTGCGTGCTGGTGGAACCCCAGGCTACCCGGCGCGAAACCGGGGCAGCGCTGGGCGCCGACCACACCATCGATCCCCGGGAGACCCCCGACGTGGCGGCTGCCATCAACTCGATCATCGGCAAGTCGGGCGCCGACGTCGTGTTCGAGTGTGCGGGGCTGGCGCGCACCGTGGAGGAAGTCCCCGCCTACGTTCGCCGGGGCGGCACCGTGGCGCTGGTGGGTTACCCCACCGGGTTGTCGCAGATTTCCGCGGCGCAATGGCTCGCACAGGAGCTCAAGGTATCCACGGCGCTCGGCTACGTGCGGGACGACTTCGAGGTTTCCAAGGGCCTCGTCGCGGACGGCCGCGTCGACTGCGGTCCCCTGCATACCTCGACGGTCAGCCTCGCAGGCATGGCGGGAGCCTTTGCCGAGCTCGCCAGCGAGCCGGAGCAGATCAAGATTCTGGTCGACCCCCGCGCCTGACCGTTCTGCGTTGGAGAGACCATCACCGGACGGTGGGCGAACGGCCCGGCGTCTCGGTCTCCCCGGCGAGCCTTTCGAGCTCAGGCAGCGCAGCGTGCAACGCCCGGATGTGATCCGGTGTGGTTCCGCAGCAGCCGCCAATCAATCGAGCGCCCGCCGCCACCCACCTGCGAGCCTCGGACACCAGACGGTCCGGCGGGTGATCGTCGCCGAAGCGCCGGTCGGGGGCCGCGAAGTAGCCGATCTCCGGATAGGCGCCGATGGGGCCGGGCCATCTTTCGCGGACCGCCTCGATGGCGGGCACGGTCGCCTCGACCTCGCTGTGCATGACGTTGACCACCGCAGGACGCATGGCGATCAGCGCGTCCAGCGGCGCTTCGAACGGCGTGTCAGCGAAGTCGAAAGCCACGAGGCTCGCGTTTTGCGTCGATCTCCGGCAGCTGACGCCCAACCAGACGGGAAGCCCGGTTGCCACCGCGGCGCGCATCGCTCTTGGCGCGTGGTTCACGTCCTGCATCATCTCCAGGGCGATGAAATCGACGCCGCCCTCCGCCAGGATGGCAGCCTGATCGCGCAGATCGGCCAGTTCCTCGGCCGGGTCGGGATAGTCCCCGATGTTCATGTTGGGCGGGAGGTTGGATATCGACCCGCCGATGGCGACGTCGCGACCGGCGAGCTCTCTCGCTTCCATGGCCAGGGCCACGGCGCGCCGGTTGATGGACGCGAACGCATCGCCCAGGCCGGCGGCTCGAAGGGTGGCCCGGGATGTTCCGAAGGTGTTGGTGATGATCACCTCAGCGCCGGCTGCAATGTAGTCGTGATGCACGGCGCGCAGCACGTCGGGATGGGTGTGCGCGGCCGCCCCCGACCAGGCTGCGCCGCTCATGGGCACGCCCCTGCGCTGGAGCTCGGAGCCGGTGCCTCCGTCCAGCAGGACGATGCCGCCCTCGTTGAGCTTCGCTTGCCAGTCCACTCGCTTCACGTTTCTAATGAGACGAAAGGATTTTAGCTGACGTGAGCGTTTCCGTGCCGGCAGCACCCATCGGCCGCGTGCGCAACTGATACGCGTGCGGACACTTGTCATCCAGAGCGCCAGCGAGCTGGACCGGCCGGGTTGGCTGTCGTCGTGCCTCCAAAGCGTGGAAGGCTGGGCGCGGGAGCGTGGCTACGACTATCGCTTCCGCGGCGACGATGCGCTGGAGCTCACGCCGGGGTGGTATCGCGCCAAGCTCATCGGGCGCTCTCCCATCGTCGCGGACCTGGCGAGGCTGCTGCTGATTCGCGACGCGTTGGCCAAGGGCTATGAGCGTGCCTGCTGGATAGATGCCGACGTGCTCCTGTACGCACCGGAACGCCTCGACCTGCCCGATGACGACGAATGCGCCTTCGGCCGGGAGTACTGGGTCCAGAAGAATCGCGATGGGCGGTGGCAGGTCCGTCGCAACGTGCACAACGCCTTGTGCTCCTTCGTTGCCGGCTGCCCCGTTCTGCCCTTCCTGATTCACGCGACCCAGAGGATCATCTCCCGTGCGGATCCCCAGCACATCGCCCCGCAGATGGTGGGCCCCAAGCTGCTTTCCGCCCTGCACAACCTGACCGGATTCGGCCTGATCGATACCATCGGTGCTCTGTCTCCCGCCGTCCTGGACGACGTGGTGCAGGGCGGAGGAGAAGCGCTGCGAGCCATGCTCGCGGCCACGCCCGAGCCCCTTGCAGGCGTCAATCTCTGCGCGTCGGTGAACGGCCACCGGGACCTCGCCGCGCTTTGCCGCCGCCTGACCGATTGCAGCGGGCTCCATCTCTCGGGCGCAAGCCATCCGGCCTCCTGATATGATGGCGGGGTCGGCGATTGGTCAGCGAAGGTCATGAAAGAGCAATCTCGGTACGATCATCTGCGGGAAAAGGCGGTGCTGGCGCCAACGACGCCCACGCGACGCCGGCAGCGGATTCCCTTCGATCCGCAGCTCGACCCCTACGAGATCCCGCTCCAGGATCTCAACGTTGCCAACCCCGAGCTGTTCAGGGCGGAGGCGTTCTGGCCCTACTTCCGACGGCTGCGGGAAGAGGCGCCCGTGCACTACTGTTCCGAAAGCCAGTACGGACCGTACTGGTCCATAACCCGCTACGACGACATCATGCAGATCGAGAAGAACCACGCGGTGTTCTCCTCCGAGTTCTCGCTGGGCGGGGTAACGCTCATGGGCACGCCGTCCTCCGGCAACGACGTGCCGATGTTCATCCAGATGGATCCGCCCAAACACGACGCGCAACGCAAAGCGGTAGCCCCGAAGTTCACTCAGCGCAACCTTGGCGACCTCGAGGCCACCGTGCGGGAGCGCGCGGGCAGGATTCTCGACGGCCTGCCCCGCAACGAGACGTTCAACTGGGTGGAGCACGTTTCCATCGAGCTGACCGCGCAGATGCTCGCAACGCTGTTCGGCGTGCCCCAGGAAGAGCGCCATCAGCTGATCCGCTGGTCGAACATCATCAGCAACGCGGACAACCCCGAGGTGGTCAAGGAGAAGTCGTCGTATTTCGAAGCCCTCGCGCAGTGTGGCGATTACTTCGACGCCCTCTGGCGCGACCGCAAGTCGTCAGCGCCCACGGGCGATCTGGTGTCCATGCTGGCCCACGGGCCGGACACTGCCGACATGAACTCCCAGGAGCTGCTGGGCAACGCAGTGCTGCTGACCGTGGGCGGCAACGACACCACCCGCAACTCCATCAGCGGCGGCCTGCTCGCCCTGAACCAGTTCCCGGAGCAGTACGACAAGCTCCTGGAGAACGCCGATCTCGTCCGCACGATGGTGCCGGAGATCATCCGCTGGCAGACCCCGCTCACGCACATGCGCCGCACGGCGCTGGCGGACACGGAGTTTCGTGGCCAGCTGATCGGCAAGGGTGACAAGGTGGTCATGTGGTACATATCGGGGAACCGCGATCCGGACGCCGTGGAGCGGCCGGACGAGTTCATCATCGACCGCAGGCGGCCCCGTGAGCACCTTTCCTTCGGGTTCGGCATCCACCGCTGTCTGGGGAACCGTCTGGCCGAGCTTCAGCTGAGGGTGCTCTGGGAGGAAATCCTCAAACGATGCCCTCGAATCGAGGTTGTCGGGGAGCCCGTGCGTGCCAGCTCGGTGCTGTTCCGCGCCATTCAGAGCCTGCCCGTGCGCATCGCCGCCTAGCCCGCAAGGACCGGCCTTGGACCGTCGGCCCGCACGGCTTAGACTGCGGGCATCAACCTGGGGGAGATAGCCGTGGCTGGTCAAGCCAGAAGCGCCGCCATCGTCGGCATTCACGAGTACCCTTCGCGCGACGTCGAGGGATCCGTCAGCCCGTTGCAGATCAAGGCGGAAAGCGCTGCCCGGGCGCTCGCCGATGCCGGGCTGAGCTGGCAGGACGTTGACGCCATCTACGACGCGGGTGAGGCCGGGATGATGAGCGGTCTCACCATCGCCGAGTACCTCGGGCTTAAACCCAACGTCATCGACACCACCAATGTGGGCGGCAGCTCCTACGAGTACCACGCCGCCCACGCGGCCAGGGACATCGCGGCGGGCAAGGCGAGGGTGGCGCTGCTGACCTACGGATCGACAGCGCACAGCAACGCACGGGCCATCGGCGTTGGCGGGCGCGGTGGGGGCGGCATGCATCCGGCGGACAACATGGATGCCTTTGCCGGCATGACCCTGGTGGCCAACTACGCGATGGTGGCGCAGCGGCACATGTATGAGTACGGCACCACGAGCGAGCAGCTGGCAGAAATATCCGTGGCGACCCGCTGTCACGCCATGCGTAATCCCGAGGCCGTCAAAGCCATGGAGGATCTCGAGTTCCTCGACATTCGCGAAACGACGGTGGAGGACGTGGTCGGCTCGAGGATGATCGCCGACCCGCTGCATCTGCTGGAGTGCTGCATGATCTCGGACGGCGGCGGAGCCGTGGTCATCGCCTCGCCGGAAGTCGCCCGTAACTGCGCGCGTCCGCCGGTGTGGATCCTGGGCACCGGAGAAGCCACCAAATACCCTGAAAATGGCGGCGACATAACGGTGAGCGCCGCGGCCCAGTCCGGGCCGCAGGCCTTTGCTGAGGCGGGCGTCTCTCCGGCCGAGATGGACATCGCCATGATCTACGATTCGTTCAGCATCACGGTGCTCACGATCCTGGAGGATCTGGGATTCTGCGCGAAGGGGGAGGGCGGGCCCTGGGCCGCGGGAGGGCGTTTGCGCTTCGATCGCCCCGCGGATGGCCCGGCCCTGAACACCGATGGCGGCGGGCTCTCGTCGAACCATCCGGGCATGCGGGGCATATTTCTTCTGATCGAAGCCGCGCGCCAGCTGCGCGGTGATTCCTGCTCTCAGGTGGACGGTGCGAAGCTGGCCGTGGCCCACGGCAACGGCGGCATGCTCGGCAGCCGGCATTGCGCGGGTACCGTGATACTTGGGCGGGATTGAGGAGTAGCACCATGAGCGAAGCGAAGAGACCGCTGCCGAACCTGCACGAAATGGACAGCCGGGCATTCTGGGAAGCCACCCGGGAACACGAGCTGCGCTATCAGGAGTGCGCGGACTGCGGCACCGTCGTCTTCTACCCGCGGCGGCATTGCACGGGTTGTCTTGGCGACGCGCTGGCCTGGAAAACGGCCAAGGGGGAGGGCACCGTCTACACGTTCAGCGTGATCAGGCAGAGCTATCACCCCTTCTTCCGCGCTCTGGTCCCCTACGCGGTGGCCTGGATCGACCTGGACGAGGGGCCGCGGCTACTGTCCAACGTGATCGGCCCCGTGGAGGACATTCGGGTGGGCCAACGGGTGCGCGTCGCGTGGGAAGACCACGAAGAGCTGGCTGTGCCCCTTTTCGAGCCGATCTGAACGACCGGTTGCTGTCGCCTTTGCCGGTTGTGATCGGCGGAACCGGCGGGAGATCAGGCGGGGAGGCGAACGGTGGCGGTGCCGAAGACCCGGGTCTCGTTGGCCTCGTTCGTCACGGTCAGATCAATTTCGACCGTGCCCGCATCTTCGTCGATGTCGGTGACGACGCCGCTGATGCTGTGCCTTTCGTCAACCAGCACGGGCGCCCTGAACACGGTGTCCACGCTTTCGATCTGACTCTCCGGCGCCCAGCGATGGATCATGGCCGCGAGAAAACCCTGACTCATGATGCCTGGCACCAGCGCTCCGGGGAGCCCCTCGCGCCTGGCGGCCTCATGGTCCGTGAACCGGGGTCCCTGCCAGCCGGCGGCTTCGGTGAATCGCTTGACGTTGGCCAGGCTCGTGTCCGGCTCGAAGACCGGTAGCTCTTCGCCGAACTCGACGTCGCCGATGACGTTGACGGTCATTGATCCGGCCTCTCTCGAATGACGATTCGGGTGTCAGCGGTTGCCAGCTGCTCGCCGTCGGGATCGTAGATCTCCATGCGCGTAACCATGAACGTCATGCGGCCCGATCGTCCGGTTTTGGCGTAAACGTCGTGGAGATGCGTGCGCCCGACCAGCGGCACCCCGGGCCGTATGGGCCGCTTCGGCGCAACAGCCTTGCCTGCGTCCATGCCCAGACCGGGTAGTTTGGGAAAGCCGTCAGGCAGGCGGCGGCCGGGGTGAAAGCTCGACGGCAGCGTGGGCGGCGCCTGGAAGTCAGGATGGGCCGGGTCGGTGTAGCGCGGCGCCGTCTCGCCGCAGGCCAGGGCGTAGGCAACGCACTGCTCGGCGTTCACCTCGAAGTGCTGCTCGTCGAAGTCTTCGTTGAGGAAGTTTGCCCGTAACGCCTCTAGGTCAAGCATGGGTGTCTTTCACTCCCGATTGGTAACGGCTTCGAAGTCTTCGGCCAGCAGCGCTTCCACCAGTTCCTGCTCGTTGGAGATCGTGCCTGGGAAACGGGTAGCGCAGCGTCCCACGTGGCTGACGATGTGCGCGTCGCTGCCGCCAATGCCCAGGTAGCCGAGCTCGGCGGCCATGGCCTGGGCCACGGCGTCCTCGTCTCCACGGCTGCCGCCATTGTGCGTCTCCACGATCCTCACCCCTTCCGGCGTGCCGAATTCCTCGAGATGAGCGCTCATGCCCACGCGCCGGCGCCCGGGATGACAGGGAACGGGAACCGCGCCGTGCAGCGCACAGGCTTCGATGACCCGGGCCAAAGGAAGGTGGATGTCCGCGAAATCGAACGCCCGGGTCAGCGCTTCGGTCACGCCGAACACCAGGACGTGGCCGTACTCGGTCTCGACCTCGCTGCCCTTGAGGATTGTGATCCCGAACTGCTGAGCCAGCGGGGAGTAGTCGGACTCGGCGTCGAACTGGCGATGCTCGGTGAGCACGAGGCCGTCGATGGGGATCTCGCGTGTGCGGATCCACTGGCAGTAGTTCTGCACCTTGGCACGACCATCATCGGACTTGATGGAATGTGTGTGCAGATCGAGAATCACCGAACCTCCTTGAACGACCCGAAGCGCCGCGAGCGCGCAATCTTAACGTCGCGCGCCGGCTTCTGCGAGCGCGGGGCGCGTCACGCGTCGGAGAGGAACTCGTAGTCCGCCGCGTTGACGTCCCTGGTGTGGTTCCAGTACTCGAGCAGCGTGAAGGGCCAGTTCTGGGACACCCGGCCTTTCTCGTTCTTGTACCAGGAGGGTACCCGGGCCGCGCCCCAGGCCATGTTGGCGTTGCCCTCGTCGATCCACTCGTTGTACGCATCGTGAACGTCTGCGCGGCAATCCAGGGCCTTGTGGCCGCCGGCCAGCAGCTGGCGGATACAGCTCAGGATGTAGCGCACCTCGCATTCGGAGAAGAAGACGATGCTGCCGTTGACGACGATGTTGGTGTTGGGCCCGTAGCAGCAGAAAAGATTGGGGAAGTTGGGGATGGTGATGCCGAGGTAGGCGCGGGCGTCTCCCTGCCACTGCTCGTTCAGGTCGATCCCGTCGCGACCGGTGACCTTCATCGGCCATAGAAACCGGCTTGCCTGGAAGCCGGTGCCGTAGATCAGCACGTCGGCGTCGTGCTGTTTGCCATCCTCGGTGACGACGCCGGTCTCGTTGATCTCGGCGATGGGATCGGTGAGCAGGTGCACGTTGTCGCGCCTCAAGGCGCGAATCCAGTTGCCGTTGTCGAGCAGCACCCGCTTGCCGCCCACCGGGAACTTGGGCACCACCTTTTCGAGCAGTTCCTCGTCGCCTTCACACAGCTCTTCGAGCCAGTCGGTGAACATCTGCCGGAGCGTGTCGTTTTCGGCGCTGATGGCGTCTTCAGTCTGGTTCCAGGCCGGATCCTTGCGCACCGCGGAGAGCACGCCCTCGGCCATGTTCCAGAACATGGCGAAGCGGTACCACTTCGCGTAGTAGGGAACGTGGTTGAGGAGCCAGTGCTTCCCCAGCGGTATGTGGTCGTGGTAGGTGGCCACCGGGGCCATCCAGTTGGGTGTGCGCTGAAAAATCTCGACCTCGGCTGCCACCTTGGCGATTTCGGGAGCGAACTGAAACGCGCTGGCACCGGTGCCTATGACGATGATGCGCTTGCCGGACAGATCGTGCTCGTGTTCCCACTCGGTGGAGTGAAAGGACACGCCGCGAAAACGATCCTGGCCGGCGAGGTCGGGCCATTTCGGTCGGTTCAGCTGGCCCACGGCGCTGATGACGGCGTTCGCGGTGAGGGTCTCCCTGGCGCCGGTACCGTTCGTGACTTCCACCTGCCACGTCCCGGACGCATCGTCGAACGCCATGGACTGCACTTCCGTGCTGAAACGGATCTGGTCGCGCAGGCCGTACTCCGTCGCCACCTTGTCGAAATACTCCCGCAGAACTTCCTGGCTCGAGTAGTACTGGGGCCAGTCGGCGGGCCGGAAGCTGTAGGAGTAGATGTGATTGGGGCTGTCGACCCGACACCCCGGATAGCCGTTCTGGTACCAGGTCCCGCCCACGTCGGCGTGCTTCTCCACGATCTCCCAGGAGATGCCAGCCTCCTTGAGCCTGATCGCCGCGAGCAGCCCCGACATCCCTGCGCCGACGATGATGACCTTGAACTCCCGCCGTGCCGCCTCGGAGATCTCGTCGAAGCCCTCCGAAGCGTAGGGGTCGGCGCCGTCCAGGGCGAGCTCGGCGTGCAGAAACTCCCCGTAGTCCGAGGTGACTTCCTGGCCGATGACGAAGTTCACCATCTCGCTGACGGTTGCGGGGTCGGGAGGCGGGGGCGTCGCTTTGCCATCGCGATAGGCAATCAGCGCCTCGAGCGCCCGTCTGCGGACCTCTGCCTGATCATTGGGCGCGATGCCTCCCTGGGAGTCGCCGAAGAACTGGTTGACCGGGCGAATGGCTCCGCGGATCCAGCTGGTATCACCGCTGACGTGCACCATGGCGGCCATCAGCGACGGGATGTGGGCATCGGCGAGGGCGGCCTCGATGGTCGCGTCGTCGTCGACGATGGGCTGCAGGTGGTCGAACTTGAGCTGCCCCATGGCTGATTTCCCGGCTGGATATGCCGATCCATTTAGCGCAGGTAGCCGTTCGGATGCAAGGGGACGGCTGGGGCGTCCCGGCCAGGATCGTCTGGCAAGCGCTGGCGCCCTTAAGTACGCTAATCGGCCAGGTTCACTATCCCGGAGATCAGGATGGACATCGGAATCTGCGTCGCCTCTCACATCGGCGATCTCGACTACGTCGTTCGCGCCGAGGCCCTCGGATATTCCCACGCCTGGCTCGCCGACAGCCAGATGCTCTGGTCCGACTGTTACGCCACTCTGGCGCTGGCCGCGGACCGGACCCAGAAGATCCGCCTCGGCACCGGCGTGGCCGTCTCGGGCACCCGGCCGGCACCCGTCAACGCGGCGGCCATTGCGACCATCAACGCCATCGCGCCCGGGCGGACGTTCCTCGGGGTCGGCGCCGGCAACACGGCAATGCGCGTCATGGGGCAGCCGCCTCATCGAATTGCCGAGTTCGACCGGTATCTGAGCACCCTCGTGCCGCTGGTCCGTGGCGAGGAGGCGCAGATGGGACCTTTGACCGTCGGCGCCCGCGGCGAGGCGCCCATTCGGCACATCATGCCGGACAAGGGGTTCGTCAATTTCGACGATCGAATCCCCGTCTACGTTTCCGGCTTCGGACCGCGGTCTCTGGGTCTGGCGGGCAAGCACGGCGACGGCGCGGTGCTGGCCATGCCGGCGAACCCGGCGGTGATGGCCAACATCTGGCGCATGCTGGAAGAGGGCGCGGCGGCAGCGGGCCGGACGCTGGATCGATCAGACTTCTACACGACCGGACTGACCGCCATCGTCGTGCTGGACCCGGGGGAAGCGAGCGATTCGCCCCGGGTGCGAGCCGAATGCGGCGCCATGGCCATGGCCTCCGTTCACTACGCCTACGATCAGTGGCGCAATTTCGGTCACCAGCCGCCCGGCTATCTTGGCGGCATATGGGACGACTACTGCGCTCTGCTCGAATCTTATCCGCAGGAAAGGCGCCACCAGCGGATCCATGCCGGCCACAACTGCTGGGTGTTGCCGGAAGAGGAGCGGTTTCTGACCCGCGAGGTGCTCGAGACCACCTGCATGATAGGCACTCGCGACCAGCTCATCGACCGGCTTGCCGCCCTCAGCGAAGCGGGTCTGGATCAGGTGATGATCCTGCCCAATTTCGATACCCGGTTCGACGTGCTCGAGCGGGTCGGCCGGGAGCTGGTGGGCCGTATTCCCTGAGCCAGGGGCGCGCTGGGTCTTCGCCGGGGCGAGGCGCTGCCGTCCGGGGCATCACTCCGGGTCAGTAGGTTTTACGATAGCGCATGGCCGCTTGCACCCGTTCGCGAGCAATGTCCATGGCGACTTTTCTCGGCAGCTCGCCCGTGGTGGTCGCCCTGGAGAGCACCTCTTTGACGTTGCCGTGAATCTTGTCCTGGATCGTGGCCAGGGCCTGGCTTTCACTGCCGCCGTGATACTCCACAGCCGCGCAGATGACCCCGCCGGCGTTGGCGACGAAGTCCGGGATCACCAGAACGCCGCGCGCCGCCAGGGTCTGCTCCGCCTCCGGGGTGGCGGGGATGTTCGCTCCCTGGGCAACTACCTTGGCTCGGATCCGGCCGGCGTTTGCCCCGTTGAGCACGTCCGGCCGGGCGGCCGGAATCCACACGTCGCAATCGAGCTCGACGAGATCCTCGGGATCGATGGCCTCGCCTTCGTCGAAGGCGCCGACGCTGACGCCCTCCTGCTTGGATGCGAGCAGGAGATCGAGATCGAAACCCTCTGCGGCCGCCCGCGCTCCCCGGCTGTCGGAGACGCCCACCAGCCGGGCGCCGCGTCGGGCGAGAAAGCGGGCCGCGTGCTGGCCCACGGAGCCGAATCCCTGGACCACGATCCTGGCGCCATCGAGGCTGAGATCCGTAAAGGCCTCGGCGACCTCCAGGGAAACGCTCAAGCCAAGACCCGTCGCGCCGATCTCGTCCAAGGGAATGCCCCCCAGCTCCCGCGGCAGGCCGGCGGACCGGCCGGTGACATCCCTGACCAGTGCCATGGAGGTCTCGTCCGTACCCATGTCGGGACCGGGTATGTAGTCTCGCAGGTCGGCGATGGCGTGGGCGAAGCTTCGAATCAGGACTTCCTTTGCTTCGTCGGCCATGGCCGGGTCGGCGACGATCACAGACTTGGCGCCGCCGTGAGCGAGCCCCGCCATGGCGTTCTTCAGCGTCATTGCCCTGGCAAGCCGCCCACACTCCTCGCGCGTGGCGTCGACGGCCATCCTGACCCCGCCGATGGCCGGCCCGGCGGCGACGTTGTCCACCACCACGATGGCCTTCAGGCCCGTGCTCGGGTCGTAAATCTCGATGACCTTCTCGGGCCCGAGCTCGTCGACGTCGTCGAAAGTAGCGATCATGAAGCCTCCAGCGTTTCCCGAGCGGCGCCGACGATTCTCGACACGCTCGGCATGTAATGATGTTCGAGCCTGGCCAGCGGCATCACGGTGTCGTAGCCGGCCACCCTCAGGATGGGTGCCTGCAGGCTGTACAGCGCGCGTTCGGCCACGCAGGCGGCAATTTCTCCGCCGAAACCGCCCGTGATCGGCGCTTCGTGGACGATGACGAGACGGCCCGTTCGCCCCACCGATTCGCAGATCGTCTCGCCGTCCAGGGGTTTGATCGTGGCGACGTCGATGACCTCTGCGGCGACGCCTTCGCCGGACAGCTGCTCGGCGGCGGCCAGGGTTTCCTGGACCATGGCTCCCCAGGTGACGAGGGTGAGATCCTTTCCGGGACGGACGATGTGGCAACGGTCGAGCGGGAGGGCTGCGCCGTCGTCTTCGAAAGCCTCTTTGGCCGACCGGTACAGGCGCTTCGGCTCCAGGAAGACCACCGGGTCCGGGTCCCGGATGGCTGCCAGAAGCAGCCCGTAGGCGGTCCGCGGCGACGAGGGAATGACCACCCGCAGCCCCGGAATGTGAGCCAGCATGGCCTCGGCGCTCTCGGAGTGATGTTCCGGCGCGTGGATGCCGCCACCGAACGGCGCGCGCAGCACCAGCGGGCAGCTCTGGCGCCCGCGGGTGCGGGTCCGCATTCTCGAAGCGTGGTTCGCGAGCTGATCGATCGCGGCGTAGATGAACCCCATGAACTGGATCTCCGCCACGGGCCGGAACCCCTGCACGGCGAGGCCGACGGCCACGCCGGCGATGCCGGTCTCGGCCAGGGGGGTATCGAAGACCCGGTGCGGCCCGAAGGCCTGCAGCAGGCCGTCCGTTGCCCTGAACACGCCGCCCACCACCCCCACGTCCTCGCCGAGAACGAGAACACGGTCGTCATCGGCCATGGCGCGGCGCAACGCCAGGTTCACCGCCTCCAGCAGGGTGTGCTCAGCCATCGGCCGGGGCACTTGCTAGCAGGGTCGCTCTCTGTCGTTCCAACTCCCGGGGAAGGCTGGCGAAGAGATGGTCGAAGATGGCCTCGGGTGGCTGGGGCGTCGTCCCGTTGTAAGCGGTGGCTGCCGACGCCACCTCGTCGTCGCACCGCTCGACCAGGGCATCCTCGTCGGCGTCGCTCCATCCCTCATGCTGGGCGAGATAGGCACCCACGCGGGCCAAGGGATCCAGCTGCCGCCAGCGCGCCACCTCGGCCTCGCTTCGGTAGCGGCTGGCGTCGTCCACGGTGGTGTGATCGCCCAGCCGGTAGGTCAGGCATTCGACCAGTCGTGGCCCGTCACCCTTGCGGGCATGGCCGATGGCGTCGCCCACCGCCTCGCTGACGGCAAGCACATCGTTGCCGTCCACCTGGCTGCCCTCGAAACCGGCGGCCACCGCTTTCTGCGCCAGGGTGGTGGCCGCCGACTGATCGGCTCGGGGCGTGGAGATGGCCCACTGGTTGTTGTTCACGACGAAGACGACGGGCAGCCGCCAGACGCCGGCGATGTTCATCGCCTCGTACACATCGCCCTTGGACGTAGCGCCGTCGCCGAACACGCACACGGCCACCCGGGGTTCGGCTCGGAGCTTCAGCGCCAGCGCGACGCCGGCCGCATGGGGAGCGTGGCCGCCCACGGTAATGCTGATGGGCAGATCGTCCCTCGGCACGGCGTAGTCGGAGCCGCGCTCGTCGCCGCCCCAGTAGAGCAGCAGCTCGACCATGCTCACACCCCGGTACAGCTGGGTGCCCTGATCTCTGAACGAAGGCACCAGCACGTCCTCGGGCGCCATGGCGTGACCGATGCCGACGCTGGCCGCCTCCTGGCCGAGACAGGAGGCGTAGGTTCCCAGGCGTCCGGTCCGCTGGAGCTCGATGGCCTTGGCGTCGAAGGCGCGGGTGCGGTGCATCCACCCGTAGAGGGCTCGGATGGTGGCCGGGTCCACCAGGGGCTCCGGGATCGGCCGCAGGAGATTGCCGTCGGGCCCGATGATGGTGCTGGGGTGGACTCCGAATGGAAGGCTGTCGCTCATGGTCGGCTCCGGCACGTCGTGCGCGTCACCAGCGGAACTTCAGGGCCAGCTCCCACACGTCGGCATCGAAAGATTCAAGCTCGTCCTCATTGTAGTCGACGTTGCGGTAGCTGAGCAGCAGGGCGTAGTCCGCGGGCAGCAGAAACTCGACGCCCGCGCGGACGTCGTCCCGGTCGACCCTGAAGCTGCCCTCGTTCTCGTAAGCTCGGTAGCTGGCGGTCAGGTCCACCCGGTCGGTGACATGCCAACGAACGGCGCCGTCCCAGAAATCCGCATCCGCGCCGTAGGAGATGGCGAACAGATCCTGCCGGGAGCCCCCGGTCACCAGCTGGTCCACTTCCCGTTGGAGCTCGACGAAGGCGGCTCCCACCGACACCGTCAGGCGGTCGCCTGCGTGGGTCAGGCGGATGTCGGACTGACGGCTTTCGGAGATCCAGCCCGTATTGTCGTTTTCGTAGTCCGTGCGCCGGTAGGACGCGGAAACCTTCAGGCCGTTGTCCCACCGGTAGGATGCGCGCGCCTTGTAGCGTCGGGCATCGGTAGCCGATGCCAGCGTGTAGGGATCGTCGATCCGGTCGTCCTCGAAGCTCAAGGTGACCTGGGCTCTTCGGCTTGGCCGGTAGCTGAGCCGCCCGAAGAAGCCGTCCCGGTCGGTATCCACGGCTTCGGTGTGGCCGGCGCCTTCGATGGCGTGGCTGACGACGCTCTTCCGCCGCTCGGTGGACCATCCGCCGCTGAGTGTCACCGTGGTCGTCACGGCCATGTCTACCCCGAGCTCGAACCCGGTGGTCTCGATGTCCCACGCGCTCGCGCCGGCGGTGTCGCCGAACAGCACCGCGCCGTCCTGCTCCAGATCGTAGCGGCGCACGCCGGCGTTGAGCTGGAGACGATCGTTGACCAGGTAGGCGACCGAGGCGTCGAGCAGCAGGGTGTCCCTGTCCACGTCTGCTGCCCCCGCGTCCTCGCGGTCGAACGGACGCCCGAGGTAGTCGGTGCCCTGGGCCCGCTCCGTTGCCGTCATGTCCAGGTCCAGGTTGCCGGCCCGCGCGTCGAGCTCCACGATCCACTGGGATGATGGCCGCACCTGCACGCTCAGACGCTGATCGCTGGACGTGAAGCCGTAGGGCTGGTCCAGAAAAAAGAGATCCAGCGAGGTGGGTGCGTCCGCCTCGCTGCCCGGCGAGAACCCGGGCAGAAAGATCTGCGAGTCGTTGTCGTACTCCTGCCAGGTCTGGCCCAGGGCCACGGTGACGTGATCCCAAGCGTAAGTGAAGCCGAGTTCGTATCTGTCCAGGGACTCGTCGATGGGCTTGTCGAGCTCGAATTCCTCCCGCTCCACGTCCAGCACGGTGGTGCTCTCGCCGCGTTTCTCGTATCGGGCGAATCCCAGGTTCAGCTTGGCCCGGCTGCTCAGATCCAGATCCAGCGCGAGGGCGTCGCGATTTCTCTCGAAGTCGAAATGATGGAAGTCGCCGCCTGTGGACTGCTCGACGCTGGCTTCCTCGGGTGCGAGCAGCAGGTCCTCGTAGAAATAGTCCGAGCTGCGATGATCATAGGTGAGCCGGTAGCTTCCGTAACGTTGAACGCGCACCCGCACGGATTCGTAGGGGTCCCCGCCGAGCCCGCTGGCGTTGAGCTCTACCCGGTCGGGCATGCCGGCCGGGCTATTCGCGTCCCGGTCGGGCTGGAAGACCATGCCGAGATCGAACAGGCGGGCCCCATCATCGAGGTTGACGTGCTGTTGGTACTTGCCCTCGTCCCCGGACACGTCGACCTCGCGGTAGCCGACGCTCACGTGACCGGTGAAGGTCGCGGCGGCGGCGCTGCGGGTACTTGCCGCACCGGCGATCAGCAGCGTGAAAACGATCAGGAGCCGAGCCGTCATGAGCCCGTCACCTCAGAAAGGCCGGGTCCAGGTTGGACCCGTGAATGGTGGCGTGGCAGTTCGTGCACACGGTGCCTTCGTCGAATCGGGGCGGGCCCGCGGGGCTGAAGCCGAGGTGGAACTGGGGGACGATGGCGTGACACGAGTAGCAGAGCTCGCCCACCTGCTGGTGCGTGAGCATGTGCCGATTCGGGCTGCCGTGGGGCTCGTGGCAGGCGCCGCATCCTTCCACACGGGACGCGTCATGCTCGAACACGAACGGGCCGTCGACGTCGGCGTGGCACTCGGCGCACACCCTCTGGCCGAAGGCGCCAAGATGCCCGGAGCTCGCCGGCGCGTGGGGGTCGTGGCAGGACGTGCAGGAAACGCTGCCTTCCTGTAGGCGATGACGCTCGTTGAAGGAGAACTGGCTGAATGTCTCCTGATGGCATTCGAAGCACGTGGCCGAGGCCGCGTCGACGCGATCGAACTCGGCAGGCAGAGCGATTTCGGCTGCGCTCGATGGGTGAATGCTGTGGCAATCCGTGCAAGCGAGCCCGGCCTGGGAGTGCGGGTTGGCGCGAGCGGTGTGAGCGTCCGCGTGACAGCTGCCACAGGCGGCATTGATCGTCGCGCTGGGCTCGTCATCGAATGCGAGCAGGGATCCCGGCTCCGCGGGTGCGGCGAGGTGAGTTGCCGGATCGCCGTGGCAACTCCTGCATCCGGACGCTTCGTCGTCCTCCGTCCGGGCCCCGTGGGGAGTACCGTGGAAGTCCGCGACGAGCTCGCCGTGGCAAGCGGCGCAGGTCGGGTTTCCGCCGACCTGGCCGGTTGCCAGCAGAAACAGAGTGCCCACCGCCATTGAAAACAAACGCATGGGTTTAGGGTCCAGCAGCACGTGTCGCTCTGCTATTGTGAGTTCTACGTAGACATACTACCCGAGGGTCGTGTCAGTTTGGTGCCGGCATGCTGATCGAGATCACCACAGGCCTTGACGTCGAAGTCTCCGGTCGGCCGGAGCAGACCATCGATACGGGTCCGGAGGTCGGCCAGGTTGCCCTGCTTGGTGGGGACTACCTGAACCTTCGCCCGTCGCTCGAGGTGGACGAAGGTGCCCGGGTCAAAGCGGGTGATACGATCTTCACCGACCGGGCGCGTCCGGAAATTCGCTTCGTAGCACCAGCCGCCGGCCGGATCACCCAGATCAATCGTGGACCACGGCGCACGCTGGTCTCGGTGGTGATCGACGTCGATGGGGATGAGCGGGCGATCGTTGATGTGCCGGATGACCCGTCACGGCGCGAGGAGATCGTCGCGCTGCTCCTGCGTTCGGGCCTTTGGCCCGCCCTCAGATCGCGACCCTTCGGTCGCGTGGCCGATCCCGGAGGGACACCGGCCGCGCTGCTCCTCACGGCCATCGACACCCGGCCCCTGGCCCCGGATCCGGCCGTGGTCGTCGGGCTTCGAGAGGCTGACTTTGCCGCCGGCGCCCGGGCGCTCGCCTGTCTGGCGCCGGTCACCTATCTCTGCTCCCGGGCAGGGGCCAGCCTCCCGGACGTCGATGCCGAGGGCTTGAGCGTGGTGGAGTTCAGCGGCCCGCATCCGGCCGGCCTGGTGGGTACCCATCTCCGCCACCTGTGCCCGGAGGCGGACGAGGTCTGGCACATCGGGTATCAGGACGTTCTGGCACTCGGACGATTGCTCGTCTCGGGCGAGCTTTGCGATGAACGAGTGGTTTCAGTGGCCGGGCCGGGAGCGGTCAGGCCGCGGCTGCTGCGCACGCGGGCGGGTGCGCGCCTGAGCGAGCTTGTGCAGGGCGAGTCGGAAAACGGCTGTGCCGTGATCGCCGGGTCCGTTCTGAGCGGACGCGCACCGACGCCGGCGAGTGGGTATCTTGGCCGGTACGATTCTCAGGTATCGCTGCTGCGCGCGGCAGGTCCGTCACGACGCCGGTGGCTGGATGTGGTTTGGCCGCGCGGGGCCGCTCCGGCGAGGAACATCGGTCGTGGGAGCGGGATGCTACCCGTCGAGAGCTTCGACCGCGTCTGGCCGTTCCAGGCCCCCGTCGCGCCGCTCCTTCGTGCGCTGCTCACCGGCGACACCGAGCTCGCGAGCTCCCTGGATTGCCTGTCTCTGGTCGAGGAAGACCTGGCCCTGTGCGCATACGTGTGCCCATCGCGACTAGACTACGGGGCCGCGCTGCGTGCGACCCTGCACGAGATCGAGCGGGGCCGCTGATGGCTGACTCGACGATCCTTCAGCGGGTCAGGGGAATCGTGATCGACCTCGCGGATCCCTACCGCGCACCTGAAGCCCGCGCGGCGGGATCGCCGCCCTTTCTGCGCCAGGCGCTGGACACTCCGGGACTGCTCGCCTGCTTCGTAGTGGCTACCCTGCCGGCCTGGGCCGTCGGTGTCTGGAACACCGGTCGGCGCGGACTGGAAGCAGGGTTCGGGAGCGAGGGCGAAAGCTGGCAGCTTGGCATGCTGGCCGCGTTCCGCGTCGATGCGGATCCAACGGCCATGCTGGCCTGCCTGACGCTCGGGGTGCTGTATTTCATCCCGCTACTTGCGGCCGTCCTGGCCACCAGTGCCTTCTGGGCCCTGGTTTTTGCGAGAACCCGGCAGGGCGGCGTCGACCCTGGCTGGCTGTTCAGCGGGTGGCTCATGGTGCTGCTCATGCCGCCGTCGACCCCGCTGACCATCGCGGTCCTGGCGGCGAGCTTTGGCGTGGTGCTCGGTAGTCACATCTTTGGCGGGACGGGGAAATACCTGATCAGCCCGGCCCTGCTCGGCGTTCTGTTCCTGCACTTCAGCTATCCCGAGCTGGTACAGACCCCGCTCGCCGCTGGCGATGCGGGGAGCGCAGACGGGTGGCGCGCGCTGGCCGCGGGCGGCGAGGACGTCGTCGAATTCCTCCTGGGGCGCGAGCCGGGAGGCCTGGCGACCGGCTCCGCGCTCGCCTGCGCCGTCGGAGCGCTCTATCTGGTGCGCGTAGGCGCCGCCTCCTGGCGCACGATCGCGGGCGCCGTCGTGGGCTTCCTCGTCGCGGCCACCGTCGTCAACGTCTCGGCGGGGGAAGACCCCGCCTGGCATGTGCCCTGGTACGCTCATCTGGCGGTCGGCTACGTGGCTTTCGGGGTTGCCTTTCTGGCCACCGATCCCAGCGCTGCGCCACTGACCCGGCCGGCCCGGTGGGCGCACGGTCTGCTGATCGGCGTGCTCACGGTAGTGATCCGCGTGCTGGATCCGACCCACCCGGAAGGCTCTCTGTACGCGCTCCTGCTGGCGGGGCTCAGCGTGCCGTTTCTGGACTACCTGGTGGTGCGGAGGTACCGCACGCGGGTGCGGATTCGGGCGCAGCTGCGGACGCGGGGCCTCTGATCGTGGCGCACGAACCGATTTCCCGCACGCTGGCTGTCGCTGTGGCCATAGCGCTGGTCTGCTCGGTCATGGTTTCTACCGCCGTCTACCTGCTTCGGCCGATTCAGATCGCCTACGACCTCATCGATCGCAACCGCGCAATCGTCGCGGCCGCCGGTATCGAGGGCGTGCTGCAGGGCGGGGACGATGCCGCCGTCGTTCGAGCGTTTCTCGACCTGGATGCCCGGGTGCTCGATCTCGACAGCGGCGAGTTCTTGGATACGACCGACGCTCACGGCTATGACCACTGGGCCGGCACGACGGACGACGCGCGGCTCGTTCCCGTATACGTCTCGAGGAGAGACGGCGCAGCGACCCGGCTGGTACTTCCGGTTCATGGTCGAGGGATGTGGTCGACCATATACGGCTACGTGGCCCTGGATGCGGATCTGACGACCGTCGCTGCTCTGGTCATCCATCGTCATGGTGAGACGCCGGGCGTGGGCGACAGGATTCAGGATCCCGCCTGGCGGGCGAAGTGGCGTGGCAAACGAGCATTCGGGCCCGATGGCGCGGTCGCGATTCACGTCGCCCGCGGGGGCAATGGGCAGCAGCCGGGCAGGGTGGATACGATCACTGGCGCGACCGTGACGAGCGAAGCCGTGGGCCAGCTGGTCGCCGGCTGGTTGGCCATCTACTCGCCCTGGCTTTCCCGGATCGCGGCGCCTGGAGCACGAATATGAAGCGTGGACACCGTTCATGTTGAGGCATCTCACCCATCCGCTCGTCAGCGAGAACCCGATCACCGTGCAGATCCTCGGTCTCTGCTCCGCCCTTGCGGTGTCCAGCACCCTCAAGCCGGCTTTCATCATGAGCGTTTCCGTTGTCGCGGTGCTGGTTTTCTCGAATGTGTCCGTCAGCCTGTTGAGAAACGTCTTTCCCCGCAGCATTCGTCTGATCCTGGAAGTGACGCTCATCGCCTCGGCGGTGATCGTGGTGGACGAGGTGCTCAAGGCCTTCGCTCCGGAGACGGCTGACATACTGACCGTGTTCGTTGGCCTGATTGTCACCAACTGCATCATTCTCGGACGGGCCGAAGCGTTTGCCATGCACCACCGGGTGGCCCCCAGTCTTGCCGACGCCCTTGGGAATGGTCTGGGCTACGCGCTGGTGTTGCTGGCCGTCGCCACGGCTCGCGAGCTGTTCGGGCACGGGACGTTGCTCGACGTTCAGATACTGCCCCTGAGCGAGGCGGAAGGTGGTTGGTATCGCCCCAACCAGATGATGCGCTTTGCGCCCAGCGCTTTTTTTCTGATCGGGCTCATCATCTGGGGCGTTCGCAGCGTGCGCGCGGAACAGGTCGAAGCCGGAGCTTACCCGCCGGCGAGCCCGAGCTACCGGGAGGGCTGATGGAGCATCTCCTGAACATCGTTGTGCGCGCCATCTTCGTCGAGAACCTGGCTTTGGTGTTCCTGCTCGGCATGTGCACGTACATCGCGGTCTCCAAGCGTGTGGAGACCGCCATCGGGCTCGGCGTCGCCGTCGTCGTCGTGCAGCTCATCACCGTGCCCGTCAACAACCTCCTCTACGAATACGTCCTCACTCCCGGGGCGCTGGCCTGGATGGGGCTGGGAACCCTGGATCTTTCGTTCCTCAAGCTGATCACCTTCATCGGCGTCATCGCCGCTCTTGTCCAGATGCTGGAGCTCGTCATCGCGCGGTTCGCGCCGCAGCTGCAGCAGCACCTGGGCATCTACCTGCCGCTGCTCACCGTCAACTGCGCCATACTCGGCGCTTCCCTGCTCATGGTGCAGCGCAGCTATGACTTCGCCGAAAGCGTCGCTTACGGGCTCGGCGTCGGCATCGGCTGGGCGATGGCCATCGTTCTCTTTGCCGCCATCCGAGAGCGCTTGAAGTACAGCGATGTGCCGAAGGGGCTCGAAGGCCTTGGCCTGGCCTTCATCGTGACCGGGTTCCTCGCCTTCGGCTTCATCGGCTTCACCGGAGTGGAGTTCTAGACGTGCTGGAGATCGTCGTGCCAGCCGTCGCGCTGACGACCATCGTCTTCCTGCTCTCGCTGGCGGTGCTCCTCGTCCGCCGCGGCCTGGTGCCCGGCGAGGACGTGGAGATTCTGATCAACGATCAGCGGGCTCTGCGGGGCGACGCCGGCGAGAAGCTCCTGTGGGCGCTGGCCGACCACGATGTCTATCTTCCGGCGGCCTGCGGTGGCCGGGGCAGCTGCGGGCAATGTCGCATCGAGGTGACGCGGGGCGGTGGCGCCATCACGCCGGCGGAAGAGAACCACATTGCGCGCCGTGATGCCGCTCGCGGCGTGCGCCTCGCCTGCATGGTCACCCTTGGCGACGACGTCGCCGTGCATCTGCCTCCCGAGTTGCTGGAGATCCGCCGCTGGAGCTCGAAGGTTCTGGCAAACCGTCACGTGACCACCTACTTGAAGGAGCTCACCCTCGAGCTGCCGCCTGGCCTGGAGTTGAATTTCAACGCCGGCGCCTACGTGCAGCTCGAGGCCCCGGCCGGCATCGTGCGGTTCGACGGCTTCGACATCGCCGCCGAGTACGACGCCGAATGGCAACGGCACGGCCTTCGGGATCTCGTCGTGGAAATTCCGGAGACGACCACCCGCGCGTATTCTCTTGCAAGCCACCCCGGCGAATCCGGCGCCATCAAGCTGGTCGTTCGCATCGCCCTGCCGCCCCCGGATGCCCCGGTGGGGACCCCGCCCGGGCGGGTCTCGTCCTACGCGTTTGGCCTGAAGCCCGGTGACGAAGTCTGGTTGGCGGGCCCGTTCGGCGAGTTTCGCGCGCGGGATACCGACCGGGAAATGGTTCTCATCGGCGGCGGCGCGGGCATCGCGCCGCTGCGCGCCATCGTGCTCGACCAGCTGCTCAACAAGCGGTCGGGGCGAAAGATCAGTTTCTGGTACGGCGCCCGCAACGAGCGGGAGCTCTGCTACCACTCGGAGCTGACCGAGCTCGCCCGCCAGCACGAGAATTTTGCCTACCGCGTGGCGCTGTCGGATCCAGCGCCGGACTCCGCCTGGCAGGGACTGACCGGCCTCGTGCACGCCGTCGTGTACAGGGAATACCTGGAGGGGCATCCGTCTCCCGAGGAAGCCGAGTACTACCTCTGCGGGCCGCCGCTGATGAGCAGCGCGGTCCTGGCCATTCTCGAAGACCTCGGTGTGGACCGCGACAGCGTGTTCTTCGACGACTTCGGATCCTGATCGGACAAAGGAGGCATGATCATGAGCATCGAACCTCAACGGGTAAGGGACTACATGTCGCGGGAGCTTCTGACCGTCTCGCCCGAGACCGACATCATGCGGGCCATTCATCTGCTGGTCGAGCACGACATTTCGGGACTGCCGGTGGTGGACGCGCAGGACCGCCTCTGCGGGATACTGACGGAGCGGGATTGCATCCGCATAGCGGTTCAGGCCGGGTATTTCGACGAGGCGGGCGGCCGGGTGGCGGACTACATGTCCCCTTCGGTCCACACGGTCACGCCCGACGACAGCCTGATGGACCTCGCCGAGCTTTTTGTGGAGTCGCCTTTTCGACGCTGCCCGGTGGTGGAGGATGGCCGGCTGGTGGGGCTCATCTGCCGGCGCGACGTTCTGCGCGCCCTTAAAGGCGGCGCCTGGTTTGCTGACGCCGGTGAGCACCCACGGTAGGATTGCAGCTCCGCAGTTTCCGGGAAGGGGTCGAGGTTGAATCGAAGACGCGCGTTATTGTCCGCCGGCATGCTGAGTGTTTCCTTTTGCCTAGAGGCAGGCACGGCGATGGGAGAGAACGACGACGTCGTGGCAGCCTGCGGTGGCTGTCATCAGGGCCCGCTTGCCCTTGACGGCTTCGGAGCCGACGACCTCGCGAGCCGACTCAGGCGTATCCGTGACGGCGACACGCCCCATCCCCCCCTGAACCTCGAAGCAGACGACGATCACGCCCTCGAGGACCTCGCGCGGCGGATCCTGGCAGCCGGCAGCGACGGCTAAGGATTCCGCAGAACGTCCTCCGCCTCGGCGAAAGGAAGGCCCGCCGAGCTGGCGACCGCCGCGTACGTGACCCTCCCTGCGCAAACGTTCAGCCCGTGACGCAGGTGAGCGTCATCGCGCATGGCGGTCACCGCGCCTTTGTCAGCGATGGCCAGCACGAATGGCAGGGTGGCGTTGTTGAGCGCGAAGGTGGACGAGCGGGCGACCGCGCCGGGCATGTTTGCGACGCAGTAGTGAACGACGTCGTCGACGGTGTAGGTAGGGTTCGAATGCGTGGTGGGCCGAGAGGTGGCCGCGCAACCGCCCTGGTCGACGGCGACGTCCACCAGCACCGAGCCCTTGCGCATCTCGGTCACCATGGCTTCCGAGATCAGCTTCGGCGTCTCGCTGCCGGGCACCAGCACGGCCCCTACCACCAGGTCCGCATCCAGCACGAACTCCTGCACGGCGTCCGCTGTCGAGAAGATGGTGTTGAGCGCGGGTCCGAAATGCAGGTCGAGCTCGGCGAGCTTGCGCAGCGAGGTGTCGAGAATGGTCACGTCGGCCTCCATGCCCAGGGCCACCCGCGCCGCGTTGCTGCCGACGACGCCGGCGCCCAGCACGGTGACCCTGGCCGGCGGCGTGCCGGGCACGCCGCCAAGCAGGAGACCGCGGCCGCCCTGCTCGATTTCCAGACAGTGGGCGCCAGCCTGAACGGCCATGCGTCCGGCCACGGCGCTCATGGGCGTCAGCAGGGGCAAGCCGCCCTGGGTGTCGGTGACCGTCTCGTAAGCAATCGCCGTGCATCCGGATTCGCTCAGCGCCAGGGTGAGCGAAGGGTTGGGAGCCAGATGCAGGTAGGTGAAGAGGATGTGGTCCGGGCGCAGCAGCGCGGCTTCCTCCGGCTGGGGCTCCTTCACCTTGACGATGAGCTCGGCTGATTCGAACACCGCCTCGGCGTCCTGGACCACCCTGGCGCCCGCCTCCTGATAGTCGGCGTCGTGCAGGCCAACGGCTTCGCCTGCCAGGGACTGCACGAATACCTCGTGTCCGTGCTCGACGGTTTCCCGGACGCTCGCCGGTGTCATGCCCACCCGGTACTCGTCGGCCTTGATCTCTCTGGGCACACCGATTCGCATGTCTTTCACCTTTTTGTGCGTGGTGCGTTTGTACACGTCCGCGAAAGGCCATTGATTACGGAATTACCCCTAGATAACGTCGGGGCCTGAGGGAGCAGAAACGGCAATGCGAGGGAGGGCTCATGGCGGCAGCGCCCGGTTATGTTCGATGGTTCTCGGAAATCGCCTCGGCCGATCTTGCCCTGGTGGGCGGCAAGAACGCGTCGCTCGGCGAGATGTATCAGGAGCTCACCAGCGAGGGGCTTCGTGTGCCCAACGGGTTTGCCCTGACCACGAGGCTGTATCGGGACGCGCTTGCCGAGGCCGGGATCGACGGCGCTCTGCGCGAGGTGCTCGACGCCCTGGACGTCAACGACGTGGAAGCGCTGCAGCTCGGCGGTCAGCGCTGCCGCGAGCTCGTCTACGACGCCGGGCTGCCGGTGGGGAGCCGGGAGCAGATTCTCGGCGCGTTCGCCGAGCTGAGAGCTCAGTACGGGGCGGACCTGCGGGTGGCGGTGAGAAGCTCCGCCACCGCCGAGGATCTACCCCACGCCAGCTTCGCCGGTCAGCATGATTCCTACCTCAACATCTCGGGGGGCGAAGCGCTTATCGACGCCTGTCGGCGCTGTCTGGCCAGCGTTTTCACCGATCGCGCCATCCGGTACCGGGCAGACCACGGCTTCGATCATCTGGAGGTGGCCCTGTCCGTAGGGATCATGAAGATGGTCCGCGCCGATCGGGGCAGCAGCGGGGTGATCTTCACCCTGGATACCGAGTCGGGGTTTCGCGACGTCATACTCATCAATTCCTCCTGGGGCCTGGGCGAGAACATCGTCCAGGGAACCGTCGATCCCGACGAGTTCTATGTCCACAAGCCCACCCTGCGCCAGGGGCACCGCTGCGTCCTGCGCCGGAAGCTCGGCGAGAAGCAGATGCGCATGTTGTCGGGGAGCCGGCGGGGTGGGGGATCGACCTACAACGTGCCGACGGATCCGGCCGATCGCGCGCGGTACTCGCTCTCCGACGAGGACGTGCTCGCCCTTGCCGACCAGGCCCTGATCATCGAAGCGCATTACTCGCGCCGTGCGGGTGCGGACGTGCCCATGGACATCGAGTGGGCCAGGGACGCCGAGGACGGCGAGCTCTACATCGTGCAGGCAAGACCGGAAACCGTGGCTTCGCGCGCGAACCCGAACCGGCTTGTGCATTACCGGTTGTCGGGCTCTGCGCCGGAGCTGGCGCGCGGGCGGGCCGTTGGCAGCGCGGTGGCAACCGGCACCGCCCGCGTGATCCGGGATCCACGGGAGATACGCGACTTTGTCGAGGGCGACGTGCTCGTCGCGGACACCACCGCGCCGGATTGGGGAGCGGTGATCAAGAAAGCCTCGGCCATCGTCACCAATCGTGGCGGGCGAACGTGTCATGCGGCCATCGTTGCCCGGGAGCTGGGCATCCCCGCCGTGGTGGGGTCGGGAACGGCTACCGAGCAGATCCCATCCGGCGACGTGGTGACCGTTTCCTGCGCGGAAGGCGAGGTGGGACGTGTTCTGGCAGGTACGGTCGCCTTCGAGACCGAGACCATGGACCTGGAATCCCTGCCCAGGACGAGAACCCAGATGATGCTCAACGTCGGAAATCCCGACGTCGCCTTCAAGATGGCCATGCTGCCGAACGACGGCGTCGGTCTTGCCCGGCTGGAGTTCATCATCACCGAGTACGTCCGCGCGCACCCCATGGCGCTGCTGCACCCGGAACGCATCCAAGATCCGGGTATCGAGCGGGAGCTCAGAGAGCTGTGCCGCGGTTACGCCGACCCCGCCGAGTTTTTCGTGGCTCGCCTGGCGGAGGGGGTCGGAACCATCGCCGCCGCTTTCTATCCGAAACCGGTCGTGGTGCGCCTGTCCGACTTCAAGAGCAACGAGTACGCCGATCTGCTGGGTGGCCGGGCCTTCGAACCCGTCGAGGAAAACCCGATGCTGGGTTTCCGTGGCGCTTCCCGGTATGCCCATCCCGCCTACGAGGCGGGGTTTGCGCTGGAGTGCGCTGCGCTGAAACGGGTCCGCGAGACCATGGGTCTTCACAACGTCCGCGTGATGGTGCCGTTCTGCCGGCGCGTCGAGGAGGCAGCGCGGGTGCTCGCCACCATGGCCGCCCACGGCCTGGCACGGGGCGAAAACGGTCTGGAGGTCTACATGATGTGCGAGATCCCAAACAACGTCCTGCTGATCGACGAGTTCTCCGCGTATTTCGACGGCTTTTCCATCGGCAGCAACGACCTGACTCAGCTTACCCTTGGCGTCGACCGGGACTCGGAGATGGTGGCTTTCGAGTTCGACGAGCGGGATCCCGGTGTGCTCAGGATGCTGGAACTCGCGGTTGCCGGTGCCAAGCGTAATGGCAAGCACTCGGGCATCTGCGGGCAGGCGCCCTCAGACTATCCCGAGATTGCCGAGTTCCTCGTGCGCCGGGGCATCGATTCGCTGAGCCTGAATCCCGATTCGGTGGTAGCGGCCACCGAGCTGGTCGCCCAGGTGGAGGCGAAGATTGCCGCCGAGGGGGCCGACGGCGCCTGAGCGCGTCGACCCCGGAGCGGGCGATGCCCTGGGCGGCGAGCGTAAAGGTTGCCCGCCCGGCTCAGCGGCGGATCACCTCGCCGCTGCGCGCGCCGGTATGCTCGTCGTTCTCCAGGATCACCTGACCGTTGCAGAGCGTTGCGCGGTATCCGCTGGCGCGCTGGATGAACCGCGGCGCGCCCCCGGGGAAGTCGTGCACCATCTCCGGCATCTGCTCGTGAAGACCGTCGAAATCGATGACGTTGAGATCGGCCCGCATGCCGGGGGCGACGGTGCCGCGGTCGCTCAGCCCGATGATTCTCGCCGGCGCGGAAGTGATCCGGCGCACGGCTTCACCCACCGTGTACAGGCCAGCGTCACGCGCCCAGTGGGAGAGCACGAAGGTAGCCCAGCCGGAGTCCATGATCTGGCTCACGTGGGCGCCCGCGTCGCCCAGGCCGGGCAGGCACCAGTCCGTTGAGATCAGCTCGGCCAGCGCGTCGACGTTCTGATTGAAGAAGCGGATGGTGAAAAGGGCCTTGCCCGCAGTCTCCCGGCTCAGGCGCAGGAACGTCTCCACGGGCAGCTCGTCGTTGGCGTCCGCCAGGGCCTGCAGGCTGTTGCGACCGTCACAGGTGTAGTCGGGACGTTCTCCGTCGCCCAGCCAGAACATCTGGCGCGTGTCGAATCGCAAGGGGTTTTCCTCGGCTTCCGCGATCAGCCGGGCGCGAAACTCGGGGTCGGCGATGGCCTGCAGTCGGCCTGAGAGGTCCTGCTTGGCGAGTTGCCCCCAGGTGGGCCCCTGCCAGACGAGCATGGCCTGAAGCCCGGTAACGAAGCCGGACCCGCGGGGTATGGCGATGCCGTTGATGTCCAGCCCCTCGGCGCGCAGCGCGCTGATGCGGGCATTGAGCTTGTCGCCCCAGGCCTGGGTCTTGCCCGCCGTGTTGCTGAACAGCACCCGTTGCCCGCTCGCCCGCGCCTCGGCGGCCAGCAGGGAAATCTCTCCCTCGAAATCACCGCCGAGGTTCAGCACGTTCTGCATGAGCCCGCCCAGCTTGCCGACCTCTGCCGCAATCTGCACGAGCTCGTCGTGGTCGGCGTGGGTGCCCGGGACGTGGCGGCCGTCCGGGATGTAGTGCCCGAGGAACCGGGACGTGGAGAAGCCGACGGCTCCCGCCCGCACCGCGTCGGCCACCACTTCGGCCATCCGCTGCCTCTCCTCGGCGGTGGAGTTATCGTCGATGGATCTCTCGCCCATCACGTAGTAGCGCACGGCGCAGTGGCCGACGAGGCCGGCCACGTTGATGGCCGGGTTCAGATCCTGCAGGGCGTCCAGATAACCGCCGTAATCTTCCCACGACCAGGGCAGCCCGCCGAGGATGGCATCCTTGGGGATGTCTTCCACGGTCTCCATCATCCCGGCCAGGAAGTCGCGGTCCGATGCGTGGCAGGGAGCGAAGGTGACGCCGCAGTTGCCGAGAAGGGCGGTGGTGACGCCGTGCCAGCTTACCGGAGTGAGCATGGGATCCCAGCCGATCTGGGCATCCAGGTGAGTGTGGGTGTCTACGAAACCGGGCGTCACGAGAAGCCCCCTGGCGTCGATCTCGCGGCGGCCGGCGCCCTCCACGTTGCCAACCTCGGTGATCGTTGTGCCGTTCACCGCCACGTCACCGGGGACCGGGTCCGCTCCGCTGCCGTCGGCTATGGTGCCGCCGCGTATTACCAGGTCGTGCGCCATGGGTTGCCTCCGTTATCGTCAAACGCAAACCATCGATGCTAGATCAACCGGCTTGCTGCGGGCAAGGATGGCCGAGCTCTACTCCTCCAGACGCTTGAGCTCCGGTGCTTCTCCCGTGCTGCCCTTGGTGACGCCGCTCACCCGGGCGTGGCGGCCGGAGGCCCTTGGAAAGCGCTTGGAGAGCTCGGGTCCCGCGGCTGTCAGCCCGCCATCGACGACGAGCGCTTCACCGGTGACGAATCGCGAATCAGCCCCGGCCAGGAACACGGCCGCCCCGGCAATGTGGGTGCCATCGCCGTGCTCGGGCCAGGGCTGTGACGTGGCAAAGCGCTCCCTGGTTTCATCCCGCCGGCCGCCGTCGGCCAGCGGCGTGGCGATGAAGCCCGGGCAGATGGCGTTCACGCGAATCCGGTCCGGTGCCAGCTCCACCGCGGCGGACTTGGTGAGGCTGATGACGGCGGCCTTGGCCGCAGAGTAGATCATTGGGCCGGCATCGCCGCTCAACCCTGCAATGGACGCGGTGTTGATGATGGCACCGCCTTCGCCCTGCTCACGCATGATCCGTGCGGCGTGCTTGATCCCCAGGAAGACGCCTTTGGCAAGCACGTCCATGGTGTAATCCCATGACTCTACCGTGGTCTCGGTCAACGGGCCGATCGCGCCGCCGACCCCGGCGTTGTTGAACACGACGTCGAGCCGGCCGAAGGCTTCCACAGCCAGACCGCACATGGCCTCCACGTCCGCCTCCCGCGCCACGTCGGTGCGAACGAATCGCGTCGACTCGCCGAATCCGGCGGCGCGCGCCTCTTCGAGAACGGCCTGGCCCGTCCGGGCGTTGAAGTCCGCGATGACCACGCGTGCGCCCTCGGCAAGAAAACGCAGGACCGTGTCGCGGCCCATGCCGCTGGCGCCGCCCGTCACCACGGCGACCTGGCCTTTTAGCTGCATCGCATTCCCCCCGCGCAAAACGACAGATTACCACCGGTGCCCGATGACGCGCCTTTTCGAATATGCTCGACGTCTGAACCGGAGACCGGAGTAACACCGGAGCAACGATGACTTACGATCCCGACAATGTCTTCGCCAAGATCATCCGCGGCCAGGCGCCCGCCCACCGGGTTTACGAGGACGCCTGGACGCTGGCGTTCATGGACCTCATGCCGCAGACGGACGGCCACACCCTCGTCATTCCCAAGAGCGAGGCGGTGAGCCTGCTGGATGTGGACTCCGAGGCGCTTGCCCGGACGATCCAGACGACCCAGAAGATCGCCGCGGCGGTGAAGGCGGCATTTGGCGCCCATGGGGTGATGGTGGCTCAGCTGAGCGGGGCGGCCGCCGGGCAGACGGTCTTTCACCTTCACTTTCACGTGCTGCCCAGGCTGCATGGCGCCGACTTCGAAATTCACGCCAGGGAGGTGGCGCCTGCCGAGGTGCTCGCCGAGCACGCAGAGCGTATTCGCCGCGCGCTCGGCTAGCCGGCGGTCGAAGCCTCGCCGCTGGGGACGATCACCTCGATGTCCCCCGCAATGTCCGTCGTCCAGTGGGACATGCAGGGGATGCGCGTCCGGTCGCAGCGTTCGGCATAGCGCCGGGCGATGTCGGTCACCTCTTCGAGCAGGCCGCCTTTCAGCGTCGTCGGCTGCAGGCCGAGCCCCACCAGCCCTTCGTTGCTCGCGGCCAGATCGTTTGCGTCGGCCTCCCGACGCGGATTCGGCACGTGCTCGATGGGCACGCCCGTCATCTCCGAGACCAGCCGGGCGAGATCGATCAGCCGGTGGGTTTCCGTCAGCTGGTTCAGAATCTTCACCCGCTCGCCCGCGGCCGGCGGGTTGGATATGGCGAGCTCGACGCAGCGCACCGTGTCCTGAAGGTGGATGAAGGCTCGCGTCTGCTGCCCGCTGCCGTGAACGGTGAGGGGGTAGTCGATGGCGGCCTGCATCAGGAAACGGTTGAGGACCGTGCCGTAATCGCCGTCGTAGTCAAAGCGGTTGATCAGCCGCTCGTCCAGGCGGGTCTCGCTCGTCTGGGTACCCCAGACAATGCCCTGGTGCAGGTCGGTGACGCGCACCTGGTCGTTCTTGTTGTAGAAGGCAAAGAACAGCTGATCCTGGGTTTTGGTCATGTGGTAGATGCTGCCCGGGTTCGCCGGATAGAGGATCTCCTGCTCCACCTCCTCGCCGTCGTCGTTGGTCATCTTCACGTTCAGATAGCCTTCCGGCAGCTTCACGCCCACGCTGGAGTAGCCGTAGACGCCCATGGTGCCCAGGTGCACCAGGTGGATGTCCTGGCGGCTGTCGACGATGGCGGCCAGAACGTTGTTGGTGGCGTTGAGGTTGTTGTTGACCGTGTAGCGTTTGTGCCAGGAAGACTTCATGGAGTACGGTGCGGCACGCTGCTCGGCAAAGTGCACGATGGCGTCCGGGCGATGGCTGCGGATCAGCTCCAGCAACCGGTCGTACTCCGTCGCCACATCCATACGCACGAACTGGATTTCCCGTCCCGTCAGCTCGTACCAGGTGCCGATGCGCTCGCCCAGCGGGCGGATTGGGGTAAGGCTCTGAACTTCGAGCTCGTTGTCGATGTTACGCCTGGAGAGGTTGTCGACGATGACCACGCAATGACCCTGTGCCGACAGATGCAGGGCGGTAGGCCAGCCGCAGAAGCCGTCCCCGCCGAGAATGAGAATTTTCATGCGGTCTCCCCTTCGCCGCGGAAATGGTAGGCGGTCTGTCCGATGGGTACCAGGTTTGCGTGGAATTCGCGCACGGACTGATCCCACGAGTGCTCCATGGCCCGGGCTCGGCAGATTTCGGGGTCGATGCCGATGGCCTGAGCGATGGCGGTGCCGAGGTCGTCGTGCAGCACTCCTGCGCCGCTGTCGGCGACCACGTCCAATGGGCCCTGCACCGGAAACGCAGCGACCGGCACGCCGCAGGCCATCGCTTCCAGCATCACCAGTCCCAGGGTGTCGGTGCGCGATGGGAACACGAACACGTCGGCTGCCCGGTAGCAGCGGACCAGGTCGTCGCCGTAGCGGGGGCCCAGGAAACGTGCTTGGGGATATCGTGCGGCAAGCTCTCCCCGCTGGGGCCCGTCGCCGATGATCACCTTGGTGCCGGGGGTGTCCAGGGACAGAAAGTCCTCGAGGCTCTTCTCCACGGCAACCCGGCCGACGTACATCTGCAAAGGCCGCGGCAGATCGAGGGGTTCCGCCGGACCCGGCTTGAACAGCTCCGTGTCCACGCCGCGCACCCAGCCGACGAGGTTGGCGAAGCCCTGGCCGCGGAGCATGTCGCGCAGCCGGGGCGTGGAGTACATGGTCTGAGTGGCGGCCCCGTGGAAGCGGCGCATGGCCGCAAACGTCCATGCTTCAGGCAGCCCGAACCGGAGCCTGACGTACTGCGGGAACATGGTGTGGAACGAGGTGGTGAACGGTATGCCGCGGCGCTTGAGCCACCAGCGGGCGGCCAGCCCCAGTGGCCCTTCCGTGGCGACGTGCACCGCGTCCGGCGCGAACTCGGCGATCATGTTCCCGACCCGGCCCGGAGTGCACAGCGCGAGCCGGATCTCCGGGTAGGTCGGACAGGGGACGCTTTTGAAGCGCGCAGGGGCGATCACCTCGGTCTCGTGGCCCAGCCGCGCGAGATTTTCCATGGTGGTGGACAGCGTTCGAACCACGCCGTTCACCTGTGGGAACCAGGCATCTGTGACTAACAGTAGCCGCACGTTATCTCTCTAATCGCCGCGGTGCGGTCGCTTGACGAGGATAGTAGCGGGACTGGGAGGGCGGCTACAACCCGCTGGGGGTTTGGCCGCCTGGGCCGTTGGCGCCGCTCGAAAACGCCTGCCCGTTGTGTTTCACTGGCCGCCGATACGGCTCTCGAGCCTCTTCAAGTTACCCCACAGGAGCTAACGTGACTCTGCAAGCCACCTTCAACACTTCCAAAGGAGCCATTCAGGTTTCCCTGATGCCCGAGCGGGCTCCGGTAACCGTAGCGAACTTCGCGAACCTTGCCCGGCGGGGTTTTTACGATGGTCTGAAATTCCATCGCGTGATCGCCGACTTCATGGTTCAGGGAGGCTGTCCGCTGGGTACGGGGACCGGCGGTCCCGGCTACCGCTTCGAGGACGAGTTCGACTCGGAGGTCCGCCACGATCGCCCCGGTCGGCTATCCATGGCCAACGCCGGCCCCGGCACCAACGGCTCGCAGTTCTTCATCACCCACGTACCCACTCCCTGGCTCGACGGCAACCACACCATCTTCGGCGAGGTTCAGGGGCCGGAAGATCAGGCCGTGGTGGACAGCATCGCCCAGGGCGACGTCATTGAAAGCGTGGTGATCGAGGGGGACCTGGACGCTCTGCTAGAAGCCCACGCGGATCGCATAGAGGAATGGAACCGGGCCCTGGACCGTTGATCCGCCCCGTCACGAGCCCCTGAAGCGCGAAACCGGTCATGGACGCCTACGACTACGCCATCGTGGGAGCCGGCTCGGCCGGCTGCGTTCTGGCCAACCGGTTGTCGGCGGACCCGGAGACGCGCGTGCTCCTGATCGAGGCGGGGCCGGGCAACGGGAACCCGCTGCTGCACATTCCTGCGGGGTGGGCGACCAACTTCCGCAACCCGAAGGTGGACTGGGGTTTTTCCACTGAGCCCGAGCCGGCCCTGAACGGGCGCTCCATCTACTGGCCTCGGGGCAAGGTTCTGGGTGGCTCCAGCGCCATCAACGGGATGATCTACATTCGCGGCGTTCCCCTGGACTTCGACCGCTGGGCCCAGTCGGGGGCTCGGGGCTGGAGCTACGAGGAGGTGCTTCCGTATTTCCGTAAGGCCGAGCGCCAGCAGCGGGTGGCCGACGAGTTTCACGGCGCGGAGGGACCCCTGCACGTCCAGGACGTGCGCGACAGGCGAGCGGCCATGGATGCGTTCATCGACGGCATGACGGAGCTGGGCATTCCGCGCAACGACGATTTCAACGGGCAGGAGCAGGCCGGTTGCGGTTACTACCAGTTCAATCAGCTCCGGGGTCGGCGCTGGAGCACGGCAACCGCCTACCTCGGTCCCGCCAGACGCCGGCCCAACCTCGACGTGATGACGGGCGTCCTCGTCAGGCGGGTATGCTTCGACGGGAAGGCGGCCACGGGCCTGGAGATCGAGCGGGCCCGATCCCCCGCCACGCGGGTAGCTGCCAGGGAAGTCATCCTGGCCAGCGGCGCGATCAACTCGCCGCAGCTCCTCGAGCTGTCCGGAGTCGGGGACGGCGAGCGGCTGCGGGGGCTCGGCATCGAGGTCGTCGGTGACCTGCCCGAGGTCGGCGAGAACCTCCAGGATCACCTTCTGACCAAGACGGTTTACGGGACTCATCCCGAGCAATCGATCAACCGGGAGGTGCAGGGGTGGCGGGTCGGCGTTGCCGCCTTGAAATGGCTCATGCTCAGGCGTGGACCGTTGACCACCGGATCGGCTCCTGTCGGCGGCTTCTGGTACACGCGTGACGGCCTCGACGCCCCCGACGTGCAGGTTCATTTCGCTTCCGGCGCAACGCTTTACAACGAGGAAGGGCGTATCCGGGCCATGCCGGTGCCCGCCATGACCGCGGTGGTCAACCAGAGTCGGCCTGAGTCCGTGGGCTCGATCCACATCACCAGCGCCGACCCGAGGCAACCGCCGGCCATCCGGCCCAACTATCTCGACAGCGAGCTCGACCGGGATACCCTCGTCAGGGGTCTGCGAATGATTATCGACATCTTCGAGAGCACGGCGATGCGGCCGTACGTAACTGAGCGTCTCCTGCCCGAACCCGGCGTCACCTCTGACGAGGCGCTGCTCGAGTACATCCGCGGCGACGCTGCCACCACCTACCATCCCACGAGCACGTGCCGCATCGGATCCGTGGTGGATGAGAACCTGAAGGTTCTGGGGGTCTCCGGGCTTCGGGTCGTGGATGCGTCCGTCATGCCTTTCGTGGTTTCGGGCAATACCAATGCGGCGACCATCATGATCGCGGAGAAGGCCGCAGACCTCATTCGGGCAGGCGGCTGATCAATTACACGTCGACCGCGGCGGGGCCGTTTGGCAAAATCGCCGTTTTTCGGCCACCAGGTCTTTTCTAATGGTATCCATCACCCTGCCCGACGGTTCCCAGCGCCAGTTCGACGGGTCGGTGACCGGCACGGAGCTGGCCAGGGATATCTCCAAGTCGCTGGCCAAGGCGGCGGTGGCCGTTCGCGTGGACGGTGAGCTCAAGGACATCTACATCCCCATCGAGCAGGACGCGGCGGTGGAGGTCATCACTCGAGACTCCCAGGCCGGTGTGGACCTTCTGCGTCACGACGCGGCCCACGTGCTGGCGGAGGCGGTCAAGGAACTCTACCCGGAGACCCAGGTGACCATCGGGCCCACCATCGAAAACGGCTTTTACTACGACTTTTCCCGGGCGGAGCCGTTCACGCCAGAGGATCTGGAGACCATCGAGGCCCGCATGCGGGAGATCGTCGCGCGCAACGAGGAGATCCGCCGCGAGGTCTGGGACCGGGACGAAGCCGTGGCTTACTTCCAGTCCATCGGCGAGTCCTACAAAGCGGAGATCATTGCCGGCATTCCCGAGGGCGAGGAGGTCGGTCTGTACCGCCAGGGCGAATTCCTGGATCTCTGCCGGGGCCCGCACCTGGAGTCCACGGGCCGGCTTGGCGGTGCTTTCAAGCTCATGTCGGTGGCCGGCGCTTACTGGCGGGGCGACTCCCGCAACGAGATGCTTCAGCGTATTTACGGGACGGCATGGGCGACTGACAAGGATCTTAACGCATATCTGGTGCGGCTGGAGGAAGCCGAGAAGCGCGATCACCGGCGGCTCGGCCGGGAAATGGATCTGTTCCACCTCCAGGAAGAGGGTCCCGGAGCCGTGTTCTGGCACCCCAAGGGCTGGACCATGTTCCAGCGCATGATCGACTACATGCGCCGCAAGCAGATCGAGGCGGGATATCAGGAGGTGAACACCCCCGAGATTCTCGACCGCTCGCTCTGGGAACGTTCCGGCCATCTGGAGAAGTTTGGCGAGAACATGTACCTCACGCAGACGCCCGACGATCGCGTCTACGCCATCAAGCCGATGAACTGCCCGGGTCACGTGCAGATCTTCAGGCAGGGCATCAAGAGTTATCGGGATCTGCCCCTGTATCTGGCCGAGTTCGGCAAGGTGCATCGCTATGAGCCCTCAGGGGCCCTGCACGGGCTGATGCGCGTCCGGGCGTTCGTCCAGGACGACGCGCACATCTTCTGCACGGCGGAGCAGATCACCGAGGAATGCGTGAAGGCATCCAACCTCATCATCGAAATCTATCGTGATTTCGGATTCGAGGACGTGACGGTGAAGTACGCGGACCGCCCCGAGCGGCGCGTCGGCTCGGACGAGGTCTGGGACAACGCCGAATCCGCGCTGATAACGGCCCTGGAAGCCTCGGGGCTCCAGTGGACGCTGAATCCCGGCGAGGGAGCCTTCTACGGGCCGAAGCTGGAGTTCGTTCTGCGCGATGCCATCGGGCGCGACTGGCAGTGCGGCACCGTTCAGGTAGACCTCAACCTGCCCGAGCGGCTCGGCGCGACGTACGTGGCCGCCGATGGCAGCCGTCAATACCCGGTCATGATCCATCGAGCCATGTTCGGCTCCCTGGAGCGCTTCTGCGGCATCCTGATCGAGCACTACGCGGGCCACCTGCCGTTGTGGCTCGCGCCGCTGCAGGCGGTGGTCGCGACGATCACGGACGAGGCCGACGAATACGCTCGGTCCGTCATGGCGGCCGCCCGGGCGGCGGGGCTTCGGGTGGAAGCCGATCTGCGCAACGAGAAGATCTCTTACAAGGTCCGGGAGCACAGCGTCACCAAGGTTCCTGTGATGCTGGTGGTGGGCAAGCGCGAGGCTGAAGAAGGCACCGTGGCGATCCGTCGGCTCGGTGGCAAGGCCCAGGAAGTCCTGCCCCTCGATGCCGCTCTGGCGGCGTTGGGCGCTGAAGCCCTATCACCTCTCGACAATCATTAATCCGGGGGAGCAAACGACATGCGTGACCGCGACAGGCTCCTAGAGGCTTTCACGACCATCATCGAAGAAGTGGACGACATCGATCGCCCCGGCGTGGTCGATACGCCGCGCCGCGCGGCGGACTCGATGCTGTTTCTCACCCGTGGCTACCAGCAGACGCTCGACGACGTCGTGAACGACGCGCTGTTCCCCTCCGACAACCGGGAAATGGTCGTCGTTCAGGATATCGAGCTCTACAGCCTCTGCGAGCATCACCTGCTGCCCTTCATCGGTCGCTGCCACGTCGGCTACATTCCGGACGGACAGGTACTCGGCCTCTCGAAGGTTGCCCGCATCGTCGACATGTTTGCGCGCAGGCTGCAGATTCAGGAAGAGCTGACGTTTCAGATCGCGAACGCGCTGACGGAGGTCACGGGAGCTGCCGACGTCGCCGTGATCATCGAGGCCAGGCACCTCTGCATGATGATGCGCGGGGTGGAGAAGCAGAACTCTCTGATGAAAACTTCCGCCATGCTCGGGGCCTTCCGCGAGAATCCCAGCACGCGCACGGAGTTTCTGAACCTCCTCAAGGACTGAGGGCGCCGCCGCCAGCCTCGCCGGTCAGCCGCCGAGGGAAGCGACCAGGTCCGCCTCGTCCGGAAACTGGCCGGTTTCGTGCTTGGAGTAAACGGTGCGGCCGTCCACGACCACATCGAATATCCCGCTGCCCCCGCCGACGAGCTCGGCCTCGACACCGAAGGCTTCTCGTATCCTGGCAGCCAGACTGACCGCCTTGGGTTGGTAGTTTCACTGCACGCAGTAGGTGATGCTTACGTTCAAGGCGCAGGCCCTTTGCAATCCGATGGTCAGGTCATTTTAATTGGGCTGCGGGGAATGCCAAACGAACATTTAAGGGGACCCATATGAACTTCGAGATCCCGGAAGACATCGCCGAGCTGCTGGACCGCCTGGACGACTTCATCGAGCAGGTGATCAAGCCGCTGGAGCAGCAGGACGACAACATCCGCTTCTTCGACCACCGCCGCGAAGACGCCCGAACGGACTGGGATCGGGGCGGGCTGCCAAACGAGGAATGGGAGCAGCTGCTTTTCAAAGTGAAGCGTCTTGCAGACGAGGCCGGCTTCTACCGCTACCCCTTTCCGAAGGAGTACGGTGGTATGAACGGGAACAACCTGGGCATGGCCATCATCCGGGAGCATCTCGCCGTCAAAGGCCTGGGTCTGCACAACGATCTGCAGAACGAGCATTCCATCGTCGGCAACCAGGTCGGCCTGCTGCTCATGCTCGAATACGGCACCGATGAGCAGAAGGCCGAGTGGGTCGACGATCTCGCGAACGGCGTCCGCGGCTTCGCCTTCGGTATCACCGAGCCGAACCACGGCAGCGATGCCACCCATATGGAGACCCACGCCGAGCGTGACGGCGACGAGTGGGTGATCAACGGGGAGAAGACCTGGAACACGGGCATTCACAAGGCCAAGTACGACATGGTGATGGCGCGGACGTCGGGCAAGCCCGGGGACGGGGACGGCATCACCGCGTTCCTGACGCCCATGGAAGCCGATGGCGTCAAGATCGAGGAGATGCTGTGGACGTTCAACATGCCCACGGATCACGGCCGGGTATCGTTCACCAACGTGCGCGTGCCCCACGTTTCGATTTTCGGGGGCGAAGGGCGCGGGCTGCAGGTGGTTCAGCACTTCTTCAACGAGAACCGCATCCGTCAGGCCGCCTCCAGCCTCGGGGCCGCCCAGTTCTGCATCAACGAGTCTGTCAGGTATGCGCAGGAACGAAAGCCGTTCGGCAAGGCGCTTGCGACCAACCAGGGTATCCAGTTTCCCCTCGTCGAGCTGCAGACCCAGTGCGAGATGCTCCGGGCCCTCATCCACAAAACCGCCTGGGAAATGGATACGTACGGTGCGTTCTCCGTTTCGGACAAGGTGTCCATGTGTAACTACTGGTCGAACCGTCTGTGCTGCGAATCGGCCGATCGCGCCATGCAGGTTCACGGCGGTCTGGGGTACTCGCGGCACAAGCCTTTCGAGCACATCTATCGGCACCATCGGCGCTACCGGATCACCGAGGGCGCGGAGGAAATCCAGATGCGTCGGGTAGCCGGATACATGTTCGGATTCATGTCGCAGCGCGCGCCCAAGGGTGTCAGGGAAAGCTGAAGGTGGACCACGCCGAGTTCGAAGCGCGGCTTGGCAAGGTGCTGGCTCTTCGGGTCGGGCGCGTCCGCTCGCTGCGCTCTGCCGAGCGCCTGTCCGGGGGAGCCAGCCAGGAGACGTATCGGCTTACCGTCGATACGGCTGACGGCGAGGAGCTCATGGCCATGCGCCGGGCTCCCGGGGGCGGCTTGGACGTGGAGGTTGCGCCACCGACGCTGGCCACCGAAGCCCTGCTGATGCGCAGTGCCCGCGCCGCCGGGGTCCCGGAGCCCGAGGTCTATTACGTTCTGGAGCCGGAGGACGGCCTGGGCGAAGGTTTCGTGATGGAGTGGCTGGAGGGCGAAGCGCTTGGCGCGCGCATCGTCCGGGCGCGCGAGCTCGACGGCGTTCGGCCGCAGCTCGCTTACGAGTGCGGGCGAGTGATGGCGAAGATTCACGCCATCGACCTGGACCGTGCCGGGCTCAGGGAGCGGCTGGAAACTCTGACTCCGGAGGAGCTGCTGCATCGCAGCTGGGATCGCTACAAGGACTTTCCCACGCCTCAGCCGATGATCGACTTCACGGCGCGCTGGCTGCTCGACAACATGCCGGCGACGTTCGACATGGCGCTCGTCCACAACGATTTTCGCAACGGCAATTTCATGGTGGACGCGAACGGGATCGTCGCCGTGCTCGACTGGGAGGTCGCCCACATCGGCGATCCCATGCGCGACCTCGGCTGGATCTGCACCAACTCCTGGCGTTTCGGACGCAGCGACCGGCCGGTGGGTGGTTTCGGCGAGTACGCCGATCTGTTCCGCGGCTACGAGGACGAGTCCGGCGTGGCAGTGGACCCCGAGCGCGTGAAGTTCTGGGAGGTGATGGGGTCGTTCTGGTGGGCGGTCGGCTGTCTGGGCATGGCCGAGCACTACCGTACCGGCCCCGACAAGACCGTGGAGCGACCGGCCATCGGCCGGCGCTCGTCGGAGTGCCAGGTGGATTGCGTCAACCTGATCATTCCTGGTGACGTGGAGCTGGTGGCGGGCACGGATCTTGAGGATTGCACGGACATGCCCCGGGTCGACGAGCTGCTGGTGAGCGTGCGCGATTACCTGCGCGCCGACGTCATGGCGGCTACGAGCGGGCGGACGAACTTTCTGGCACGGGTGGCTGGCAACTCCCTGGACATCGTGCTGCGAGAGCTGGCGACGGGAGCCGAGGCGAGGTTCCGTGAGCAGGTCCGGCTGGAAGCGCTGCTGGGGCGTTCGGGGGATCTGGACGCCCTGCGCTGGGAGCTCGTCCACCGGCTGCGATCCGGCGAGATGGCGCTCGACGACGTTGCCCTCACGGATCACCTCCGCACCACCGTGGTGAACCAGATCGCCATCGATCAGCCCAGGTACTCTGGTTTCAAAACGGCGCTGGCAAGAGCCGGAATCGAGGTGCCCGAATGAACATTCGAACCGACGCCATTGTGCGGCTGCGCGATCACCTGCTCTCCAGCGATCTCGGGGCTGCCGGCCAAGTTCCCGATGAGCAGCCCGGCGATGCGGTCCGCCTGCGGGTAGAGCCTTTTGCCGAGACCATGTTTCTGGTGATGCTGGCGGATGCCGAACAGGCCGTTTCGGAACACGACGCCCTGGTGGTTGCGGTCGACATGCTCACCGATGGTCTGATGGGCCGCGAAGCCGTGGACGCGCTGCTGGCCGAATTCGCTGAGCGCGTTCGTCGGGAAGGAAGAGAAGATTGCGTGGCGCGGATCGGAGCTCGGTTGAGCGCGGACCGGGACGATCGGGAAATGGCGTTTACGCTCGCCGCCGTCATCGCGCTGGCAGATGATCGTGTCGCGGTGGAAGAGAACGAGGTGCTCGATCTGATGCGGACCTACTACGGGATCTCGGACCGACGCATGGAAGCCATACTCGGGACCCTGGTTTAGCCCAGCCCCTGGGGGACCTCCAACTCGTCGATTTCGATGCCCTGTTCGTGAATGTGCAGCGAGACGTGGTGGCGCATGACGTCGTCGCTGCCGGAGTAGATCCGCGGAACCCGGGCGGCGTTGACGTAGAGGATCCCGTCGTGCTCGCGGCGCCAGGGGCGCTCCTGGCCGCACTTGGTCTTGAGATGCATATGGCCCGCGACCACCGCCAGCACTCGTCGCCCGGTCGCGACGGCGTGAGCAATGGCTTCTCGGAGATCCGGATCGCCCCAATCTCCCCCATCGGGTTTGAAGTCGCAGCCCCACATGTCTGCCGGCTCCCCGCCCAGGCCCGTGGGTCCGTTGTGGGAGAGGAACACGAGGTCGGCGGTTTCGGCCGCGTCGACCAGTTCCTTCAGGCGCATGGCAGACGCTTCAAGGCTGCTGATACCGTACGTGGCAGACATGTGGTCGGCGAAGGTCAGGGTCGGGCCGCCCATGCTGTGGGGCCGGGCCGCGATCAGCGTCACGTCCGCAGCGGGGGTGCGATAGCGATGGCTGCTGTACCCGCAAAGGCGAATAGGCTTGATCGCGTCGCCGGCGCCCTGGCGGATCCCGGTGAGCCTTTTCAGGCCTGAGCGGTGGGAAAGCTCGGCAGCCAGCTGGTGAATGTCGCCGGTATCGTTGTTTCCGGGCATGACCAGGGTTTCCACGTCGAGTCGCGAGATCGTTCGCGCCACCCGCAGGCTGCTCTCGACGCTGCCGCCACCGAGGTCGCCCGTGAAGAACAGCAGGTCGTAGCGCGTCGCGTTGAACTGCGCCACGTCGATATCGTCCCAGTGGGTGTGCAGGTCGCCGACCACGCCCAAACGCAGCCCCGTCATGTTCTTTGATGCTCCGTGCGGGGGAGGGCTTCCAATCTTAGCGGCTTGATGCCCTGCGCGAAAATCCTTGGGGGAAGGTTTCTCAGCCCCGGCGTGGCGAGGATCAGCCGGGCGGGAAGCGGCAGATGGAACTCCTCGTCTCTCAGTGCGCGCGACACCACGGTGTCCTGTATGCGCGCCTGCAAGCCCTGAATGATCCGGGTGGGAACCTCCCGGCGCCGCTGAACCTCGGCCAGGGCCGCTTCGCCGGGAGCGACGGCGTCCAGCAGGGGTCGAGTCAGAACGTTCGCTGCCTCGACGGCGTCGCCAATGGCCGCATTGATGCCCACACCCCCCACCGGGGACATGACGTGCGCGGCGTCCCCGATGCAGAGGAGCCCGGGCCGGTGCCACGTCGGCAGCCGGTCAGAGCTCACCGTCAACAGGTGCACCCTTTCCCAGCCGTGAATGACGTCGGTGCGTCCGGCCAGCCAGGGCGCGGTTGCCGCGATGGAGTCCCGGAACGCCTGGATTCCGGATTCCCTGAGCGTCTTGAAGTCTCCCTTGGGAAACACGTAGCCGATCTGCCACTCGTCCGAACGGGGCAGCGCGATGAGCATGCGGCCTTGCCCGACGAAGAAACCGCCCGCCTCGTGGCCGTCGGATGCTTCCCGGGGCAGCCGGAACCAGCAGACGTCCATGGGCGGGCTCAGGCTTTCGGCCTCCAGCCCGGCCAGCTTGCGCAGCCGCGAGAAGCGCCCGTCGGCGGCGATGACCAAATCGGCGCGCAGCTCGTGCTCCTCGCCGTCGCGCCGATAGCGGACGCCCGAGACGCGTCCGTCCACCTCAACGAGCTGTTGAACCTGGGCGCCGAGAACGCACCGAAATCCCGGGTAGCTTTTCGCCTGCTCGTGAAGGTAGTTGAGGAAGACGACTTGAGGCATGACCATCACGTAGGGAAAGCGCGTCTTCAGCCGCGAAAAGTCCACCAGCTCGAGCGTCCGCGCGGCGGTGTGGAGAGTGACCTGGCGCATCTTTGCGTGGGGCAGCGCGAGCAGGCGGTCGGCCAGGCCGATCTGATCGAGCACCTCCAGCGTGGAGGCATGCACGGTATCTCCGCGGAAGTCGCGGTCCAGGTCGCGATGGAGCTCGAGGACGGTGACCGTCACTCCTCGCCGGGCCAAAAGAAGTGCCAGGAACATTCCTGCGGGGCCGGCACCGACGATGCAGCAGCGGGTTTCGTTGCTCATGCCGACAGGCTATGTCGTTGCCGACGGGCGCGCAAATCCATACGGGACAATGCGGATGGGCCGGCTCGGCCAGCCATGTCATGCTAAATAGATGTACTGCGCTGCATCGACAGGGCTGCTTGCCTGGGCGTTCGGGAGTTTCCTCCTGATGGGGGCGACGTCCGCGCTGCACGCCGCAGAGCCGGAAGAGCTGCTCAAGCGCCGGCTGATGGCAGAGATCCGTGGTGATGCGAAGCGCACGGCGGACTATACCGGCCGAAGTGCCCTCGACGAACGTGTGATGGCGGCGCTCGAGGCCGTGCCCCGCCACGAGTTTGTCGAGGCCTGGAGCCCCGGCGCGGCCTGGGAGAACGTCCCCTTACCCATTGGTCACGGGCAGACCATTTCTCAGCCGTTCATCGTCGCGCTCATGACCGACTTCGTCGAGCCCCACCCGACGCACCGGGTGCTGGAGATCGGCACGGGGTCGGGCTATCAGGCGGCCGTGCTCGCGGGGCTCGTGGGCGAGGTTTACACGGTGGAGATCATTCCCGCGCTCGCGCAAACGGCCACCGAGCGGCTGCACCGGCTCGGCTACGACAACGTCTTCGTGCGCGTCGGTGACGGGTTTTACGGTTGGCCCGAGAAAGGTCCGTTCGACGGTATCGTCGTAACGGCCGTTGCGCCAGAGATCCCTGCGCCGCTGCTGGAGCAGCTGCGGCCCGGCGGTCGGATGATCCTTCCCGTGGGCGAGGTGCATGGCGGTCAGAACCTGGTGCTCGTCAGCAAGGACGCCGACGGAGCGGTGGCGACCAGGGACGTGCTGCCGGTAATGTTCGTTCCGCTGACCGGCGACCACTGACGCCACCGACCTCAGATCCGGGAACCTTTCTTGAACTCCGGATCCCGCTTCTCCTTGAGTGAGCTGACCCCCTCCCTCGCCTCGCCGCTCGTGAACCCGAGCATCTCGAGTGCCGTGGACGCATCGAAGGTCGGGCCGGCCAGACGCAGCCAGTTGTTCAGCGCGTACTTGGTCCAGCGAATGGCGTTGGGAGCGCCGTTGGCGAGCTGCACGGCGACCGACAGGGCCCGGCTCTCGAGCTCTTCGTCCGGCACGCACATGGAGACCAGGCCGATGCGCTCGGCCTCGGCGCCGGACAACCGGTCGCAGGTCAGAAGGTAGTACTTTGCCTTGGCCATCCCGCAAAGAAGCGGCCAGATGATGGCGGCGTGGTCTCCGGCCGCGACGCCAAGGCGCGTGTGACCGTCTGTCAGGCTGACGGACTCCGCCACGATGGAGATGTCTGCGAGAAGCCCGGCGACGAGCCCCGCGCCCACCGCGGGCCCGTTGATCGCCGATATGATCGGCTTGCCGCAGTTGATGATGTTGTAGACCAGATCGCGCGCTTCTTTCCAGGTCTGCGCGCGGGTGTCGAAGTCGGCAATGATCTCTTCGATCATCTCGAAATCGCCGCCTGCCGAGAAAGCCTTGCCCTTGCCGGTGAGGATCACGCAGTCGATGTCGGGGTCGGCGTCCACTTCGCGCCAGACGTAGGTGATCTCGTTGTGACCGACGACGTCCAGGGCGTTGTAGCGCTCCGGGCGGTTGAAGCTGATGCGCAGTATCCGTGGGTGGGGGTAGTCGAACTCCAGTCGCTGGTATCCCTGGTAGCGTTCGGTCATCTGGTTCCCCTCGTCCTGCTGTCAATTGGCTCAGGGGAACGGTACGCTTTTTGGGAGATCTGGCAAGTCGCCACGCTTTTGCGCACGGCGGCACAATCGACCGGGCGTTGAGCTGCCATCATCGGCTGTGCCAGGTCAATGCTCAAAGGAGTCAGCCATGCGCCTGCTTTTCATCTGCCTCGTCGCCCTGGCCCCGGTGGCTGCCGCCCATACGCCCGTTCCCGTGCATGGATGTGCATTTCCCGAGCGGCCGCCGGACGACGTCGACGAGATGACCTGGGACCGCTTCCTGGAAGGCGTCGAGCGGTATCGCGCCTGCATCAGCGACTTCGTGCGCAGCAACTACGCGGCGTCCGATGCGCATCGGGACGCCGCGAACGCGGCCACCCTGGACTGGAACGCGTTCGTCCGCGATTCCCTCAACGTTCCTGAGGATTTCCCCTGGGAGCCCGAGGACTCCGACGACCAGGCGGAGCCGGACAATCCTTAGCGGCTGCCGCCGCCGAGTTGGTCTGCGGAGCGCTAAAGGCGGATAATGCCCCCTGCCCAGCGACCACCAGCGGCGGACAGATGCAGCAACTCACCGGACTAGACGCCTCTTTTCTCTACCTCGAAACTCCGAAGACGCCGATGCACATCGGCGGCGTCATGATCTACGACCAGCGCACGGTCAAGGGTGGCAAGCTGCGCTTCAAGGACATCCTCGATCACTTCGAGAGCCGTCTGCATCTGGCCAGGACGTTTCGTCAGAAGCTCGTGCACGTGCCTTTCAACCTGGATCATCCCTACTGGATCGAGGATCGCGATTTCGATCTGGAATTTCACGTGCGTCACATCCGTCTCCCGGAGCCCGGTGACTGGCGTCAGCTCTGCATTCAGGTGGCGCGGCTGCATTCCAGGCCTCTGGACCTCACCAAGCCCCTGTGGGAGTTCACCATCATCGAGGGGCTGGATGACATTGAAGGGCTTCCCCGGGGAAGTTTCGCGGTGGTGACCAAGATCCACCACGCCTGCATCGATGGCGTGTCCGGCGTGGACATGGTGGAGGCCATCCACGACGTCGAGCCCTACGTCGACCGGTCGCCCGGACCGGTCACGCCGTGGAAGGGCGAGCAGGAGCCCAGTGCCATCGAGCTCATGGTCCGTGCCCAGGTCCACAACATGACGCAGCCCTACCGCCTTGCGGAGGTGCTGGCCCGTACGGTCCCCGCCCTGGGCAGGCTCGGCCAGCGGGCGACGGGGGGCGACGCGGAACGGGCTTCCCTCGCGCCGCCGCGAACCAGGTTCAACCACGTGGTATCGGCTCATCGTGTGATCGAGGGGCGGCGATTCGACCTGGCGGAGATAAGGGCCATCAAGGACACCGTGGATGGGGCGACCGTCAACGATGTGGTGCTGGCCGTCTGCGGCGGCGCTCTGCGGCGCTACCTGCTGGCAAAGCACGAGCTGCCCGGCGTGCCCATGATCGCCATGGCCCCCATTTCTGTTCGCAGCTCCGACGAGAAAGGCGCCATGGGCAACCGGATCTCCGCCATGACGATCTCGCTGGGCACTCACATAGAGGACCCCATCGGGCGGCTTAGCGCCATTCACGAAGCGGCGGTGGCCTCCAAGGGGATGAGCAACGCGGTGGGCGCGAAGCTGTTGACCGACTATTCGCAGTTCATCCCGTCGACGACGGCAGCCATGGCGGCCCGCCTGTACGTTCAGCTGGGGTTGAGCGAGCGGGTCAACATTCCGTTCAACTGCGTCGTTACAAACGTGCCGGGGCCTCAGTTTCCCCTGTACAGCGCGGGAGCGAAGCTGCTGGCGCAGTATGGGCTGGGCCCGATATTCGACGGCATGGGGCTGATATTTCCCGTGTTCAGCTACAACGGGAAGCTCTTTCTGTCCGTCACCTCCTGCCGGGAGATGATGCCCGATCCGGAGTTTTTCTCGGAATGCATGCAGGCGGCTTTCGACGAGCTCAAGGCGGCTGCGCTGGTCATTCCGGAAGCCGCTGACGCCTCGCTGGCCGGTGGAACGCCCTGATGCTCGGGAGCCGTTCGCGGCTACGCGTCGTCCCTGCGCGTCGGCCCCAGTGGCGAGTTGAAGGAGAACAGCCGTTTCTGGAGCCGGGACAGCATGCCCGGGGTGACCTCCTCGTCGAAGTCGTCGATGTCGAATCGCACGCGCAGAATGCCGGCGGCGTGCTCGATGCCGGCCAGACGTATCTCGCCGGACAGGGGCGGGACCGGCAGATAGCCGCGGAAAAGGGATGACACGTAGCCGGGCACACCGAGCACGGTGGCTCGTTTGGGTTCCAGAACGAACCACCCGTCCACGACCGTGAGGCCCGTCTCGAACTCGGCTAGAGGAAATCCGGCCAGCTCCGTATGCACGGTGATCCCGGACTCCGTGAGCTCGAGCCGATACGGCAGCGAGAACCGCGACTGCCAGCGGTCGAGCTCTGCCTGGCCCACGACGAACTCCACGCTGGGCGACCGCACGTAGAGCCGAGCCGGAAACCCCGGGACGAATCGCACTTCACCGGCACGCCAGATCACGCTGTCCAGGCGCAGCCAGGAAGTCGTCATGCCCGCGAATTCGAGTCGTGCGTCGATGAAGGTGTCGGGGAAAGGGAGCCCGCGGGTCTCGCGCCAGTAGATCTTCAGCGGAATCTTAAGGTAGGAAGCGACCAGCTGGTCGATTACGTCTGAACGGCTCGTCGAATCGGTCTGGCCCATGAGCGGAGTTTACCCAGGCTTTGCCTGGGAACAAATACGGGTTAAGTTTCCGCCATGTCCGGCCAGACCAACAGCGTTGGTGGGGAAAAGGTGCCGCTCGTCATCGGCGTGACGGGGCATCGGGATCTTCTCGCTGAGGAGCTGCCGGTGATCCGGCGGCGGGTCCAGGATCTGTTTGCCGAGCTGCAGCGGCAGTTCCCCGATCTGCCGATCCTGGTCATGACGCCTCTAGCCGAGGGGGCGGACCGGCTCGTTGCCGAGGTGGCCAGGGACATGGGCATGCCGGTCGAGGTTCTCATGCCCATGCCCAGAGAGCTTTACCAGGCGGATTTCTCGGGCGAATCGCTAGTCGAGTTCGACGAGATGCTGAGGCTGGGAGAAATTGTGGAGTTGCCCCTCGTGCCGGGCAACACTGAGAAGACGGTGGCGGCCGGGGGGCGGCCCCGTGACCTGCAATATGCTCAGCTGGGAGCATACCTCGCGGCTCACAGTCATGTTCTGCTGGCCATCTGGGATGGCAAGCCGCCCGAAGCGGTAGGGGGCACGGCGCACGTGGTGCAGTTTCATCAGCACGACGTCATCGAGCTTCTGGCGGAAGGACAGCACCGCTCGCCCATCGATTTCGCGGAAGACGAGAGCGATCTCGTGTTTCACATAGCATGCTCGCGTCTGGCCGACGGGGCGCCGCGAGAGCCGCTGCAACCCGGTCAGGCGGAGTGGCTCACGCGTGACGACGTGCAACCGCGGACGCCGCAGATGCCGCCGAGGTATCGGGTGGTATTCGAGCGCCTGGTGGAGTTCAACAGGGACCTGGCTGAGCCGATCCCGGCAGGCTCGCTGGATCCTCTGGTCACCGGCGACGATGCCGATCATTGCGGGCCCGGCGCCGAGGACATCGAGCGTCTGTACATGGTGGCGGACTTTCTGGCTCGGCACTACAAGAAATATCGGCGACGGTTGCAGACCGCCACCTACGCGCTGGCGGTGTGCGCCATCATGAGTTTCATCGTGTGGGCCGATCTGCCGGACCAGGAGATCATGATCTACCCCTACCTCGGTTTCATTGGGCTCGTCATCGTTCTGGTCTATCTGGAGCGACGCAAAGGCTGGCAACGCCGATCGCTGGAATATCGAGTGCTCGCGGAGGGCCTTCGCGTGCAGTTCTGGTGGAGCATGGCGGGGGTGGTCATGGAGAACCCCAGCCGCTTCAGCCACGACAGTTTTCTGCGCCAGCAGGATCTGGAGCTGGGCTGGATCCGCAACGTGATGAGATTCGCGGGTCGCCGGGCGGACGCCAACATCGGCAACGAGGACGGGGCCGACACCGACCTGGTGGCCCGGGTCTGGGTCGCGGACCAGAAGGCGTACTATCAGAGCAAGTCCCAGGAGCGCAACAGAGGCAGTCAGTTGACCTCGGCCCTCGTCTTCGCCACATTCGGAGTCGGCGTGACAGTGGCGATCATCTTTGCGGTCTTTCAGGCGGAGATTGCCGCGCCCTGGTCCAACATGCTGGTGGCCCTGATGGGATTGTTACCCTTTCTCGCTGCGGTACGGCAGAGCTATGCCAACAGCACCGCGGAGCGAGAGGACTTCGTTCAGTTTGGCTACATGTACCGGATATTTTTCAATGCGGACCGCCTCTTGAATTCTGCCCGCACGGTCGACGGCCGCCGCGACATCCTCCGGGCGCTCGGGGAGGCGGCGCTCGAAGAGCATGGTCAATGGATGCTCCGCCAGCGTGAGCGGCCGGCCGCGGGCCGGGTTCTGCAGGGCGGGTAATGGCGCGACGATTCACACCGCGGGAAATGCTCGAAAAGCTGATCGCCTTTCCCACGGTCTCGAGAGACTCCAACCTCGAGCTGATAGAGTTTGTCGCCAACTATCTCGACGATCACCGCGTGCAGGCCAGACTCGTCGCCAGCGGCGATGGACGCAAAGCCAATCTGTATGCGACGGTCGGGCCTGAGATCGAAGGTGGCGTCGTGCTGTCAGGGCATACGGACGTGGTGCCCGTGGACGGGCAGAACTGGGACTCGGACCCGTTCCTTCTTCACGAGGTCGACGGCAGGCTGGTGGGCCGCGGTACCTGCGACATGAAGGGTTTTCTTGCCATTGCTCTTGCTCTCGTCCCGGACATGGGGGCGCTTCGCTATCCGATTCACCTGGCCTTCTCTTACGACGAGGAAGTGGGTTGCCTGGGCGCGCCCGATCTCATTCGGGAGATGACGGCCAACGTGCCTCGCCCCAAGGCGGTGATCGTGGGGGAGCCCACCAGCATGCAGGTGGTGGGGGCCCACAAGAGCATGTTCATCTTCGATACCGTCGTTCGTGGCCACGAGGCGCATTCCAGCCAGCAGCACAGAGGGGTCCCCGCGGTCATGGTTGCCGGTCGGCTGATCGGCTGGCTCGCCGAGCGGCAGCGCCAGAACGCCCGGGTAGCGGACCCGGATTCCGATTTCGTGCCGGGCTACACGACCCTGCATTGCGGCACGGTGCGGGGAGGGACCGCCCACAACATCACCGCCGCCGAATGCCGTTTCGCGACGGACATCCGCTCGCTTCCCGGCGAGCCCGCCGAATCGTATTTTCGGGAGTTCGAGCAGTTCGCAAGGCAGACGCTCGAGCCGGAAATGCGCGCGGTGCATCCGGGCAGCGGGATCGACTTCGAGATCCGGGCTCAGGTCCCAGCCTTTCAGGCAACGGGCGACGACCCGGCGGTGGCACTTGCCAGCCAGCTGACCGGGCAGAATGGGCTGGAAAGCGTGCCGTACGGAGCCGAGGCGGGGCAGTTTCAGGAAGCCGGGCACTCGGTGGTCATGTGTGGCCCCGGCAGCATTGATCAGGCCCATCAACCCAACGAGTTCCTCACCCTCGAGCAGCTGCAGGCCGGCGCGACGTTTGCGCGACGCTTGATCGAGCAGCTTTCTTGATTAGAAATTCGGCCCCGAGGCACGATAACCGTGAGACGTCTGTCAATCGATTTGTGAACTGATTTGTGTAGCATTTGCCAGCGCATAGGTGAAGATTGCCGACGTTGCGAGGCTGCATCGTCAGTGGTCATACGGACATGAATTGGGTTTCCCGGCGCTCCTGCTCCGATCAGAGGCCGGTAGAGATGGATGGCGACTCGATATGACGGCGCGGCGGCCCTCGAAAGGCTTTTCGCTGATAGAACTCATGGTGGTGGTGGGTATTCTCGCCGTTTTGGCAGCCTTCGCCATGCCCGCTTATCTTGACTACTTGGAGAGCGCCAACACCAGCAAGGTTCTTTCTCATTACGAGGATGGCACGCGCTACCTCAGGACGGAAATTCTCAGGCTGAACACGTCGGTCGTCATGGGAAAAGAAACCCTCGAATCCATTGACGCGAACTTCACGTCTGCATTCTGGGTCGACAAGCTGAATCAGGAAGGAGGGCGCGCTCCCGGAGGGGGCCCTGCTTACGGAGCCTCCGTCGATCACGGCATGGGCCGTGTGGGTGTGGTGGTCGCTGGTAGTTTGTTGGACGCTCCGCCATCCTATCGACTCGAGGTGACTCGTCCCCAGTACGGCGGGTTCGCACAGTACTCGGTGATGACCGCGATCATTTCCTGGAGTGGTGGCGGCGGGGGAACATCGTTTGGCTCGCAGGCTGATCCCACCCCTGGCCAGCCTGGCGGCTTGGATGGTTCCGGCCCGGGCCAGGGCGCAGGAAGCGCAGACAATCCTGGCCAAGGCAAAGATCAGGGGCAAGACAAAGGCAAAGGTCAAGGCCAGGGTCAGGGCCAAAACGTTTAGGGTGGCTTTACAGCCGCTGGCTGAGCGCCGATCTCGCCGGAGCGTCGTGGCGGCAGGCTGTCGGAAATCCCTGGGCGGCGGCAACGGCCTCCACTTCCCTCCACACGCGCATCAGGTTGCCGCCGAGAATCAGGGAGATGCTGTGGTCGTCATACCCCCGGTCGGCCAGGCCGGCAATCAGGTTCGGGTACGAGCTGACGTCCTTCAGACCCACCGGCAGGGTGTCGCCCACGCCATCGTAGTCGGAACCGAGGCCGACGTGCTCGATGCCGGCCAGCGCAACGGCGCGGTCGACGTGATTCAGGACGTCTTCGAGCTCCGCGTAGGGATACGGGTGCTCGGCGCGGTAGCTTGCGGCGAACGCCCGCACGGCCGGATCGTCGTAGCGCGGCTCCTCGGTTTCGGCGAATGCTTTCACGGCCGCGGTCATGGCGTCCGAGTACGCCCGGGCTTCGGCGGTGACGAAGCTGCTGCCGAAATTGATCTGAACGACGCCGCCGTTGCGTCCCAGCGCGGCCACCATCTCGTCACTCATGTTGCGGTGAAAGCCCGGCACGAAATGGCGCAGAGAGGAGTGCGTTGCCACCACCGGCGCGCTCGAGAGCTCCAGCACCTGCCAGAAAGCGCGGTCACTGAGGTGGGACACATCGATCATCATGCCGCGCTGGTTCATCGCCGTTACCAGGTCTCTGCCGAAGGGCGACAGGCCCTCCCAGGGCTCGTTCTCGTCGTACGAGGAATCCGAGATGTGATTCGACTTCGAGTGCGCCAGCGTGATGTAGCGGACGCCGCGGCCCATGAAGTGATCGAGCTTGCCCAGATCGCCGGCAATGGGGCCGCCGTTCTCCATGCCCATTGGCAGAGCGATGCGTCCCGACGCGCGAATGGCCTCCACGTCTCGGGTACAGGTTGCCACGGCGAACTTGTCCGGCGCGTCGCGGGCGATGCCCTCCACCAGGTCGATGAGACGATCGGCCATCTCGGTTGCGCGTCCTTCGGCATCGACGGCGGCGGGGACATAGATGGACATGAACGCCGCGTCCAGTCCTCCGGCGAGGGCCCTCGGGTAATCGAACTCGCCGCTCGTGGGCTCGGCGACGTCTTCCTGGCGCCGGTAAAGCCGGTAGGGCAGGTCGATGTGGGTATCTACGATGAGCTCGCTGCGGGAGAGGGCTCGCGCGTGCTCCAGGTCCGGGCTCACGCCGGGCTCTCCGCAGCCGGCGGCGACGGTGGACAATAGAATCAGAATTCTCGAGCGTCGCATGTGAGCCATCTCCGCGGAGGGATTATGTTCACACGCCCGAACCGCGCAGCACAAGCTGAGTTAAAATGCGCTCTGCAACCGGGCAGGAATCAAGATGACCATCATTCGTGAGGATGACCTCATTGAAAGCGTCGCCGACGCGCTGCAGTTCATCTCCTACTACCATCCGCTGGACTTCATCCGCGCCATGCGCAGCGCATATGAGAAAGAAGAGTCTCCGGCGGCCAAGGCGGCGCTGACCCAGGTTCTGGTGAACTCGCGCATGTGTGCCATCGGCAAGCGGCCGATCTGCCAGGACACGGGCATCGTCAACGTGTTCCTCGAGGTCGGCATGGAGGTCTCGTGGTCGGGCAAGCGAAGCGTCGAGGAGATGATCAACGAGGGAGTCCGTCGCGCCTACATGCACCCGGACAACGTGCTGCGCGCGTCGGTGCTGACCGACCCGGACGGAGCGCGCAGCAATTCCAGGGACAACACGCCGGCGGTGATCCACACCCGGATCGTTCCCGGTGACAAGCTTTCCGTGGAGGTGGCCGCGAAGGGTGGTGGCAGCGAGGCCAAGGCGAAGTTCGCCATGCTCAACCCGTCTGACTCCATCGTCGACTGGGTGCTGGACGTGGTGCCGACCATGGGCGCCGGCTGGTGCCCGCCGGGGCTGCTCGGGGTCGGCATCGGCGGGACGCCGGAAAAAGCCATGCTGCTCGCCAAGGAAGCGCTCATGGAGCCCATCGACATTCACGATCTCAAGGCCCGCGGTCCCGCCAACCACCTAGAAGAGCTGCGTCTCGAGCTCTTCGAGAAGGTCAACGCGCTTGGTATCGGGGCTCAGGGGCTCGGTGGGCTGACCACCGTACTCGACGTCAAGGTGAAGGACTACCCGACCCATGCGGCCAACAAGCCGGTGGCCGTGATCCCCAACTGCACGGCGACGCGTCACGTGCATTTCACCCTGGACGGATCCGGGCCCGCTGTCTTCGAGGCGCCGGATCTGGACGAGTGGCCGGACATCGCTTTCGAGCTGGGCGACGACGTGCGGCGCGTCGACATGGATACGCTGACGCCGGACGATGTGCGCAACTGGAAGGCGGGAGATACGCTGCTGCTCAGCGGCAAGATGCTGACGGGCCGGGACGCCGCCCACAAGCGGCTGGCGGACCTCATCGAGCGTGGCGAGCCTCTACCCGTGGATTTCACCAATCGCATCATCTACTACGTGGGCCCCGTGGACCCAGTACGCGACGAGATCGTGGGCCCCGCGGGGCCGACAACGGCAACGCGCATGGACAAGTTCACCGGCATGATGCTGGAGAAGACGGGGCTGATCGGCATGATCGGCAAGGCCGAGAGGGGTCCGGCCGGGGTCGATGCCATCCGCGAGCACGGCGCGGTTTACATGATCGCCGTGGGTGGCGCCGCTTACCTCGTCGCCAAAGCGATCACAAGGAGCACCCCGCTGGCCTTCGAGGACATGGGGATGGAGGCCATCTACGAGTTCGAGGTCAAAGACATGCCGGTCACGGTGGCGGTGGATTCGACCGGCGCATCGGTGCATCGCGAAGGACCCAGGCTGTGGTCGCAGAAAATCGCCGATCGCATAGGCGCTGCCCAGTTGTGACGACCCGACTTCACTATCCGGCGGAGGCTGTGTGATGGCAACAAGAAGGAGAACGCTGGCGATGGGCCTGGCGCTGCTCGCCGGGGGATACCTCGGCCCTCTCGCCCGTCACGCCCGGGCGCAGTCGCTGGAACAGGCGATGGAGGAATCGGACCTGATCTACCTGACTCCTCTCAAGAGCGATGGCTCGGAGAGCCGCTGCCGGGCGGAGGTCTGGTTCGCGCGTCATGAAGCCGATCTCTTCGTCGTCACGTCGAGCGACGCCTGGCGGGCGAGAGCCGTCGAGCGAGGGCTCACGCGCACCCGGGTTTGGGTTGGCGACGTGGGCGTCTGGTCCGGCAGCGGCGGCAGCTACCGAACGTTGCCGCAGATCGAAGCGGATGCCTCGATCGTGGCGGAGGCCGACGTGCACGACGCGGTGCTCGACGTCATGGGTGACAAGTACCGGATGTCCTGGCTGGTCTGGGGTCCCCGATTCAGGAACGGTCTCGCGGACGGGTCGCGGGTCATGCTCCGGTACCGTCCTGCTGCCGCCTGACCGACCACGAACATCGACCGCTTCTGGCCGTGAGGTCAGACGTAGTGCAGCCAGTGGCGGAAGGTGGGCTCCTCGCCGGACGAGATCTTTCTGAGGGCGGCACGTAGTCTCTTGGTCACCGGGCCGGGCGCCCCGTCGCCGAACACCACGTCGTCAACGCGCTCGATGGGCCACACGCCCGTGGAAGTATTGGTGAGGAACGCCTCGTTGGCCGCGTAGAGCTGCGTCAGTTCCAGCTCCTGCTCCTCGCAGGGCAGGTTCAGGAATCCAGCTATCTCGATGATCGATGCGCGGGTGATGCCGAGCAGCACATCGTTTTCCGGGGGCGTCGCCAGCCCGCCATCCCGCACCACGAAAATGTTGGACGTTGGCGCTTCCGCCACGGTCCCGCGCTCCGTCAGGAGCAGGACGTCGTCAAAACCTTCGGCCCTGGCTTTGCGCTTGGCTATGGTCGGTGAGGTGTAGTTTGCTGCGACCTTGGCTTGGGGCGGCAGGATGTCGTGACGCCGATTGCTGATCTCGCGCTCTACTTTCAGGGCCAGGGTCTCCCGTGTCGGATACGGGGTCTGGTGCTTGGCCATGATGTCTCTCGCGCTGTCGTACGCCGCTATGAATACGGCCACAGCGGGATCCTGAGGTATGAGCTCGACCTCGATGGAGGCGATCAACGCGCTGATCTTCACGGATTTGCAGCCGGGGTTTCGACGCACCGTCTCCGCGCAGGCTTCCATCAGCGCCTCGGCCGGATACAGGATGGGCAATTCCTCCAGGCGGCAACTTTGCAGCAGACGCTCGATGTGGGCTTCCAGGCGGAAGATCGCGGGCCCGTCCGCGGTTTCATGAACGCTCATGAAGTCGAAGGCCAGGGTGCCGCGCTGCAGGCTCTGGGCGAGCACGTGCACGGTAGCGTCTGCCCAGGGCACGAACTCGCCGTTGCGCCAGATCACCCGATCGGATGCTGAGGAATTCATGTGGTCGTCGTTTCCTTAAGCTTCTCTACCCGTGTTCGCCGGCACCCCAAACGGCCTGCTGGGGGAAAGCCACCAGGCTGTCGTGGTAGTCGAGACCCGGCTGCCGGTCGCGCACGAGCAGCAGCGGTCCGTCCAGGTCCACGAAGCGCGCAGTCTGCGCCAAAAGCAGGGCCGGTGCCATGGAGAGCGACGTCGCCACCATGCAGCCCACCATCACGTCCATGCCGAGCGTTTCCGCCTTCTTCTGCAGGATCAGAGCTTCGGTGAGCCCGCCGGTCTTGTCGAGCTTGATGTTCGCGACCTGGTAGCGGCCAGCGAGCCGGTCGAGATCCTCACCGGCGCGCAGACTTTCGTCGGCTGCCAGCGGGACGGGGCAGCGAAAAGCGTCCAGAGCCTCATCCTCGGATACTGGCAAAGGCTGCTCGATCATCTCCACGCCCAGATCTGCCGCCACCGGAGCGACCTGCTCGAGCTCTCCCAGCGTCCAGCCTTCGTTGGCATCGACGATCAGGCGGGCGTCCGGGGCGCCGCTGCGCACCGCGCGCAGGCGCTCGATGTCCCGCCCGGCACCCGCGCCGAGCTTGATTTTCAACAGCGAACGGCGAGAGTGCCGTTCAGCCGCTTCACGCATCTGCCCGGGCTCGCCGAGCACGATGGTCAGCGCCGTGACCACGGGCCGCGGCTCTGCAAGCCCTGCGAGCCTCCAGACCGGCTGTCCGGATTTCCGCGCCTCCAGATCCCACAGCGCGCAGTCCAGCGCGTTCCTCGCTGGGCCGGCAGGCATCAGCTCCGTCAACCGTTGACGATCCAGGATGGCGTGGCCGGCTGTGGCGACCCGGATCTCTTCCAGGGTTCCCTCCGGAGACTGTCCGTAGCGGGGATAGGGCAGACATTCGCCCATGCCGGTCAGGTCGCCCTCACGCACGGTCACCACGACCACCTCGGCCACCGTCTTGCTGCCTCGGGCGATGGTAAAAGTGCCGGCGATGGGCCAACTCTCGATGTGTGCGAAAACGTCCATGGGGAGCCGGCGGCTTTCAGTCCGGAAAGTTTTTGACAAGCTCATCCACGAGCAAGCCCGCGCCGAAGCGGATGGGATCCGTGACGGGCAGCCCGAGCTGCGCGGCGTAGTTGGTCAGCAGCTCACGAGCCTCGCCCTCGTCGAGTGCAGCCGTGTTCACCGCGACGCCGATGCAGACGACGTCGGGGTTGGTGGTTCGACCATGCACGAGCGTCTGCTCGATCACCTCGCCGATGCGCGGCATGAGCGTGCTGACGTTTCGCATGGTCCGGCGGGTCGGCTCGTGGCAGACCACGACGGCGTCCGGCTGGGTCCCGTGCAGCAGCCCGAGGGAAACGCCGGCGAAAGAAGGGTGAAAGATCGAGCCCTGACCCTCGACCACGTCCCAGTGGCCGCGTTCCGCATCCGGGGTCAGGCACTCCGCAGCGCCCGAGATGAAGTCCGCCGTGACGGCGTCGATCGCGACGCCGCTGCCGGCGATGAGAATGCCCGTCTGGCCCGTGGCCCTGAACTCGGCGTCCATGCCCCTGCTGCGCATCTCGCGCTCCAGGGCGAGCGCCGCGTACTTCTTGCCCACCGAGCAGTCGGTGCCGACAGTGAGCAACCGTCGGCCGCTACGTTTTCTGCCCGACCCCGTAGGGAAACGGACGGTGCTGTGACGCACATCGACCAGACGACGATCGTGGCGCGCCGCAGCATCCCGGATCTCCGGAAAGCTGTCCAACCGGTCGTGCATTCCGCTCGCGATGTCGAGACCGTTTGCCAGCGCGGCGTGCAGGATGGGCAGCCATTTCTCGGGCAGCGAACCGCCCGGGCTGACCGTTCCGATCACGAGGGTGCGGGCGCCGGCTGCCGCCGCTTCGGCCACGGACAAATCGGGTAGGCCGAGATCCGCCTGGCACTCGGGCAATCTCAGCTGCCCGATGCAGTTCTGCGGCCGCCAGTCGACGATGCCCTGGCCCGTTTTCGCGGCCAGCTGGTCGTGGGCGCTGCCCAGGAAGATCAGGTAAGGCGCTTCGATCCTCGTGCCGGCTGACGCCATGTCGTTCGGACTGCGCAATCTGGGAACCTCCGCCAGGTCGCCGTCGTCTCTGATCAAAGGCGGTACACGCGGGTCGCGGTGCCGCTGAACAACGCATCCTGCTCCGCTTCGCTGAAATCGGCGGCGATGCGCTTCATGCCGTTCCACAGCACCGCGTATGACAGCGACATGCGATCCACCGGAAAATTGCTCTCGAACATGCACCGGTCGGCGCCGAACACGTCGATCATGTGCCGGTAGTAGGGGCGCTGGGCCTCGGCGAATTCCTCGGAGGTCGGCGGCCGGGCAGCGGCGTGCCAACCGAAACCGTTGTCCGGCATGGCCAGCCCGCCCAGCTTGGCGACCACGTTGGGGCAGTCGGCTAGCCGGGACATGTCATCCTGCCACTGGCGAAAGATCTCTTCGCGCCGGTCCGCGTAAGGACCGACGCCCAGCGGGGTGCCGAAATGGTCGAGCACCATGATGGTGTCCGGTACGGCCCGTGCCAGCGCCAGAAACTGGGGGTTCTGATAGTGATAGTGCCAGGTGTCGTAAGTCAGGCGGAGCTCGCCGAGCCGTCTGACGCCGCGGCGGAAGGCATCGTTTGCATACAGCTGCGCGGGGGCCCGGCCGGCGATTCGGAGGATCTCGGGCTCCCGGGCGTGGGCCCCTGAGTGGCGGATGCCTTTGAACAGGTCTCCCGCGACCTCGACGTGGGCGTCCAGCACCTCGTCCAGGGCGTCGCCAAGCCGCAGATCGGCTCGGGCCACGATGCCGGCAATCACCGCATTTCCGTCGCTTTGAGCAGAGGAGGCGCGGGCGGCCTGCGTGACGTATTCCGTCTCGCCAACGCAACGCAGGTGCTCGGGGCCCGATTCCCGGTAACTTGCTCCGCATTCCAGAAACACGGTTTTCGCGATGCGGTGGCCTGACCCCGTGTCGCGCCACAGGTCTTCCAGCGTGTAGCGTCCGAACGCGCTTGGCTGGTCCCAGAGGTGGTGATGGGGATCGACGATCACGCGATCGGGATCGATGATCGGTTCCTCAACGAGGTCCAGCCAGGCCTGGCTGCCAGGTTCGGCGGTATCCAAGGCGTCGTCTCCGAGCGGCCATTCAGGAGTCGTCATCTTAGTACAGGACGGCTCGGTCATGCTCGCGTCTGGATGGGGCGGTGGGGTTTGGCTTACCCCGGAGCGCTGCCCGGGTCGTCAGGGCGCTCGCGTCAGCCGCCCGGCTGCAGTTTGCCCGTCGAGCGGATATTTGAGCGATGCTCTTCAACGCCCTGGGCGACGGGGTCCCAGCCGGAGACGTCCTCGGCCAGGTGGTAAAGCGCGGGCACTAGCAGCAACGTGATGGCGGTCGCGAACAGCACGCCGAAAGCCAGCGAGATGGCCATGGGGATGAAGAATGCGGTTGCCGGGGTGTCGCTGAACATCAACGGGATGAGGCCGACGAACGTGGTCACGGAGGTCAGCAGGATGGGCCTGAATCGGACCACGCCGGCGCTGCGCAGGGCTTCCGCGATCGGCATGCCCTCCCGACGACGGCGATTCGTGTAGTCCACCAGCACGAGGCTGGCGTTCACGACCACCCCGGACAGAGCCACCATGCCCAGCGCCGAGAAGAACATCAGCTGATAGCCCATGAGCCAGTGACCGACGATGGCACCAACGGCTCCGAAGGGAATGACGCTCATGATGACCAGCGGCTGCAGGTAGGATCGGAGGGGAATTGCCAGCAGCGCGTAGATGACGATCAGAGCGAGCATGGCGGCCTGGGCCAGTCCCGTGAACGCTTTGGTCCTCTCTTCCTGCTCTCCGGAGACGCCGACCTTCAAAGAGGGGTACTTGGCGCGAAGCTTCGGCAGCACCTTGGATGAGATGGACGAACCGATCTCCTCGGGCGAAACGACGCTTCGGTCCACCTCGGCGGTGACGTTGATCACCCTGCGCCCGTTCACGCGGCGGATCGTAGAGTAACCGCGACCCAGCTCGAACTTGGCCACGCTGTAGAAGGGTACCTCGGTGCCCTGGGGCGTGCGGATGTACATGTCTTCCAGGTTGCCTATGGACGTTCTCTCGGCCTCGGGAAATCGCACCATGACGCGAACGTCGTCCTGGCCGCGCTGAATGCGCTGGGCTTCGTAGCCGTAGAACGCGCTGCGCACCTGGCTGGCCAGATCGGCAAGGGTCAGTCCCAGATTGCGGGCCTCGGGAAGCAGGGAGAGCTTGATTTCCTGCTTGCCGGCCCGGAACGAATCGCCAATGTCGTAGACGCCCACGTAGCGGCTGAGCTCGGCGCGAAGATCCGTGGCCGCGGCGCGGATCACGTCGGGATCGCCGGCGGAGAGCTCGTAGTTGATGGCCTCGCCCACCGAGAAGGCATCGGCCGTGAAGGAGAGTTTCACCGCGTCGGGAATGTTGCCGACCAGCTTCCGCCACCGATGGGCGATTTCCTTGGCGCTCAGGTAGTTGCGTTCCTCCCCCGGTGCCAGCTCCAGCACGACCTCGGCGAAGTGCGACCGGCCGGCGCTTCCGCCACGTGATGGACCGTTCTGCCGGTCCGCGGGCATGCCGATGGAGGTGAACACGTTGCGAATCGTTGCGGTCTGGTTCAGCTCGGCGTCGAGCGCCTTGCCGAGCCGCTCACCGGCGGCCTCGATGATGTCGACGGCCTCGCCGGTCGCCTCCACCGAAATGCCTTCCGGCATCTCCAGAGTGGCGTAGATGCGGTCTCCCTCGATGCCCGGGAAAAAGGCAAACACCACTCGGCCGCTGGCAATCAACGCCACTGACATGATCAGCAGGCCGAGCCCCACGGACGCCGTGATGTAGCGATACTCGATTGCCTTGCGCAGGAAGGGCTCGTAGCGGTAGTTGGCGATGTTCTCCAGCCAGCGCGCCAGGCGGCCCTGGATGCGGTTCCAGCGCCGGGAGAAAGAATTGGACGCCTCGTCGTTATTGCGGTGGGCGAGGTGAGACGGAAGGATCAGCTGAGACTCGACGATGCTGAACACCAGGGCGATGATGACGACCCAGCCCACGACGCTGAAGAAGCCGGCCATCCGGCCGGTGCTGAGCAGCAGGGGCAGGAAGGCGGCCATCGTGGTCAGCACCCCGAAGATCACGGGAATCGAGACCTCCCAGGTGCCGTCGATGGCCGCCTGCACCGGCGGCTTGCCCATCTGCTCGTGACCGTATACTCGCTCGCCGACGACGATGGCGTCGTCCACCAGGATGCCCAGAACCAGGATGAATGCCATGACGGTCATGGCGCTCATGGAGATGTCCGCATAGGGAAACACGGCAAGCGTGCCGAGCAGCGCGATGGGGATGCCGGCCGCCACCCACATGGCCAGCCTGAATTTCAGGAACATGGCGAGGATGATGACCACGAGCCCGAGCCCGGAAAGCGCCATGCCGTTCAGCGTGTCCAGGCGGGCCTTCAGCTGCTCGGACTCGTCGTTCCACACCTTCACGAACAGCCCGGCCGGCAGCGTCTTCTCGTAGCGGGTCAAGTACGCTTTGATGTCGGCCGCCATCTCGAGCGCGTCTTCCTTGCCAACCTGCCAGACCTTGACCACGGCGGCGGGGTATCCGTTGAAGCGGGCGCGCATGTCGCCCTCTTCGAATTCGTCGCGGATCTCGGCGATCTCGCTCAGCATCACCTTGGTGCCGTCGTTGCGCGTGACGACCACGATGTCTTCGAACTCCTCGCCCCAGTAGGCCTGGCCCTTGGCCCGCAGGAGAATCTCTCCGCCCTTGGTCTTGATGGTGCCGCCGGGCATGTCCATGGACGTGTTGCGGATCACCCGGGCCACCTGCTCCAGGGTGATGCCGTACCGGCGCAGCGTATCCTCCGATATCTCGATGGAGATCTCGTAGGGCCGCACGTAGTTGAGCGCGATCTTGGAGATGCCGTCGATCATGGATAGCTCGTCGCGCAGCTCCTTGCCGAGCTCTTTGAGGGTGCGCTCGTCCGTATCGCCGTAGACGGCAATCTGCAGGACGTCGCTGGTGATCGTCAGCTTCGAGACGATGGGCTTTTCCGTCTCGAGCGGAAACGTGTTGATGCCGTCGACCTGGCTTTTGATCTCGTTCAGCGCTTCCGTCTGGTTGGCGTCCTCGTAGAGCATGGCCTGCACGCTGCAGGAGCCCTCGCGCGCGGCGGACAGCAACTTCTCGATGCCCTCGGTGCCTTCAAGGGCCTCCTCGACCCGGATGCACACGCCTTCCTCCACCTCCTCGGGCGCCGCGCCGAGGTAGGGCACGGTGACGTTCACGACGCGAACGTCCATGCTGGGGAACTCTTCCTGATGGACGTTGAAAAGCGCCAGGCACCCGCCGATCAGCAGGACGAACATCAGCAGGTTCGCGGCAACGGGGTTCCTAGTGAACCAGGAAATCGCGGTGTACATGGGCTCAGCCGGCTGTCGGGGCGTTCTCTGTGACGGGTTGGACCGGCATGCCATCGACGGCGGTCTGCAGGGGAGATACGCAGACGCGCTCGCCGGCGGCCAACCCCGCCTTGATCAGCACCTCGTCCTTGTACAGGCGCAGGGGCTCGATATCCCGATAGCGCAGGTTGTTTCCGCCATCCACCACCAGCACTCGATCGCCGTCGCGCAGCGCCGTTCTCGGCAAAACGACGATGTTATCGGCCAGCAGCCCCTCGATCTCCGCGTTGACGAACAAGCCCACGTTGAGCGGCACCGGCTGCTCCACGTTGGAAATCCGGGCGACGACGTGAACCATGCGGCTCGCCGTGTCGATCTGGGCTTCGGTTCGAACGATGGTTCCCTGCCATTCCAGGCTGCGGCCGGCGTACTCGGCAAGCAGCGTAACCCGCGGCTGCTGCTCGGCGGGAAGCTCGCCGCGGTGATCCACGGGCAGGTTGAGGAACGCCAGCTGGCGGTCGGCGATGGGCAGCCGGACCTCCGCCTGGTCGCTGGCATAAACGGTCGCCACCGGAGAGCCGCGGCTGACGAATTGCCCGACGTCCACGGCTTCGCGTCTAACCAGGCCGTCGAAGGGGGCGGTGAGGGCGGTTCGTTCGAGGTCGCGCATCGCCTGCTCCATGGCGGCGCGCGCCTCCTGGAGGGATGCTTCGGCAACCCTGAACGCGCGCAGGGAGTTCTCCATCTGGGATTTGCTCGCCAGCTGGCGTACCTCCAGGCTCTTCAGCCGCTGGTACTCGTACTGCGCGTGCTCGAACTCCGCCGCGGCCCTGTCCAGATGGGCTTCCGCCCTCGTCAGCGCCGAGCGGTAGTCGGTGGCTTCCAGGCGCAGAAGCACGTCGCCCTGCTCGAAGTAACCTCCATTGACCAGTGACGGCGAGATCCACTCGACGCGTCCGGACACTTCCGGGATCAGCTCGCTCTCCATGTTCGGTACCACGGTACCCTGGGAGTGCACGGTCAGGCGGACCGGCTGGGGAATCACCTCCACCACTCGAACCGTGGTGGCCAGGGGCTCTATGGCGTTGGGCTCCAGCTCGGGGGCCGTTGCCATCAGCGTTACCGCTCCGAAGAGGGATGCCAGGATGACGAGTCCCGGAACGAGCAGCTTCTTCATCATGACGCGGCTACCCCCGTGAGCGGTGCGCGGTTGGCCGCGTCGTAGGCTTCGAAGGACCGTAGAACGGATTCGCGCGTGAGCGCAGTGCTCTCGGTGAACACGTGGCGCAGAGCGTCGGCGTCACGTTTGGCCAGGGCTTCGTCTAGTCGCCGGGCGTTGTCCGCATGGGCCTCCGTGTCGAACTGGGCGAATGCCTTAAGCGGCTCGGTTCGCGGCGTGAGCTGTGCCAGCAGGCTGCGGGCGATGAGCTGGCATACGAGATTATCGCTGGCGCTCATGATCGCGCCCATCAGCTCCAGGCGAGCCTCCATGTGGGCGAGGTCGTCCAGATCCTCCTCGAAGAGCGGTCGGTTGTGTTCGCGCAGGCGCTCGATGTCTTCGTCGGTGGCCGTATTCAGCGCTGACTCCACCGCAAGCCTGACAAGGGCGGAAATGACTTCAATGATGTGAATCACCAGCTTGCTGTCAGGAAGGTCGCCCAGGGCCAGCATGTGGCCGATCACGTCCAGGCTGGCTTCTTCGAGGGGCGCCACCCGCGCGCCGCCGGGCTGGATGTTGGCGATGCCGAGCTGCTCCAGTTTCTTCATGGCCTCCCGGACGGCGCCGCGGTTGGCCTCGAAGCGCACGGAAAGATCCCGTTCCGAGGGCAGCCGCTCGCCGGTGCGGTACTGGCCGCTTAGAATGTCCCTGGTGAGGCTCTCGGCGATTTCCTCGTGCTTTGCCATGTTCTTCCTGTTCTGACTGGTGCGACCATGTTGGTCTGACCATGATGGTCGGGGCATTTTAGTCAATCAGGTTCGCATGTCCAGCATTTCGTTACCTTTGGTAACGAAATGTGCGCGCGTTCGCGAAACCGCGGCCAGTGGCCGCGGTGGGGATGGGCGGCGGTCAGCGGCCCTGAGGAGAGCGGCGGTGATCCAGGACGTTGCCGTGGCGCAGCAACTCGGCGACCCGGGCGCTGCGCCCGGTCGGTTTGCTCGACCAGTAGGCGGCGTCGAAGGCCGGCGCGCGACGTCGGTGGATGATGCCCATGGCCACCGGGTTCGGTGGTGCCAGGGACAGCAGCATGTGCGCCAGGGCGGTATTGGTCTCGTCGTGGACCACCAGATCGGCCTCGCTCACGCCGTTCTCGCCGAGCGTCACCGCTTCCAGCGCCAGGGTCTGCGGATTGAGGCGCAACCCCTTGTCGCGCTCCTTGCCGAACACGAGCGGATGGCCGTGCTCCACGACGACCTGAGTGTCCGCCGCCGTTTTCTTGGCGACCACGTCCTCGAAGACGTCTTTGTTGTAGACGATGCAGTTCTGGAGGATCTCCACCAGCGCGGCGCCTTTGTGTTCCCGCGCCGCGTTGAGGATTCCCGGCAATACCTTCTGATCGACGTCCACGGCTCTGGCGATGAAGGTGGCTCCCGCACCGACGGCGAACAAGCCCGGTTGCACGGGGCTGTCCACGGATCCCTTCGGGCTGGAAGGACTTCTCGTGCCGATGCGCGACGTTGGCGAGTACTGCCCTTTGGTCAGGCCGTAGATCTCGTTGTTGAATAGCAGGATATTCAGGTCCACGTTGCGGCGAAGCGCGTGCATTAGGTGATTGCTGCCAATGGAGAGGGCGTCGCCGTCACCCGTGATCACCCAGACGTCGAGGTCGGGGTTGGCCAGCTTCACCCCGGTCGCGACGGCGGGCGCTCTGCCGTGAATGGTGTGAAAACCGTAGGTGTCCACGTAGTAGGGAAGGCGTGACGAGCAGCCGATGCCCGACACGAATACCGTCTGCTCTTTGGCGGCTCCAGCATCAGCCAGCGCCCGCTGCACGGCCTTGAGGATGGAGTAGTCACCGCATCCCGGGCACCAGCGCACTTCCTGGTCAGTCGCGTAGTCTTTGAAAGTCAGCTCCGCCATGATTCAACCTGCCTCCTTGATGCGCTTGGGCGCGTATCGCGCGATCGCCTGCTTGACGTCCGCCACGGCAAACGGCTGCCCGTTGACCTGATTGTGTTGCTCCACCGGGAGGACCAGCTTGTCTCGCAGCAGGGTCGCGAGCTGGCCGTTGTTCAGCTCGGGAACGAGGATCCGGTCGAACTGCGCCAGCAGGGTCGGCAGGTTCGGCGGCAGCGGGTTCAAGTGCCGCAGATGTATGTGACCCACGGCCAGCCCCTCGGCGACGCACTCTCTGACTGCCTGATAGATCGTTCCGTACGTGGATCCCCAGGCCACTACGGCCAGCCCGGCATCGGTTCCCGAATCCACCTGCTGATCGGGGATGAAGCTGGCGACGCTGGCCACCTTGGCCTCGCGCATGTTGGTCATTTCCTGATGATTCTGAGCTTCGTAGGAGATGTTGCCGGTGTGGATGTCCTTCTCGATGCCGCCGACCCGGTAGACGAAGCGTTTGTCCCCGGGCGTTGCCCACAGACGGGCCTCGGTCTTCGGATCGCGGCTGAAAACGGAATGGCGTGGATCGGTGCTGGGATCCGGTTTGTGCGTTTCTATCGGCTCGTAGTGATCGAAGTCCGGCAGGGGCCAAAGCTCGGAGGCGTTGGCGATGTAGCCGTCGGTCAGAAGAATCACCGGCGTCATGTGCCGCAGCGCGATGCGCACCGCCTCGATGGCGGTATCGAAGCAATCCGCGGGGGAGCGGGAGGCGACCACCGGCAGCGGCGTGTCCCCGTTGCGACCGTACACGGCCTGGTAAAGGTCGGACTGCTCGGTTTTGGTGGGCATCCCCGTGGATGGCCCCGCCCGCTGGGAATTTACGATGATCAGCGGCAGCTCGGCGGCCACCGCCAGGCCCATGGCCTCGGTCTTCAGCGCGATTCCCGGCCCGGAGCTCGAAGTGACGCCCAGCTTGCCGGCGTACGAGGCGCCGATGGCCGAGCAGATCGCCGCGATCTCGTCTTCGGCCTGGAAGGTCGCCACCCCGGCATCCTCCAGCCCGGTCAGCTGGTGCAGCAGCGAGGAGGCCGGCGTGATGGGGTAGGAGCAGAACATCAGCTCCGTATCCGCGAGCTCCCCGGCGGCCACCAGGCCCAGGGCCAGCGCCTCGGCGCCGGTGAGGGTCCGGTACTCGGCCGACGCCAGCGAGGCTTCGGGCGCGGCGTGCTGACGCAGCTTCGGGCCGAGCTCGGCCGTCTCGCCGAAAGCGTGGCCGGCGTTCAGAGCTGCGAGGTTGGCGCTTCGCACTTGCTCGTTACCGGCGAATTTCGCCTCGATCCAGGAGACCGTGGCGTCGCGTTTCTGATCGAACATCCACAGCACGAGTCCCAGTGCCCAGAAGTTCTTGCAGCGCAGTGAGTCCTTGGCGCCCAGCCCGAGAGCGTCTACAGCCTGGTGGGTCAGATCCGAGATGTCGATGTCGAGCAGCTCGAAACCATCGAGGGTGCCGTCGTCGAGGGGGTTGCTCGTCAGGTCCGCGCGCTTCAGGCGCTGGTCGGTGAAGGCCTGCCGGTCGACGACGACCAGCGCGCCCGGCCTCAGATGGGACAGGTTGACCACCAGCGCGGCCGGGTTGAAGGCAATGAGGACGTCGGGAGCATCGCCCGGCGTGGTGACCCGGTCGCCGCCGAACTGGATCTGAAACGCGGACACGCCGTACCGGGTACCGGCCGGCGCGCGGATCTCCGCCGGAAAGTCGGGCATGGTGGCCAGGTCGTGGCCGGCAAGAGCGGAGGCCGTGGTGAACTGCTGGCCCTGAAGCTGGATGCCGTCACCGGAGTCCCCCGCAAAGCGGATAACGTAGCTGGTTTTTTCCTCGACCATTTGAGGCTCCCGGAGCCCGCCCGCAAAAAAAGGTGCGGAATTGTACTTAATTCCGCGCGCAAGTGGAGATCCAATGGGACATAAGGTTATGTCCTGACTGCCCCTGCAGGCGCCGGATGATTTTGCGGTTCAAATCCCTTAGAGTGCGCCGCTTGCCACACTCTGGAGCCTGAAGTGAAAGTCGTAGTCAAAACCGACGAGTACACCATTTACCAGCGCCGCGACGAACGTTATGCCGTGAAGGACGCCACGAAGGCCTGGGTCAATGGAGACGCGAAGGCCGCCATCCTCGTCCAGCACGAGCTGATTACGGCCGCCCTGCCGGCCGCGCCGCCCGAAGAGCCCGAAGCCGACGCCGGCGAGCCGGCGGCGGAAGCCGCGGCCGCCGAAGAGGTCACTGGGGCCGAAGAGTCGGCCGCGGAAGAGTCTGAACCCGCCGAGGCGGCTGCTCCTGCCGAGGAAGCCGCCGCGGCCGAGGTTGCTGCGGAAGACGAAGCGGGCGAGCCGGCTTCGGCCGAAGAGGGCGAAGAGGAACCCAAACCGGAATAGCGCTCAATGGTCAAGGCCGTCGCGGAATTTGAGGTCGTTTCCGACTATGAGCCCGCGGGCGATCAGCCGACGGCGATCGCCGGTCTCGTCGAGGGTCTCGTCGACGGCCTGAGCCACCAGACGCTCCTCGGCGTAACCGGGTCGGGCAAGACGTACACCGTCGCCAACGTCATCGAGGCCGTTCAGCGGCCGACGCTCGTCCTGGCTCCCAACAAGACTCTGGCGGCACAGCTCTACGGCGAGTTTCGGGATTTCTTTCCGAACAATGCCGTGGAGTACTTTGTTTCCTACTACGACTATTACCAGCCGGAGGCCTACGTCCCGGCTTCCGACACTTACATCGAGAAGGACTCGTCGATCAACGCGCACATCGAGCAGATGCGGCTGTCGGCGACCAAGGCGCTGCTGGAGCGTCGCGACACCATCATCGTGGCGTCGGTCTCGGCCATCTACGGGCTGGGTGACCCTCAGTCCTACCTGCGAATGGTTCTGCATCTGGATCGTGGGGATCGCGTGGACCAGCGCTACGTGCTGCAGCGCTTGGCGGAGCTGCAGTACACGCGCAACGACATGGCTTTTCAACGGGGCTCCTACCGCGTTCGCGGCGACGTCGTGGACATATTTCCCGCGGAGTCGGAGAAGGAGGCCGTGCGTGTGGAGCTCTTCGACGACGAGATCGAAAACATCTCCGTCTTCGATCCTCTGACGGGCGAGATCGTCAACCGGGTGCCTCGCTACACGGTCTTTCCCAAGACTCACTACGTGACGCCGCGCGAGCGCATTCTTGCGGTGCTCGAAGACATCAAGGAAGAGTTGCAGGATAGGCTGGCCTATCTGCAGAAGCATCACAAGCTGGTCGAGGCTCAGCGGCTGGACCAGCGTACGCGCTTCGATCTGGAGATGATCCGCGAGCTGGGCTACTGCAGTGGTATCGAGAACTACTCGCGCTACCTGTCCGGCCGCGAGCCGGGTGAGCCGCCGCCGACCCTGTTCGATTACCTGCCCAAGGACGCGTTGCTGGTCATCGACGAAAGCCACGTGACCGTTCCCCAGATAGGTGGCATGTACAAAGGTGATCGTTCCAGAAAGGAGACGCTGGTGGAGTACGGCTTCCGGCTTCCTTCCGCTCTGGACAACCGGCCGCTGCGATTCGACGAGTGGGAGCGCATGAGCCCCCAGACCATCTTCGTCTCCGCCACCCCGGGACCTTACGAGGCGGAACGGTCCGGCGCCGTCGTCGAGCAGGTGGTGCGTCCGACCGGCCTGGTGGATCCGGACGTGATCGTGCGCCCCGCGTCGACGCAGGTTGACGACCTGTTCGGCGAAATTCGCCGCACGGTTGAGAACAGGGAGCGCGTGCTCGTCACCACCCTGACCAAGCGAATGGCAGAGGATCTCACCGAGTACCTGGACGAGCACGGCGTCCGGGTGCGCTATCTGCACTCGGACATCGATACGGTGGAACGCATGGAAATCATCCGCGATCTGCGCCTCGGCGAGTTCGATGTTCTGGTCGGCATCAATCTGCTTCGGGAGGGCCTGGACATGCCCGAGGTCTCCCTCGTGGCGATTCTCGACGCCGACAAGGAAGGCTTTCTGCGCGCCGAACGTTCGCTGATTCAAACCATCGGTCGCGCCGCGCGCAACGTCAATGGCCGGGCGATTCTCTACGCCGATCATGAAACCGGTTCCATGCGCAAGGCCATCGGAGAGACCGAACGCCGGCGTGCCAAGCAGACGGCGTTCAACGAGGCTCACGGCATCACGCCACGCACCATCGAAAAGCAGATCGCCGACGTGATGGAGGGTGCCAGAGCTCCCGCGCCCGGCACGGTGCGCCGGAAAGGCGCCGGGCCTGCACACGGATCGGCCGAGCGCATCGAGATTCCAGAGGATCCGAAAGCGTTTGGCAGGCTGCTCTCGGAGCTGGAGGAGCGAATGCTCGAGCACGCTCGCAACCTGGAATTCGAGGAGGCCGCGCAGCTGCGCGACGAGCTGAAAAAGATTCGCGAAGACCGGCTGCTCGCCTGAGACGACGCCGTTCGAGCAGACTAGAATCGGCAGGATGGATTCAGAACTCCAACATCCGTGGGTTTTCGGAAGGGGCCGTCACGCCGGGCATTGATCTCGACCGGCGGGGTTCATGCTGCGGTCGGTCGGGAGTTTTCATCCAGGAGACTTCATTCGCGTTGGCGAGAATTTCGGACGGGTCACCGAAAAGGGACTTGTGCACACGGAGATCCAGAGCGAAGACCGGGACCTGATAACGCTGCCCAACTTGTATCTAATGAATCAGCCCGTCGGGGTGATCCGCACTTCGGGGACCCTGATATCCGCGGAGGTGACCCTGGGCTACGACGTTCACCGGCACAGGCTGCGGGACCTGCTGAAATCCGCAGCAGAAGCGGCCGAGCTCTCCGGCCCGTTCGTGCAGATCCTTGAGCTTGGCGACCACGCGATAAGGTATCGGGTTTATGGCTTCCTGGAGGACGTCGCGAACCTCGTCACGAAGTGCAGGAGCAGGAAGACTCCCACGCCGAGCAACTGATGTTCGACAAGGCTGAATTTGCCGCCCGGGTCAACGGGCTCAGGGTTCAGCGCGACGAGCTGAAGGCGGAAATCGAAGCCCTCGACATGGCTGACGGCGACGCTCGGGCTCAGGAAGTTGTCTGGCGAGAGCGGCAGATAGAGCAGCTGCAGCGCATCATCGATGCGCTGGAAAATTCCTGAGGCATACCGGTGAGTTCCCGATTGAAGTCGTAACCTCCCCCGCGTTCGTGCGCCGGAGGGGCTTTAAGTGTCTGGATGAAACGTGCGTCCCGTTTCCCACTGGACGTCGATGGGCCCCATGGATATGAGTATGAACTCGCAACCGTCCGGTCCTGACTCCTCGGGTCCGTAGGTGTGATCAGCTCGCACCCATCGGACGTCTCCGGGCTCGTACCATCCGGTGCCGTCGTTGAACGTCATGCTCCCCCGCATGATCACGTAGATGGTGTCTGCCGCATGGGCGTGGCGGTCGGCGCGGGTGTTCGGCGGGAACTTGTTGGGAACCACCCAGGGGCCGGTCTCCCAGGATTCGCCCATGAACTTGACCTTCACCACGTCGGTCATGTGATCGAAGAAGTCCGGCGACGTCTCCGGATTCACGAACGTCGACCACTCGCCGTCGTCGAGGTTGGCTTTACCCCGCCAGTCGTTGTGCTCCGCTATGGTTTTCATGCTCTCCCCATCGTCTCGGCGGCCCTCCTGGTGTGGGCCCCGTCCCGGTAGCTAAGCTGCTCCTCGTATCTTCAGACGTGGGCGCGGGGTTGGCAAGACTTCCCGGACGGCGGGGCAGAGAGCACGGTCACGACCGATGCGGGTGGCCGTGCTCGATCTCTTCCTGGGTCGCGGTGCGAACGTCCACGATGCTCACGTCGAAGTGCAGGGTACGTCCTGCAAGAGCGTGGTTGGCGTTCAGAGTCGCGGTCTCATCGGAGACGGCTTCCACGACGAAGATTTGCGCCGATCCATCTGGGCTCTGGGACTGCAGCTGCGTCCCCACCTCGAGATTCTCGATTTGGGCCAGAACCTCCAGCGGGACTTCCTGAACGAGGGCAGGGTTCGGAACGCCGTAGCCTTCCTCGGGCGGAACGACGACGTTGAATTCATCGCCAGCCTCCCGGCCGGTCAGCTCGCGCTCCAGGCCCGGAATCAGGCCCTGGTTGCCGTGAAGGTAGCTCAGGGGCTCTCTTCCGGAGGAGGAGTCCAGAGTCTGGCCGTCATCGTCGGTCAGGGTGTAGTGGAAGGCGACCACGCATCGGTCTGCAATTTTCATAATCAACCTCTCGTCGGTCAGGCACGCGTTGCGGCGCTTGATGGTGTCACCGGAACCCGCCGCACGACGGGTTCCGGCTGCAGCTCGCCTGGCTCAATAGCCGCCGGTACGCCGCGGCTTGTCGTTAGCCTGATTGACCTTGATCTGCCGCCCGTCCATGGCGTGTCCGTTGAGCTCGGCAATCGCCTGGGTGCCGTCTTCGTTCGACATCTCGACGAACCCGAAACCGCGCGAACGGCCCGTGTCCCGATCGGTGATTACCTGTGCCGAGCTGACCGAGCCCATAGTCGAGAAAAGCTCTTCCAGGTCGCTGTCGGTCGTGCTCCAGGGCAGGTTTCCTACGTACAATTTCACTGATTGTTCTCCTTGGCTTGTTGAGCCGTGTGCGTGCGTATTCCCGGATATGAATCAATTCGAACGCGGTTTTTTTTCCGCTGACCCTTTGTCAGCGGTTGTCTGAGGCTAGAAGCGATTGCCGATGCACTGGCGAGAAATGAAGCTCGGGAGAAGATCGGGACGGGGTTTCTAAGCGCTTGTCATGGTACACACCCGGGCGGAGGAAAGCTCGTACTATTTTGGAGCGTCGGCTCGCCGGGCGAGCGGAGGCCGAACCTTTGGATCTGCATGGGCTCGCCGTTAACGGGCCTGTCCGTCAGCCGAACTACGGGATGTGTCACGGGGGGAACTCTGGCAGCATACGGATGCCGAAACAGGTGAACGGCATCGAATGCCGTCCGGGGGTGCAACCCCGAGCAAAGTGGGGAAGTGGTCTGGGCGACACTCGGTCAGGGCAGGAGACGTGGACGAGCTCATCGATTTCATACGCGACGCCTTAAAGGCGGGCGCATCCCGCAGGCAGGTGGAGAAGGCCCTGCGGAGCGCCGGTTGGTCGAACGAGCAGATTGCGGAAGGCCTGGACCACTTCTCGGAGACCGAGTTCGTGATTCCGGTACCCAGGCCCGAGCTCCAGGGGTCGGCGCGGGATGCCTTTCTCTACCTGGTGATGTTCACGATGCTCTACGTCAGCGCGTTCAACTTCGGCGCGCTTCTCTTCGACTTCATCAATCTGGCCATCCCGGATCCGCTCGACCCTCTTGGTGACGGTTACCGGCATTTCGTTCGCAGCAGTATCCGCTGGGAGACGTCGGCGCTCATGGTGGCCTTTCCGATCTTTCTGCTGATTGCTGCGCACATCAACAGGGCCATTGCCGGCGACCCCTCACGAAGAGTGTCGGGCGTGCGCAGGTGGCTCACCTACCTCACGCTCGCCGTCATGGCCATGATCCTGCTCGGCGACGTCGTGGCGCTGATCTACGCGTGGTTGAACGGAGAGCTATCGCTGCGGATGATTCTGAAGGTCACGGTGGTGGCGCTGATCCCGGCTGCCATCTTCGCCTACTACCTCTGGTCCATGAGGGCAGACGACGAGGCGCTAAAACGATGAACGTGAATCGCGTGGCCGCAATCACGAGTTCCGTCCTGGTGGCCGTCGTGGTCGTTGCCGGTCTCATCATCGCCGGGTCCCCCGGCGCGCAGCGCCTGCACCGGATCGACCAGCTACGCGTCAATGATCTGCGGCTGATCAGCAGCGTCCTAAATCGTTACTGGAACCAGCACGAGGCCCTGCCGGAGTCGTTGGGCCAGCTGGTGGACGGACGCTTTCTCGACGAGCTGCCGCGGGACCCCACTACGGGCGATCCCTACGGGTACGAGCGGACAGCCTCGGACGCCGTCAGGCTTTGCGGGATGTTCGAACGTGCGTCCGTCGAGGAGTCCCCGGGCGATTACTGGTATCACGTTGCCGGGCGTTACTGCTTCACGCTCAGCTTCACGCCTCAGAAAAAGACGTAGGATCGCACCACCACGTTTTTCCGGCAGGGCGCGTCGGCAGGCGCCGTCGGGTCGATGCAGGCCGTGTGGAACGACCAGCGCGACACGGAGCCGTCGGTGACGGAGTCGTAGCACTTGAGCATGGACACCTCGTTGGGCTGCTGGTGAGGAAACCAGTACCACTCGTGATCCGGACGGTGTGTGAAGCGCGTGGTCTCGCCCACCCGGTCGTCGTAGATGCGGTAGTTGTTGATGTAGGGCTGGTCGGCGAACGACGGCCACGCGCACAGAACGAACGGGTTCTGGCGTACCGTGTCCATGGGCTTTGCCAGGTTGATGGACATGAATCGGCGCGACATCTTCGCGTCCGCCTCGGCTTCCGTGTAGTGCCGCTCGCGGCCGAAGTTGCGCAGGTTTCTGGTGAGCAGCTCTCGGCAGCGCACCCGGCCGCTGTTGTCGTTGAGATCGTTGTGGACGAGGTTGGCGTATCTGGTGTTCACGCCCGGGTCCTTGTTGTCCTGATCCTCCACCACGTCACCGTCGTAGGATTTGTCGAACACGTCGTGGTTGTAGACCAGCGCATCCGTGGCGCCGGGAAAGAACTCGAGCAGGAGCTTTTCCATCTCCGGGTAGAACACCCGCTCCACCTCGGCCGCGTCGTAGAAGTTCTCGCAGCGGGACTCACAGTGGCCGAGCGCGACGCCGAGCCGATCCATGCACTCGGGGCTGGACGGCGATAAGCCTGGGTAGTACTCGCCGATCCTGCGGGCATCGCGTAGCACCTGGGGGAAGTAGAGGCAGCGCCGCACGCTGTCGCGCTCGTCTTTTCTCAAAGCATTGGCATCGTCCGTGCGTGCCGGGTCATCCCAGAGCGCGTTGGAGGACACCACCGAGTAGGAGGGCTCCTCGTGTACGGTGTAGCGCAGGGGGATGGCCAGGCCGCCCTCGGGCGCCTCGATCCCGGCCTCGCGAATGAAGTCGAGGCACTCCGCGTAGCGCCGAAACCCCAGGCCCCACTTGGTCTGAATGGGCCCCGGGGGCGCGTTCTCGATCAGGTCGATGACGGCCTGACCCTCGCCCTCACGGATCAGCCGGAGGGCATCCTCCGTGGCCCTGCCGGTGCCCGCGTCGCCGTCGTGATCGAAGGCCATGTACGACAGGCCGCCGTTGGCGGCGATGGGCTGCGCCTGCCCTACGGTGAGCTCAATGGGCGGGACGTAGCAGGAACCAGACGCTTGCGCTTCAGCCGGGCTGCTCGATCGCTTCATGACAGGGCCCCGATCGCTAAAACGACCATCCTGGCACAAGGGACCAACGCGGGCAATCGAGCCCAAATCGCGGCGGCGCAGCTGCTGCGGGATGGATCGCCGGCGTCGTGGGCGTGCATCCCTGGGAGATTTCCTTCATGGAGCCGCGCGTGCGACAGGAAATCTACGGCGCCGATCCCGATACCTGGGTGGCGTCGCCCGATGCGCCATTCGAGCGCGCGACACCAGTGGATGGTGGATATCTGTTTTCCGACGAGTGGCCGTATTCCACCGGCACCGATTACTGCGACTGGGTGATTCTTGGCGGGATGGTCACGGCGGCGGGCCCTGAAACATCGCCCGTGCCCGACGTGCGCATGCAGGACGTCTTCGTCCCCGACTATCGGGTTTACGAAGCACCGAAGGTCATCGAAGGGGTTTATGCGGCGAAATGGAGGCTGCGCCATATGCTCAACGAACTCTTCGAACGTACGTCCGCTGGCCACCCGATTACCCCGACCGAGCGGCTGCGCTTTCGCCGGAACCAGGTTCGAGCTACGGATCGCGTTTTCGACACCTACGCGCCGTTGGCACGGATGGCGGGGTCCGCAGGAATTCAGGAAGCGACGGGCCTGGAGCGATGGTGGAGGGATCTGCAAACCGCGATCACGTCCTGATACAGCGCCAGGGAGGAACCATCGAGCTCTACGGATCTGACGTCCACACCATCACCTGGTACACGGGGCCCGGGGTCCTGCTTTCGCGCCAGGAGTTCGGTGAAACACTGATCGTTGAGTTGATTGCCAACGTGCCCGTGGAAGACGGCGTTTCGAAAGTGTGGCACGGCACGATGGTTCGCGCGCCGAATAACCCGGGCACAGAGATCGTCCGCGAGTTTCGGGCGGAGACAGATGTCGGGGCTTTGCAGGCATTTTCGCCGGATTCCGCCGTCTGGCGCACCAAGCAGCCGGCGATTCACGTGCTGCAACTGCCGACGGACGGGCCGTTGGCAGGGCGCGTCGCTGGTACAGTCAGTTCGACGTCGACTCGGGTTCCGTGGAGTTGATTCGCGCGGCGCTCAACGGCGTTGTCGCCGAAACGGGCCTGCCGGCGCCCTCAGCCGAATTCCTCGACGTCAGCGATTGAAGGGGTCCAGCAAAGCGTCAGCGCCCGGTATGTGCGACGACTAGGAGCCGGAGGACTCGCGCTGAATGGCTATCCAAGCCTTGATGTCGCCGCCGAGTTTTACCGGTAGTACGCGCCAATGCATGACGAACGGCGTCCCGTCCTTCTTGTAGTTGATGGCCCTGCCCTCAAATTTCCGACCCGTCGAGAGGGCGGCCCTGAGCTCGGCGATAACTTCTTTGCTGGTGCCGACACCCTGAAGTTCTCGCGGCGTCTTTCCGACGATTTCATCCTGCCCGTAACCTGCCAGTTTTTTGAAGGCTTTGTTCGCGTAAATGACCCTGCCGGCCTTAGTGGTGTCAGTAATCAGAATCGAGTCGAAGCTGTTCTCTGCCAGCACCTTGAGGAGTTGGAGGCTGACTTGGTCGTTATCCAGCGCGCTCGTGATCGAAATGGTCATGGTCTTCCCCTTGCCTGTTTGTCGAAAGCTACGACTGAGCTCGTGAAATCCTCGTGAAACGAGCGATTGCGGGCGCTGATGATGCGAGCTGCGCCGCAGGTTGCCGTTTGCTTTTTTGCCTGCCAGCGTCCCGCGCGGTCTTCAGCATGTTCTGGGCGTGCGGGGTACCCTTCCACATCACGTATATCGGGTCCGAAGGGTTCGTGGACGGACCCTCCAGGATCGCTTCGTTCGGCACGTCGACCGTCAGATGGGGTCCTTCCTTCGCCGAGTGAAGAAGTCGAGCTGACTCAGCATGATCTCCGGCCTGCTCACAGGCAGACGCCCCCAGGGGTCCTCTGGAGGCCGTTGTGACGTTGGATCAGTTCTTGTTCAGACCCGGAGATCCTCTTGAGCGAAAGATAGGCCGCGTGAGTTGAGCTGCAGTGCTGCATCAACCAACTCCCGATTGGTTGCTAGCTCCATCATTATGACATGCCAGTTCGTGACTGCTTGGGCTGCCGTACCAGACAGCATGGCGTTAGTATTCAGCCGCATCTCATACGCCAGAAATACGATACCGATGACCATGCCGAAGCTGGCGCGCCGAACATCGAGGCCTGCACCAACATCTCTCCACATGGGCCCATACTGCGCGATTGCCCTTCCAAAGGTGGCTTCGTAGGCCTCTCTGCTGAGAAATCCGTGCTCAAACTGCAGGTGCATGGAGTCCAGTCGAGCCGCCATCGCTCGTGGCAAGTGCTCCGAGGTGGCAAACTCCGTCACGGCGTAGTTGAACATTGATGTCCAATCCTGCTGCGCCTGAACTGTAGACAGACGTCGATTTTCGTCCATGGAATGCGTGTTCTGTCGTATCTGAATGAACAGATAGACAAGTGTCAGAAAGACAGCAGCTGCTCCAACGAATTCGCCAAAGTTGCCCGGCAGCTGAGCCGGAGCTTGAATATCCATACCTCACCGCCTCCCGTAGATGGAGCGATGGTAGCGCAGAACACTTGCGGCGCAGACCGGCTGAGGTAGCCTCGTTCCATTCACTGGAGAGGAGGTTTCAGATGACGATTGCAGAACTTGGGTCGATTGGTGAGTTCGTTGGGTCGTTTGCGGTGTTGGCGACGCTCATTTACTTAGCAACCCAGATCAAGCATAGCCAGAAGTTTGCAATGGCGCAGGCGTTTCAAGGGAGGACCGATCTTGCTGTCCAGCTGGGAGGCAATCTCCTTCAGCTCGACTCAGACTTGCTGGCGAAGGTTGCACCAACCGACCTTCAAAGCGAACTCTTTGTTGATGCCACGAAAATTGACGATCTGACCAGAGAGGAGCAGTCCCGGCTTCGGGTCGCGTTTTACGGGATGGTGTATATCACGGATAACTCCCTGTATCAGGTCGAGTTAGGGCTCATGCCGGACGCTCATCTCGAGTCTCTTGCGGCATCATCAACGCTCGACTATCTAGGTCCATGTAGTCGACGGTTGGGCGTTCCGCTGACTCCGAGAGTTGAGCGGGCCCTAACTCAGCACGAGCAAGCCTCTCAAGCCCGTTGATGGTGGCCTTCGACTAAACTCCCGTCATCCACAACGGGAGACGCCCAATGGGTATTCAGGATCTCGGGGCCATCGGGGAGTTCATCGGCTCGCTGGTCATCATTTTCACGCTGATGGTGCTGATCTACGAAGTGCGCGGTGCGAAGAACGCACTTCAAGTCTGGTTTGGCAGCCTGCCTTTGAGAAATGGTATGACTTCAGTTTGTCCCTTCAGCGTGGCACCGGCCTTGACCGATTTCTTGATCACGTGGACGAGATCAGAGCGAGTATGCAGACGACATAGATGCCGACATCTCCCGGCAACGGCATTGCACCGGCACCAGCGGGCACCCGGGGGCATGCGATGCGGTTTCGAGGGCCGTCGGCTCCGCCATCTATCGATAGGCTCCCCTCGTTGCCGTCAGAGCTTGCTGGTCCACTCCAACATGGCCGACGCGTCATCCAGCACGTCTTCCATCTTCAGAATCCGGCCGTCGGAGAACTGCACGGTCTCGTACCCCGAGAGCATCAGATCAGGTAGACCCTCCTTGGTGTACTTGACCGTGAACTTCAACGTGATGGTGTCTCCGGACTCGCTGAGTTCGGGTTCTCCAACCGGATCCCTGGAATCGCATTTTCTCTCCAGTTGATTGACGCTGGCCTGCAGCGCCTGGAGAACGGCTTCGCGGCCGATCGCCTCTGTCCCGTCGCCGGGGCGATAGGACGCATCCTCCGAAAAGTACTGCTCGAGCCTGGTCCAGTCGTCATCCTGCAGGGATTCTTCAAAGGCTGCCGCGTAGGCACCGAAGGTAGGCAGATTACTCATGTTGGGGGCTCCTCCATGATTGTTTGAATGCCAGGATACACCCGGTGCGGTCCGATATCTGCGTTCCCGGGCCAGCTGCTGGCGCTGGTTGTCGAGACCGCCGTCGCATTCATTGGATGCAGATCGCCAACGTGTATTCTTTCGGACGTCTGGCAAAGGAGAAGCAGATGTCGATTTCCGAGTTAGGGTCGCTTGGGGAATTCATTGGTTCGATCGCCGTGCTCGTCACGCTGATCTATCTCGTCTTTCAACTCAGGCAGAACACGCTCTCGATGCGCTCCCAGTCCCGTTACTTCGTGCTCGAGGCGTTGAATGCAGATCTGAGGCAGGTACAGGAGGAGGGGTTCTTCGAGATAGCGGCACGGGCCAACAGGGAAGATGCTACGGAGCAGGACCATGTAAGTTTTGCGATGTACGTCAATGGATGGTTCAGCCACCTCGAGATGTTGTTCTTGGAGATTCGCGACGGTGCTCTGCCGAAGGAGTTTGAGGATACGCTACGCTGGCGGACGGCGTTCCTGTTCTTCTCCAATCCAAATATGAACCAGATCTGGGAAGAGTGGCAGGGCTACTACACGAGCAGTTACCAGAAATACGTCGACGACCTCCGAAGGCAGGATGTCGCGGCAATTTACGCTCAGCGCCGGCACTATTGAGGGCCTGCATCAGCCAGCAGCGTCAGCGGCGAAGAACCTCAAGTGTCCCGCCACTTTGGGCCCCGTTGCATGCTTCAGGTCCGATGGATGCTGAACGCCGTCGTAGACCACGACATCCGGAAAGTCGAAGGGGCTCACCCCCTCCAGACACGCCGCGTTGATGCCGTACTCTACGGAGTTTGATCGACGTTGGTGGTGCGTGTAGATCCCGCAGACCGAGCAGAAGTAATGCTTCGCTGTCCGGGTGTTGAATTGGTACGTCGTCAATCGATCGGCCCCCTGCAGAATGTTCAGATCGCCAACGTTTGCCGTCACGGCGATTGCGCCGCGCATCCGGCATAGAGAGCAGTTGCATCGGCGCGCCGTGCTCAAACCATCGGTTAACCTGACCTCGAATCTGACGGCACCGCAGTGGCAACGACCCTTGTGCTCTTGTCTTGTCACGACTCTTCTCTCTTTGTGAACGGGCAGATGGTAGCGCAGAAGGCTTGCGGCGCAGACCGGCTGAGGTAGCCTCGTTCCATTCATTGGAGAGGGGACAATCATGGATCATCAGGCTTTTGCAGAGATGCTTGGTAACTACGGGGAGTTTGTCGGCGCCATCGCGGTAGTAGCGACCTTGGCCTATCTCGCAATTCAAATTCGGCAGAATACTCGAGCGATGCAAAGCACGGCTGAGCTTGAGGCCGCGCGCCATTGGTCGGAGCAGAATATCAGGGCGGCCCTCGATCCAGATATGACGCGGATCGCTGATGTCGGCAATCGAGATGCTGCTGCGTTAAACGACGATGAACGCAGGCGATACATCTGGTTCCTCGCGCATCACTGGTACATGGTCGACGGTCTCTTCAAGCTTCACCAGAAGGGACAGCTCTCAGACGACGCATGGCATCCTTTCGAACGGCAAATCCGAGGATCGCTTAGCTTGGAGTCAATTCAGATATGGTTGAGAAGCGGGATTTCGCCTCTTTCCGATTCGTTCCGGCAACATTTCGGTATATCCGCACCGGAAACATGGAGCCATTCGGAAGACCTCGCTCGAATGTTTGATCCTGGAGGCTCTTCGCCGAGCGATTGACCTGCGCTAGGCTTCCTCAATCACCCCGATTCCATTCGCGCCGGTGCTGGACGATCTGTATCTGCCGGGTCAGGCAGAAAACATGGCGGCCGTGGGCGAGACCGGGCTGATCGGAGAGCTACGCGCTACCGCCGGCGGGTCTCAAGCCACTGTTTGAGGGACTCCAGCGATTCGCGATAACCCGCATCAGCGGCTTGCTGGACCGCATCGAATTGCAGCATGCCTGTTGATCGGCGTGGAATATTGACCCCCTTTGCGGGGTAATCGGCGTCCAAAATTGACCCTCCCTGCGAAGTGTAGATCACTCCGAGGCTTTGGCTTTGGAGCGGCGAAGGGAGATGTTGATCGTGGAGACGATTGGGAAGATCCGCCGGGATTACTTTGTTCATGGCAAGACGATCAAGGCGATTGCGCGCGAGCGTGGGCTGTCACGCAATACCGTGCGCAAGGTGCTGAGAGCGAGGTCACCCGAATCTGCACTCCATACGCACTCCACGTTATCGAGCGATTCGGGCGAACTATCCTAACCAATTGATTTAATTGGTAGGCGCGATTGGAATCGAACCAACGACCTCTACCATGTCAAGGTAGCGCTCTAACCAACTGAGCTACGCGCCTAGCGTTTGCGGGACCGGAATGTGCCCGTTGCGGGTCAACGCCTCGGCTCCGGACGGGCAATCATACAAAAATCGGCCGGGTTGCAAAATTGAATCGGCGGCATGGATTAACTCACCTTACCCGTCTTCGGCGCACCGTGGCCGCGGCCGCATCAGAATTTTGCTCGCGGGGACAATCAGTTAGCGCACTTCGGGCTTGTGCGGCCGGTCGCACAGGCATTAGAATCCGCCCCCTGCCGCTCAGCGGTGGGCCCTGTTTCCGTGGAGATGGGGGAAATAAATGGGAATGGGTCGAGCGCAAACCCCGGCGAGGGCGCGTGTCGGCCCGTTTTCGTAGGAAAAAGCGCATTGAGGTATTAACCTCGCGCTGGGGATTGATGGAGAACGCCTATTAAGAGAGGTGGAGCGAAGCGCGTGGAGCGATCTCTCCTCAACGAGGAGATCATGGCTCGCAGCGTGCGTCTTATCGGCGCTGACGGCGGTCAGGTCGGTGTAGTTTCCCGGGACGAAGCCCTGGACGAAGCCAAACGGTCGGGTCTTGATCTGGTGCTCATCGCGCCGGAGGCCGACCCGCCAGTCGTCAAGGTCATGGACTACGGCAAGCATCTGTTCGAGCTGAAAAAGACCAAAGCAGCTCAGAAGAAAAAGCAGAAGCAGATGCAGGTCAAGGAAATGAAGTTTCGGCCCGGAACGGAGGAAGGCGATTATCAGGTCAAACTACGCAACCTGATTCGATTCCTCGAGGACGGAGACAAAGCCAAGGTTTCGCTGAGGTTCCGGGGCAGAGAAGTCGTGCACCCGGAAATCGGTATGAACCTGATGTCGCGGATTGAGAAGGACCTCGAAGAATACGGGTTGGTGGAAGCCGAGCCGAAGTTCGAGGGGCGGCAGGTGGTGATGGTCTTGGGTCCCAAAAAGAAGAAGAAATAGAACAGCATCATACAAGTCTGGAAATTGCGAGTAAGTTCATGCCGAAAATGAAGACGAAAAGCGGCGCGGCGAAACGGTTTCGCCGCACTGCAAATGGTTTCAAGCACCGCAAGGCGAATCGGAACCACATATTGACCAAGAAGGCGCCGAAGCGGAAACGCCAGCTTCGCGGCCTTCACGACGTATCTGCGGCTGATGCCCCGGCGATCAATCGCATGATTCCCAAAAAGGCGCGATAGGAGGACGGGATGCCCAGAGCAAGAAATACCGTCGCCTCGCGGACGCGCCGGAAAAAGGTGCTCAAGCAGGCCAAGGGCTATTACGGAGCGCGCAGCCGGTCCTTCAAGGTCGCCAAGCAGGCGGTCATCAAGGCCGGACAGTACGCCTACCGCGATCGCCGTCAACGCAAGCGCCAGTTCCGTTCGTTGTGGGTTGTCAGAATCAACGCCGCGGCACGCGAGCACGACCTTTCCTACAGCCGATTTATCGCCGGCCTCAAGAAGGCGGCAATCGAAGTGGATCGAAAGGTGCTCGCCGATCTGGCCGTACACGAGAAGGAAACCTTCGCCGTGCTGGCCGAGCAGGCCAAGCAGGCTCTCGCGGAAGCAGCCTGAAGCACTGATCGGTAAACATCAGCCGTCTTCTGGGGGCCGTCGAAGGGCTCTTCCCGGAAGCGGACGCGTACGAGCGAATCTAGGGAAGGAGCCGGCAGCGGTACTTCCCTTTTTTCGTTTGAGACCGAGATGAACATAGAAGAGCTACTCGAGCAGGCCAGGACGGGAATCGCCGAAGCAGGGGATGAAGCGGCTCTCGACGCCGTGCGCGTTCGCTTTCTCGGCAAGAAGGGGGAACTCACCGTTCTCCTGAAGTCCCTGGGTACTCTCGATGCCGAGGAACGACCCAAGGCTGGCGCGGCCATCAATCTTGCGAAGGAACAGGTTCAGGAGTGGATCGCGCAGCGCCGCGCGTCGCTCGGCTCCGAGCAGCTTGCCCAGGCGCTCGCCAGCGAAAGCGTTGACGTGACCCTGCCCGGTAGGGGAGAGCGGCCTGGAGGCCTGCATCCGGTTACCCAGGCGATGGAGCGGATCGAGGACATCTTCACCGGAGCCGGCTACAGCGTCGTCCCGGGCCAGGAGATCGAGGACGACTATCACAATTTCGAGGCTCTCAACATTCCCGCGCACCATCCGGCCCGGGCCATGCACGACACCTTCTACTTCGGCAACGGCCTGCTGCTGAGGACCCACACCTCGCCGTCTCAGGTTCACGTCATGGAGAACCAGGCGCCGCCCATCCGGGTCATCTGCCCGGGGCGCGTCTATCGACGGGATTCCGATCTCACCCATACCCCCATGTTTCACCAGGTCGAAGGGCTGGTCATCGATCGCGGCATCAGCTTTGCCGATCTAAAGGGCACGGTGGTGGGCTTTCTGCAGCGGTTTTTCGAGCAGGATCTCGCCGTCCGGTTCCGGCCTTCGTACTTCCCGTTCACCGAGCCGTCTGCCGAAGTGGACGTCCAATGCGTTCACTGCCTGGGCAAGGGCTGCCGGGTCTGCAGCCAGACCGGCTGGCTCGAGGTGATGGGCTGCGGGCTCGTCCACCCGAACGTGCTCGAAATGTCGGGCGTGGACAGCGAGGAGTTCTCGGGGTTCGCCTTCGGCATGGGCGGCGACCGGCTCGCCATGCTGCTCTACGAGGTCGACGACCTGCGCATGTTCTTCGACAACGATCTCCGCTTCCTGCGGCAGTTCGCGTGACCGGGTCGGGGGGCGATCATGAAGTTCAGTGAAGCCTGGCTGCGCGAGTGGGCGGACCCAGGCATCTCCAGGGAGGCGCTGCTGGACCAGCTGACCATGGCCGGGTTGGAGGTGGACGGCGTTGAGCCCGTATCCAAAGAGTTTGCCGGCGTCGTGATAGCTGAGGTGGTCTCGGTGGACGCCCACCCCAATGCGGACAAGCTTTCGGTTTGCACCGTCGACGATGGCACACAGACCTTCCAGGTGGTGTGCGGCGCGCCAAACGTCCGGGCGGGCATGATCGGCGCCTTCGCCCGGGTGGGGGCCGTGCTTCCGGATGATTTCCGCATCAAGGCGGCCAAGCTTCGCGGAGTCGAGTCCCAGGGCATGCTCTGCAGCGCGGCCGAGCTCGGCATGGGCGATGACCACAGCGGCATCCTCGACCTCGACTGCCCCGACCGCGTGGGCGATGACCTGCGACAGGCGCTGGCCCTCGACGACGTCATCGTCGACCTGGACCTCACGCCGAACCGCGGTGACTGCCTGAGCGTGCGAGGTCTCGCCCGGGAAGTGGGGGTGCTCAACAACGTTCCGGTCGCCGCCGGCGAGGTGGAGGCCGTCGCGCCCGTGTTGGAGGATACGTTCAGCGTCGAGATCCAGGATCCCGCAGGCTGCCCGCGATATCTGGGACGGGTAATTCGGGGCATTGATCCCTCCTGCGCGAGCCCGCTGTGGCTCACCGAGAAGCTGCGCCGCTGCGGCGTGCGCGCCATCGACCCGGTGGTGGACGTCACCAATTTCGTCATGCTCGAGCTGGGTCAGCCCATGCATGCCTTCGACCTCGGGCAGCTTCGCGACGGCATCGTGGTCCGGCGGGCGCGGGATGGCGAGCAGCTGAGGTTGCTGGATGGCCAGGAACTGGCCCTGGACGCGGACACCCTGCTGATCACGGATGGCAGCGGACCGGTCGCCATCGCCGGGGTGATGGGCGGGGAGCGCAGCGGCATTCAGGCGGCAACCACCGACGTGTTCCTGGAGTGCGCCTACTTCGCCCCGCTGGCGGTAGCCGGCACGGCGCGTCGGTACGCGCTCCACACGGACGCGTCGCACCGCTATGAGCGGGGCGTGGATTTCGAGCTGCAGCATGCGGCCATGGAGAGAGCGACCCGGCTGCTCCTGGACATCGTTGGCGGGGAGCCGGGACCGGTGGTGGAGGCGGTGGAACCGAAAGCCCTTCCGGAGGTGTCCGACATCGGGTTGCGCGAGCGTCGGCTCAACCGTCTTCTCGGGACGGAGATCGCGCCGGAGATCGTCGACGAGGCCATGGAGAGGCTCGACTTCGCGGTGACGTCTAGGGAGACGGGAGAGGAGGGCGTTCGCTGGACTGTGCGCGTGCCCAGCCACCGGTTCGACATCGTGCGCGAAGCGGATCTCGTCGAAGAGGTCTGCCGCATCTACGGTTACAACAACCTGCCGGTGCGCCAGCCGGTGACCGAGCTGGAGCTCACGCCGGTGCCCCTCGAAAGGAGCCCGGCAGGACGGCTGAAGCGGCTGCTGGCAACCCTCGGCTATCAGGAAGCCATCACCTACAGCTTCGTGGACCCGCGTCTGCAGGATCTGCTCGCGCCCGCCGCCGATGCCCTGGTGCTGAGCAATCCCATGTCGTCGGAGCAGTCGGTCATGCGGCTGAACCTGCTGCCCGGCCTCGTCGAGGCGCTGCGTTTCAACGTGGCCCGGCAGCAGGACCGGGTGCGGATATTCGAGCTGGGGTCGTGCTTTGCCCCCGGCGACCCCGTGCTGCAGAAGCTGATGCTTGGCGGTGTGCTCTGGGGTCGGCGGCACGGGGAGAACTGGAACCAGTCAGGCGCGGAAGTCGACTTCTACGATCTCAAGGGCGACGTCGAGGCCATCGTGGGGTGGAGCGGCGAGCCGGTGGCCTACGAGCGGCTCGAAGACCCGGTGCTTCACCCTGGCCAGGCGGCGCTCGTGGTGGGTTCGCGAGGGCCGGTGGGGCGGCTGGGGCGGCTGCATCCGGAGATCGAACGCGCGCTGGATCTGCCGGGGCACGTCTTCATCTTCGAGCTGGAGGCAGACGCGGTTCTGCATCGCGCCCGCCGCAGGCATCTGAGCCTGTCGAAGTTCCCCAGCGTCAGGCGGGACCTGGCCGTAGTGGTTCAGGCCGATACGGCCTCTTCGAGCATCGAGAGGATCCTCCGCGAGTCCCTGGGCGAAATTCTCGTCGACTTCAGGATATTTGACGTCTATCAGGGCAAAGGTATTGATTCTAATGAGAAAAGCCTTGGTATAGGGTTGACGTTGCAGCATCCGTCGGCCACCCTTAACGACCAGGAAATTGGCAAATACATGAACGAAGCCGTGGACGCCCTGGTTCGAGGTGTGGGCGCAAGGCTGCGTTGAAGAATCGGACGCCCGTCCCCGTGATCTCAGGGGTCGGGTGCCGAAAACACAGGAGACTCCCGGGTGGGTGCCCTTACCAAAGCGCAGATGGCCGACCGCCTCTTCGATGAGCTCGGGCTGAACAAGCGCGAAGCCAAGGAGATCGTCGAGATGTTTTTCGACGAGGTCCGGGACTCGCTGGAGAACAACCAGCAGGTCAAGCTCTCCGGATTCGGGAACTTCGATCTGCGTGAGAAGGGAGAGCGGCCGGGCCGCAATCCGAAAACTGGGGAAGAGATCCCCATCACGGCCCGGCGCGTCGTGACGTTCCGACCCGGGCAGAAACTGAAGGCGCGAGTGGAAGCTTATGCTGGACCCGGGTCAGACTGACGAGCTGCCGCCCATTCCCGGAAAGCGGTACTTCACCATCGGTGAGGTGAGCCAGCTGTGCGAGGTCAAGCCCCACGTGCTGCGCTACTGGGAGCAGGAATTCCCCCAGCTCAAGCCCGTCAAGCGTCGCGGCAACCGCCGTTACTACCAGCGTCAGGACGTCATGACCATCCGCCAGATCCGGTCGCTGCTCTATGACCAGGGGTTTACGATCGGGGGCGCCCGACAACAGCTGGCGGGCGCAGACGCCAAACGAGACCACTCCCAGTTCAAGCTCCTGGTCCGGCAGATGATCGTGGAGCTCGAGGACCTGCTGAGGGTCCTCAAGTCCTGACTCCCGGGGCGCGGCAGCGATCTTCCATGCATGACGATGATGGCACGGCAGGCGCAGGCAGGGAGGAGGGGTCCGGCTCCATACGGGTCGCCATCGTGATCTTCCTGGTTACCTTTGTGATGCTCATGGTCATGGGGATCATCTGGATGTTCATTCGCGTCGAAGGCTCGTCCTCTGGCGGCCAAGCTACGGGCACCGGCGAAAACGCGTCCGTCTGCCGTTGCCTGGCCGCCGCCTCCCCAGCGCGCGGCGAGCCTCAGGTCAGCACGTTTTTCGGCACGTCGCGAAACGGGCCCGTGTCAAAGCGCGGCTCTTTCGGCATGCCGAGGACACGCTCGGAGATGATGTTCCGCTGCACCTCGTCCGTGCCGCCGGCGATGGACGTGGCCGGCACCGACAACAGGATTTCCGACACCACGCCGCCGAGAGGGCTCTCCGGACCGGTGAGCATGGCGTCGGTGCCGCTGATCAGCGTGTGAACGTGGGAACACGCGCGCGCCACGTTGCTGGCGGCGAGCTTGCCCAGCGAACCTTCCGGGCCCTGGGGCCGGCCGAGCTGCTGGGCAGCACGCGCCCTGCGTGCCGTCCACTCGGCGCTTCGCGACATGATCAGCGCACGTGCCATGGCCTGCCGCACGTTAGGCTGCGCCAAGGCGCCCGTGGCTGATGCCCGATCGATGACTAGATCGATGCGACCGGCGCGCTGGGGGTACCACTTGTACGGCTCCATCACCGTGGCGAGCTCTGCCCGCTCCTCCTCGTAGATGCGGCCTGGCAGGTCTTTCGCGCGCGCGGCGTGACGCAGCCCGTCAGCGCCGCGACGTTCGTGGGCGAGCGTGGTCATGGCTACAGCCCAGCCGTTGCCGGTCGTGGATACCTGGAACTCCGGTGCGACCTTGGCGTCGGTGATGAAGACCTGGTTGAAGGACGCGTGACCGTTCATCTGCCTGAGAGGCTGCACCTCCACCCCGGGCTGGGACATGTCGAGGACGAAGTAGGACAGCCCCTGATGCTTCGGCACGTCCCAGTCTGTGCGTGCCAGCAGCAATCCCCACTGGGCGTGATGAGCGCTGGTGGTCCACACCTTCTGGCCGTTGATGATCCAGCTGGTCCCGTCGAAGTCGGCGCGGGTGGTGGCACCGGCAAGGTCCGACCCGCTGCCGGGCTCGCTGAAGAGCTGGCACCAGGTGTCCTCGCCGGTGAGGATCCGGCGCAGGAACTTCTCCCTGTGCATGTCGCTGCCGTGCTCGAGCAGCGTGGCCGCCGCCAGAAGCCTGATGCCCGACTTTGCCACGCTCACCGCGTTGACGGACGCCAGCTCGTCGTCCACGGCCGGCGTCAGCCCCACCGGCAGTCCCCGGCCGTGCCACTGGGTGGGCCAATGGGGCATGCCCCACCCCGAGTCCACGAGGATGTTGCGCCACTCGAGCAGGCCTAGCTGGGGATCCCAATTCGCTTCCAGCCAGGTCCCGACCTCCTGACGTACTTCCTTTTCGTCGATTTCGCTCATGGTCAACGTCCTCAGACTCCGGTCCGCTGCAGATACAGTTCCCGGTGGTGGTCGGGGGTGCCCAGAAAGACCTCTGAGCTCTTGGCCCGTTTGAACCACAGGTGCGTGTCGTGATCCCACGTGAAGCCGATGCCGCCGTGGATCTGGATGCAGCTTGCCGCCGTGCTCACGAACGCATCGCTTGCCGCGGCTTTGGCGAGGCAGGCGAGGGCCGGCAATTCGGGGTCGCCCGAAGCGGCGGCCTGGGCTGCGTAGTAGGCGGCGGACTTTGCCAGCTCCACTTCCACGAGCATGTCGGCGCACCGGTGCTTGATGGCCTGGAAGGATCCGATGGCGCGGCCGAACTGCATGCGGATTTTGGAATACTCCACGGAGCTGTCCAGCATGACCTGGGCTCCGCCCACGGATTCGTTGGCCAGGGCCACCGCCGCGAGGTCCAGCGTTCGCTGCAGGGCGGGCCAGTCCGCGCCTGGCTCTCCCAGCGGCCGTGCGGGCGCGTCGAGCAGATCGATGCGTGCGAGCTTGCGTGTGGCATCCATGGTTTCCAACGGGGTCCGGGTGACCCCGGCATCGTCTGGCCTGACGAGATACAACCCTACGCCGGCCTCACCGCCGGTGTCCGGTGTCCGGGCCGCCACAATCAGGAAGCCGGCCGTCAGGCCATCGACCACGAAGCTCTTGGTCCCGGTCAGCGAGAAGCCGGCGCCGCTGTCCCGGGCCACGGTCGCGATGCCGTCGCTGTCCCATCGCCCGCCGGTTTCGGTGACCGCCAGCGCGCCGAGTTGCTCGCCCGCTGCCAGCGCGGGCAGGAGCTCGCACTTCCAATCTTCCGTAGCGGCCTCGAGTATGGCGGTTGCGGCCAGCACGCTGGAGCCGAAGTACGGCGCGCACAGGAGGGACCGACCGAGCTCCTCCATGATGATGCCGAGCTCCACGGGACCGAATCCGGCGCCGCCGTACTGCTCCGGAATGTGAATACCCGGCAGCGCCAGCTCCCCGGACAGCTGCTTCCATACCGCCTCGTCGAAACCCTCAGAGGTCTCCATCAGGCGCCTGACCTCGGTGGTCGGGGACTTGTCCTGCAGAAATCGCCGGGTGGCTTCCCGGAACTGCTCCTGCTCGTCGGTAAAGCTGAAGGACATCTCGCAAACTCCTCGAGGTCAATCCGGCAGGCCGAGAACGCGTTTCGCGATGATGTTCAGCTGCACTTCTTTGGTCCCGCCGGCAATGGTCAGGGATTTCTGGCGCAGCCAGGTGCGCAGTGCCTCGCTATCGCTTCGTTCGAGTCCTGGCCCATCCCAGACGATCCCCTGGGTCCCCATGGCGGCGAGCAGGAGCTCGTCCCCTTCCTGGGTGTGCAGTGCGCCCGTCAGCTTCACAGCGGAAGAGGCATACCCCGGCGCGCGCGCTTTTAGCTCCTCGATGACGCGCTTCTGGGTCAGGCGCTGGGCGTGGCCGTTCTGCTCGTAGCGAACCAGCCGCTCGCGCAGCTCGGGATCCTGCAGCTTGCCGTCCCGACTGGGAACGAACTGCTTGAGGCGTTCTGCCAGATTGCTTTCGGCGCTGCGGCCGCCCTGGGAGCCGGAGATGTTGATACCTGCGTGGGTGGAACGTTCGAACTGCAGCAGACGTTTCCCCACTGTCCAGCCGGCGTTCACCTCGCCAATGACGTCGTCGGCCCTGGCCACGGCGTTCTCGAACGTGGTCTCGTTGAAGGGTGAGGCGCCCGAAAGCAGGCGAATGGGGCGGACCTGCACGCCGGGCTGGTTCATGTCCACGAGAAGGAGACTGATTCCCTGGTGTTTCGGGCGGTCGGGATCCGTGCGGGCGAGAACGAAGATGTAGTCGCAGTCCATGGCGTCGGATGTCCACGTCTTGCGGCCGTTGAGAACATACTGATCGCCCTGAAGCTCCGCCCGGGTGCTCAGGCTGGCCAGGTCGGATCCGGCTCCGGGCTCGGAGTACCCCATGGCCCATCCGCCTTCTCCCCTGGCGATTCCCGGCAGCCAGCGTTCTTTCTGCTCGTGCGTACCGAATTCGAGTATGGTCGGACCGATGTAGTTCACGCCCCGTCCGGTCAGCGGCGTGCGGGCGTTGATGCGTTTGAGCTCATCGATCAGCACCATGTACTGATCCCTGCTCAGCTCGGCGCCACCGTACTCCTTCGGCCAGGTCGGAACCGTCCAGCCGCGTTCCGCCATGCGCTCAAGCCACAGGCGCACGTCGCTTTCCAGCGGGATCTTGCTGCTGCCCCACGGTATCTGGCCCGGCCCGCGGGCGCCGGCGGGGCAGCTGGTTTCCAGCCATGCCCGCGTCTGGTTGCGGAACTCGCTCAGCTCGCTCATCTGGTTTCTCTCAAGCGCTCGATCCAGCGATGCACGCCGGTTGAAACGGCGATCACGGCGACCGATTAACGCTACAATTCATCCATGAAAATTGCCACCTGGAATGTCAACGGGCTGAACGCCCGACAGGAGTTCGTCGGTTTGTGGCTGGCCCACCGGCAGCCCGACCTGGTCGGGCTGCAGGAGATCAAGCTGGTCGACGAAGCCTTCCCCGCCGATTTCTTCGCCGGGCTGGGTTATCAGGTCCTCACCCATGGCCAGAAGGCATGGAACGGCGTCGCGGTGCTCAGCCGCCTGCCCGTGGAAATCGTCCAGAAGGGACTGCCAGGCCAGGAGTCGGCAGGATCCCGCCTGATCACCGTGCGGGTCGACGATCGCCTGGAGTTCACGACCGTCTACTGCCCCAACGGCAAGACGCTCGACCACGAGGACTACGCGAAGAAGCTTGCCTGGTTCACCTCGCTCAGCGAGTACTGGCGTGATCGCCCCTCGGCAGGGGCCGTCCTCTGCGGAGACTTCAACGTGGTGCCGGAAGCCGTCGACAGCTGGCGGGGCGAAGCCGGCGACGGCAGGATTTTTCACACGCTCGAAGAGCGTGCGGCCTTCCGGTCGCTGCTCGATGCGGGGCTTGAGGACCTGTTTCGTATGGCCAAGCCGGACGAGCAGGCGTTTTCGTGGTGGGACTACCGCGGCGGGTCGTTTCACCGCGGCCACGGGCTGAGAATCGACCTGATACTGGGCTCGCGCGACGTGGCCGAGCGCGTGGTCGACGTCCGTACCGATCGGGACTATCGCAAGAAGAAGGACGGACTGACCGCCTCGGATCACGCCCCCGTCATCGCCGAGATCGACCTTTAAAAGATTGGTCGCCCCGCTTTCGGGACTGGCCCAGAGGCCGCAGGCTGGACACCGCTTGGTTAAATGGTTCACGGTTTGAGGGCCCGAAAGGGGATATCGTCTCCCAGCAGGCAGACCTGGGATCAGGCTTACCGGCAGATTTATTGGCGGATGCACGGAATGCTTCCAGAGTGGTTCAGATCAGACGAGATCTTCTCCGACGAGGGGCGGTGGTACTTCGGTGCCCGGGGCGGGTTGCACGTCGGTCCTTATGGGGACCGCGAGCTCGCCAGCGCCCGCAGCCTCTCCGTCTCGCGCCGCTTACGGGCGCTCAGAACCGACGCCGATCGGCTCAGGTACGTCCGCAAGGTGCTCCACGAGGAGTGGGAGAGCCTGGGGGTATCCGCCAGCGCTGCGGAGGCGGAAACGACCATCGATCTCTCTCCTCCCAGCGAGCCCGTCCGTAGCGGTGAGCGCCAGCGGAAGTGGTGCCGTTCGAGCCGTTTCTTCCAGATCCACGGCGTGTGGTTCGTGTCCACCCGGGAGGGCATCAACATCGGGCCCTACGGAACGCAGTTCGAGGCCAGGAAGCACGAGCGCCACCTCATCGCGCTTCTCGTCAGGGCGAGAGATCCCGCGGAGGCCAGACGGGTGATCTATCGCTTCAAGCACCGACCAAACCTGACGGGTACTCCCTGGTCTCAAACCGACGAGGTAGCCCGCACCGGCTGAACGCGGCTTCACGGCGGCAGCTCTCAAGTCGATGCGAGCCGCTCCCGCTTGATCCGCTTGGCCAGAGACCAGCGGTGAACCTCGGAGGGGCCATCGTAGATCCGAAAGGCTCTGATCTCCCTGAAAACCTGCTCCACGATGGTGTCCTGGGTCACCCCGGTGCCGCCCAGCACCTGCACGCAGCGGTCGGCGACACGGAACAGCGCCTCGGAGACGGCGACCTTCGCCATGCTCGACTCGGCGGTGCCCGGCGCGCCCGAGTCGAGCACCCCGGCGCACCAGTCGATCATCAGCTCGGCCTGTTTCAGGTCCATCAGGTTGTCGGCCAGCATGAAGCCGACACCCTCGTGGTCGATGATTGGCTTGCCGAAGGCCTGGCGCCGGCAGGCGTAGTCCGAGGCGATGTCGTGGGCCCGCTGGGCGCTCCCCCACCAGCGCATGCAGTGGGTCAGACGCGCGGGCGCCAGGCGCACCTGGGCATAGCGGAAGCCCTCGTCCAGCTCGCCCAGGATCTGGTCCGCCGGAACCCGCACCCCGTCGAGGCGCACGACGGCGTGGCCCCCGGGCATGGAGCTGTCGATGGTGTCCAGGACGCGCTCGATGGAGATGCCCGGCGTGTTCATGTCGGCGAGAAACATGGTTGCCGACGACCCGGTCTTGGCCATGATGATGCCGAACCCGGCGCCTTCGCCGCCGGTGATGAACGACTTGCGGCCGTTGATCACCCAGTCGTCGCCCTCCCTCTCCGCCATGGTGGCCAGCATGCCCGGGTCTGACCCCGCGCCGCCGTCGGGCTCGGTCATCAGGAACGCGGACCGGATGGTGCCCGCCGCCAGAGGTTGCAGGAACCGCTCCTGCTGCTCGGGGGTTGCCACCTTGTGCAGCAGGTGCATGTTGCCCTCGTCGGGGGCCATGATGTTCAGCGCGATGGGCCCCAGCGGCGAGTACCCGGCGGCCCGGAACACGGCAGCCATCTCCCGGTGGTTGAGGTCATGGCCGCCGAGGTGCTCGGCCAACTGGGGCACGAGGAGGCCGGCCTCACGAGCCGCCGTCTGCAGTTCGACTCGCAGAGCATCGCTGGGCCCGTGTGATCCGTTGCGAGGATCCTTCTCGTAGGGAATGACTTTGTCGGTGACGAACTCGGTGGTTCGCGCGACCAGTTCAGAAACTTTGGGGCTCAACGCGGTGTCCGGCTGGTTCATTCGAGGATGTCCTGAAGTTTGTAGACGTTGATGGCGTTGTCGCGGAGAAATGCCGGCCAGGTATCGTCTGTCAGCGGCAGGTCGTCCATCTCCGTGAAGATGCGCTCGTAGCTCAGGCCGGGGAAATAGCCGGCGTAGAGCACCTTGCCGCGGCCGCGCTTGTTGGCGAACTCGAGAACGTTCCTGGGGTAATGCTTAGGCGCCCAGGCAGACGTGGAATAGTAGAGATTCGGCCACTTCAACAGCAGCTTCACGCAAAGGTCCGTCCATGGGTCCCCGCCGTGCCGCATGACCACCTTCAGCTCCGGGAAAAACCAGGCCACCTCGTCGAGCAGGCCCGGATGCTGGCACCTGTAGGGAACGCGTGGTCCCGGCACGCCGACCAGCATGTTGATGGGAATGTCGAGCTCGCAGCACTTCGCGTAGATGGGATAGAACTTCTTGTCGTCGATGGGCACCTGAGGATTCAGCAGGCAGGGCGCGGCGGAGGCGGCCTTGATGTTGGGGTGCAGCCCGACGCAGGTCTCGAGCGCGCGAACACCCTCCATACCCGAGTTGGGATCGACGCCTACCTCGCCGAAGAATCGGCCGGGATGCTTCTCGAAAAGATCCAGGGCGGCCTCGGGTTTGCGAGGGTTGACGGCGATCTGCGCCATGGCCACGCCGAAATCGTCCATCATGCCCACCACCGCGTCGGGATCGGTGGCCAAAGACATGCGTTCCGGGGCGTCCTTGAAGAGGTACTGGGCCGGATGGTGGGAGAACTCGCCCGTTCCCTTGTCCCTTGTCAATGCACGGGCCTGCTTCATGCCCATGCCGGCAGTGCCGGTGGGCATCTCGAGCATCAGGTCGATCACCCCAAGATCTGTCGGTCGCCCCATCCGTGCTCCCCGTCGGCTGTCTCCAAAGCGCGCTCAGTTTAACCGGTTGCCGCGCGGCGCGCTGTTGCGGATGATTGAAGGCCGCAAGCCATGGCTGGGAAGCCCGCATGATCAGGATTTATCACGTTGCCGGCACCAGATCGGTCCGGGTCATCTGGTTGTGCGAGGAGCTCGGGCTGCCTTACGAGAAGGTGGCCGTCGACTTCTCTCCGGCCTACCGGGCAACCCCCGAATGGCGAAGGCTCAATCCGGTAGGCAAAGTGCCCGTGCTCGTCGACGACGACGTCACCATGTTCGAATCCGGTGCCATGGTCGAGCATCTGCTCGACCGTCACGGAGCGGGTCGGCTGCGTCCCCCGCCGGGTACTGCCGAGCGTGCCGCCTATCTGCAATGGTCCTGGTTTGCGGAAGCCACCTTTGCCCGGCCGCTCGGCGAGATCGTCAACCATCGCCGGGAGTTTCCCGGCGAATCAGAAATTCCGGCTGTGTTGGAGGAGATGAGCGCCCGTGCTGCCCTCTGTGTTCAGGCGCTGGACGAAGCCCTCGCCGGCCGCCAGTATCTGCTTGGCGACGAGTTCACGGCGGCGGACGTGATGATGGGCTATTCCGTTCTGCTGGCGCGTGCTCTGGGAATTGAGGGGGCCCGGGCCGGTCGTGTGGGCGCATACTTCGACGTGCTGGCCCGAAGGTCCGGATATCCTGCGGCAACGGCGGACCTTCCCGACGCCTGGCGCTGACGCTGCCGCGCCCCGGAATGAGCGATGAAGAACCGGAGGAAAAGCATGAGCAGATCGACATTTGATGTTCGGCCGCTGGACGCCTCGTTCGGCGCCGTGGTGACCGGCTTGCGCCTTGCAGACCTTGGGGATGATGCTTTTTTCGACCTTTATGACGCATGGCTGCAGCACGCGCTGCTCATCTTCCCCGATCAGCACCTGAGCAACGCCGAGCAGGTCCGATTTGCGCAGCGGTTCGGAGCGCTGGAGTTCGATCTCACGCCGCTGAGCAACGTGCGCGGGGACGGCAGCCTGCGCCCCGATGACGGCAGTGATGACGTGGTCAAGGTACTTCGCGGCAACATGGGCTGGCATTGCGACAGCACCTACATGCCCGTCCAGGCAAAAGGCGCGGTGTTCACCGCCCACGTCGTCCCGGACGAAGGCGGCGAGACGGGCTGGGCGGACATGCGTGCCGCTTACGATGCGCTGGACGAGGAGATGAGGGAGCGCATTGCCGACCTGTGTGCCTACCACTCGCTCTACCATAGCCAGGCGAAGGTGGGTCATGTGCCAAGCAGCGAAAGCGCCTACAGCAACTACGGGTTTCACGAGGGCGAGCCGCCTCTGCGCCCTCTCGTGAAGATTCACCCGGAGACAGGCCGGCCGGCTCTCATGGTGGGCCGCCATGCCTACGGCATTCCGGGCATGGATGCCGATGCTTCAGAGCGTCTGCTTGACGAGCTCGTCGAGTTTGCCTGCCGCCCGCCGCGCATCTATCACCACACGTGGTCGCCGGGTGATGCGGTGGTGTGGGACAACCGCTGTCTGATGCATCGGGCGTGTCCGTGGGACATGAGCAAGCCGCGGGTGATGTATCACGCCCGTATTGCCGGCGACCCTGCCTCGGAGTCCGGACTGGCCGCGTGAGCGGTCGCTCTGCCCCCCGCTCGCAAGATCGGCGTCAAGCGCATCGAGACCTGCCCTCAGATGAAGTAGTCGGTGGCTTCGATTCCGTACGCGCCGTGAGGCAACTCCCGCTTGATCCAGACCCTGGGGGGCGTGGCGGGATCGGTGTCCATGGCGTTGAGGTCGGTGATGATGGGCAGGCGGCGCAGGTTCTTCTCCTCGTTCAGAATGAGGTTGATCTTGGGTCGCAGACGCCGCTCGGGGTTCTGCGCGATGACCACGCCCACTTCGCCCGTGTTGAGCTCCACGAGCGTGCCCGTGGGAAACACGCCGATGGCCTGGGTCAGCTGCTCGACGAGCTCCTCCTGGAATTTGATGCCGGCATACGTCTGCAGCTGATAGACGGCCTCGTAGGAGGACATGGCCGGAGCGTAACGGCGTTCGGTGATCATCGCGTCGTAGGTGTCGATGATCCCGGCGATCTGGCCGAAGGTCGGGATGTCGTCACCGGCGAGCCCCCGGGGATAGCCTGACCCGTCGATCCTCTCGTGATGAGTGGCCACCATCATGACGACCTTTCGGTCGTTCAAGGTGGATTGCCGGATCATCTCGACGCCGGCCTCCACATGCCCGCGGAAGGCTGCCTCTTCCGCCTCGGTCAGCGGGTCCGGTTTGGAAAGCAGGATCCTCGGCAGGGTGACCTTGCCGATGTCGACCAGCGCGCAGCCCAGGGACAGGGTGTTGATCTGATCCGCCGAGAACCCGAGATGCCGACCCAGCACGGCGGCCCAGACGGCGTTGGAGATGGAGTGAGAGTAGGTGTAGTCGTCGAGGCTGCGGATGCGCAGCAGGGCGGCCACCGCGTCCTTGTTGCGCAACACGCTGGAGACCAGCGGTGTGACCGCTGCCTCGATCTGGTCCGACTCGAGCCGGCCGGTCGCCAGGAGCCGCTCGACCACGGGTTGCATGATCTCTATGGCCTGGTCGATTGAAGTCTGGGCGACGCCGATCTCCGCGGCGGTCTCCACGGTGTCCTCGTAAACGGCCGGCGATCGCGGTTTGACTGGTCTCAGCTTGGCGCGCCCCGTCGGGGCCGGCCCTTCCGACGCCGGGCGCGGGACGTTGTTGTGGGCCACCACCCGCAACCGGGGCTTCTCCGCGATCTCCTTGAACCGTCTGGGGTCGACGAATACGAACTCGCATTCGGCGCCGAGCTTTTCGATCAGCGCGCGGTTGTTCACGTAGAAGCCCTGCACCTCGAACGAGGACTCCAGCCACGGGCGATCGAGCTTGGCTACGTACATGCCAATTGAGAGTTTGGCGACAGGCGTCTTTATCAGGCCCCGACTGCCGTCCGCGCTAGCCATCCTGGCGTCCTTCGACCCAATAACCAACACACTAGGGTAGTCGCTGTGTGGAAACTCTCTGTGATCCAGTTCACCCGGACGTCAACGCGCCCGACTTCTGCTCACATGTTTCTACCTACAGCGGACAAAGCGGGTACGAAGCCAGGACAGCAATCCGGCTATGCCAGAGCCACTATTGAAGGCGAGAACCCCAAAAGGAGCGGCAGCTTATGTGCAAGCCGAAGCCCGTTCATGCGAGAAATTTTCTCGTCGCCATCGCCCTGACGTTTCTCTTTCTGGGAAACGCGGGCTGCCAGTCCATGGATCGTGAAGAGATTGCCTGGCAGGCACTCCACGCGGTAGACGTGGCGCAGACCATGAGCGCCGCCCGCGACCCCTGCTATCGGGAAGCCGCATGGCTGACCCGGAACATCATTGGCGAGCAGCCCAGCGAGGTCGAGGTGCTGGCCTGGGGCGTGGGCACGGCGATCATTCACCGCTGGGTCGGTCAAGTGCTCGAACGCCGCGACGCGCCGAGATGGGTGCGGGTGGCCTGGGATCTGGGAACGATCGGCTACACCGGCCACACGGTGGTGGACAACCACCGCAACGGTGTGCGCATCTGGGGCGACAACGTCGAGCACGATGGGTGCAGCGCGTGACGTGTCCGACAGGGCAGGGAGCGGGACAGACGTAGCCGAGCTGTTCAGCCGGTTCGGCGTTCCCGGCGGGGCCGTCGTGCTGGTGTCCCCGAGGGGGGAGGAGTCGCTCACCTACGGAAGCGTATCCGTCGCCCGACCCGGCCCGGTCGGGGCGAACACCCTGTTCAACGTCGGCTCGGTGGCCAAGACCATCGTGGCCGCTGCCACCGGCTTGCTGGTGGCCGAGCGCCGAATGCAGCTCGATGATCGGCTGGTGGACTGGGTTCCCGAGTTCACGTTTCCCGAACCGCACCTTCGCACCCGGATCACGCTGCGCGACTGCCTGGCCCACAGGCTGGGTCTGGCCAGGGAAGGGTTCTGGGAGTGGGGTGCTCGGGAGTCCCTCGAGCTCACGACCCTGCTCGGGCGACTGCGACATGCCTCCATGGCCCGGCCCTATCGTTCCGGATATGCCTACTCGAACGTCGGCTATGCAGCCGTGGCCCTGGCCGCCTCCCGGGCGGCCGGGATGCCGTTTCTGGACTACCTTCGGCTCTGGCTGGATCTTCCGGGAGACGCTTGCCTGACCGGGGGCCGCGCGGCTCGCGAGAGCGAAAGGCTCTCCGCCTGCCACGTTCTGACGCCGGGTCCTCGTGCGGTCCGCCCGCACTTCGCCGACAACGTTCTGGGGGGCTCCGGAATCTGGGCATCCGCGGACTTCGCCCGGGTGTGGCTGCGCTTGCAGCTGGGCGCGACGCCGACGAGCGGCAGGTGTCGGCAGCTGCCCGGCCGCATCAGACGGGAGCTGCGCCTGCCTCACCAGCGGGTGCCGCTGGCAGACAGACCATTCGGGGTCGGTGGCGAAGCGTGCTCAGCGGTGCATTACGCCCTGGGGTGGTTTGTCACGCGCTATCGCGGCCATCGCGTGCTCCGCCACAGCGGGGCTGAAGTCGGGTCGAGCGCCCATCTCGCCATCGCGCCCGATGCGGGCATCGGCGTGTTCGTGATGGCCAATGCCGAATCTCCGGCCGCGGACGTGATCGGGCTGACGCTCATCGACCATCTGCTGGGTCTGCGCCCTCTGCCATGGGCGACCCGCGCGCCCATGGGAACTCGAGCGCCGAACGGCTCGCAGCCGCGCCTGAACGTGCGCTCCACGCGGGCCCATCCGGATGGTCTTCGCGGGCTGACGGGAACGTTCCGGAGCCCGGCCAACGGGCCCGTGCGGATCACCGTGCAGCACGGGCGGCTGCAGATGGCCTTCCGTGACGCGCCGCGATTCGATGGCGAGCTCGTGCCGCTGGCCGGCGGGTGGTTTCGGCCCCGCCCGGCGGATCCGGGCGTGCGCTCGCTCATGGAGGAACCGGTCCGCTTCGAAGATCGAAGTGATGGATCCTGTGCGTTGCGCCTTGGCGGGCTCGGTACCTGGCAGCGGCGCTGAGTACGCGGAAATCCTTAAAGACACTGCGGCACGACGCAGGCAACCTCTCGTCAGGTTCAAAGACGGGAGGCTTACGTGGCACAGACTTGGTTGATCGTTGCGGATGGCGCCCGGGCTCGGTTTTTCGAACGCAGGAGCGCTTCGGATCTCAGCGAGTTCGACGTCATGATTTCGCCCGAGGGGCGATCCGAAGAACGCTCGCTGCACTCGGACCGTCCCGGCCGATCGTTTGATTCCCGCGGTGACGGAAGGCATGCCATGGAGCCCGCCCACAGCGCCCGGGATCACGAAGCGGAGGCGTTCGCAAAGCGCGTCTGCAAAAGGCTCGACGAAGCGCGCCTTGCGGGATCGGTGGACAAGCTCGTTCTCATCGCCCCCCCCCGTTTTCTGGGGCACCTGCGAGCGAGCCTCAGCAAGGGTACTCAGGGTATAGTCGCGCACAGCATCGACAAGGAATTGACGCAGGCCTCGCCCGACGAGATTGCCGAGCACATACCGGGCGTCCTCTAGGGCGCCTGACAACAACTCTATTAGGAGTGATCATGGATATTGATGAAGTGGTTTCAGCCCTGCGCACGGAACGGGACGAGTTGAGGGTGCGGTTGCACCTGCTCAAGGCCGAAGCTCGCGACGAGTTCGAGGAGCTGGAGAAGAAGTGGCAGCACCTCGAGAGCCGTGCGGCTCAGGTAAAGGAAGGCGCGAAGGAGTCCGCCGAGGAAATCGGCGCCGCAGCTAAGACGCTTGCCGAGGAGATCGGTGCCGCCTACACGCGAATCAAAAAGACGCTTTCCTAGGACATAGACGGACCTGCCGCCCCGGCCCGGCGGAGCGGTTGCCGTCAGGCTGAGCTCGAGACGCGGGATTTACATGGGCGACGAGATCGATAGACGCTACTACGATGCTGAGGACTTCAGCGATTTCCGCCGCCGACTCGATGATGAAACCGCGCTGTTGAGCGATCTGTTTCGTCGCAGCGAGTTCAGCCGCCGGGGCGACGTGGCCGGGTTCGAGCTCGAAGTCTGGCTGGTGGACGACGAGGAAAATCCCGCGCCCATCAACGACGAGTATCTCAAGTGCCTGAACAACCCGCTCGTCGTTCCTGAGCTTGCCGAGTACAACGTCGAGCTCAACGGCAGCCCGTCCGCGCTCCGGGGCCGGGTCTTCTCCCGGCTGCACGACGAGCTGAGCGCTACCTGGCGCGCCTGCAGGCAGGCCGCGGATCGGATGGGCTGCGCTCTGGTGACCATCGGCATCCTGCCTACGGTGACCGAGGCCGACCTCAGCTCCCGGTACATGTCGCACATGGTCCGCTATCAGACACTCAACGATCGGGTCATGGCGCTGCGCGACGGGCGTCCCCTCGAGCTGGAAATCGAGGGTGAAGGGCGGCTTTCCACGAAACACTCGGACGTGATGCTCGAAGCGGCCGCCACGTCTTTCCAGATTCACCTGCAGTGCCGGCCGGACTGGGCCGTCAGGGACTTCAACGCCAGCATCGTGGCTTCTGCGCCCATCGTCGCGGCAAGCGCCAACTCGCCGTTTCTTTTCGGTCAGTCTCTTTGGGACGAGACCCGCATCCCGCTCTTCGAGCAGGCCGTCGACGTGGGACCCAACAACCCCTCCCGGGTGAGCTTCGGTCAGGGTTACATCCGCGAGTCCCTGCTGGAGATCTTCGAGGAGAACCGCCGCGACCACCTCATCCTGATCCCCGCGGTTCAGGACGCCCCGGCCAGCAAGTTCAGTCACGTGCGTTTCCACAACGGCACCCTGTGGCGGTGGAATCGCCCGCTCATCGGCTTCGACTTCGACGGCCAGGTCCACCTACGCATCGAGCACCGGGTGGTCCCGGCAGGACCGACCATCAAGGACTGCATCGCCAACAGCGCATTCTATTTCGGCCTGATTCGCGGCTTTGGCCTGCAGGATGAGCCGGTGGAGTCGCGGCTGCCGTTCGAGGTTGCCAGAGACAACTTCTACAATTGCGCTCGCTATGGGCTCAACGGCAGAGTGCGCTGGATTCGGGATGGACGTGAGGAGGAGCTGCTGGTTCGAAGCCTGATCATGGAAGACCTCCTCCCCTTGGCGCGCCGTGGCCTGCAGTCACAGGACATCCCGGGGGAGGAGATCGAAGCCTATCTGGACGTGGTGGCGGCTCGGGTCGACTCGGGGCAGAACGGAGCCGCCTGGCAGCGTCGCTGGGTTTCCCTCAACGGCCCGGACCTGCACGGCATGGTCGGTGCTTACCGCCAGCAGCAGGATGCCGGCGAACCCGTCCACACCTGGTCTCTCTAGTCGGTGCCTTTCAACGAGTTCCACTCGCTGCCGCCGGGTCTGCTGGAGTGTGAAGCCCGGGAGCTGGAAGGGGCCCTCGGTTTGCCCAGCCTGATTCATCTGCCCGGCGGGCGGGAGCCGGCACTGTTCGTGTCCGTGCTGTTGCACGGCAACGAGCCGAGCGGCTGGAACGGTCTGCGTCGGCTTCTTGCCGACCACCCCGAACTGCCCCGGTCCATGTCGATTTTCGTGGGCAACGTGCAAGCCGCCCGGGCGGGGATGCGGGCGTTGCCGGGTCAGCAGGATTTCAATCGCGTCTGGCGGGGGGCAGGTGGTGTTGAGGGTGAGATGGCGCGGGGCGTGGCTGGCCGGTTGGCCGAGCGCCGGTTTCTGGCCGCCGTCGATCTGCACAACAACACTGGCCACAACCCGCATTACTCTGTTCTCTCCGATCTGTCGGTGGAGAACCTGGGCATGGCCTATCTCTTCTGCGACAAGGCCGTGCTGATCGAGGAACCGGATACCGTCATTACCCACCTTTTTGCCGGCCGGTGTCCGGCGGTCACGCTGGAGCTCGGCCCGGTGTCCGATCCGGAGTGCGAGATTCGCGCCTACGATTATCTGCTGCGCTGCCTGCGCCTGGATGCGGTGCCGGCCGGGCACGCCGAGGACTTCAGCCTCTATCGGAGCGAAGCCCGCGTTCACGTCCCGTTAGGTGTGAGCTTTCATTTCGCTGACGAAGGCGGCGCCGCGCCGCTGGTTCTGACCGGAGGCGTGGAGGGGGTCAATTTCCACGAGCTTCCCGCGGGATTTCGGTTTGGCAGCTCCGAAGGCCGCCTAGAGGACGTGCTGCGTGTCCTGGACGGCGCTCACCAGGACGTGACGGAGCGTTATTTCGCTCTGCAAGACGGCGCCATCTTGTTGAAGCGGCCGGTGGTCCCTGCCATGTACACGACCGATCCTTACGTCGTGCATCAGGATTGCCTTTGCTACCTGATGCAACGCCTAGAGCACGCGCCGTGACGGGCTTCAGCCGCCATTGCCGGCAAACGGCGGGCTGCTCGTCAGTCCGGGAGCCCCAGCACGCGTTTTGCGATGATGTTGGCCTGCACCTCGTTGGTCCCGCCGTAGATCGTCGTTGCCCTGGTGGCCAGCCATTCGCGCGTCGTCTCCAGCTCGTCGTCTGAGAATGCTCCCTCGTCGGCTCCCAGACCCTGGGTGCCGAGGAACACGCGGCGCAGCTCCGCCGCGTCCTGCTGCAGCGCGGCCCCGTACAGCTTGAAGATGGATGTAGCCGCGCCGGGCGTGCCGGATCTGTTCTCCTCCGAGGCGCGCTGGGTGGTGAGCCGGAACGCGGCCCGGTTCATGTTGAAACGGGTGACAGCCTGGCGCACATCCGGGTCCTGGATCCTGCCGGGCGCGCCGCCGGCGAAACGTCGAGCCATCTCTGCCAGGCCGCTGCCGGGGTTGGCCCGGGCATTGGCGCCGCCAAGGCCGCCGATGCCGGATCGCTCGAACTGGAGCAGCCTTTTGCCCACCGACCAGCCTTTGTTCAGTTCGCCGACCAGATCCGCCTTGCTGGCCACGGCGTCGTCGAAGAAGGTCTCGCAGAATGGCGAGTTCCCGGAGATCAGGCGGATGGGCTTTATGGTCACGCCGGGCTGATCCATGGTCAGGAGAACGAAGCTGATACCTTCGTGCTTAGGGGCATCGAAGTCGGTGCGCACCAGGGCAAACATCCAGTCGGCCAGCGTTGCTCCGGAAGTCCAGATCTTCTGCCCGTTGATCACGAAATGATCCCCTCGGTCTTCTGCCCGGGTCTGCAGGGCGGCCAGGTCGGAGCCGGCATTCGGCTCAGAGTACCCCTGACACCAGTGCACCTCGCCGCGCGTGATCGATGGAACGTGTCTTTCTTTCTGATCCGGGGTTCCGAACTCCAGCAGCGTCGGCCCGATCATGGACAGCCCCATGCCCATCAGCGGTGCCCGCGCACCGATCTCGGCCATTTCCTCGTAGATGATCTTCGTCTCGCCCGCAGAGTGGCCTCCGCCGCCGTACTCGGTCGGCCAGGTCGGCGCCGTCCAGCCGCGCTCGGCGCAGCGCTCCAGCCACAGCTTCACGTCCGGTTCGAGCTCCACCTTGCTGCTGCCCGTGGGGATCTGCCCGCGCCCGCGAGCGCCGGGTGGACAGTTTTCGTTCAGCCAGGCAGCGACGTCGCTCCGAAACTCGCTCAGTTCCGACATGTTGCTTGCTCCAGTGGGAGAGGGTGGGGCGTCATGGTCGCCACGGATCGTTGTAGTTCTGGGCACCCGTCGCTCGGATGTCGGTAAGCCAGTCGCCCTCGTAGGGCCACGCCTGGGGATCCTCGGGATCGGGCCCCTGCCAGAATCTTGCCAGAGGCCCTTCGCCCACGGGCTCCAGAGACCAGGCCTGGCGTCGAAAGGTCCAGGAATCGGGCACCAGCCGGTGGGCCTCCCGGAAGTGCCTTATCGCGGCGTCGTGCTGGCCGTCGATTTCGAGTTGGGTGGCCAGCTCGAAGTGGGCGTGCCCGCGGGCAATCTCGGGATTGCGGGTACGTGACCGCGCGACCACCTCCTCGGCAGGCAGGGCGTAGTCGCTCTCCCTGCCTTTCTCGACCCAGTCGCGCAGCGCGGCATGGTACGCGACCGGATCAGACTGAATTTTCACGGCTTCCCCCATCATCTCGACAAAGCGTGGCGGCATTTCGCCGGGTACCTCTCGCGAAGCCGCTTCCCCCGGGGTCGGCGGCGCGGGGGCCGTCTCGGCAGGCCGGACGATCCAGCCTTCCTCGTCGATCCAGATGCTGCTCGGAATGTTGATGACGCCGAACAGATCGGCCAGCCGATGATGCCGGTCGATGAGTGCCGGGTGGGTTGGTTCGGCAGCTTCGATGAAGGCCCGGCAACCCTCGCCGCCCAGGGTGTCCAGCCCTACGGTCACGAGCTCCAGACCTTGCGGATGCAGCTCATCGCGCAGTACCCGCCACACGGGCAGGTCCGCAGAGCAGCCTCAGTAGGGGGCCCAGGCGTAGACGAGGATTTTCTGGCCACGCAGCGACGACAGCGTGAACTCGTTGCCGTCGAGGTCGGGCAGGGTCAGCTCGGGTGCCAGCGCCGTGGTCAGCGCTCGGCCTCCGATCGCCTCAGGTCCGAGCGCCCACAGATTCCGCTCCGGTTCCCCCACCAGGGGCATGTTCAGGGTCTCGGCGAGCTCGGCCACATCGACAACGGTGCCCTCCGGTTTCGACAGGGGTATGCAGACCTCCCCTTTGCAGGCCCCCTCTGACGTTAGCTTCCAGCCGGTGCCTTCCTCAAACGCCTGGCGCGCAACGCGCAATGATCTCAGCAGCACGGATGTCGTCCTCCTTTTCGGTGATCCGATGGTGCCGTCTGCCGGGCGGTGGCGCAAGAACGCGGCGAACGGCTTTCTCGAATGATCGATCTGCGGTAACTTCTCGGCTCCGATCACGCCAAGAGCGAGCAATGAGCGCGCTTCCCGCCTTTCTGCTGCAGGACGAAGAGGGCAATGCCCACACGTTTCCCGGGTCGCGGGGTGCTCTGGTCTGCTTCGTCAAAGAGGACTGCCCGACCTGCAACGAGGTGATGCCCGTGCTGGACGCGCTCAACCGGTCGGTGGACGGCGCGCTCGACATGCTCGTGGCAGGTCAGACCCGGGAGGGCAACCGCCGATTGAAGGAGCAGCACGGGCCCGGCTTTCCCATCCTCGATGACTCGACCCTCAAAGTCTCTTTTGCCTTCGATATCGATACGGTGCCCACGCTCTTCCTGTGTGACGCCCAGGGCGTTCCCGAGCGCACGCTGGTGGGTTTCGTGCGGGACGAGTGGCGGGAACTCGCCGAGCTGCTTGCCGATCGGGCCGGGGCCTCGGCGCCGAGCATCGACTGGGATGCGCTGCCGGAATGGAGGCCGGGCTGCGGTTCGCTTTCGGTGGACCCGGTGATTGCCGATCGTCTTCGCGCCGAGGCGGAGAACGGCCCCTTGAGAGCGCGGCGCATAGAGATCGCAAGCCAGGACGACGAGTTCGAATTCATGTTCGACCAGGGGTTCAGCGATGGCCTGCCCCTGATACCACCGACGCCGGAGCGAGTCGTTCGAATGCTTTCCGGCACCTCCCGTGATCCGCAGGAGGTGGTGGGTGTGGTGGCGCCCAACCTCGGCGAGGCCACGGTGGAAAAGGTGGCCATCAACGCGGTCATGGCGGGCTGCCGCCCCGAGTACATGCCCGTGGTGCTGGCAGCCATGGAGGCCGTCTGCACCGACGAGTACAACATTCACGGCGTCATGGCCACGACCATGGGTGCGAGCCCTGTGATGGTGGTCAACGGGCCCGTCCGGCACCGCCTGGGAATGAACATGGGGCTCGGTGCCCTGGGGCAGGGCTCGCGGGCCAACGCCACCATCGGCCGGGCGGTGCGCCTGGCTATCCGCAACATCGGCGGAGCGAGGCCCGGAGGCACGGAACGGTCGACGCTCGGCAACCCCATGAAGTTCACCATGTGCTTCGCCGAATGGGAGGAGCGCAATCCCTGGTCGCCGCTTCACGTGGAGCGGGGATTCGCTCCCGAAGACTCCGTGGTGACGGTGTTCACAATGACCAGCGGTCCCACGCTCATGGTCGATCAGGACAGCCGCAGCGCGGCTCAGCTTGCGGGCAGCCTGGGCCTTTGTCTGGAGGCCGCCTTTCACCCCAAAGCCCACTACGCCACCGAGGTGCTGGTGGTGCTCTGCCCGGAACACGTCGATACGCTGCTGCGCGACGGCTTCGACAAGGCGGCGATCCGCAGCCGGATTCAGGAAGTGACCGCCCGGCCCATCGCGGAGCTGGCGGAAGATCCGGTTTCCGCGGTTGGGTTCAAGAAAGCGGCCGTCGACGCCATGACGCCGGAGCAGAGGGCGAGGTTGCTGCCGAAATTCAGGCGGGATGAGGACATTCATCTCGTCGTCGCCGGCTCTGATGCCGGTAAGTTCTCCGGGGCCTTTCATGGCTGGGTTACTGGAGAGATTGGTTCCATTTCCGTATCCCGGAAAATAGAGGAGGCAGGTTGAATGACCATCATCATGGATCCCACCGACGAGCGCGTGCCCGTCGCCCGGCAGCTGACGCCGAGAAGCGGCGCGGTTGCGGGCAGCGTGGCGCTGCTGGACATCTCCAAGCCGCGTGGCAGCGTGCTGCTCGATCGGCTGGAGGAGCTGTTGAAAGAGCGTCTGCCGGGCATCGTGGTCAACCGCTACGCGAAGCCGACGTTCACCAAGCCGGCGCCTGAAACGCTGCGCCGTGAGATATTCGCGAGCAACGATTTCGTCGTCGAAGGGCTTGCCGACTGAGGATCCTGTACCACGTGCAGTTTGCATGACACGGTATGGTTCGAGATTCAGGGAAAGCCCGCGGTTTCCATTGCGTCCAGCGAGTTCGGTGACGCAGCGGACACCCAGGCGCGCGCGCTCGGGATGGAGGACGCCTGCTGCGTCTTCGTGCCGCACCCGATCCAGGACGCGACCGACGACGAGATGCGCGCAAAGGCCGACGGCGTCGTGGAGGCCGTCATCGAGGCCCTGACGGTGGGCGGCTCGGGTTAGTTGAGATTCGAATCGCCCCGGGCGAAAGGGGGGCAGGAACGCGCGATGAGCGAGCAAGGGCGTGAAGGATTGCAGATAAAGCCCGTTGGCGGCGCGCTTGGCGCCGAGGTCACCGGCGTGGACCTCTGCCAGCGACTGCCCGACGAGCACTTCGAGACGATCCGCAACGCGTTTGCGGAACACGGGGTGCTGTTCTTTCGCGATCAGAAGCTTGCGCCCGATGACCAGGTTCGCTTCGCCGAACGCTGGGGGCCGATCAACATCAACCGATTCTTCCGGCCGGTGGACGGGTACCCGATGATCGCCGAGGTTCGCAAGGAGCCGGATCAGCGCGTCAACATCGGCGGTGGCTGGCACACGGATCACTCATACGACGACGTGCCGGCCATGGGGTCGCTGCTGTATGCCATCGACGTTCCGGAACAGGGCGGTGACACCCAGTTTGCCAGCATGTACGCGGCCTACGACGCGCTGTCGGACGGGCTCAAGGAGATGCTTGGCCGGCTGCGGGCCGTTCACTCCAGCCGTCACGTGTTTGGCAGCGCGCACCCGGCGGATCCGAGCGGTCGCATCGGCAATCCGGAGCTCGCGGTTCAGGATGCCGTGCACCCGGTCATCATCACGCATCCCCTGTCAGGCCGTCGGGCCCTTTACGTCAATCCGGGATTCACCGTTCGCTTCGAAGACTGGACCGAGGAGGAGTCGAAGCCGCTGCTGCTCTACCTGTACCAGCATGCGTCGCGTGCTGAGTTCACGTACCGGTTCCGTTGGCAGCCTGGTTCGTTGGCCCTCTGGGATAACCGTGCAACCTGGCATTACGCCGTCAACGACTACCACGGCAAGCGACGCCTGCTGCATCGGATCACCATCGAAGGAGAGCCGCTGGGCCCTTGAGGGGACGGAACCAAGAGGGGGCGCAAAGATCGGGCTGGCGGGCGTGGGCGGCCTCAGCTTTCGAGTTCTGGCAGGTTGCTATAGAGATCTAGGGCCTCCGGGTTCGCGAGAGCCGACGTGTTCTGCACGGGGCGCCCGTGGATGGTCTCTCGAACCGCCAGCTCTACGATCTTGCCGCTCAGCGTTCGGGGGATATCGGCCACCTGCACGATGCGCGCGGGAACGTGACGGGGCGATGCATGCTGACGAATGCGCTGGCGTATCTGCTGAGCCAGCGCTTCGTCCAGCTCGCGGCCGGGCCGCATCACGACGAAGAGCACGACGCGGGTGTCTCCCTCCCACTCCTGGCCGACGCACAGGCTTTCGAGCACCGCGTCGACGTGCTCTACCTGACGGTAGATCTCGGCCGTGCCGATCCTGACGCCTCCCGGATTCAGCACGGCGTCGCTGCGCCCGTGAATGACGAAGCCGTCGTGCTCGGTGACCTCGGCGAAATCGCCGTGAGCCCAGATGCCGGGGAAACGCTGGAAGTAAGCGGCACGGAACTTCGCGCCGTCCGTGTCGTTCCAGAAGCCGAGGGGGCAGGAGGGAAACGGCCGGGTGCAGACGAGCTCGCCCTTTTCCCCGGTGACCGGTCGGCCGCCGTCGTCCACCACCTCGACCGCCATGCCGAGCCCCCGGCATTGAATCTCGCCTTCCCAAACCGGCAGCGTGGGGTTGCCCAGAACGAAGCAGGAAATGATGTCGGTGCCGCCGGAAATCGAAGCGAGCAGCACGTCCCGCTTGACGTGCTCGTAGACGTAGCGGAAGCCTTCGTGAGTCAGTGGCGAGCCGGTCGACAGAATGGCTCGCAGCGGCGAAAGATCGTGAGTCTCCATGGGCTTGAGCGAAGTCTTCTGAAGGGCGGCGATGTAGCGGGCACTGACGCCGAACACCGTGACGTCTTCCTGCTCGGCCATGTCCAGCAGGGCTTCGGGACCCGGATGAAAGGGCGAGCCGTCGTAGAGTACCAGCGTGGCACCGGTGGCGAGCCCGCTGACCAGCCAGTTCCACATCATCCAGCCGCAGGTGGTGAAGTAGAACAGCCGATCATCCCGGCGGAGATCCGTGTGGAGCTGGTGCTCCTTGAGATGCTGGATGAGGGTGCCGCCGATCCCGTGGACGATGCACTTGGGCTTTCCGGTGGTTCCGGACGAGTACATGACGTACAGAGGATCGTCAAAAGCGCGTTGGGCGAAAGCGAGATCGTGGTCGCCTTCGAGGAGCGAGGCGTAGGCTACGCCGTCGCTTTCCACCAGATCTTCCCCGGCCAGGGAGATCCAGACGATGGCGCGTATGGAGGGGATGCGCTCGGCAACCTGGCGCGCCTTGTCCACGGTGGAGATAGGCTTGCCGTTGTAGTGGTAACCGTCGCAGGCGAACAGCACCTTCGGCTCGATCTGCCCGAACCGATCCAGCGCGCCCTCGGCGCCGAAGTCGGGCGAGCACGACGACCAGACGCCGCCCAGGGAGGTGGTGGCCAGCATGGCGGTCACGGCTTCCGGCACGTTTGGCAGCCACCCGGCAACCCGGTCTCCCGGGTCGATGTGATTTTTGAGCCACGCGGCGACCTGTGCCGTCTCGCGGCGCAGCTCGGCGTAGGAAATCTCACGCCGCTCGCCGGTCTCCAAAAGCGCTATCAGGGCCGGGCGATCATCGTCGAAGCGCAGGAGATTTTCGGCGAAGTTCAGCCTCGCGCCCTCGAACCATCGGGCTCCCGGCAGCTGATCCGCATTGGTCAGGATCGCGGTTGGCGCTTGGGAAGCTCGCACGTCCGTGAAATGCCAGACCAGATCCCAGAAGGCGGCGGGCTCTTCGATCGACCAGGCGTGCAGGTCCGCATAGCCCGTCATGGAGCGGCCGGATACCCGGGCGGCTTCCTCGGTGAAGCGGGCCATGTTCGATTCCAGCGCCCGGACCGGATCCGGGCGCCAGATGGGCCCCTCGGTCACCCGCGTACCTGGCGGAAGCAGTTTCTCAGCTCGCCGACGAACAGCTCAGGCTGCTCGAAGGCGGCGAAGTGTCCGCCCCGGTCCAGCTCGTTCCAGTAGACGATGTTCTTGAAGCGCTGCTCCGCCCACCGGCGCGAGCAGGTGAAGATCTCTTTCGGGAAGATGCTGCATCCCGTCGGCACGCTCACGTCGCCTGCGGAGAAGCTGCCGAAGCTCTCCCAGTAGAGCCGTGCGGACGATGCGCCGCTGGCCGTGAGCCAGTAGAGCATGATGTTGTCGAGCATCTCGTCCCGGCTCAGGGCGTTCTCCGGATGCCCGTCGCAATCGGTCCACGCCCAGAACTTCTCCATGATCCAGGCGGCCTGGCCCACAGGTGAGTCGACCAGGCTGTAGCCGATGGTCTGGGGACGCGTGCTCTGCTCCTTGGAGTAGCCGGAGTCCCACTGCTGGTAGTGCTGCATGCCCGCTATGCCTCTTTTCTCGAGGTCGGTCAGGTCGTCCATGGTTGCCGGATCCGGCTGGGCGACCACCATGTTGAGGTGAATAGCGCGGCAGTGGTCGGGATCCTGCATCCCGATAGCGGTGGTGACTGCCGAGCCCCAGTCGCCTCCCTGGGCGACGTAGCTTTCGTAGCCCAGGCGGGCCATTAGGTTTGCCCACTCGCTGCCGATCTTCTCCACCCCCCAGCCCGGGGTGATGGGCTTGCCCGAAAAGCCGTAGCCGGGGAGCGCCGGGCAGACCACGTGAAAGGCGTCTGCCGGATCGCCGCCGTGACTGGCGGGATCGGCCAACGGGCCGATCACTTTCAGGAACTCGACGATGGAGCCGGGCCAGCCGTGGGTGATTACCAGGGGCAGGGCGTTCGGCTCGGGCGATTTCACGTGGATGAAGTGGACGTTCAGCCCGTCGAGCTCGGTGGTGAACTGCGGGAAGCGATTGATCTCTTCCTCGGCGCGTCGCCAGTCGTAATCGGACTGCCAGTAGTCGACGATCTCGCGCATGTACGCCAGCGGCACTCCCTGGCTCCAGTCGTCGGGCGTTTCCTTCTCGGGCAGCCGGGTCAGCGCCAGGCGCTGGCCCAGGTCGTCCAGATCCTTCTCGGGTATCTCGATCCTGAAGGGGCGTACGTCGGTCATGGTCTGTCTCCTGCCTGGTTTCAGCGTCACAGCGACGCGCAGATGTGGCCGCCGTCCACGACGACCACGGATCCCGTCATGTAGGTCGAAGCGTCGGAGGCCAGCAGCAACAGGGGACCGTCCAGGTCCGAGAACTCGCCGAACCGGCGCATGGGAATGCCCTTCACGAACTCGGGCGCCTGATCGCTCTCGAGCAGCAGGCGGCTCACGTCCGTGAGGATGTAGCCGGGCGCGAGCGCGTTGACGCGTATCCCGTACTTGGCCGCCTCCAGGGCCATGACCTCGGTCATGCGGGTGAGCGCTCCCTTGGAGACGGCGTACGGAAACTGTCCCTTTATCGTGCGGGTATCGGTAATGGATGAGATGTTGATGATGTTGCCCTGCTTGCGACCGGCCGCGAGGACGAGCTCGGTGTAGGTCTTGGAGACGAGCCACGCACCTTTGAGGTTCGTATCCATGACGAAGTCCCAGTCATCCTCGTCGATCATCAGATAGGTTTTCGCGCCAGCCTCGACGCCGGCGTTGTTGATGACCACGTCCAGGGGCCCGTAGGCAGCCTCGGCGGCCTCGAGGAAGCCTCTGACGCTGTCGGCGTCTCGCACGTCCAGCTTTACCGCGGTTGCCTTGCCGCCGGCAGCGTTGATCTCGTCGACCCGGTCGCGAATCTTGTCTTCGCGGCGGGCGCCGAGCACCACGCTGGCCCCGGCCTCGGAAAGCACGCCTGCGAAGTGGTGGCCGAATCCCGAGGATGCGCCAGTGATGGCGATGTTCTTGTTGTCGAGCCGGAACAGACTCACGCGAAAACCCTCCTGCCCTGACGGGAGCACAATCCTAGCGACAAAGAATGTGGCAGGCCAGGCAGGCGGTGGTCAGTGTATGGTTCCCTCGTCGCGCCGGTGCTCGGTGGTATCGGCGCCGATGTCCTTGAACGCCGCCGTCACGGACTCCGCGATGCACGCGGCGCAGCAGCCCTCCCGGACCAGGTCTTCCACCAGGTAGCCCACGAGGTCGTAGAGGGTGTAGGAGCCCTCGCAGGTTTCCTCGAACCGCCACAGCACGTCTGTGAGGGTCTGGATTGCCGCCTCGCAGCGGGCGTCGTCGCGCGCGCGTTTGAGTTCGTCGTCCGGCATGTCTTGGGCTCCAGGCATGATGCGGTATCGGGCATTGTAACCGGCCGGCGCGGGGCTTGCGTCGCGCTTTGAGCGGGACGCGTCGGTGGTGCGTCGGTAGCCGCAAACCACTGAGTCAAAATGGTCGGAGTGAGAGGATTTGAACCTCCGGCCCCCACGTCCCGAACGTGGTGCTCTACCAAGCTGAGCTACACTCCGACTGCCCCTGGTGAGGGCCGCGTATTGTAAAAGCGCCCCGGCGCGGGAACAACATCAGATCAATATGCGTTCGCGCTTGTAAAGGTACACGGCCAGCATCGTCAGCGCCCCGGCCGTCAGCGTCGTCGAGACCACGGATATCAGCAGAAAAACCCATTGCACGGGTTCACCCGCCACCGCGTCGTTGATCAACGTCCCCTGGCTCAGGCTCGGAATCATCATCAGGGCCGCGGAAGGCTCCACGTTCATCATTCGCGTGATGATCAGGGGAAGCGTGGGGATGAGGATGACGAACGTCAGGTAAGTCTGCGCTTCCTTGTAGCTCTTCGCGAACGAAGCGACCACGTTCAGCAGGGCGGCCGCGAACAGTATCAGCGGCAGCGCCATGACGAAAACGGTCAACGCGGTCGAGACATCGATGTGCAGCGACATGCCCACCTTGTGGAGGGGCGCGTAGGGCAGAGAGATGGCCAGGCTTGCGAGGAACAACGCCAGGGAGGCTGCGCTGAACACCGCCGTGGCGGCTACCTTGCCCAGCACGAGGGCGCCGCGCGATATGGGCTGGGTCAGCAACGGCTCCAGGGAGCCGTGCTCGCGCTCGCCGGCCGTTGCGTCGATGGCCAGGTAAAAGCCGCCCATGAAGATGACGAGCACCAGGAGGTAGGGCAAGGTGGCTAGGATGGCCAGCGCGCGGGCGGCCGGCGAGGCCGTGTCGACTGCCTGAACCTGAACGGGGGACGCGATGGCCGGGTCGACCCCGCGAAGCTGGAGCCGGAGAAGCCCGATCATCCTGGCGTGCGCCAGGATGAACTGCTGCGCCATCCGAAAGTTGCGGCGGGACATGCCCATGTCCGAGCTGTCGTAGATGAGGGACACGGTGGTCACCTGGCCCGCCGCGAAGCGCTCGGAATAATCATCGGGAATCGAGAGAACCAGCTTTCGGGATCCGCCGGCCACCGCACCCCGGGGGTCTTCGAGATCCACCCGCTCGATGCGCGTGTTCTGGGTTTCCAGGAAGGCCATCAGCCCGGGCGCGTGGTCGGCGCCGACGACGGTGATCTCCACCGGATCGCTGGACTCTCCCACCGCGGAGTCCAGAACGAAGGCCATCAGCCCGACGAACAGCGCGGGTCCCAGGACGGCGAGAGACAGCGACGAGATGATCGTTCGACGGTCGCGAATGTTGTCGCGGCATTCCTTGGCAAGGACGATGGCGAAACCGGTCACACGTCCTCCTCGTCGATCACGCGGATGAAGGCCTCCTCCAGATCGGCTTCGCCGGCGTGGTCGCGGAGCCCGTCCAGGGTCCCCTGGAAAAGCACGCGTCCATGGCCGATGACGATGACGTCGTCACAGACGTTGGCGACCTCCTGCATGATGTGGCTCGAGAACAGGACGCAGCGCCCCTCGTCGCGAAGCCGGATGATGATGTCTCGGAGCGCCCGCGTTGCCATGACGTCGAGCCCGTTGGTGGGCTCGTCCAGCAGGACGTTGCGCGGGTCGTGGACGAGCGCGCGGGCAAGAGCGACCTTGATCCGCTGACCCTGGGAAAAACCGGCGACCCGGCGTTCGGCGAACTCGCCCATTTCTAAAAGCTCGATCAGCTCATCGATGCGTTCGCTCAGCCGTGACTTCGCGATGCCGTGCAGAGACCCGAAGTACGCGACGTTCTCCCGGGCCGTGAGGCGGGCGTACAGCCCTGCGGCGTGCGGCAGCACGCCGATCTGACGCCGCACCGCCATGGGGTCGGCGACGACGTCGACGCCGTCGACCTCGGCTTTCCCCCCATCGGGTTGCAGCACGGTGGCCAGAATCCTGAGCGAGGTGGACTTCCCGGCGCCGTTGGGGCCGAGCAGGGCAGTGACTTTGCCGTCGGCCGCATCGAACGAGACGTGACGAATGGCGGTGACCTCGCCAAACGATTTGTCGAGCCCCTCGGCGCGGATCATGGGGCTGGACCCATCAGGTCGATGAAGAATGGTGCCGCGGACAGGCGCTCGACGCAGCCGGCGTCCAGGTCCCCCAGGTGCCCTGCCTCCACCATCTGCGTGACGAGACCCGGCAGACATCCCCTGGATACGACGCCGTGACCCTGACCCGCACCAATGATGTGCATCGAGTTGCCGAAGCCCGGCTTTATCTGGTCCCCGTATGCGGGCGGTGTGATGGGGTCCAGCTCGCCGGACAGGATGAGCGTGGGCGTGTCGGCCTGAACGGGATCCTTCAGGTCCGGATCCATTGCCCCGCGCGGCCAGATCTCGCAGATCGCGCGAAGGGCCCGGACCTGATCGGCGCCGATATAGGTCGCCTCCAGAGCATCCCAGTTCACCTGGTTGAAATCGATGAAGGGCAGATCCTCGGTGCAGGTGACCGAGTTGTGCATGCCGAAGCTCATGGTGCCGCTCAGCGCGTCCGTGATTCGCAGTGCCTGGGACGCCGCCGGCAGATAGTTGCCGCCAGCCGCCTGGTCGATGATCAGGGGCAAAAGCGATGCGGTTTCCGGGGCGTAGCTCAACAGGCGCACCACCAGGGCGAGATGGTCGTAGCCGAACGCCAGGCTTTCTTCCAGGCCGGTTATCGGATTGGGGAACCGCAAGCTGACCGGCTCGGCGTTCAGATTGCTCTGCAGCTGGGTGAAACTGGCCTGAAGGTCAGGAAACGCCTCGCTGCACTCCGGTGCCCGGTCGCACTGGGCGAACAGCTCGTCCAGGCGCCGCTGCGCGTTCTCGGCCACGTTGACGCCGAGAGCCAGCCCGGGAGGCACCACGCCGTCCAGGATCAACGTTCTGACCCGGTCCGGATAACGACGCAGATAGTGCATGGAAACCCGGGTTCCGTAGGACACGCCATAGACGTTGAGCCTTTCGTATCCCAGCGCTGCCCGCACCGCCTCGAGATCCTGCACGGCCTGGGAGGTGGTATAGAAACGGGGGTCGCCGGCGAGGGACTCAAGGCATGCCCGTGTTGCTTCCTGGACGGCCTCGATGGAGTAGTCCTCGGCGGCCTTCTCCAGCTCCGGGCATTCGAGGGCGTTGGACCGCCCGGTGCCTCTTTGGTCGACCAGAACGATGTCCCGCTCGCGCAGAACGCCCGAGAACGCCTGGGCGAGGTCGACGAACAGCGACACCGAGGAAGCCCCGGGACCGCCGTTGATGATGGTGAACGCATCCGGTGCGGGTTCCGGGCTCAGGGAGGGTATCTTCGCGATGAAAAGGTCGAGCCGAGCTCCGTCGGGCTGTTCGGGGTTCTCGGGTCGAGGCAGCCGGCCGCACACGGCCTCCACGCGGCCGACCCCATGGCTGCCGCTGAGCTCGCATTGCTCGAGCGCGGGCGCGGCCGCCAGCGCGCTGGCGAAGGGCAAGAAACACAGGCAGGCCAGCAGAATCGAGGGTGCGGGACGCACCGCTAGCGGAGTCGATCCAGGCAGAAGTTCGCCAGCGTCTCCAGCGCGTCGCGGTACTCGTTGTCGGGAAGTCCCGTTAGGCACTCCACGGCCCGCGCGCATTGCCGGGTTGCCGCGCTGCGGGTGTAGCTCAACGCGCCGGAGGAACGCACGACCTGAAGCACTTCGGCGAGACGCTCGGCGGATCGGGCGCTCACGGCGTCGCGAACGACATTGGCGTCGGCGTCCGGTGCGTTTGCCAGCGCATGAATCAGCGGCAGGGTCAGCTTGCCCTCGGCCAGGTCGTCGCCGACGTTCTTGCCCAGGGTGGAGGAGTCGCCCTCGTAATCGAGCCAGTCGTCGACCAGCTGGTAGGCGAGCCCGAAATGGAGGCCGAAATTTTTGAGAGCGGCGACTTCGTCGGGATCTTCGCTGCTCAGCACGCCGGCCGTATGGGTGGCGGCCTGAAACAGCAGCGCCGTCTTGCAGCGGATGATCTCCATGTACTGGGCTTCGTCGATTGCGAAGTTGCCGATGCTCGCGAACTGCTGCACCTCGCCCGCTGCGATGGTGTTGGTCGCGTCCGCTAGGATCGCCATGATGTCCATGTCTTCCAGCTCGACCATCAGCTGAAAAGCCCGGGAGTAGAGAAAATCGCCGACGAGCACGCTCGGGGCATTGCCCCAGAGCGCGTTGGCCGTTGCCCGGCCCCGGCGCAGCTCGGAGCGGTCCACCACGTCGTCGTGGAGAAGGGTCGCGGTGTGGAGGAACTCGATGATGGCGGCAAGGCGCACGTGGTCATCGCCCTCGTAGCCGCAGCAGCGGGCGCCCAGCAGCACCATCAGCGGACGGAGGCGTTTGCCTCCGCTGTCCACTATGTAGCGGCCGATCTCCTCGACGAGCTCCACGTCGGAAGTCAGCTGGTGGGGAATGAGGCGATTGACCTCCGCGAAATCGTCCCTCGCGAGGTCGTACACGGGCGTCAGCGCGTCGTTCGGGTCGGCGCTGATTCGCGTCGTTGTGGTTGCTATGGCCGGGTCACCTGGCATCGGCTAACTCGTTGTAATTCAATATCCTTGCCCGTAGAATTACGCGCCTTTCGGCGCCGTCCCGGAGCATTTTACGCGACGGGCCGCCAGCTTAAGCCCGGGACAATCGCTTCAGCAAGGCTCGAATTATAGCCCTCGGGTGGGTGTTCGTCGCGGCATCGTGCTGCCGCCTGGATAGAGGAGTTTAGGTATGTTTGCGGTTTTCTCCAGCGGTGGCAAGCAGCACCGGGTCACCGAAGGAGAGGTCATACGAGTGGAGCGGCTGACAGGTGAACCGGGCGACGAGGTGGTGTTCGACAAAGTCCTCATGGTCGCCGACGGTGACGATGTGTCCGTGGGCCAACCGTTCGTCGACGGAGGTAAAGTCACCGCCGAGGTTGTGTCCAGCGGCCGCGGCAAGAAGATAAGGGTGATCAAGTTCAAGCGGCGCAAGGATTACATGCGTCGTCAGGGCCACCGGCAGTGGTACACCGAGCTCAAGATCACGGGCATAAACGGCTAAACGGCGGGAGGCAGGAAATGGCTCACAAGAAAGCTGGCGGCAGCACCCGGAACGGTCGCGATTCCGAGTCGAAACGGCTTGGCGTCAAGAAGTATGGCGGCCAGTTCGTTGCGGCGGGAAACATCATCGTTCGGCAGCGGGGCACCAAGTTTCACCCGGGCGACAACGTGGGCTGCGGGCGCGATCACACGCTCTTTGCAACCGCGGACGGCTACGTTCAATTTCTCACCCGGGGTCCGCACAAGCGCAAATTCGTCTGCGTGGAGCCGGCGACGGCGGAAGCCTGAACCAGCCAGACCCCGCGGACGCGGGGTTTTTTTTGCGTTGAGCACGCCATGCAGTTCATCGACGAAGCCACGATCAGGGTGGAAGCAGGAAAGGGCGGCGGGGGCTGCCTGAGCTTCCGCAGGGAGAAGTACGTGGCCCGCGGAGGGCCCGACGGCGGTGACGGCGGAGATGGCGGCGACGTCATTCTGGTTGCCGACGACTCGCTCAACACCCTGGTCGATTTCCGCTACCAGCCGCTGTACCGAGCTGGTAACGGACAGCCGGGCAGCGGGCGCAACAAGACCGGGGCTCATGGTGACGCCAGGCTGGTGCGGATTCCGGTAGGAACCTCGGTGATCGACGACGAGACCCTGGAGACCCTCGGCGATCTCACCGAGGCCGGTCAGGAACTGCTCGTCGCCAGGGGTGGCCGGCGGGGTCTGGGCAACGCTCACTTCAAATCCAGTGTCAATCGGGCCCCGCGGAGAACGACCACCGGCGAGCCTGGTGAGGTCCGCCGGCTGCGCCTGCAGCTCAAGCTGCTCGCCGACGTCGGGCTGCTGGGGCTGCCCAACGCGGGCAAGTCCACGCTGATCGCGCAGGTCTCCGCGGCGCGGCCCAAGGTGGCGGATTATCCCTTCACCACGCTCGTTCCCAGCCTGGGGGTCGTGGGCGCCGGTACCGACAACAGCTTCGTCATGGCGGACATTCCCGGATTGATTCAGGGCGCTGCGGAAGGATCCGGCCTCGGGGTCCAGTTTCTGCGCCATCTTGCGCGTACCAGGATTCTGCTGCACCTGGTGGAGGTCGCGCCGCTGGACGGCTCCGACCCCATCGACAACGCGAGGCTCATCGAAGCGGAGCTGGCCGACTACAGTCAGGCACTGCGCGAACGGCCCGTCTGGCTCGTGCTCAGCAAGACGGACCTGGTTACGGATGCCGATCTCGAAGGCCTTGAGCGGCGTTTCGCCGACGCTTTTCCCGGGCGTCCCCTCTTTGCCGTGTCGGCCGTCACCACCGCTGGAATCGGCAGGCTGACGGACGCGCTGCTGGCTGCCGTGGCCGGAATTCGCGAGCGTCTTGCCGGTGACGAAGAGTACGCCGAACGGGAGGCGGAGCTGCAGGCCCGGATCGGGGAGGACGTGCTGCGCGGCGCCGTGCTCGCAAAGCCCGGTGCGCTGCGGGGGAACTCCGAGGAGAGGGACGAAGCGGACGATGACGGCGAGGATCAGGTTCAGGTAACGTACGTTCCCGAATGAGCAGGGATATTCCGAGTGACGAGGTGCGTGCGCGGCTGGCCGCCGCCCGACGGGTCGTGGTCAAGATCGGCAGCGCGCTGCTGACCGACGACGGCGCTGGGCTGGCCACATCGGCCATGGGGTCGTGGTGCGAGCAGGTGAACCGGCTGATGGACGCAGGAGTGCAGGTGCTCATCGTGTCCTCCGGAGCGGTGGCTGAGGGCGTCAGCCGTCTGGGCTGGAGCTCGCGGCCTGTGGGCGTGCACGAGCAGCAGGCTGCAGCGGCCGTGGGGCAGATGGGTCTCATGCAGGCTTACGAGCGCGCTTTTGCCGGGCACGCAAGACACACCGCCATGGTCCTGCTGACCCACGACGATCTGGCGGACCGCGAGCGCTACCTCAACGCCCGGGCCACCCTGACCCGCCTGCTCGACCTGGGCGTCATCCCCATCGTCAACGAGAACGATACCGTCGCCACGGACGAGATCCGCTTCGGGGACAACGATACTCTGGCGGCGCTGGTCACCAATCTGCTGGAAGCCGATCTGCTGGTGATCCTCACGGACACCGATGGCCTGCACGAGCGCGATCCGCGCAAGGATTCCCAGGCCCCGCTGGTATCCAGGGCCGATGCGGCCGATCCGCGCCTGGACGTGATGGCGGGCAGCACTTCGGGCGCGTTGGGGCGAGGCGGCATGGTGACCAAGATCCAGGCGGCCCGTATTGCCGCACGCTCCGGGGCCCACACCGTGATTACCAGCGGCAGAATCGAGGGCGTGCTGAACCGCGTCCTCGAAGGGGCCGATGTGGGCACGCTGCTGCTCGCTTCGATGAACCCGCTCGATGCGCGCAAAAGGTGGATCGCCGGTCAGCTCAAGGTGAAGGGCGAGCTGGAGCTCGACAGGGGCGCGGTCGAGGCGCTGCGCCGCCGCGGGGTCAGCCTTCTGCCCGTAGGGGTGTCTGCCGTGCGGGGACGGTTCGTGCGCGGTGACGTGGTCCGCTGCGTGGACGGCGACGGGCTGGCGATCGCTCAGGGGCTGGTCAATTACAGCAGCGAGGAGGCTGCCCGATTGCTGCGGGCCGGGTCTGACGAGATTGCCGACAGGTTGGGGTACGCGGCGGAGCCGGAGCTCGTGCACCGGGACAATCTGGTGCTGCTCTCCGGTGGGTCGAAGCCCTGATCAGGCTTTCAGGGCGGCGACTTTGGCGTTCAGGCGCGACTTGTGCCGGGCTGCCTTGTTCTTGTGCATGATGCCCTTGGAAGCCATCCGGTCGATGACGGGTATCGCATCGTTCAGGGCTGCGCTGGCCGCGTCGTACTCCCGGCTCTGGATGGCCGCGTCGACGCGCTTGATGTAGGTGCGCACCATGGAACGCTGGCTGGCATTTTGTCGCCGCCGTTTCTCGGCCTGGCGTGCGCGCTTGCGTGCTTGTGGACTGTTGGCCAAGCGTGGCTCCTGGGGGTCCGGATTGCGAAGGCGCGGTAATATGCCGCCGAGGTATGGTGATGTCAACCGGCACTGAGAAACCCGAGCAGCAGGCCGCGGCCTTGGAAGGTCCCCAGAACGTGGCCGCACAGGGAGGCATCGTTTCGGGCATGACCCTGCTGTCCCGAATCACCGGGCTGGTTCGCGACATGGCATTGTCCTACTTTTTCGGGGCCCAGGACGTCGCGGATGCGTTCTTCGTTGCCTTCCGCATCCCCAACTTTTTCCGTCGGCTCTTCGCCGAAGGCGCGTTCAGCCAGGCGTTCGTGCCGGTTCTGGCCAGGTACAGAGGGGGTGGCGTAGGCGAGCTGCGACGCTTCGTCGCGGTGATGCAGGGGAACCTCATAGCCGCCTTGTCAGTCTTTGTGCTGCTGGGCGTGATTTTCTCGCCCGCGCTGGTCGCCGTGTTCGCGCCCGGGTTCTTCGGCGACGACGAACGCTTCGCGCTCACCAGCAGCATGGTTCGCATCACGTTCCCCTATCTCGGCCTCATCTCGCTCACCGCATTCGCCGGGGCGCTCCTCAACAGCCACCACCGCTACGCCGTGCCGGCGTTCACGCCCGTCCTGCTCAACCTGAGCCTCATTGCCGCGGTGCTCTTTGCTGCCGACGTCTTCGCGACCCCCGTGTTCGCCCTGGCATGGGGTGTTCTGGTCGCCGGGTTCGCTCAGCTCGCCTTTCAGGGCCCCTCGCTCAGAAGGCTCGGACTGCTCGTGGCGCCCCGGATCAGCCGGACCGACCCCGGGGCCCGGCAGGTCGGCAAGCTGCTCATTCCGGCAGTGCTCGCGGCGTCGGTCAATCAGATCAACGCGCTCATCGATACCATGCTCGCCTCGACGCTTGTTACGGGGAGCATCTCGTGGCTGTACTACTCCGACCGGCTGCTCGAGCTCCCTATCGGGCTGGTGGCCGTTGCTCTGGGCACGGTGCTCCTGACGACGCTGTCGCGCCTGGATTCCTCAGGCGACCGGGCCGGGTTCGCCGCGACCGTGGACTGGGGCATGCGAATGGGGGCGATTCTCGGCGTGCCGGCGGCAGCCGCGCTTTACGTGCTTGCGGTTCCGCTGGTTGCGAGCATTTTTCTGCGCGGCGCGTTGACCCCTCTCGATGCCCGCATGGCCTCGCTCAGCCTGCAGGCGTTTGCCGTCGGCCTGCCGGCGCTCGTGCTCGTCAAAGTGCTGGCTCCGGCGTACTTCGCGCGCCGGGACACCGCCACGCCGTTCCGAATCGGCGCGGTCGCCGTGGGCGTCAACGTGGCGCTGAATCTGGCGCTCTTCTTCTGGATGGGGCACGTGGGCCTGGCGCTGGCGACGTCGGCTTCCGCGTGGGTTAATGCGCTGATGCTGCTGCGCGGGCTCGTCTCCGGTGACGCTTACCGCCCGGGCCGGCCGTTCCTGGTGAGTACAGCAAGGGCTCTGGCCGCGTCGGCCGTCATGGTGGCCGCTTTCGCCTACTGGGTTCCGGAGCCTTCGGCCTGGATGGCCGCGCCCGATGGCGAGCGCGTCGTCTGGCTGGCGGGCGTGGTGGCGGGCGGTGGCAGCGTGTACCTGCTTTGCCTCATCGTTTTCGGCGAGCGGCCGCGGAACCTGCTCCATCGGGCGTGAGGCGCCTATAATGGTGCGCCATGGAAATCATCAGAGGCCTCCACAACGTCAAACCCCGCCATCGTGGCTGCGTGCTCACGATCGGCAACTTCGACGGTGTGCACCACGGCCACCAGGTCCTGCTCGCCCATCTCATCGCGAAAAGCGAGGAGCTGGGCGTGCCGAGCATGCTCATGACGCTCGAGCCCGCGCCCAGAGAGTTTTTCGCCGGGGAAACGGTTCCCGCCCGGCTGACCCGGTTTCGCGAGAAGGTCACGCTGCTGGAACCCACAGGGCTCCACAGGATCCTATGCCTTCCCTTCAACGAGCGCATCGCCAGCATCCCGGCCGAATGGATCGTGGAGGAGCTGCTGCACAACCAGCTGGGCATCCGCTACATCGTGGTGGGTGACGACTTCAGGTTCGGGAAGGGCGCCGCGGGCGACTATCGGATGCTTCAGGCAGCCGGGGAGCGTTACGGGTTCGAGGTCAGTCACATCGGCACGTTGACGTTCGATCATGAACGAGTCAGCAGCACGCGGATCAGGGAGTGTCTGTCGGCGGGAGACTTCGCGCTGGCGGAAAAGCTGCTGGGCCACCCTTACTTCATCATGGGACGGGTGGTATACGGGCGGCAGCTCGGGCGCAAGCTGGGGATTCCGACCGCGAACATTCAGCTGCAGCGCTATCGGGCCGCCCTGGAGGGCGTTTTCGCGGTGAGCGTGCGAGGCCTGGAGAAGGAGTATCAGGGCGTCGCAAACGTTGGCATTCGTCCGACCGTGGACGGGCGCGAGCCGCTGCTGGAGGTGCACATATTCGACTTTGACAGGGACATATACGGAACGCTGCTCACCGTCGAGTTCCGTCACAAGATCAGGGACGAGATTGCCTTTGACGGCCTTGATGCTCTCAAGGCGCAGATTCAAGAGGACCAGCGTACGGCAAGGGCGTGGTTTGCCAATGAATGAAAAGATGGGACGTGCCGGGATGCTGAAGTGGCTGGGGCTCAGCGCGATCGTGGTGGTGCTGGATCAGGCGACCAAGTGGTGGATCGTCCAGGAGTTTCGTCTGGGTGAGCGCATGGACTGGCTTCCGTTCTTGAGCTGGGTGCGATGGCACAACGACGGGGCGGCTTTCTCGTTGCTCAGCGGCGCCGGCGGACGCTGGTTCTTCGTTGCCCTCGCCGTCGCGTTCGCCGTGTTCATCATCTGGGAGCTCAGGCGCCTTCCGGTCGGCGGGCGGTTGATGGGCTGGGCCTACGCGCTGATTCTCGGCGGCGCGCTCGGCAACGGCGCCGATCGCCTTTTTTCCGGCTACGTCGTCGACTTCGTGCTGGTTCACTACGGCTCATGGCATTTTCCCGCGTTCAACGTGGCGGACTCCGCCCTCACGGTGGGTGCCGCCATCTGGATTGGGTCGATACTTCTGGATTACCTGGCAGACCGGCGTGACGGTCAGGATCCCGATGAAGGGCCGACCGCGTGAGCCTCATTGTCAGCTCGTCGGATCGGCGCATCGACGACAACTGTCGGGTAACGCTGCACTTTGCCGTGCTGCTGGAATCCGGCGAGGAAGTGGACACCACCCGTCGGTCCCGACCGGCAACCTTCGTCATCGGCGACGGTAGCCTGCTGCCCGGATTCGAGCGGGCGCTCATGGGCATGAAGGCAGGGGACGATGCGCAGATCCCCCTGGAACCTGGCGAAGCGTTCGGAGAGCGCCAGGAAGGCAATGTCCGTCGGCTGCCGGCGAAGGCGTTTTCCGGAATCGATCTGGAGCCTGGGCTGCTGGTTTCGTTCGCGGCTCCGGAGGGAGAATTGCCGGGGCTCGTCAAATGTGTTGACGGCAGCACCGTTCAGGTGGACTTCAATCATCCGCTGGCAGGCCGCAGGATCATCTTCGACGTGTCCATTCTCCGGGTCGAAGATGTGACCTGATCCGCCGTCGTTTCTCGGCCGGACGCGTATCCTACAGATCATCGCTCCAATCCTACCGCTCAGCGCCGTTGGATAGTTTGTCGACGTCGCGGGCGCCTATGATTGATGGGCCCGAACGATCAGGATCCGAAAATGCGTTCATCCGGTCCCGTGGAAACACCAGACGATCGATCACGTATGAACGGCTTCACTCTGGTGGAGCTGATGGTCGCGGTGGCGATCATGGCGATCATCGCGGCCGTTGCCCTGCCTTTCTACAACCAGTACTCGCAGCGCACGTACCGCACCGAAGCTCAGGCGGATCTGCTCGCCTGCGCCCAGGCCATCGAACGGATGGCCGCGGTGTCGTTCTCCTACGAGAACGCGGCGGATACGGACGCTGACGGCGTCGGGGACGGCAACGCAGGCCCTGTCGCGACCGCCCTGTGCGACCCGCTGTCGGTCGAGCGGGGCCGCTACAACATCACCGTCAACTCGACCGTAGCTACGTTCGATCTCACCGCAACGCCCGTTGGAATGATGGCCGGTGACGGCATCCTGACATTTGATTCCACGGGTGCGCGCGGGTGGGATCAGAACGGCGACGGCGACACCCTCGACGCAGACGAGCAGAACTGGGAAGAAGAGTGAGATCAGGGTCACCCTGAGCATCGTCTCCCCGCACTGACCGCTTATCCTGACAAATCAACCCGCTCATCGGGCGCCGCGTTCATTTGACCGAGCGCCTTCGTAGACTGTCAGCGCCGAAACTAAAAGCTGAATTTTGGCGCGATTGAGGACGCAATGACAAACAAGTTGAACAACGGTGGTTTCACTGTCGTGGAGTTGATAGTCACGCTGGCTGTTGCCGCGATCCTGTTTGGCTTTGCCCTGCCGGCCTTCAACGAGCTCATGAGCCAGCGCGCAATGACTGCCCGCGTCAACGAGTTCGTTCTGGCCGTCAACTATGCGCGCAGCGAGGCGGCAAAGCTCGGCGGCGTGGTCAGCATTCAGAGCATGGACGACGGCGACAACGGCAACGAGTGGGGCGCCGGGTACTGCGTGGTGGTCGGGAATCCCGGCAACTGCGATGCGCCCGTCCTGCAGGTGTTCGATGCGGCGGACGACGCCACGCTGAACGGCAGCGGCGCGTTTGATTCGGTTGGCACCTTGAGCTTCAACTCGCGAGGGATGCTGATCGGCGGCGTGCCTGGAGAAATTCAGCTTTGCAGCACGGACGCGGGAGAGGACCCCGGCAGAACGGTCTTCGTCAACGCCATTGGAAGAGCGTCTACAGCGGAGTTGGTATGCAACGGATGAAAGATCGTGTTCGCGGATTTTCCATGATCGAGCTGCTGGTCGCGGTTCTCGTCATGGGAGTAGGAGTACTTGGCGTGACCGCATTGCAGCTGGTCAGCATGCAGAACAACCGTAGCGCGCTGGTACGGGCAGAAGCCGTCCAGCTCGCCTACGACATGATGGACAGAATAAGAGCGAACCCTTCGGGGGCTGTTCCGGGACAGGCATACAACGGCCTGGCCTTCGGAGACGGGCCGCCGGCTGCAACGGATTGCATGGCGAACAACTGCAGCGAGGCTCAGATGGTGGCATTCGATCAGGCAGTCTGGAAGTGCTCGCTGGGCGGCTTCTCAGATGCCGGAGTGTGCACCAACCTGCGCGACGGCGGTGTTCTTCCGACGGTCAACGATCAGCCCGGGTTGCCCAACGGCGACGGGGCCATTGCCGTCGACGGGGGTGGAATCATCACCGTCACCGTGCAATGGCAGGAGCCCAACGCGCAGATCCAGAGCTTCGCCATCGACAGTCAGGGCTGATTTATGAAAATCACTTTCAAGGAAAATGCCGTGGTCGGGACGCAGACGCGAAGTGCTGGATTCTCGCTGGTCGAGCTTTTGCTGGCTCTGGCGCTCGGTCTGGTGGTCGTTGCCGGCATCGTGCAACTGTTCGTCGGCAACTCGCAGACCTCGGCCATCGTCAATGGGCAGGCGAGGCTGCAGGAAAACGCCCGATTCGCTTTCGACTTCATTTCCCGCGCCGCCCGCCAGGCCGGCTATCTCGGCTGCGCGCACGTGCCCGACAACATAGTCAAGAACCTGAATGGGCCGTGGAACCTCATTCCGGAATACAACCTGACCCGCATCGTCGACGGCTACGAGGCCGGCGCGGGCGGTACCTGGACGCCCAGTATAGACACGGTGCCCGGTGGCCTCGTCGGTAACGTGAACGTCGCCGCCGGAGCCATAGACACTGGCGTGATCGCGCCGGGTACGGACGTCGTCGTGTTCCGAAACGTTCAGCAGCCCGGGCAGAAGCTCGTGCAGACGCTGCAGCCGCTGGGCAACCCCGTCGTTACCGCTCCCGGCGGAGACCCTGGTTTCGGTGTGGGTGACGTGGTGCTGGTCGCCAACTGCGAGCAGGCCGCCATGTTCCGGGTAACCGCGCTTGCGGTGGCGGGTAACGAGGCGACGGTGCTCAGAGCGACCGGCGGCAGCTTTTTCGAGAACGCCGCGTTCGTCAACTCCCCCAACGGCACGGTTCCGGCGACGCTGTCGTTCCTCGGCCGCTCCTACGGTCCAGAAGCGACCATCGGCGCGGTGGAATCCACCTACTTCTTCATCGCGCCCAGCGTCCGTCAGGACAATCGGGGGAACACGCCGCTTGCGCTTTGGCAGAAAGTCGGTGCAGCAGGGCCGGTAGAGCTCATCCAGGGCATCGAAGATCTGCAGGTCCTCTACGGCATCGATACGACGCTCAACGACGGGATCGCCAACCCCAATCGCTACGTGCCGTTTGATTCGGTGCCGTTGGATGTCGGACAGATCGTTGCGGTGCGCGCCACCATAACCGTTAACAGCGTTGACGTGGTCACCGAGGACGGTAACCGACTGCGGCGCACGTTCAGCAAAACCATTCAGATCAGAAACTCGAACCCGGAGGTCTAGCCATGGGAGCGATTAGACAACCCTCGCTTTCCAGCCCCAGGCAGAACACGGGTGTCGCCCTGTTCATCAGCCTGGTGCTCCTGCTGCTCCTGACCATCATCGGTGTTTCGGCCGTGCAGACCACGACCCTCGAGGTGCGCATGGCGCGCAACGAGCACGATTCCCTGCTCGCGTTTCAGGCAGCCGAATCCGCGCTTCGGGATGCCGAGGCCGCTCTGGATCTGCTCACGTCCACCGTGGGTTTCACCGACGCGGGCGCCAACGGTCTGTGGACGGTGGCCGACCTCGGCGATCCTGACCGCTGGACGCTAGGTGGCGTCTGGGACGGGGGCCAGAGCGTCCAGTCTGCCACGAACATCGACGGCGTGAATGCTCAGCCGCGGTACATCGTCGAGTACGTGGCCTCGGTGATTCGCGACGAAAACGCCTACCAGCTGGAAGATCCTTACGGCGCGTCCAACTCTGACCGCATCGAGATTTTCCGCGTCACCGCGCGCGGCGTCGGCGGCACCGCGAACGCCGTCGTGCTGCTTCAATCCACCTATGGACGGATTCTGGATTGAAGCGACTCTCAACCATTCGAATTTTGCCGTTCGCGTCGTTTCGTAGTCGGCGCACAGGAGGTTCCAGGATGTCTCGCAGTACTATCGGTTGGATCGGGTCGATCGGCCTGCTTTTGCTATCAGCAGCGTCGTTTGCCGCGTCTCCCGTGCCGGTATCCCCTTCCTCTACCTACACGACAGCGGAAGATTCGGCCCCATTTGCTGGCTATCTGAATAACGTCTTCTCCGATGCGGACGAGCCTGGCGACGTCCTGACCTACGGCCTTGCCTCCACGAGCGGCGATGTGGTGATTAACGCGGTGGTCGATCCTGTCACCGGCGTGGTTACCTTCACCCCGATCCCCAATGCGAACGGCACCCAGACCTGGGTGTTCACGGCCACCGACACTACCGGCAACGTCGGTGAGTTTACGTTTACAGCGACGGTGACGCCGGTGGAAGATGCGCCCGTCATACTGGTGCCGGATCTGGTCGTGACGGTCAGCGAGGATACGGCGAGCTCGTCGACCGATCTCCTGAGCGTGTTCAGCGACGCGGACGTCGCGACAAACGGCGACTCGCTGACGTTCTCCATCGAGAGTTCCCCGGGAGACCCGGTCGACGCGGTAAGCATCGTCGGCTCGAATCTGGTCATCACGTACGTTCCCGAGCTCAACGGCACGGAGACGGTAGACGTTCGGGCAACGGACTTAGCTGGCAATTGGGCTCAGCTGACCGTCGGAATCGTCGTCAATTCGGTAAATGACGTTCCCGTCATCGTGGGGTCGGTTTCCGACGTGCTGGAGGCCGAGGATTCCCCCGGATCCACGGTCGGGTTCGGCGGCGTGTTTGACGATATCGACATCGACACCAACGGGGACTCCCTGACCCTGAGCGTGTCGGCCGTCTCCCACGGCGCCATTGCCAGTGCGTCCATGTCGGGCGACACCCTGAACATCACCTATCTCCCGGATCAGAATGGAAACGGGACGGTGACCGTGCGCGCCACCGACTCGGCAGGAGCATCCGTCGAGTACGAGGTCAACGTCACTGTCAATCCGATCAATGACGACCCGGTGCTGGTGGCGTCCATCCCGGATATAAACGTCTTCGAGGACGCGGTGATCGCGCCCATCAACCTTTACAATTATTTCAACGACGTCGATTTTGCTACCAACGGTGAAGCTCTGAACTTCACGGTTGCCAGCAACAGCAACCCTTCGCTCTTCAGCAACATCTCGATCGCCGACGGCGTGCTCACACTCACCCTAGCACCCGATCAGAACGGGTTTGCCAATATCAGCATCGAGGCCGTCGATGCCGCGGGCGTCATGATCGCCGACACGTTCAGGGTGAATGTCGCTTCCATCAACGACGTTCCGTTGCCAGAAGACGACGCGGTGACCATGTCCGAAGATCAGGCCTTCATCACCATTGCCGTCATGGACAACGATTACCTTGCCGAGGAGCCCACGTTCATCCTGTCTGCCGGTGCGGGCGGCTTTAGTGAAAGCGCGCCGACCACGGTGGTCGATGCGTTCGGTGACGGCGTCACGGCGCCCAACGGGACCGTCATCATTGATGCGACCGGTACGTCAATCGAGTACCAGCCGAAGCCCGATTTCTATGGCACCGACTACTTCACCTACGTGCTTCAGGATTCGGAGGGAGACGTATCTCTGCCCGCCACCGTTACGGTGACGGTGGAGCCCGTCAACGACCTGCCCATTGGCGTCCAGGAGCTGACTTACTCGATGTTCGAGAACGGCTCCCTGACGGTTACGGCAACCGATGGCGTGCTCGTCGGGGCTTACGACGTGGACGGCAAGCTGATCGATGAGACCGGCACCGAGATAGGTTCGCCACTCAGCGCGGTTCTGACCGTCCTGCCCTCCGTCGGAGCGCTTTCTTTTGATGGCGCAACCGGGTCATTCGTCTACACGCCGCCCATCAACTTCATTGGCACGGACTCGTTCGGTTATCGGTTGTTCGACAACGAGGGCGTCAGCGCGCCGCCGGATTATTTGGTCCGTATCGTGGTCAATGCGGCGCCGCCGCCTGCCGAGCCGCCGAATCCAGGGGAGGTGGCGATCACCTACAACCTTGCCAGCGTCCCGCTCGATCAGACTGCGAGCGTGCCCCCCAACGTTCTGGTGGTCATGGACGATTCGGGCAGCATGGACTGGAACATGAGCGTGGCAGGCGCCGATGAGAATGGCGGCTTCGTTCTCGACAACTCGCGCCGCGCCCGTCGGGCGAGCGCGGAAAGCTTCGTGTACCTCTGGGATCTGCGGACCAATACCTACCCTCCGGGCAGCCAGTTTGGTCGGGTGCTTCCCACGGAGCAGGCGCTGGAAGACAACGGCGACACACGGGGCAACGACTACGGGGCGTGGAGAGCACGCTCGCACCTGCACAACAAGATGTATTACAACCCGACCGTCTACTACACGCCGTGGATCGGCCAGGACGTTTCCAATGCGGAACTAGAAGATGCTGTCCCGTCCGCGATCCGTCTCGATCCGGTAGATCCAACCCTTACATTCGATATGCTCGCGCCGCACAGCTACTCGGCCAATGGAGTTCCCATGTGGGATCCACAGGGTGGCACCACTGACGTCACCGTTGTCGATCTCTACATTCCCAGGTACTACACCACCGATGCGACGCCACCTCTGGCGGAGAGCGCCGCGGCGACCCTGATCGAGATTCGCGACGGGGCCGGTCCCTTGGTCGAAGGCGAGTTTCCTGGTAGCCCGGGTCGAGAGGACTGCGCGGCAGACGATGACAACCCGCTCGACTGCACCTACGCGCAGGAGATTCAGAATTTCGCCAACTGGTTCCAGTATTACCGGTCTCGAGAGTACGTGATCAAGAGCGTGCTCGGTCGGGTATTTGCCGACGTGCAGGACATCCGGGTCGGATACGAGACCATCAGCGCGACGACATCCATTCCTGTGGCCGACATGAACGATCTCTACACCGAAGGTAACAAGAAAGCGTTGATCGACAACGTGTACAAGGTCGACTCGTTCGGCGGCACGCCGCTCCGGCAGGCCCTTGGACGTGCCGGCCAGATCTTCGCTTGTCGGACTGGCAACTACTGCCCTGCGCTGCCGCCGCCCGATGGCACATGCCAGCAGAACTTCGCGCTGCTGTTTTCCGACGGTTACTGGAATGGCGGCGCCGGTGTTTCCAGCAACGCCGACGTGGACGGCGGCGGGCCGTTCGACGGCGGCGTTTACGCCGACACCAGGAGAGCCACCCTGGCCGATACCGCCATGTACTATTACGAGAACGACATGTTCTCGGATGTGAATGACGAGGTGCCGGTGTCGCCGCTCGATGTTCTTGGAGCGCCGGAGGGCACTTTTGCAGGCGAGACCATGCACCAGCACATGAAGACGTATGCCATCGCGTTCGGCGTGACCGGCACCATCGAGCCTTCGAGCGTGCCAGCGAATCCGACCACTCCCTTCGGTTGGCCCGATCCCTTCGCCGGACCTCTGGAGAAGATCGACGACATGCTTCACGCCGCGAAGAACGGCCGGGGCGAGTTTCTCAGTGCCGGCAATCCTCAGGAGCTCCAGGCGGCTTTCGAGAAGGCGTTCCTCGCCTTCACCCAGGCGGCCTCGTCCGCTTCGGCTGCGGCCTTCAACTCCACGTCCCTGCGCGACGGCACCTTCCTGTTCCGCGGATTCTACGACCTGCGGGACAACACGGGTGAGCTCACCGCCACCGTGGTCAACGCAGACGGAACCCTGGCTGATGCGCCTTCCTGGCGGGCGTCGGAGATGTTGAATCCCGGCAACAAGCTGCCTACGAACCGGGTGCTGGTGACTGCCGACTCCTTGACTGGCGACGGCATTCCGTTCAGGCACCCCTCTCTGGCGCCGGAGCAGCAGATCATGATGTCTGTAGACCAGACCAACTTTATGCGTGGGGAGCGGACGGCAGAACTGCCTCTAGGATATCTGAGAGAGCGGCCCCCCGCAGATGGTCTGCTCGGTGACATCGTCAACTCCAGCCCGGTGTTCATCGGTGAGCCGCGTGCCATCAATCGCGACCAGGAGCCATACCCGATCGGGAGTCTCTACTCGGACTTCGTGGAAGCCAAGGCGTCCAGGACACCCATTGTCTACGTTGGCGCGAATGACGGGATGCTTCATGGATTCGAAGCCCAGACGGGCATCGAGCGGTTCGGCTACGTACCAAACAAGCTCATCGACAGCTCCCAGCGATATCGCAATGCTCTGGATGACCTCACTTCACCTTTCTACCTCCACAAGTACTACGTCGACCTGACCCCGCGGTTCAACGACGCCTACGTGAAAGCCTCGCGCGGCGGGATCGGCAAGTCGTGGAACACGATACTGCTCGGCGGCCTCGGTGGAGGCGGTAAGGGCTACTTTGCGCTCAACGTGACCGATCCTGACACCATGTTTGCCAGCGAGGCAGCAGCGGCAAATTCCGTTCTGTGGGAGTTCACGGACGAAGACGATACTTATCCCGTGGACGACGCGGGCGTGCCGCTCGGTGGCGCCGTGGGAGCGATCACGGATCCCTATGGTCAGCCCGTTAAAGACCTCGGCATGGCACTCTCTCTTCCCAATGTGCTCATGAGCAACGTCAGCGATGGTGGAACGCCGGCCGAGAAGGAGTGGGTGGCCATATTCGGCAATGGACCTAATTCCACGGCGGGTATTGCCAAGCTGTTCGTTCTGTTCATGGATAAGGGCCTCGACGGCTGGGATGATGCCGGGGACTTCGTAAAGATCAATACGGGCTTCGGTGTGCCCATTGCGCCGGCTCAGAAGGCTGGCTTTCCCAATGGTCTTGGTGATCCTACCGCCGTTGACATCGACCTGAACGGTACCGTGGACTGGGTTTACGCGGGCGACCGGCTCGGAAACCTGTTCCGGTTCGACCTCACCGATCCGAACCCCGACAACTGGAAGTCCACCCGGCTGTTCTCGGCAACTTACTTCGACGGGGCCGTCGAACGCATCCAGCCGATCACGGCGCGGCCGCTGGTGGTGAAGCATCCCACTCAGCCCGGCTTCCTGGTGATATTCGGAACCGGCAGCTACGTGACCCGGGATGATGCCCGTAACGAAGAGATTCAGTCGATTTATGCGATCTGGGATCGCGGTGAGCTGAATCCGCCGACCGCGCAGAGCGACAGCAAATCCTTGCGGCTCGTGGAGCAGACGATCACCAATGTGGTAGACGATGCGGTGACGCCAGCGGTTACGCGAAGGGTCATGTCGCGCAACCTGGTGGACTATGTGGCCGAAGGCGCTGGTCCGGGTACTTACGGCTGGTACATCGACTTCGACATGGTCCGGGCTGCAAGCACGCTCTCTGGGGGCCAGAATCCTGATATCGGTGGCAACGCGCCTCCGGACGTGCAGTACCCCGGTGAGAAAGCCGTCCGCAGGATGATCTTCCGAGACGGAACGGTGATCACGACCACGATTCTACCCGCAACCGGCGAGACCTCTTGCTTCGGCGCGCGGCCGGGGTCCATCCTGCTGTTCGATGCGGCCACCGGTGGTGACCCGGTCGACCAGCTGGTGGACTTCAACAACGACGGCGTCATCAACGACGGTGACATGGTCTCCGTTGGCGGCAGCGGATACGCGGCCGGCCTTCTCTTCAACGCCGGAGATCTGGACGGTACCCTGGTGGATCTGTCTACTCTTGGCGGTGCAGGGGAGATGGACTTCCTGTTCGTCAGCGGCGGCAGCGACACCTCGTCGTTCCGCATATCCGATATCAACGACAGCCGCACGGGACGCCTGTCCTGGCGCGAGATCGATGACGTTAACTAGGAGGAAACCGATATGGCTAGCATGAGATTCCCGAGCCTGCTGATGGGCCTGTTCATGTTGTGCGCAATGATGGCTTCCGTAGCGGCGTCGGCCCAGGCGGTCTATCCGGAGAAGATCAAGACCGGGACGATTCAGCAGCTGGACTTCGCGGCGGGCTCGATGATCGTTGACGGTTACCGGTACCACACCACGCCGGAGCTGCGGGTGGAGATTGCCGGTAGCCACGGGGCGTTCACCATGCTCGAAGTGGGTATGAAGATACGCATGTCCTACCTGATCATCTCGCCGAGTCGACGCGACCTGGTCGAGGTCGTGCAGATACCGGACAACGTCACGCTGGAAGAAGCCTGACCTGCCTTCACCGGCTCCCGGCCCGACGTTCAGTTGGGCCGGGAAAGCCGCGTTCTCAAAGCGTTCCCTGAGCGAGCTCCGCGCCGCTAAAGCTGCGGGGTGAATCCCGAAAATCGGCAACTCGTCACACTTGCGCTGAAACCATCCGTGACGACTCAGCGTCTTGTATTCCATGGGGTGTCGAATACGGCTTGAGGAGTCAGACAATGAAGGTAACAACCCTGCTTTTGCCCGCGGCGCTTGTCGGGATGCTTTGTTTCTATCCGCTCACCGCGCGCGCCGATTGTGTGTGTGCGTGCGTCGACGCAGAACCGTTCATGGTGTGCACAGGCTTCATCGAGTCGGTGACGACCTCGGACGAGTGCTCGTCCACGCTGGACTGCTCCATCGTCGAGGAGAGCGAGCCCGAGGGCCCGCCGGGCCTCGTGTGTCGGAGCCGGCACGTCTACGACACCAACACCGGAGACAATCAGCTCAAGCACGTATGCCATCCCCGCGACTTAGCCAAGGGCGGCGAGTGGGGGAAAACACGAGGGCGTAACTAACGGCAATACAGCGGCTCGCCGGCCGCGCTTTCGTCGATGCCGTCACCATCGTTGTCCCTGGACACCGCAGCGCGTCCCTGTGCATTGATGATCACCGCTTTCGACAGCCGCGCATCGGCGTCTGCCGGGCAGTATTGAAAACTTCCGTTCTGCCAGCTGGTCAGGCCACGTGAAGAGAACTGGAGATAGGGCTTGTTTCGGAACGAGCGCCAGTAAACCCTTTCACCGCGGCGCATGGCGGGCAGCTGAGCCACAATGAGCTCGTCTTCCTCCCGCGTTCCGTTCGCGTTGACGTCCTTGAAGATCATGGCGCCGAGGTGCCAGCGGTTGGCGCCGACGCACTGGCCGGCCTCGGCGGCGCAAAGGGTGGTGGTCGCGCGATGCTTGACCGCCGCATGTCTTGCAGCAGCTACCGCGCCGATGATCTGGTTGACGGCAGCCACGGCGCGCTGTCGGGACACGAACTCGCCCAGCGATGGCATCGCGAGCCCGATCAGGACCGACGCGACGATCAGGCAGACCAGAAATTCGATGAGAGAAACGCCGCGTGTCATTTCCGCGTCAGTTCATCCGACGCGCGTCGCGGGGAGAAGCGGCGCGCGCCGCCTCTTGTGGTGGGATATCAGCTCAGTCGAGGCCCAGCTTTTTCAGCCGGTAGCGCAGCGCGCGAAAAGTGATGCCCAGTTGCTTCGCTGCGGCAGTCTTGTTCCAGCGGGTGGATTCCAGGGCATCGGTTATCAGCTTGCGCTCGATGGCCTCCAGGTGGTCCTCGAGTGACTCGCTCGGCCCTAGCTCGACGGCCGTGGGCGGGCTAGACGGCGAACGTGTCGGCTCTTCTGCGACATCCCGGGCCGATACCGACTCCACGTCGCTCAGTTGCAGATCGGCCTGCTCGATGCAATCGTCCTCGCAGAGGGTGAAGGCGCGTTCGAGAATGTTCTCGAGCTCACGGACGTTTCCAGGAAAGTGGTATGCCCCGAGTGACCTCATTGCGGCGTCGCTAATGGAAGGTTTGTTTTCGCCGTACTCTGCCGCAAGGCGCGACAGGATCTGCTCGGCGAGTTCGGGAATGTCGTCGGCGCGATCGCGCAGGCTCGGCATTGGCAACTCGATGACGTTTAGCCGGTAGTAGAGATCCTGCCGGAAGTGACCGGCATCTACTTCGTCGGCCAGATCCTTGTGGGTTGCCGAGAGAATGCGTACGTCGATGGCCTGTTCCTGGGCCGACCCAACGGCGCGCACAGCCTTTTCCTGTATCGCCCGGAGCAGCTTCACCTGCATGGACAATGGCAGGTCGGCGACCTCGTCGAGGAAGAGCGTGCCGCCGTCGGCGGCCTGAAAGAGCCCCTCTTTGTCTGCAACGGCGCCCGTGAAGCTGCCCTTGATGTGCCCGAAGAACTCGCTTTCCATAAGCTCGCTCGGGATGGCCCCGCAGTTGACCGGCACGAACGGCGCATCCCTCCTGGGTCCCTGCTCGTGAATGAGCCGGGCGGCGAGTTCCTTACCCGAACCGGACTCGCCGCTTATGTAGATCGGAGCCTGGCTGCGGGCGAGTTTCTCGATCTGCTCGCGCAGTCGATTCATCGTGTCCGACTGCCCCGTCAGCCTTGCCGGATCGACGGCCTGAGATCCGGCCATCTCGGGGATCTTCAGCGCCGTGTCCACCAGTGCTCGGAGCTGGTCCAGATCAACGGGTTTCTGCACGAAATCGAAGGCGCCTGCTTTCAAGGCGCTGATTGCCGTGTCCATGCTGCCGAAGGCCGTGATCACCGCTACGGGCAATCCCGGCCTCTCTTGGGCGATCAGGTCGACCAGCTCGATGCCGTTGCCATCGGGGAGGTTCATGTCCGTGAGGCAGAGGTCGAATTCTTCTTCTGCGAGGTAACGACGTGCCGTAGCAAGGTCCTGGGCGGCGGAGGTCTCTATGCTCATCCTGCCCAGGGTGATCTCGAGAAGTTCGCGAATGTCCGGCTCGTCGTCGACGATGAGTGCACGTTTGTCGCCCGTCACTTTGGCCTCTCCTTATGCCGTAATTCGATCGGGATGAGCGAAGGCAATCCGAAAGCAGCTGCCTCCGTCGGCATGTCGCGAGTAGGACAGCCGCGCCTGGTTGGTCTCGCAGAGCTCCTTGGATATGTACAGACCGAGCCCGGTGCCCGCCCGCTCCGTGGTGTGGAACGCTTCGAACAGATTGGCGACCTGGTCGTCTGGAACGCCGGGCCCGCGGTCGATGACGTTGAGATATGGCCGGTCGGTTCGCGGATCGATCCCTCCCTCCAGACGAACGAAGGGTTGCCCGGTCGCCTCGTAGCTGTACCGAATGCCGTTGCCGGCCAGATTGGTGAGCACCTGGCTCATCTGGCTCCTGTCCACCCGAATCTCCGTATCCTCCGGCACGACGTCTATGTCGATGATGGCGTCATTGACCGCTTCCCGGAACGAATCCGCGAATTCTTCCAAAAGCTCCTGCAGACGCAGTCTAACGGGAGCGGACGGGCTGCGACGTGACATCTCTAGCACGTTTTCTATGACGCCGTTCATCCGCTGACAATGGTTGTGGATGATCTGGGTGAGGCGGGTCTCCCCTTCGTCCAGGTTCTGCGATTCGCGCAGCAACTGGGCCGCATGGCTGATGGCGCCTAGGGGATTGCGGATCTCGTGGGCGATGTTTGCGGAGAGGCGACCCAGACCGGCGAGCTTGAGCTGTTGAGCCTGTTGCTGAAGCTCACTGGTGTCCTCGAGAAATATGGTGACGTCCCCGCCGGCCCGCACAGCAGAGAAGTTGGCACGCACTTCCGGGGTATCGGGCTCGATCTGGAAGGGAGGCGTCCGAAGGCGCGAATTCTCTCGCCAGTCCTCGAGCCGTTCCTCCAGCGGCTCGGGAAGACGCGCCAGCGCCTCGTCGCCCGCCAGGCCCAGTAGCGCTGTTGCGGACTGGTTCATCATCCGCACACGATTGTCTGCATCGACCACGATGATTCCCGTGCGCATGCTCTGAACGATCTGCCGGTTCAGGCGTTCCAGGTCTGCAAGCTCCGCTGCCTGGGTCATGGCTCGAAGATCGTCCTCTCGAATGCGTCTGGCGAGATGATGAATGGAAAGGGAAAAGGCGAAGTAGAAGACGCCCAGGACGCCGGCCTGAAAGTAGTCGTCGTGAAGGGCGGGTGCCGTAAGCGAGAGGTAGAACTCCTCAAATAGCACGGCAATGCTCGCCGTGGCGGCCAGCACCGCGGTGGCGCGGCTGGTGACCATGATGGAGCCCGTCGAGACAGAAACGAGAATCAGCAGGCCGAGGCCGCTGGCAACGCCGCCGCTCAAGTAAGTGAGCCAGGTGAGCGTCAGGATATCGAAGACCACGAGAGCGGCGCTGATGGTCTGCCCCTGAACGATGCTGCGGGGAAGAAACTGCACCGCCACGGCGGCGGTCAGGTTAATGGCGATGTAAGCGAGAATGCTCCAGAGGAAGGCCGTGGGATCGAGGCCTCCCAGACGGCTGCCCATCAGGCTGGTCATGAATACTGCGAGCAGGGCGAGACCCACGAAGACGCGGTAGTAGTTGTAGATGCGGAGCAGGTTGGCGTTGACCTCGAACCGGCGCTGCTCGACTTCCCGCCTTATATCCTCGTGCTGAAGCGTCATCCGTCCGCCTGCGCGCTGCCTGCCGATTTGCGGCACGTGCTCCTGAGTCTAGATGACCGCCGGCCGTTTGCTGAGACCGGGAGCAGCTTTCTGCTCAACCGACGAAGGGAAGCCAGCTGAATATGCCGCCTTTCTTCTTCGGTGGCGGGGCGGCGTCCGGATTGACGGGTGGCGGTTCAAAGCCTTCAGGATGCTTGATCGTGATCGGCGGCGGGACCTTGGGACGGTCGAGCAGACCGAACGTGACCATGTTGGTCCAGGATCGGTCGCGGTTGCGCACGGTGCTCGCCAGGGTCAGGTTGCCGTCGGTGTCGAACGCCGGGTAGTTCGGGTAGTTGAGCGCCAATACCCGCAGTGCGTCGTTGGCGGCCTCCTCCAGCCCCAGGCGCCAGTTGGCCTCAACCAGTATGGCCAGCGCATCGTCGACGGATTGGGACTTGGAGTAGGTCTCGATGACGTATCTCGCCCGGTTGCTGGCCGCCAGATAAGCGCCCCTGCGCATGTAGTAGTCGGCCACGTGAATCTCCGACTCTGCCAGGAGGTTCCGCAGATAGATCATCCGCAGGTTCGCGTCGGGCGCGTACTGGCTGTCGGGGTAAAGGGCCAGCAGCTGAGCGAAGTCGGCGTAAGCGTCGCGGGCGGCGGTCATGTCCCGTTTTGCAAGATCGGTCGCGAAGATGCGATCCAGCAGGCCCCGGTTCTTGTTGAAGGCGGCCAGAGCCTTGATGTAGTAGGCGTAGTCGATGTTGGCATGCTGAGGATGGAGGCGCATGAACCGGTCCGCGGACGCGCGGGCCGTGTCGTGATCGTAGGACATGTACTGAGCGTAGATGATCTCCAGCTGGGCCTGCTCCGCGTAGCGGCCGAAAGGAAACCGGGCCTCGAGCTGCTGGAGACCCTGGATCGCCCGGTCGTAGTTGCCGGCCCGGAGCGCGCGTTGCGTGTCGCGGTAGAGCTGCTGCTCCGTCGCGTTCAGGTCCTCTTCGGCTTTGTCCTTGTCCTTGCCGACCCAGGGCATCCAGGAGCAGCCGGAAGACGCAAGGCAAAGCAGTAGGAGAGGCAAAAGAAAGGGCATGAGGGTGAATTTGCGCATGGATCCTGCAGCTTTGGTTCAGGCGTGAGCCAGAAAGTTTCGCTAATTTAACGATTTAGCGTACGGTTGCAACCAGAGCAGAGGGCGATGGCGGAGCCGCTGGAAATCCAGAAACGAGTAACGGTGCCACCTGACGTGGCGGGAGAGCGCGTCGACAAGGCGGCGGCCCGGCTGTTCCCGGAATTCTCCCGCGCCGCGTTGACCGCCTGGATTCAGGATGGGGCGCTCACGGTGGACGGTGCCCGGGTCAAACCAAAAGTGAAGCTCGTAGGGGGCGAAACACTCGTGCTCGATGCCGTCGTCGCGCCCCGGGAAGACTGGAGCACTGGGGAGCCCGTCCCGTTTGACGTCCTCTATGAAGACGCCGACCTGCTCGTCGTCAACAAGCCTGCGGGGCTAGTGGTTCATCCTGGAGCGGGCAATCCCGATGGCACGCTCGTCAACGGGCTGCTCCATCACCGGGCCTCGCTGGCCCTGGTTCCGCGGGCGGGGATCGTGCACCGTCTGGACAAGGACACGTCCGGGCTGCTCCTGGTTGCGGCCAATCTCGAAGCTCACGCCGCTCTTGTCAGGGCGCTGCAGGCCAGACAGATTCAGCGGGGCTATCGCGCCGTCTGTGAAGGGGTGCTGGTCAGCGGGCTGGATATCGATGCCCCGATGGGGCGCGATCCCGTGCGCAGGACGCTCCAGCGCGTTCGGGCCGATGGTCGCCCCGCGCTCACCCGGGTCCGGGTGGTCGAGCGTTTCAGGGCTCACACCCTGGTGGTCGCGCAGCTGGAAACCGGACGCACCCACCAGATCAGAGTGCATCTGAGCAGTATCGGGCATCCGCTGGTGGGGGACCGAGCCTACGGGGCTCGGGGACGTCTGCCACCGGGTGCTCAGGACGAACTGATCGCCGCGCTCCGCGGTTTCTCGCGCCAGGCGCTGCATGCCGCGAAGCTCGCCTTCGACCACCCCGTTCACGGCGGGAGGTTGCAGTTCGAAGCTCCGGACCCCGACGATCTGGTGGATTTGCTCGATGCCCTGCGGCAGGACGTGCGGCACCATGGTTGAAGCGAACGCTTGGGAGTGGGCCAGGTGGCCGGACGACGCGCCCGGCCACCGAATCGCCGCGGTAACCACGACCCGGCCGGGCGGGTTCAGCAAGGGGAAGTATGCAGCCTTCAATCTCGCCTGCCACGTCCACGATGACCCGGCCCATGTGGCCCGAAACCGTCGCGATCTGCTCAAAGCGCTCGGTCTTGCGCACGTGCAATGGCTCGAGCAGGTCCATGGAACAGGGTGTGTCCAGGCCACCCTGGCAAGCTGCGACCGGGTGCCGGTGGCCGATGCCGCGTGGACGTCTGTTCCCGGGCTTGCGCTGGCCGTCCTTACCGCCGATTGCCTGCCGGTGGTCGTTGCTGCTCGCGATGCGAGCACGGTTGCCGTGATCCACGCGGGTTGGCGCGGCCTGGTTGCCGGCATCATCCCCAGCGTGGTGGGCTCGCTACCTGGCAGGACGACGGGATACGTGGGCTGGATTGGTCCGGGAATCGGAGCCGACGCTTATGAGGTTGGCGGAGACGTGGCCGAGGCGGTGCGGCAATCGGGCCCCGAGGCGGAAGCCTACCTGAGACCGGGCGGACGGGCGGACAAATATCAGCTTGACCTGGCCGGGCTGGCCGTTCGGCAGCTTGGGGACGTGGGGATCGGATGTGTCGAGCGATCCTCGGCATGCACCTGGTCCGACGCCAGGTTTTATTCGTATCGGCGCGATGGCGAGACCGGTCGCCAGGCAACGCTGGTCTGGATACGGTGAGCTGGCAGTGGGCCCGCACGGCTGCGGGCCCCGGGTCCTCAGGACAAGCAGTTCTCTGCAACGCCCTGCTGGGCTTCAGCGATGCGATTCTGGCGCTCATCCTCGCCCATGATTCTTTCCTCGCCGGAATCGTCACGAACGCGTATGCGCGCGGTGGCGGACAGGCGGTCGAGCACCCGTCGTGACCGCTCGCAGTTGGATTCCCGGATCCGGGCGACTTCCTGCTTGCGGGCGGCCTCAGCCGACTGCAGATCGTTCAGCATTTCCTGCTGCTTAGGGGAAAGCTGTGACGTGTCCGCGCTCTGGGTGGCGGACTGGTCGGCGGGCTCGCTGGGGGCTGGGGCAGCAGTCGAACGTCTTCCGCCCTGGGCCTGGACGCGCTCGGCCTGGACACCCTCAGGTTTCATCTGAGTGTAGTTGACGACCCCGTCGGGACCGACCCAGCGGTAGACGTCGGCGGTCGCCAGTACCGGTATGCAGAGAGCAGCGAAGGCGAGACTAATGAACTTGCGCATCATCCAGATACTCCTGATATATGCCACGGCCGCCGGCGGTTTTTTTCGTGACCGGCGCCCGGGCGTAGCAATCCAATCCGGGATTTTAGAGCGACCGGGGCGTCCGTCCCTTGCGGCAGTTACCCCGGATATGTGAAGCGATTCGCAATTTGGCGCATTGGACCGTTCGTTGACATGCCGTGGGCGAACCCCAAGAATACGCGGCTCCGGCGGTCCCTCCTTTCAAACCCCGTGAAAAATCAAACGTTTATGGGTGGCGGGACATCAGCCGGTGAGGTATCTGGTTGACTAACGGGCACGAATCACAGTGGGCACAGACAAGAGTCAGAGCATTGGCGAAGAGCTCTCCGGCGGCGACATCCTGATACGGGCGCTGCAGGACGCCGGCGTGGATTACATCTTCGGGTACCCGGGCGGCTCCGCCCTGCACATCTATGACGCCATATTCCGCCAGCAGAAGGTGGAGCACATCCTGGTGCGTCACGAGCAGGCCGCGACGCACATGGCGGATGCCTACGCGCGCGCCACGGGGAAGCCTGGCGTCGTGCTGGTGACCTCGGGCCCGGGCGCTACCAACGCCATCACCGGAATCGCCACGGCCCACATGGATTCCATTCCCATGATCGTGATCTCGGGACAGGTCCCCAACCCGCTGATCGGAACGGATGCGTTTCAGGAAACGGACATGGTCGGTATCTCGCGGCCGGTGGTGAAGCATTCGTTCCTGGTCAAGGATTGCAGCGAGATCGCTTCGGTGGTCAAGAAGGCGTTCCACATCGCCACCACCGGGCGTCCCGGTCCGGTGGTCATCGACGTTCCAAAGGACACCACGGACCCCGACATCACCGCGCCTTACGCCTTCCCGCAGTCGGTGAGCTTGCGTTCCTACAGTCCGGCGGTCAGGGGTGACGGGCGGCAGATCCGCAAGGCCGTGGACGTGCTGCTGGAAGCCAAGCGACCGATCATCTACTCGGGTGGAGGCGTGATACAGGGCGACGGGTCGGAACTGCTCACGCGCATTGCCCGGCGCCTGGGCTTCCCGGTGACCAATACGCTGATGGGTCTGGGCGGATTTCCCGGCGACGACGAGCAGTTCCTCGGCATGCTCGGCATGCACGGGACCTACGAAGCAAACATGGCCATGCACAACGCGGATCTGATCCTGGCCATCGGCGCGCGCTTTGACGACCGTGTCACCAACAACCCGAGCAAGTTCTCGCCCGCAGCCACCGTGGTGCAAGTCGATGTGGATCCGGCTTCCATCTCCAAGATCATCCCGGCGGACATACCCGTCGTCGGGCAGGTGGCGAGCGTGCTCGAAGAGATGTGGGCAATCCTGGAAAGCGAGCTCGAGCGGCGTCCGCATCTGCCGGACGCCGAAGCGCTCAAGGCATGGTGGGGCGAGATCGACGGATGGCGGCAAGCGCACGGGCTCGATCACTCTCTTCAGCCGGAGCCGGGCAAGCCGATCCTCCCGCAGCTGGTGGTGCAGACTCTCTATCGCGTCACCCAGGGCGAAGCCTACGTGACCAGCGATGTGGGCCAGCACCAGATGTTTGCGGCCCAGTACTACAAGTTCTCTCAGCCGCGGCGCTGGATCAACTCCGGCGGCCTCGGCACCATGGGCTTCGGGCTGCCCGCTGCCATGGGCGTGCAGTTTGCCTTTCCGGATGCCCGGGTGGTCTGCGTCACCGGCGAGGGAAGCTTCATGATGAACATGCAGGAGCTGTCCACCTGCCTTCAGTACGGTCTGCCGATCAAGATCGTCAACCTCAACAACCAGGCCCTGGGAATGGTCAAGCAGTGGCAGGACATGCAGTACGGCGGACGTCACTCTCAGAGCACCTACAGTGACTCGCTGCCGGACTTCAAGACCCTGGTGGAAGCGTTCGGCCATGTGGGCTTCAAGGTGGACCGGGCCGAGGATCTGGAGCCGGTAATGATCGAAGCTTTCTCGCCGCCGCTGCGTGAGCGCCTCGTGTTCGTGGATGTCTGGGTCGATCCCCACGAGCACGTCTACCCGATGGCCATCAAGGGTGGCGCCATGTGCGACATGTATTTGGACAAGATCACCACCAGCCAGCAGGGAGACTACATCTGATGCGGCGCATCATCGCGGTGCTGCTCGAAAACGAGGCGGGAGCGCTGTCCCGGGTGGTGGGGCTCTTCGCCCAGCGCAATTACAACATCGACAGCCTCACCGTTGCGCCCACGGAAGATCCCTCCCTGTCGCGGCTGACGCTCACCACCGTGGGCGACGACCGCAAGATCGAGCAGATCATCAAGCACCTGTACAAGGTGATCGAGGTCATCAAGGTGGTCGATCTTTCCGAGACTGACCACGTGGAGCGCGAGCTCATGCTCGTAAAGGTGCGCGCATCTGGTGCCGACCGCTCGGAGGTGAAGCGTACGTGCGACATATTCCGCGGGCAGATCATCGACGTCGCGCCCGATGCGTACACGATTCAGCTCTCGGGGCCGAGCGAAAAGCTCGATGCCTTCATTCGGGCCATCGACCGCGCGCTCGTCATGGAGGTGGCCCGCACAGGCGTCTCCGGCGTCAGCCGTGGCGACCAGGTGCTGAGCGTCTAGGGCGGGCCATGAACGTCTGCGGATCGCTGATGTTCGTGGCGGACAAGAATTTGCAATCCGGATCTGGAAAAGGGGGAAGCGACATGCAGGTTTACTACGACAAGGACGCGGATCTGTCGATCGTCCAGAAGATGAACGTCCTGGTGGTGGGCTACGGCTCCCAGGGCCACGCTCATGCCAACAATCTGCGCGACTCGGGGGTTGCCAACGTGACCATTGGCCTGCGCAGCGATTCGGGGTCTGCGCGCAAGGCGACCAACGCGGGATTTCAGGTGGCGGACGTGGCCGACGCCGCCAAGGACGCCGACCTGATCATGATACTCACGCCCGACGAGCACCAGCCGCAGATCTACCGGGACCAGATCGCGCCCAACGTCAAGCAAGGCGCCACTCTGGCTTTCGCCCACGGCTTCAACATTCACTTCGAGCTCATCGAGCCGCGCGCCGATCTCGACGTCATCATGATCGCGCCGAAAGGACCCGGCCACACGGTGCGCTCCACTTACGTCGAGGGCGGCGGGGTGCCGAGCCTCATCGCGATTTTCCAAGACGCGAGCGGCCAGGCCAAGAACACGGCGTTGTCCTACGCGTCAGCCAACGGCGGCGGGCGTGCTGGAATCATCGAGACCACGTTTCAGGAAGAAACGGAGACCGACCTCTTTGGCGAGCAGGCCGTGCTCTGCGGAGGCGCTGCGGCCCTGGTCCAGGCCGGTTTCGAAACCCTGGTGGAGGCCGGCTACGCACCCGAGATGGCCTATTTCGAATGCCTCCACGAGCTGAAGCTCATCGTCGATTTCTTCTACGAAGGCGGTATCACCAACATGTGGTACACCGTGTCCAACACGGCCGAGTACGGCGGCCTGACCCGTGGTCCGCGGTTGGTCAACGAGGAAACGAAGCAGGAGATGCGCAGGATTCTCGAGGAGATCCAGACGGGCAGATTCGCTCAGGAGTTCGTGGCGGAAAACCAGGCGGGAGCGCCCCGCATCAAGGCCATGCGGCGTATCAGCCAGGCCCACGAGATCGAGCAGGTGGGTGAGCGGCTGCGTGCAATGATGCCCTGGATCCAGGAGAATCGTCTGGTGGACAAGGATAAAAACTGACCTGCGCTGCAACGACGCGGTGCTCCAAGCGCAGCGCTCGCCACGGGATTGTCGGCAAACGCTGCCCGCCCGGAAGGGGGTAATTTGAGCGATAGCGAAGGTAATCAGGAGCGCCCGCCGCTTCACTGCGTGGAGGAGGAAGCAGGGTCGGGCTCCGGGGCCGCCTCTGCCAACAGGATGCGCGGTATCTACCTGCTGCCGAATCTAATCACCACCGGCGCTCTCTTTGCCGGGTTCTACGCCATCGTGGCGGGGATGAATGAACATCTCACTGCAGCCGCCCTCGCCATATTTGCCGCCATGGCGCTGGATACAGCCGACGGCCGGGTAGCCCGACGTACCCGTACGGAGAGTCAGTTCGGCGCCGAGTACGACAGCCTTTCCGACATGGTGGCTTTCGGCGTGGCGCCGGCGCTGGTGGCGTTCTCATGGGGGCTCGGAGACGCGCTGGGCCGCATCGGCTGGGTGGTGACGTTCGTGTACATGGCGTGTGCCGCGCTGCGCCTGGCGCGTTTCAACGTAAAGAGCGACGTCAGTTCCTTTACCGGCCTGGCCAGCCCATCTGCTGCGGCCATCATCGCCTGCTCGGTATGGGCCTGGAGCGACAACATCGGAGGTGATCCGGGCCGCGCGGCGGCAGCCGGCATGGGAGCCATCACGGTGGTTTTGGGACTGCTGATGGTTTCGAATTTCACCTACTACTCGCCGAAGGCGTTGAACATGAAAGGCCGGGTGCCGTTTGTCACCATGGTGCTGGTTGCGCTGATATTCGCCGTCACCCTCGCGGACCCGCCGCTGGTCTTGCTGTTCCTCTTCTCGCTCTATGCCCTTTCGGGTCCTGGGCAGTGGGCCTGGGGTCGGCTGACCCGCCGCGGGTCGAAAGGCTGAGAACGGTTGCCGGGAACCGGGACGTCCGGTGGGGTCTAACGTTGGGAATCTGGCTGTTCTGGAAATGACGTGCTGATCCGCAGACCCGACGACGTCCGACCCTCGGAGATCACACCTGAGCAGGTCTATCTGAACCGGCGCAAGTTTGCCAAAGCGCTCGGTGCGGGGGCGGCCATGCTGGCGGCGCCCTGGAGTGCGAACGCTGGAGACTCGAGCGGGAACGACCTCGAGCCGACGCCCGAAGATATCGTTACCAGCTACAACAACTTCTATGAGTTTGGCACCGGAAAGGAAGACCCCAAGAAGCACGCCCACGCGCTGACCACATCGCCCTGGTCAGTGGAAGTTTCGGGGGCGGTGGGCAAACCGGGCACCTACGATCTGGATGATCTTCTCAAAGGGCTGGCGCCGGAGGAACGCATCTATCGGTTTCGCTGCGTTGAAGCCTGGTCGATGGTCGTTCCATGGCTTGGCATTCCTCTCAAGTCCATTCTCGACCGCCTTGAGCCCCTCGGCAGCGCGAAGTACGTCGAGTTCAAGACGCTGTACCGCCCCAGCGAGATGCGTGGCCAGCGCTCGCCGTTCAGCAGCATCGACTGGCCGTACGTGGAGGGCTTGCGGCTGGACGAGGCCAATCACCCCCTCACGATCATGGCCGTTGGCCTCTACGGCAAGCCGCTGCCGAACCAGAACGGGGCGCCGTGGCGCCTCGTCGTGCCGTGGAAGTACGGCTTCAAGAGCATAAAGTCCATCGTCTCCATTCGCTTCACCGAGCGTGAGCCTGAGAACACCTGGAAATTGCTTCAGCCGCAGGAATACGGCTTCTACGCCAACGTCAATCCGGCGGTTGACCACCCGCGCTGGAGCCAGGCATCGGAACGACGGCTGCCGAGCTCCCTGTTCTCGCAGAACCGGATGCCGACGTTGCCCTTCAACGGCTATGCCGATGAGGTGGCGGGTCTGTATGCGGGGATGGATCTCACCCGCTATTACTGAGCCCGTGCGCAGACGCCTGCTGTTTACGGCCCTGTGCCTGCCGCTCGCGTGGCTGGGTTACGCGATCGCCGGCGAGCTGAATCAGCCCGGGAGCGTGCTTGGGGCAGATCCGGGAGAGGCTGTGGTGCTCTTTCTCGGCGAGTGGGGCTTGCGCCTGCTTCTTCTCACACTGGCGGTCACGCCCTTACGGCGCCTGACCGGGTGGGCGGAGCTGCTCGGTTATCGCCGGATGATCGGTCTGTTCAGCTTCACCTACCTGGCTTTGCACCTGCTTGCCTACGTCGCGCTGCTTGCCGAGTTCGACTGGCGTCTGGTGCTCGAGGACTTCTCTGATCGAGCCTACATCACGGCCGGGCTCATCGGGTTCGGGCTGCTGTTGCCACTGGCTGTCACGTCGACCCGCGGCTGGCAGCGCCGCCTGGGTCGCCGCTGGCGCAGCCTGCACCGGCTGGTCTACCCGGCCGTGTTCCTCGGGCTGCTCCATCTGGTCTGGCTCACCAAGGACGGGTACGGCGAAGTTGCGGCATACGGCGTACTATTGAGTCTATTGATGGTAGAGAGGATCAGACATGGCGCATGGTGGGGACGCAAAGCGGCTGGCTGAGATGCGGTGCGAGCCTTGTCGGGGCGATTCGCCGGCAGTGGCGCCGGATGCGCGGGAGGCTATGCTGGCCGAGCTCACCGGCTGGCGGGTCGACGTGGTGGACGAGGTACCCAGGCTCAGCCGGACCTATCAAACCGCCGACTTCGCCGCGGCGCTGGGGCTTGCGAACACCATCGGCGAGATGGCCGACAGTGAGGATCACCATCCGCAGCTGGTGGTGGAGTGGGGCCGGCTGCAGGTCAGCTGGTGGACGCACGCCATCGGCGGCCTGCACATGAACGACTTCGTTCTCGCGGCCCGATGCGACGAGCTGGCTGCCAAGGCGGCTTCGGACTAGCCCGATCCTGCCGCTGCAGCGGCCGAGCCTTCCATCCGCGCCCCGCCCGCGTCGGCCAGCGCGGTCAGGCAGGTGACTGTGTCCTCCCACCCGATACACGCATCAGTGACGCTCTGGCCGTACGTCATGGATTCACGTGGGCCGATCTTCTGGTTGCCCGGGACCAGGTTGCTCTCGATCATCACGCCGAAAATCCGTGACTCGCCTTCGCGGACCTGCTTGCAGATATCTTGGCAGACCCGGATCTGCTGGTTGTGATCCTTGCCGCTGTTGGCGTGGCTCATGTCGATCATCAGGCGGCTCGTTAGCCCCGCCTGCTCGAGCAGACGGCTGGCATAGTGGACCGAAGGGTTGTCGTAGTTCGGCTTGCCGCCCCCGCCTCGAAGAATGAGATGGCAATCGTCGTTGCCGGCCGTGGAAAAGATGGCCGAGTGCCCGGACTTGGTGACGGAGAGAAATATGTGGGAATTGGCGGCCGACTTGATGGCGTCCACGGCGACCTGGATGGAGCCGTCGGTGCTGTTCTTGAAACCCACGGGGCAGGACAGCCCGGAAGCGAGCTGGCGGTGAATCTGGCTCTCGGTGGTGCGGGCTCCGATAGCGCCCCAGGCTACCAGGTCGCCGACATACTGCGGCGTGATCGGATCCAGGTACTCCGTGCCCGCGCCCAGTCCGCATTCGGCTATGTCTCTGAGCACGCCCCTGGCGATCCTCAGACCATTGTTGATGTCGAAGGAGTTGTCGAGATGGGGGTCGTTGATCAGGCCCTTCCACCCCACGGTCGTGCGCGGTTTTTCGAAGTAGACCCGCATGATGACGTGAAGACGGTCGGAGAGGTCTTTCGCCACCGGGGCCAGCCGCTTTGCATAGTCCAGGGCAGCTTCCGGGTCATGAATCGAGCAGGGCCCGACGACCACCAGCAATCGGGGGTCGCTGCCGTGGAGAATCTCGCTGATCTGCTTGCGGTTGGAGAAGACCAGTCGCGAAACGGAATCGGTGATCGGCAGCTCGGAAAGGAGGGTTTCCGGCGCGGTGACCTCTTCCATGCCGATGATGCGTACGTCGTCTGTCAGATACTTCATTGGGAACCATCACGGTGCGTGAGCTCGGAAGCTAGAGTGTACAATGACCGCAGAGGCAGGGTTACCGGCAATCGCGGCATGTATACCAAAGTTCTGAACGGGTGCGGGCATGACTGAAGCCGTTCGTCTGGATGCGCGGCGTCGGGGGATGCTCGCGGACATGGGCATAGACGTCTGGGTTATCAGGGGTAACGCGGCCGGGGTCGTCGAGGTCCCGCAGTCGCAGACCATCGTCGTGCCCGAGCCCGTGCCGCCGGCCGAGACGAAGGCGCCGGAGAAGGGCCCCGACGTTGCCAGGCTGAACGACTCGGCGCCTTCGGCGGCCCAGCAGGCGAAGATGCCGGTCCCGCGCCGGAGACCCTTGGAACATCCGGAAGCGGATGTCGCGACGGAAATCGCGGTCACCTGTCTGACGCGCCCCGGCGCTTTGCTGCTGGCTTACGGCCGGGAATGGACCCAAGCCGGCAGGCTCGGCCGCGACCTCCTCGCTGCCGCGACCGGCAGCTGGGGCTCGGATCCAAAGCGAATCTCATTCGGCTGGCGGGAGCCGGGCGATCCTTCGGACGGCTGGCGGGCCTTCAAGGCATTTGCGGACAAGCAGCTGGCGGACGCCGAGGCTTCGGTGATTTTCGTAAACGAAGCGCTGGTCGATCACCTTCCGGAGCGGGCGAGCTCCGGGACGCTGGTCGTGCTGCCGAACTTAGCCGAGTTCGACACTGACGCCAAACGAGGCCTATGGACCAGGATCCGGAATCTCGGGCGCTGATCAACCTTCGGCCCATGGAGACGGCGGATCTCGATGCCGTTCTGGAAGCCGAGTTTTTAAGCTACGCGTTTCCGTGGACGCGCGGGGTCTTTCTGGATTGTCTGAAGGCTCGGCACGAATGCTGGGTCGGCTGCCTCGGCGACGCTCCGGTGGCGCACGCCGTGGTGTCCGTGGGGGCCGGCGAGTCGCATCTGCTCAATCTGTGTGTTCGCAGGGACCTTCAGGGACGGGGTTACGGCCGTGCTCTAGCGGTGCACGTCGTGGGGCGGGCCCGGGCGCGGGGCGCGTCGGCCATGTTCCTCGAGGTCCGGCCCTCTAATCTGGTGGCCGCCGGACTGTACGAGTCGCTCGGGTTCCGGGAAATCGGAATTCGCAAGAATTACTATCCGGCCCAGGTGGGTCATGAGGACGCCCGGGTACTCGCGTTGGATCTTGATGCTCATTTCCGCAGCGACCCGCTATAATCCGCGCCGTTTTCCGGCGGGGCCGTCCGGCTTCGGAAAAGTCGGTCGCTGAGGAGTCTTTATCATGGTGGCAACGGCCCGGACCGCCGCGCTCGCGGGGGGGAGCGATCGACGCACCTTTGCGATCATCTCTCATCCGGATGCCGGCAAGACCACGATCACCGAGAAGCTGCTCCTGTTCGGCAACGCCATCCAGCTCGCCGGCACGGTGAAAGCGCGCAAGTCGGACCGCCATGCGACCTCCGACTGGATGGCCATGGAACAGCAGCGGGGGATTTCCGTCACCACCTCGGTGATGCAGTTTCCCTATCGGGACCGGGTGGTGAACCTGCTCGATACCCCGGGGCACGAGGACTTCTCCGAAGATACCTATCGAACGCTCACCGCGGTCGATTCCGCCATCATGGTCATCGACGGCTCCAAGGGCGTCGAGCCGCGCACGATCAAGCTCATGGAAGTCTGCCGGCTGCGCGATACGCCGATTCTCACGTTCATCAACAAACTCGACCGGGAGATCCGGGACCCGGTGGAGGTGATGGACGAGATAGAGGACATCCTGCAGATTCAGTGTGCGCCCATGACCTGGCCGATCGGCATGGGCCGTCAGTTCAAGGGCATCTACGATCTGTACGCCGATGAGATCGTCTGCTTCGTTCAGGGGCACGGCCATCACATTTTCGACTACCCGCGGATCAAGGGCCTGGAGAGCAACGCCGCGCGCGAGCTGCTGGGTTCGGACCACGATGATGTGGTCGAAGAGATCGAGCTGGTACGCGGGGCCAGCCACGCGTTCGACGTCGACGACTATCTCGGCGCGACGCTGTCGCCCGTCTACTTCGGGACCGCGCTCGGCAACTTCGGAGTCAAAGAGATGCTCGACGGGTTCGTCACGTACGCCCCGCCCCCCCAGGCCCGACACGCCGACGCCCGCGACGTGAAGCCGGGGGAGGAACAGTTCAGCGGGTTCGTGTTCAAGATCCAGGCGAACATGGACCCGAAGCACCGCGATCGCATCGCCTTCCTCCGGGTGTGCTCGGGCCGTTATGCCCAGGGCATGCGGATGCGCCACGTGCGGCTCGGAAAGGACGTCAAGGTTGCCGATGCGGTGACCTTTCTCGCCGGTGACCGGGCCCAGACGGTGGAGGCGTTTCCTGGCGACATCATCGGGCTTCACAATCACGGCACCATTCAGATCGGCGATTCCTTCACCCAGGGTGAGGTGATCAAGTTCACCGGGATCCCGAACTTTGCGCCCGAGCTGTTCCGACGGGTGCGGGTAAAGGATCCGCTCAGGAGCAAACAGCTGGAGCGGGGGCTGGACGAGCTGTCGGAGGAGGGAGCCAGTCAGGTTTTCAAGCCCTTGATCCGCAACGAGCTCATCGTTGGTGCGGTGGGCATGCTGCAGTTCGACGTGGTGGCGTTCCGTCTGCGCGAAGAGTACGGGGCCGACTGTGTCTACGATTCGACCAACATCTTTGCTGCGCGCTGGGTGGTCTCGGACGACAAGAAAAAGCTCGAAGACTTCACGCGCAAGCACCGCGATCAGCTGGCCGTGGATGGCGGAGGACACCTTGCTTACCTTGCTCCGACCCGGGCGAACCTGCAGCTGGTGGAGGAGCGCTGGCCCGAGATCCGCTTTCTCAAGACCCGGGAGCATTGATTGGCCGGCCTCGCAGAGCAGGAACTGATTCAAGCGGTCAGAGCGTTTGCCTCGGACCCTGAAGCCGACGAGCTCGAAGCGGCCGTGCTCGTCAATCGCGCTCTGGAGCCGTCTCTGGATGCGGACACCCTGCGTGGGCGCATTGCCGAGCTTGCAGCGGCCTGTCCGGAAACGCAGACACCCTGGGATTACCTCCGGGAGCTTGGATTCGTCGGCAATGCCGCGAATTACGACGCGCTCGACAACAGCCGGCTGGACCGTCTGCTCGACACCCGGCGGGGCATACCCATCGCCCTGGGCGTCCTGCTGATCGAGGTGGCGCGCGCCAGCGGCCGCATGGCCGTCGGCGTCAACTTTCCCGGGCACTTTCTGGTTCGGGTGGGAGAAAGTCTGGTAGATCCGTTCCGGATGACGCAGACCTCCGAGGACGAATGCGTTGCCGGTCTCGGCCAGGCGCGAGGGAACCCGGGCGCGGGGGGCGATCTCTTTCCTTCGGCCACCGCGGCGGCCGTCCTGCTGCGTATGCTCAACAACATCAAGTACCGCTACGCCCAAGCGGGGGAGTGGCATCGCAGCCTCGACATGGTGGATCTGCAGCTAGCGGCCGCGGGGGAGAGCGCGCATCTGCTTCTCGAACGCGGTGAGCTGTGGTTGCGGCTAGGCGCCAGGGGACCGGCACGTGCCGATCTGGAGCGCGCGTTGGCTCTTGCTGGGGACGGCGATCCCCGCTTGGCCGCCGCGGCTCGACGGTTGCTCGACGGGCTGGGGTCCGGCCCGGAGCTGCTGCACTGATTGCGGGGCTCAGCGCCTCAGGTCATGTCCGGGAAAGGATTTTCCAGATCGAGGTCCACGGGCATTCCGAAGCCGGGAATGTGGATGCTGTCGCGACTGATCGTCAGGTCCTCGCCGTGAACGACGCCTTCGCCGAACTGATAGATCGGCTTGGCTTCGCCGCGAACCATGGCCTCGTCGTAGTCCAGGGCGGCCTGCTCGACGCTTTCGTTGCTGCGGCCGTGCTCGGCCAACGCCTTCTTGCCCCAGCGCTTGCGAAGCATCTCCCGGGTCTTCGCCGGTGACAGGAACAGCCCGGTGGCATTGTTGCCACCGAAACCTTTGGAGTTGACGAAGGCGGCATCCACGTTCTCGGCGCCGAGCTCCAGGTGCTCCAGCGGCAGGTTCAGATTGCTGTCGTGAACGTCGTCGGCGATGTGATCAATGGTGGTGATGCCTGGCAGCCAGCCGTGCTGCCACAGGCCCAGGGCGGCGGCCAGCTGATCGCCTCCCGCGGGCGCCATGGAGTGGCCCACGTAGGCCTTGATGGCAGCTACGGGCCAGCGCTCGATACCGAAGACCTTGGCCAGCTCGTTGAGAATGTGCGACTCGGTCACCCGGTTCTGTGGCGTCCCGGTCCCGTGGGCCAGCATGTAGGTGCGGTGCTGCAGGGACTCGTCGCCGAGCAGCTTGCGGGAGAGGCTCATGGCCTTGGCCACCGTGAGATAGTTGCCGATGCCGGGGCCCGGGATTGATTTCTTGTACCCGTCGGCGTTGACGTAGACGCCCCCCACCGAGCCGAGGATGCGGGCGCCGAGCTGCAATGCCAGCTCGTCGTCCATCAGAACGGTGAAGATGCTCGCCTCCGCCACGGTGAATCCGCAGTTGTCGGAGAACGGTCGACAGGCGCGCCGGTGATCGGGCTCGGACTCCCGGCTGTCGAGCGCCATCAACGCTTCGTCCTCGGCGAGCGCGCCCATGACCCGGTACGCCTCGATGACGTCTGGCACCACGGGCGCCTCGGAGTTGCCCACCATCACCACGCGCTTGCGCCCGGAGCGAATTTCCTCGATCCCGTGCTGCATGTTGTACAGGAAGGTCGCGCAGGCGCCGATGATGCCCGCGGTATCGCCGACGGACCCGAGCACGTAGGCATTGACGAAGTCGCCGGGCATTTCCGACAGCCCGAGCGCGACGTTCTTCGACGTGGGGCGTTTGCCCATGAGCGGGTTCTGCAACATGCCGCCGTAGCCGTCGGCGTCGAGCTGCCCCATGGCGCTGCCCGAGTAGACGGCAAACTGATCAGGCGCGACCCGTTGCTTTAGCTCCTCGATGGGTATGCCTGTGGAGCGCAGGGCGTCCGACGCGCCGAACACCGTGAGCTGGAGCCCGCGCGGATGGTTTCGCGACTGGTACAGAGCGCCGGGATCGAAGCCGGTAGGTGCCTGGCCTGCGCTGCTGACCCTGGAGATTCGAGTGTCGGGAAGCAGCACGTCGAGCTCGTTGTCTACCGTCACGAGCACCTGCTGCTCGGTGAGGGAAGAGACCTGCCAGCCCGCCGGGATGCGCTCGGGCAGCTGCCGCGTTGCCAGAACGAAACGGATGGGCTCGTCCTCCGGATGGGCCAGCCTGGCAGTGCGCTGGACGGGAACTTCGTTGGGATCGAACAGCTCTATCCTGCGGATGAGCGTGTGGGCGTCGATGTACGCCCGGGTGGAGACTTCGTCCGGGTCGTCGTGAATGTTCATCAGGCTCGCCAGGCTGCGGTAGGTGCGGGCCCGGGAGGCCTCGTCGAGAGCGTCGATCACCAGGCGTCGATAGGCGTGGTCGAAGGACGCCCTCCCTGCCGGGTTGATGCCGCCGAACCCCACGATGACCGGAAGCCGGATCACTCATACTCTCCGTTGCTGGCAACGCGCTTGGGGTCGCCGGATGCAGGATGCTTCTCGCGCAGCGCGCCCGCTTGCGGGAGGACGCGCGCTCGCCAGATCACCGGAGAATTGTAGGGAGACGCCTGCGCCATTTCCATTAGTGTGACGTCATGGCCTCTCGATGGCGATGGCGGTCGCTTCGCCGCCGCCGATGCAGAGCGCGGCCACGCCCCGCTTCTTGTTCAGGCGCTCCAGCGCGTGCGCCAGCGTGACGATCAGGCGGCTGCCGCTGGATCCTACGGGGTGTCCCTGGGCACACGCGCCGCCGTAGACGTTCACGCGCGACGGGTCCAGGTTCAGCGTCTGGATCGCCAGCATCGTGACCATGGCGAAAGCCTCGTTGATCTCGAAGACGTCCACGTCGTCGGCCTTCCATCCTGCGCGGTCGAGCACCTGCCGGATGGCGTCGGCGGGGGCGACGGTGAACTCGCTCGGATGCCGGGAATGCGTGGCGTGGGCGATGATCCGGGCCATTGGCTCGGCCCCTTCGAGGGCGGACTCGCCGGCTATCAGCAACGCGGACGCGCCGTCTGAAATGGAGCTGGAGTTTGCCGCGGTGATGGTGCCGTCGGGCTTGAAGGCGGGCCGAAGGCTCGGAATCCGCTCGACCTTGGCCCGGCCGGGCTGCTCGTCGTCGCGCACCTCGTCGCCATTGATCATGATCGGGCTGATCTCGCTGGCGAGTTCCTGGTTCGTGATGGCCCGTCGTGCCCGGGTGACCGACTCGATGGCGAACTCGTCCATGGCCTCGCGGCTGAGCTGGTGTTCGTCCGCGGTCGCCTGGGCGAAGGTGCCCATGGCCGCTCCCGTGCTCGCGTCCTCCAGACCGTCGAGAAACATGGCGTCTTTGAGCTCCCCATGGCCCATGCGCATGCCCGCCCGCGCCTTGGGAATGAGGTAGGGCGCGTTGGTCATGCTTTCCATGCCCCCGGCGACCACGCGCGCGGCGCTGCCCGCGCGGATCAGATCGGTGGCGAGCATGGCGGCCTTCATGCCGGAGCCGCACAGCTTGTTGATGGTCGTCGCGCCGCAGGCGTCGGGCAGCCCGGCCATGCGCATCGCCTGACGCGCGGGACCCTGTTTCAGGCCGGCGGCGATGACGTTGCCCATGATCACCTCGTCGACGTTCGCGGGCGCAAGCGCACGGATCGCGTGGGCGCCGAGTTCCGGCGCGGTGAGGTGGGCGAGCGCCCCCTGAAAGCTGCCTACGGGCGTTCTGGCGGCGTTGACGATGTAGGCCTGTTCGGTCATGAGCTTATCTCTCCAGGAATCTGGGAATGAGTTCTACGAAGTTGCAGGGTTTGAAATTCACGTCGAGCTGATGATGCAGGATCTTCTCCCAGCCCGTTCGGACGGCGTTGCTCGACCCGGGCAGCGCGAAGATCAGCGTGGCGTTGGCGATGCCGCCCACGGTGCGCGACTGGATGGTCGATGCTCCGATCTCAGCATGGGAAACCTGGCGGAACAGCTCGCCGAAGCCGTCGATGGTCTTGTCGAACAGTGGGATCAGCGCCTCCGGCGTGCTGTCGCGTCCCGTGAAGCCGGTGCCTCCGGTGGTGAGGATCACCGATACGCTTTCATCGGCGATCCAGCGGGAGACGATGGCGCGAATGGCGTAGACGTCGTCGCGGACGATGTCGCGGTGGGCAAGGCGGTGACCGTCGGCGGTGAGCAACTCGATCAGGAGATCGCCCGATCGGTCGTCTTCCAGTGTGCGGGTATCCGACACCGTGAGCACGGCACAATTCAGGGAAGTCAGGTCGGGCACGGGCCGCGTCCTCCTTTGCTGCTCCGGCGCAGATGCGAATTTTCTAGAAAAATCGGCCACTTAGCGAGCGTGGATTGCTTCTCATTTGGCAAGTGGCTAGAGTACCGGCGAATTCTACACCCTTAACGATCGGCCCGTGGATAAACAGCTCGTCGAAGGTGATCGGCTCTACCTGATTGCGGAAAGCCTGGCGCAGGACTTTTCTCTGTTTCCCACCGCGGAGAGCCAGGAACGGCTCCCGGGGCTGTTGTCCCCGCGTGACATCCTGCGGCAGAAACAGCGGCTCGCCAATCTCGACGTGGACGCCTACATCGAGGCCGTGGTCGCGCGAGCGGAGGATCCGGGCCGCACCGCGGCGCCCGTGGTCATTCGGCAGCTCGGACGGGTCGTCGAGGAAGTTTCCGACGGTCCCTTTTACGCTGCCACGGTGGAGATGGATTTCGACGGCGAGCCGCGCTTGGTCGGCTTCATTGCCCAGGATCGCTCCTCCCGCAACGGCGTTTGGATGCCGGCGCATCATCTGGCCGCTGCGAACCGCATCCAGAACTACGCCAAGCGCTCCCAGCCCATCGTCACGATGATGGACACGCCCGGCGCCGATGCTGAGGAGCAGGCAAACCGGGAGAATCAGGCTCACAGCATTTCCCGGCTCATCGCCGAGATGAGCAACGTGGACGTTCCCAACGTCGGCATCATCTATGGTCTCGGCTACTCGGGCGGCGCGATACCGCTGGCCGCCAGCAACATGATCCTGTCGGTCCGCGACGGGGTCTTCAGCACCATCCAGCCGAAAAGCCTGGCCAACATCGCGCGTCGGCTGAACCTGTCCTGGCAGGAGTGCGCCAAGTACGTTGGCCTGTCGCCCTACGAGCTCTATGCCCAGGGCAACATCGACGGGGTCATCGACTATGTGCCCGACGACGACGTGGCCAACCTCCGCCTGGCCATCGTGTCCGGGGTGCAGCAGGTCGAAGAGAAGGTCAAGGAGTTCGTCGCGGAGAACCCCTACATCCTCGACCACTACCGGCAGAGCCTGCAGCGCTACCTGAACCCTTCGGAGCAGCTGAAGGTCATGCAGGCCAGCGCGTCGATGAAGCTGACGAAGAACCCCACGGAGTATCTCAACGTCTTCGGCGTGGCGTACCGCTATCTGCGTTACCTCAAGGTTCGACAGCGTATCAAGGCCACCAGCACCCACCAGTACGGGCGTCTGGCGGTGAGGGAGCTCCCCCAGGGCGAGCTCACCCAGCGGGCGGAGCTCGAACGGCGAATGCTGTTCCTCAAATGGCTGCAGGATCCGGACCGGGTCGTCTACGACGATGCCCTTTCCCGTGCCTGGAAGAACTACAGCGACAAGAAGCAGGCGGTGCACGACGAGCGCGGCCGGCTTGCTCAATTTCTCTTCGGTGAGCCCAAGAAGAACTACGAGGATGCCCGGGCGCTGTTGATCTCCTCCGTGGGCGTCTTCCTCTACAACCGCTGGAAGTCCGAGTCCCTTGGCAACCTGCGCGCTCTCAAGGAGATGCTCACACGTCACGAGGACATTCGACACATCCTAACGGTCAGCGACCTGCCCGACGCCCGCGGCCTGATCAAGGCGCTGCGGTCCGACTACGCGCTGCTGCCGCGCCTGCGTGAAGGATTCACCCACGAAGGCAAGAAGCTCATCGGCGAGGAACGCCTCGAGGACAAATCGGATCTGTATTTGAGCTCACAGCTCACCGCCGAGCTGAACCTGGTCATCACCGGGCCGCTGGTAGCCCCGGAGGCAGGGAGCCCGAGATCATCGGACATGGCGCGCAACCGCGCCTACCTGGTGGAGCGCTATCCGGGCCTGGTGATGGCAACGGCAAAGGAAGGTGCGCCGGTGCCCTTCAGCGACATGACCGTGCTGGACGTGCTCGTCTCGGACGATCTCCGGCGCGACTTCGTGACGGAGTGCGAAAATCTCCTGCTGTTCGACTCCGTCTATGACCAGATCATCGCCAACCTGGATTCCATAGCCGAGGAGGCCCAGTCTCGGCAGGCGCTGGCCAAGACATCGCTTGCGCAGCTCATCGACACCACCCTCGGCCTTGCCGCTACCGGAGTCACCCTGGGGGGCAGAGGCAGTGGCGAGCCGGCGGAGACGTCCGAGACGGCGAAGCTTCGCCGGCAGTTCATCGACTGGTATCTGCGCATCGCGCGGATGCCCAAGGGTGCCGATTTCTTCAGGGCGGTCGAGGAATGGAAGAAGGCGGTCTTTCCGCACCTCTCTGACACCCTGTTCGTGGTGGTCACGCACCTCTTCGACAGCCTGCTGCTTTCCTTCGTGCAGTCGGAACGCGAGGGCAAGGCTTACAACGGGCGGATCGCGCCGAAGAACATCGGGCGGCGCAAGGATTTCTGGAACCGTCTGAACATTGCGTACCGTGACCTTCTCATCCAGAACGTGCTGCGCGATGCCAAGAACCGCCGCACGACGGGTTACAAGGCCTTCGTCGACACGTTCTTCTCCGCCTTCGACGAGAGAGACGCCGATCTTCTGAGCTCGGATCCCTGCGAGTTTCCGGGATTCCGGTTGTCCATCGAGGAAGCCCTGAATCGCGGCATCCCGCCCTGCGGCGTGGTTACCGGCATCGGTAACTTCAAGACCGGCGACGGAGACGTCCGGGTGGGAACGGTGATTTCCAACGTGGATTTCCAGGCCGGCTCCTTCGACATGGCCAGTGCCGAGAAATTCTGCCGGCTGCTCGTGGAGTGCGCCGAGCAGCACTTGCCGGTGGTCTGCTTCATCTCCTCGGGCGGCATGCAGACGAAGGAGGGCGCGGGCTCGCTTTTCTCCATGGCCGCCGTCAACGACCGCATCACGAGATTCGTCCGCGACCACGACCTGCCGGTCATCGTGTTCGGGTTCGGCGACTGCACGGGGGGAGCCCAGGCGAGTTTCGTCACGCATCCCCTGGTGCAGACCTACTACCTTTCAGGGACCAGCATGCCGTTCGCCGGCCAGATCGTGGTGCCGTCGAACCTGCCGCTCAATTCGATCCTCTCCAACTATCTTTCCGTGGTCGCCGGCGCCATGCAGGGGCTGGTCCAGCACCCGTTTCTTCCGGAGCTCGATAAGGAGCTGCGGCACATCGATCCTGAGATACCCGTTCCCCAGGAGTCCGTCATCGACGTGGTCGCGCGCGTGCTCTCGGGCGTGTTCAGCCAGCAGCGTCCGGTGGTGGTGGCGCACCGGCCCAAGTACACGGAGGTCGATCTTTTCCGGCCCGTGCGCCGTGTGCTCATTCATGCCCGCGGGTGCACGGCCGCCAAGCTGATCCGTATTGCCCAGCGTAACGGCATCGAGGTCGTGCTGGTGCAGTCGGACCCGGACATGGAATCCGCCGCGGTGGACATGCTGGGCGAAAAGGACTCGGTGGTCTGCATTGGTGGCAACACCCCCGACGAGAGCTACCTGAACGCCATGAGCGTCCTGAGCGTGGCCGAGCATGAGGGCACCGACGCGCTGCATCCGGGCATCGGTTTTCTTTCCGAGAACTCCCAGTTCGCCGAGCTGGTGCGTTCCCACGGGATCAACTTCATCGGGCCTCCGGTGTCCAGCATGGAGACCATGGGCAACAAGTCCAATGCCATCAACACCGCGCTGCGCCTAAACGTGCCGGTGGTCCCGGGAAGCCACGGGATCCTCACCAACGTCGAGAGGGCGGCCGAGGTGGCGGAGGAGATCGGATACCCCGTGCTCATCAAGGCCGTGCATGGCGGAGGCGGTAAGGGCATCCAGGTGGTGGAGTCGCGCGATTCTTTCCACGAGCTCTTCCACCGGGTCACGGTAGAAGCGCGCGCGGCGTTTGGAAACGGCGATGTTTACCTGGAGAAGTACGTCACCTCTCTAAGGCACATCGAGGCCCAGCTGCTCAGGGACGTGCACGGCAATACCCGCGTGCTCGGCATCCGCGACTGCAGCGTTCAGCGCGACAAGCAGAAGGTGATCGAGGAGTCCGACTCCACGGTGTTGCCCGATCGCCTTCGCGAGGAGGTCCTGCAGCACACGGCGGCCCTGGCGGACGAAGTGGGGTATGTGGGTGCAGGCACCGTCGAGTTCATCTACGACCTGAAGTCCGATGCCGTGTATTTCATGGAGATGAACACTCGGTTGCAGGTTGAGCATCCGGTGACGGAGTGGGTCTCCGGCGTCGACATCGTTTCCCAGCAGTTTCGCATTGCCGCCGGGGAATCCATAGCGGATCTCGATCCGTCACCCCGCGGGTACTCCATCGAGGCGCGCGTGACGGCCGAGCGCGTCCAGGCCGCTCCCGGCGGCGAGCTGGTCTTCCGCCCGCAGCCCGGGCAGGTGGCCGAGTGCAGCTTTCCGGAGGACGAAGGGGTCGAGATCATCGCCGCTGCAGCGCCCGGCAAGTTCATCTCCCCCTACTACGACAGCATGATTGCTCAGGTGGTCGTCTACGCGGATGACCGTGCCCAGGCCATTGAGAAGCTGGCGGCCTATCTGCGCCGCGTCAGGGTTACGGGGATCTGCACCAACATTCCCCTGCTCAAGCACATCCTCGATGACGAGGTCTTTCAGCAGGGCGTGTATGACACGGGCTACCTGCCGGGGCTTCTCGCCCGCCTGGATGCCGACGAGCTCATCGCGGAAATCGAGGGCGGTGCCGGGGAGGTTTCCGGCGGCATCGACATGAATGCCATACGCATCGACGAAAGCGACGAGCTCAAGGTGCTCTCGCCCGCGACGGCCATTTTCTACGGAACGCCCACGCCCACCGAGCCGCCCTACGTGTCGGTTGGGGACCGGGTAAAGCTGTCGGACACCCTCTGTCAGCTCGAAGCCATGAAGATATTCACGCCCCTTTCGCTGGCCGATTTCAACTCCGAGTTCGAACTCTATGAAGCGGGCCGGGAGTACGAGATCACCCGAATCAACATGGGCACCGGACAACAGGTGAACGCGGGAGATCTGCTGTTCGTGGTGCGGCCCGTTTAGGGAGGGCACGGGCAGCGCTCACCAGCCGGCCAGTTCCATCCCGCCCTTGACGACGCAGACGGCGGCGATTGCCAGGATCACCCATCCACTCACGCGGCGGAACACATCATCTCGCAGGCGGCCCAGCAGCCGGGTTCCGACGCGCGTGCCGGCCACGGCCGTCGCCATGGCGGCGCCGAACATCCACCAGGGCAGGGTCTCGGCAACGCCGATGATGGTCCCGTAGTAAGCGAGCTTCAGCCCGTGGCCGATGGTCTGAGTGAACGCCTTGCTGGCGATCACCTGGTAGCGGTCCATGGACGAGTTCAGGTAGAAGACGTCCAGCAGCGGTCCCGATGCCCCGGCGAATAGTTGCGCCGCGGTAACCGTTGCACCGCATGCCACCGCCGTCGCCGGCCTTTCCACGTCCAGGCCCTGGAGTCGCGGGACGACGCGAGCCAGCCAGGGAAAAATCCCGACGAGAACGAGCACCAGGCCTGCTTCGGGGACAAGCGTCAGGGCTGCAAAAGCGGCAAGGGTGACGGCCGCGCCCAGCAGATAAGGGGGCAGCACCCGCCACCGGATGTGTGCGCGCAGAAACCAGGCCCTGGACCCGTTCGAGGTGGCCTGAACCACGCCGTGAATGATCATGGCGGCGGGCACGGACATCAGGGAGACCAGGATGGCCATCAGGATCATGCCGCCCGCCATCCCCAGCACGCCGGAGAGCACGCTGGTTGCGAAGACGCTCGCGAGCAGAAGGGTCGACCACATGATCACGCCCGGCAAAATGTGCTCAGGGTGCCCCAACCATAACCATGAAAAAAGAGAATGGATGGAATATGATCGTCGCCGAAATCGAATCAATTCAATCGGGCCATGATCGAAAACCTCGAGACTCTGGTCACCCTGGCGCGCACGGGCACCATGATGGAGACCAGCACGGTGCTGAAGATTTCCCAATCCGCCGTGAGCAAACGCATCGCCGCGCTCGAGCGCTACTACGACCGCGATCTGATCGAGCGCCATGGCCGGCGGGTGGTGCTCACCCACCACGGAACGCGGCTGGTGGAGAAGGTCACCCCGGTGATCTCCGAGCTGCGCAGCGTGTTCCTGGAGGACAACGCGCTGCGCAAGGGCAAGATCATCATCGGCGTTTCCGAGGCCATCCTCTCCAGTTGGGGCCCTCGACTGTTTGCCCGGGTGCGCTCCGAGCTGCCGGAGGTGGAGCTCGAGTTTCACGCCCAACGTTCGCCGGTGGTGCTCGACCGGATCCGCTCCGGTGAGTACATGGTCGGCATCTGCACGGGCTCGCCGGACGCGGATACGGACCTGCAGAGCGAGGTCATCAGGCTCGAGCCCATGGTCATCATCCCGTCTGCGCTGGCGCCTCTCGATTACGAGGTGGGTGACGAGCTGGACGTGATCACCATCGAGTCGCGCTCGGGTGCCTGGCGCTCCATCGAGGACGACATGCGCCGGCAGAACCTCAGGCGCGTCGTGCCGCTGGAGTCATTTTTCGGCGTGGCGCAGATGGCCCTGGCCGGTTTTGGTCACGGGCTGGTGCCGGAGGGGGTTGCCCAGACGCTGGGGGTGACGGCCGGCGAACGGATACCGCTGGACAGCGCAGGGCTGAACCGGCCCGTTCGTTTCGTTGCCCGGAAATCCATGTTCTCGCAGCAGCTGGTACAGAGTTTCTACCAGGCGGTTTCCCGTTTCGCCGCCGAGGTGTGACCGCTTCGAAGACCCGTTTTTCCGGTGATGACCGATGTGGCCGGAGGCGGGCTCTAGGCCGCCCCGGCAATTCGGACGATGGCGTCGATCCAGTCCGCGCGGTCGTTCAGGCAGGGAACCAGCGAGAACGACTCTCCGCCGGCAGCCAGGAAGCTCTCGCGCCCGGCGATGCCTATTTCCTCCAGAGTTTCCAGATTATCCGCGACGAAGGCCGGGCAGGTGACGGCGAGACGCCTGACCCCTTTTCCTGGCAGGGCTTCCAGCACCTGGTCGGTATAGGGGGTGAGCCACGGCAGCCGTCCCAGCCGCGACTGAAAGCTCACGCTGTACTGATCCTCGGAGAGGCCCAGGCGTTGGGCAAGGAGCTCGGAGGTGCGGTAGACCTGATGCCGGTAGCAGGTGGCGTGCGCCTCGGAGGGGATCTGGCAGCAGTTCTCCAGGGCAAGGCAATGGTTGCCGGTGGGATCTGCCTTGGTGATGTGCCGCTCGGGCAGACCGTGGTAACTGAAGAGCAGGTGATCCCAGGACGCCGGCAGGTTCTCTCGGATCGCGGCGGCCTGGGCATCCAGATAGTCCGGCTGCGAGTAGAAAGGCGGCACCACGGTCAGGCTAACGTTGGTTGGCAGACTTCGTCGTACGGCCTCGATGCTGGTGGTGATGGTGGAGTCGGCGTGCTGCGGGTACAGGGGAAGCATGGTGATCTGCCGCACGCCATGTCCGAGCAGGGCGGCGATGGCGTCCCGCACGCTGGGGGTCCCGTAGCGCATGGCGAGAGCAGTAGGCATCCCCGTGCGTTCCTCGACCCCGTGACGGCATAGCTCCGAGTAATGCAGAAGGGGCGAGCCGGTTTCCGGTCCTGCCGCATTCCAGATCTTGGCGTAGGCCCGGGCGGTCTGGTTGGGACGGAACGGCAGAATGAACCCGGTTACGATCAGGCGCCGCAGTAGCCAGGGCACGTCGAGGACGTATCGGTCCATCAGAAATTCGCCCAGGAACGCGCGCACGTCGCGAACGTCACTCGAAAGCGGGGTGCCGAGGTTGACCAGCAGCAGGCCTCGGGTCACGGGAGGTCTCCGGTGAATGTAGTTTGCCCAAGCGCGATGGGATAGTATCCGCGCTCGTTTTGGATGTCACTTTTCCTACCGGATCCCACGGGATGTCCCACGCCATCATCATCGACTATGACGCCGGCAACCTGCGCAGTGTTCAGCGGGCCTGCTCGGAGGTCGGCATCGATGCGGAGATCAGCGCCGATGCCGACCGCGTGGCGGCCGCCGACCGGCTGATCTTCCCGGGCGTCGGCGCGGCGGGGAGCGCGATGCGAAGCGTGCGCCGCAACGGGCTGGATCAGGCGTTGCGCTCGGCCCTGGCGGGCGGGACCCCCGTTCTCGGCATCTGCCTGGGGCTGCAGATATCCTTCGACCACTCCGAGGAAGACGATCAGGACACGCTGGGCCTCCTTCCCGGGCTGGTCAAACGCTTCGCGTTCGAGCGGCGTGATCTGAAGATCCCGCACATGGGCTGGAACGAGGTCCGGGTGGTGCGCCCGCACCCGCTGCTCGACGACATCGAGCCCGGCGACGAGTTCTACTTCGTGCATTCCTATTACCCGGTGCCCGCGGAACCGGAGCTCGTCTTTGCGGTGACCGACTACGAGCGCGACTTTGCCTGCGCGGTGGGCAGAGACAACTACTTCGCCACCCAGTTTCATCCGGAGAAAAGCGGCCGGGTCGGGCTCCGGCTGCTCGCGCGCTTTGCTGCCTGGGACGGCCGATGCTGAGCAAGCGTCTGATAGCCTGTCTCGACGTCCGCGACGGCAAGCTCGCAAAGAGCGTGAAGTTCGTCGACACGAAAGACATCGGAGATCCGGTCGAAAAGGCCCGCGAGTACTACCTGGACGGGCTCGACGAGCTGGTCTTCTACGACATCACCGCATCGAGCGACAAGCGTCGCATCATGCTCGACGTCGTCGAGGCCGTGGCCGAGCAGGTTTTCATTCCGCTCTCTGTTGGCGGCGGGGTCAGCTCGGTGGGGGATGCCACGGATCTGCGCCTGGCCGGGGCGGAAAAAATCAACGTCAACTCGGCGGCCGTGCGGCGCCCGCAGCTCATCGCCGAGTGCGCGGAGGCCATCGGGCGTCAGAACGTGGTCTTGTCCATGGACATCCGACGTGTGGAACCCTGCGCGGAGCTGCCTTCCGGTTACGAGATCGTGATAGAGGGCGGCCGTCGGCCCATGGCCATAGACGCTCTGGAGTGGGCCCTGGAAGGGGAGCGGCTCGGCGCGGGCGAGCTGGTGATCAACTCCATCGATGCCGACGGGACCCGGGACGGCTACGAGCTCACCCTCACTGCCATGCTGGCGGAGGCCGTGCGAATTCCTGTTATCGCCTCGGGTGGTGCGGGCAAGCCCGAGCACCTTTACGATGCGCTGACCGTGGGGAAAGCGGACGCTGCGCTGGTGGCTTCCATGGTGCACTACGGCGATTACAAGGTGAGCGAGCTGAAGCGGTACCTCGACGGCCGCGGGGTCAAGATGCGGATGTCCTGGTGAGCATCAGCGTGGGCGAGCGAAAAAGGCCATTACCAGTCAGGGAGAGCAATGAAAGCCGTCATCATTGAAGGAGAGCGTCTGAGCTGGCAGGAGGCCGAAGAGCCTCAGGCCGGGGTCGGTGAGGTGCTGATCGCCGTGCACGCGACGGCCGTCAATCGTGCGGACCTGGTGCAGCGCTCGGGAGGCTACCCGCCCCCACCGGGAGCGAGCAAGATCCTGGGCCTGGAATGCGCGGGAGAGGTGCTGGCCATTGGGGAAGGCGTGACCCGGGTAAAGCCCGGCGATCGGGTCTGCGCGCTCCTGGCCGGGGGCGGCTACGCGGAGCGCGTCGCGGTCCCTGCGGGGCAGGTCCTGCCGGTGCCGTCCGGGCTGGACATGTTGCAGGCGGCCGCCCTGCCGGAGGTATTTGCCACCGCTTATCTCAACCTTTACACGGAGGCGCGTCTGGAGCGCGGTGAGCGCGTGCTCATCCATGCCGGGGCAAGCGGCGTCGGTACCGCGGCCATTCAGCTGTGCAGCACCACGAGCAATCCCTGCTTCGTAACCGTGGGCAATCCTCAGAAGATCGAACGCTGCGTGGCTTTGGGGGCCGAGGGCGGCTGGGATCGGCACCAGGGCAGTTTCCTCGAAGCCGTCAGGCAGTGGGGCGGCGTCGACGTCGTGCTCGATCCGGTCGGAGCCGGCTACCTTGCAGACAACCTTTCCTGTCTCAACATAGATGGCCGGCTCTCGCTGATCGGTTTGATGGGTGGGGTTCAGTCCGAGATCAACCTCGCCACCGTGGTCATGAAGCGAATTCGCATCATCGGCTCCACGCTCAGGGCGCGCTCGGCGGCGGCCAAGTCGCTGGTCATGGACGGTCTGCAGCGGGACGTCTGGCCGCATCTTGAAGCGGGGTCCATCGTTCCGATAATCGACGAGGTGCTCCCCATCGAATCCGCGGAGCGGGCTCACGAGCTCATGGCGGGCGATCAGACGTTCGGTAAGCTGGTGTTACAGATCGTCGAGTGAGGCGAGCTGCTGCTCGAGCGTGGCCAGCGCGGCGCGTGCATCGCCGGCTTTGGCCCGCTCCTTTTCCACCACCGCCTGCGGGGCCTTGGCGACGAAATTCTCGTTGGCCAGCTTCGCCTCGATGCGGTTGAGCTCCTGGGACTTTTTCTCCACTTCCTTGGCGAGCCGCGCGCGTTCCGCAGCCACGTCGATCAGGCCGGCCAGGGGGACCATCACTCTCAGCTCGCCGACGAGCGCCAGAGCGTTTGGTGGCGGTTCCGCGCCGTCGGCCAGCCAGTCTATGCGGTCGACCTTTGCCAGCCGCTTGAGCAGCGATTCCGCCACCTGAGCGAGCGCCCGATCCGCGTCGCTGCCGCCCTGCAGAAGAATGCTGATCTCCTGCGCTGGCTTGATGCCGGCTTCTCCGCGGATGTTGCGGATGCCGACGATGACGCCCTTTAGCCACTCGACGGCCGCTTCCGCGTCCGGATCCGACGGCAGGTCCGCAGGCTCCGGAAACGGTTGCAGCATGATGGTCGGGTTGGTGTTGCCCAGCCGCGGGGCCACCTCGCGCCAGATGGTCTCGGTGATGAACGGCATGATCGGGTGGGCTGCGCGCAGCAGCGTGTCCAGCACGCTCAGCAGCGTGTAGCGCGTCCCGCGCAGGAGGCTCGGGTCGGCCTGCTCGTCCCACAACAGCGGCTTCGTCAGCTCCAGATACCAGTCGCAGTATTCGTGCCAGACGAACTCGTACACGGCGTTGGCATAGAGGTCGAAGCGGTAGGTGTTGATGGCGCGTTCGGACGTCTCCAGGAAAGAGCGCATCTCGGAGACGATCCAGCGGTCGGCCAGGCTCAGATCGCGCCTGCCCGGCTCTTCGTCGTCGGGGCAGTTCATGAGCACGAAACGGGCCGCGTTCCAGAGCTTGTTGCAGAAGTTGCGGTATCCCTCGATGCGGCTGAGGTCGAAACGCACGTCGCGGCCGGTGCTTGCCAGGGCGCAGTAGGTGAAACGCAGGGCGTCCGTTCCGTAGGACGGAATGCCTTCAGGGAAATCGGCCCGGGTGTTCTTTTCGATACTCGGGGCCATCTGCGGTTGGGTGAGATTCTGGGTTCGCTTGTCGATCAGCTCGTCCAGAGAGACCCCGTCGATCAGGTCTAGGGGATCCAGGCCGTTGCCCTTGGTCTTGGACATCTTCTTTCCATCGGCGTCGCGCACCAGCCCGTGCACGTAGACCTGCCGGAACGGCACCTCGCCGGTGAACTTCAGCGTCATCATGATCATCCTGGCCACCCAGAAGAAGATGATGTCGTGACCCGTGACGAGCACGTCCGTGGGGTGAAACTGAGAAAGCTCCTCGGTCTCCTCCGGCCAGCCCAGCGTCACGAACGTCCACAGCGCGGAGGAGAACCAGGTGTCCAGGACGTCCGGGTCCTGGTCCAGGGGAACGTCGTCGGCGAGGCCGCCGTTGCGGCGGGCTTCGTCTTCGTCCCGGCCCACGTAGACGTTGCCTTCGGCGTCGTACCATGCGGGGATCCTGTGGCCCCACCACTGCTGGCGCGAGATGGCCCAGTCCTGGATGTTGCGCATCCAGGAGAAGTAGACGTTCTCGTACTGCTTTGGAACGAACTCGACGTCACCGTTCTCGACAGCCTTGATGGCCGGGTCTGCCAGCGGCTGGATCTTCACGAACCACTGGTGAGTCAGCAGCGGCTCGACGATCGCGTTCGAGCGGTCTCCCCGGGGAACCATCAGCGTATGGTCCTCGATCCCGTCCAGGAGCCCCTGGCTTTTCAGGTCCGCCACCACTTTCTCGCGAGCGTCGAACCGGTCCAGCCCGCGGTAGGGCTGGGGCGCGGCCTCGTTTATGGTGGCGTCCTCGTTGAAGACGTTGATCAGCGCGAGCCCGTGTCGTGCGCCCACCTCGTTGTCGTTGAAATCGTGGGCCGGCGTGATCTTCACGCAGCCGGTGCCGAAGTCGCGATCGACGTACTCGTCGGCGATGATGGGAATTTCCCGGTCCGCCAGCGGCAGAATCACCGAGCCGCCCACCAGAGCGGCGTAGCGCTCGTCGTCGGGGTGCACGGCGACGGCCGTGTCACCGAGCATGGTTTCGGGTCGGGTAGTTGCAACCACCAGGTACGGCTTGCCCTCGCGGGTTGTCAGGCCGCCGGCGAGCGGATAGCGGAAGTGCCAGAGGTGCCCGCGCTCCTCGGTGTTCTCGACTTCCAGATCCGAAATGACCGATTTCAGCTCCGGGTCCCAGTTCACCAGGCGCTGGCCCCGGTAGATGAGCCCTTCCTCGTAGAGGCGCACGAACACCTCGAGCACGGCGTGGCAGAAGCCCTCGTCCATGGTGAACCGGTCGCGGGACCAGTCGAGAGACGAACCCATGCGGCGCAGCTGCTTGGAGATGTTGTTGCCGGAGTGGTTGCGCCAGTCCCAGACTCGCTCGACGAAGGCGTCCCGGCCGATGTCCTCCCGTTTCAGCCCCTCTGCCAGCAGCTGCCGCTCGACCAGCATCTGGGTGGCGATTCCCGCATGATCCGTACCCATCTGCCACAGCGTGCGTCGCCCCTTCATGCGCTCATAGCGGATGAGCGCGTCCATCAGGGTGTGCTGGAACGCGTGCCCCATGTGGAGGCTGCCCGTGACGTTGGGTGGGGGGATGGCGATGCAGTAGCCTTCGCCATTGCCCCGGGGCGCAAAATAGTCCGCGCCTTCCCAATCGGCATACAGTTTCTGCTCGATGGCGTGGGGATCGAAACTACTCTCCATGTTCGCCCCCCGCGTCGCGACGCAAGATGCCTTCTACCGCGGGCTTCAGCTCACCGGAGAAGGCTTCGAGCAGCTCGGCTTGCAGCGCTTCGGCGTGGCGCTCGAGTGCATCACTTATCCACTGATTCAGGGTTTCGTCCTGCTTCAGACGCAGGGCTTGCCGAAGGGCCGCGATCTCCCGGGGCTTCCAGGCAACGGCCTGGCCGAGGGCAGCGGGCGCCTGCTCGATGATGGCGGCGGCCGATTCGCGCCAGTCATCGCTCAGCAGCGCCTGGAACAGGTCGTCGTCCAATCCTCCCGGACTGGCCCGGGCGGGCTCCTCCGCGTCGGCCGCATCTGCGACCACGTCGTCCAGAAGCGGAACGGCCTCGTCGTCCTGGGGCATCAGCTCGTCCTCCTCGTCCAGAATCGAACGCAGGGATTCGAGGTCGCCCAGCAGCTCGTCCTCGGAGTCTGCAGAGTCTTTGGTGCTCATCACGCTTCCCAGTCGTCGAGCTCGTGGTGGAACAGCGGATATCCGCGGTCCCGATAGAACTTGTATCTATCCCGTCCTGCGTCCCGGCGTGACCGCGGGATCACCTCGGCGACCCGGTCGAAGCGGCCGAAGAAGCGCGGGATCTCGTCGCTCAGGTTGATGAGCACGCCGTCCAGACCGTCGGGCTCGGTCCACCCCAGAGTCACCGGCGCGGCGACGGCCGCGCGGCCGGAGTCGTCGAGGGTCTCGTGGGGGATGAAGCGGTCGTCGGGGTACGACCAGAGCAGCTCGTCCACGATGCTGGCATCCTCGGCGCTCTGGGTATGTATGTGGACCTCGTGGCCGCCCGTGATGGCCTTGCCGGCAAGACGGCAGGCGAATCTGCGCATGGCGTCCAGATCGACGTCCTGGAGGATGTAGAAGTCGATGCGGGTCATGGGGTCAAGACTGCCCGATGAGGAAGCGGAACAGAAGACCCACAGGCCGGCCGGTGGCTCCCTTGTTCGCTCCGCCCTGGAATGCGCTGCCGGCCACGTCCATGTGTGCCCAGCGCATGGAGTCCGTGAACCGGGATAGGAAACAGGCCGCGGTGACGGAGCCTGCCTGGGGGCCTCCGATGTTGGCGACATCGGCGAAGCGGCTCTTCAGCTGGGCCTGGTACTCGTCCCACAGGGGCATGCGCCAGGCCCGGTCGCCCGTCCACTCGCCGGCGTTCACCAATTCTTCGGCGAGATCGTCGTCTTTCGAGTACACGGCGGAGGCGTGGGAACCCAGAGCGACGATGCAGGCCCCGGTGAGGGTTGCCACGTCCACGATGGCTTTCGGCTCGTAGCGGCGCGCGTAGGAAAGCGCGTCGCAAAGCACCAGGCGCCCCTCGGCGTCGGTGTTGAGAATTTCCACCGTCTTGCCTGAATGCGTGGTGACTATGTCGCCTGGCCGCGTGGCCCGCCCGCTGGGCATGTTCTCCGCGGCCGCGACGATGGTGACCAGATTGATGGGCAGGGCCGCCTCCACGGCGGCCAGGGTGGCGCCAAGTACCGTGGCAGCGCCGCACATGTCGTACTTCATCTCGTCCATGGCCGCAGGCGGCTTCAGGCTGATACCGCCGGTGTCGAAGGTAATGCCTTTGCCTACCAGCACCACGGGCGCGTCCTGCCGCCGGCCCCCGTTATAGCGCACGATGATCATGCGTCCGGGTGTTTCGCTTCCTGCAGAGACGGCGAGGAAGGCACCCATGTTCAGCTCGCGCATGCGCTTCTCGTCCAGGGAGGTGACGGTCACCTTGTCACGCCTGGCCAGCTTGCGGGCCTCGCGCACCAGATAGGGAGGATTGCAGACGTTCGGCGGCTGGTTGCCCAGATTGCGGGCAAGGTCGAGCCCGGACTTCAGAGCGTTGCCGTGCCGGACGGCGCGCTGGACGTTGCTGCGGGTGCGGGCATCGGCGTGCACCTGCACTGTCCGAATCGTGATGCCGGCATCGTCGTTGCGCGTGGACTTGTGCTCATCGAATGCGTACAGGGCGGTGGAAAGGGCGAAGATCCCGGCGCTGGCTTTCCAGTAGGCATCCTGCCCGTCGACCCGGGCATGATTGAGCGCCCACAAAGCCGATCGCGCCGGGACAGACTTCAGCGCGGTGGCAGCCGCCCCGATGACTTTACGGTACGACTCCGCCGAGAGGTCGTCGTCGGCGCCGCCGGTGACCAGAATACGCCGCACAGGTCCGGATGAAGGAAGCCCGACCACCTGGACCTGGCCGGCGCTGTCCTTGAAGTCCGAGGTCGCAGCGGTGAACACAACCTCGTGACCGAGTTCCCGGGCTACCCGGCGGGCGGTCTTCAAGCCCGTGATCAGGCAGGGAGTGGACAGCTCGGCCAGGGTGCCGGTCTTGGTCGAATACTTCATAATTGGCCCAGGTTGACGCTCGGCGCGCAATTTTAGGCTAAAACAAGGACTTGGCATATGGCGGTAGCCGCGCGCTACCTTAATCGCGAGCTGTTCTGGGTGTTCGTGGTCGTGGTCGTCGTCCTTCTCACCGTCGCTGTCGGTGGTCGGTTCATCGGCTACCTTCAGGACGCGGCGCTGGGGAAGTACGCCGCACAGGGTCTTCTCACCATCATGTGGCTCAGGCTTCCGGAGTTCCTCCAGCAGCTTCTGCCCTTCGCGTACTACGTCGCGCTGCTTCTCACGGTGTCCCGGTGGCACGCCGACCGTGAGATGACCATCGTCCAGAACAGCGGCGTGGGCGGTGGGCGGCTCCTGCGCTGGCTGGGCATTCCGGCGGTATTGCTGGCGGCCTTGGTCGGTTTGCTCAGCATGGTCATCACGCCCGCCAACAACGCGATCCTGGAGGATTTCTTTCAGGAGCAGCGCGCCAACGAGGAGTTCACGGCGGTCTCGCCCGGAATTTTTCGAACCTTCGCCCGCGGGAACCGGGTGACGTATACGGAATCCGTCAGCGACGACCAGCGTGAGCTGCAGGGCGTGTTCATGGCAGAGCGCCGCCCAGACCGCCAGGACGTCACCGTATGGGCCGAGTCCGGTCGGCAGGTCGTGGATCCGGATACCGGCAGCCGGTTTCTCGTGCTCAACAACGGCACCCGTTACGAGGGGCGCATCGGAGACAGGAACTATCGGGTCGTGGAGTTCGGCGCGCTCGGGCAGCGGCTCGCCCTGCAGCCGGCGGCCCAACGCAGCACGGAGGTGGAATCTCTTCCGACCCGGACGCTGATGGGGGCAGGCCGGCCGGATGAGATTGCAGAACTGCATTGGCGCTACTCCCTGCCGCTGCTGGTGCTCATCGCCACGGGAATCGCCGTGGGGCTGGGGCGCGTGAAACCGCGGCAGGGGCGCTTTGCGAAGATCGTCCCGGGCATTCTGGTCTTCGTGGGGTATTACGTCGCGCTGGTCGCGGTCCGCAATGCCCTGGAGGATGGAGTCTGGCCACCAGCGCTGGGGCTCTGGCCCGTTCACCTGGCGTTCCTGGGCGTCTCCGTTGCTCTGCTCACCGCCGCGTCGCGGCCAGCGAAGATCTGATCCATGCTGGCGGTAATGGACAGACACATCGGCCGGACCGTTCTCGCGACGACCATGATGGTGCTGATTGCCTTCCTGGGACTGATGACGATCTTCGCGCTCATCGATGAGCTTGGCGGCAGCCGCGAATCCTACGGTTTTGGCGAAGCGCTTACGTACGTGGCGCTGACCACGCCTCGGCGCATCTACGAGATGCTCCCGTACATGGTGTTTCTCGGTGCCCTCATCGGGCTTGGCAGCCTGGCAAGCAATTCGGAGATCGTCGTGCTGCGCGCGGCCGGCGTCTCTGTATGGCGGGTATTCCTGAGCGTGGCGTGGCCGGCGTTCATCGTGCTGCTGCTCGGGTTTCTGCTCGGTGAGTTCGTTGCCCCCCGGGGGGAGGAACTCGCCGAGGCGCACAAGACGCGCAGCAGACAGGACTCCGAAGTGATCGTTCTGCGCGGTGGCTACTGGTATCGGGAAGCGAACCTTTACATGAACGTGGACGGCCTGGACGGGCAGGGCGGGCTCATCGGTCTGCGCCAGTTCTGGCTGGACGCAGAGGAGAATCTGGTGCGCTCGGTGTCCGCGTCCCGGGCAGAGTACCTGCCCGGCGCCGATCCGCACTGGATGCTCTTCGATGTGGTGGAAACCGCGTTTCAGGATGAATCCACGTCCGTGCAACGCAGCGAATCGGCTCGCTGGGATGGCAACGTCGATCCGCGTCTGCTGGGGGTCAGGGTGCTCGTCGAGCCCCGCAAGCTGTCGGTCACCGACCTCAGCTATCAGATCGACTACATGACCAGGGAGGGGCTCAACTCGGGTTCCTATCAGCTGGCCTACTGGGGCAAGCTGCTGCAGCCGCTCTCCGTGCTCGGCCTTGCTCTGCTCGCGCTCTGCTTCGTCCTGGGCCCTTTGCGCGAGGTAGGCATGGGCGTGCGGCTGAGCGTCGGTGTCATCGCGGGTTTGTCCTTCAAGTATCTCCAGGACCTCTTCGCGCCCATGAGCTACGTCTACGACCTGCCGCCTCCGCTAGCGGTGGCTCTGCCCATTATCGTCTGCTGGGCCATCGGCCTGGTGGGGCTGCGCCGCGTGGCCTGAGCGATCAGCGGGGTTCGTGGATCACCCGTGTGCCGGACAGCATGTCTGGCCACGTTCGGCGCTCGGGGTCGATGTACATCCACAGGTATCCGAGACCCAGGGTGGCGAACGCGGCGAGGGCGCCGATGAAGCGCAGCAGTGCCTGTCGCAGGGTGACGGGTTCCCCGGGTGCGGCCGGTACCAAGCGCAGTCGCCAGGCGAGCATGCCGAGCGTCTGGCCCCGGCTCACCCAGAAGTAGGCAAAAAAAACGAAGAGTTCGATGAACAGGAGGGATCGCACCGTGGCGCCGGTGACGGCGGAGTTGCTCAACGCAACGATTGGGAACAGCGTGACGAGCCAGAGCGCGACGACGAGCAGCGCGTCGTAGCACATGGCGCCGACGCGCCGCAGCAGCCCGGCATGGCGGCGCGTGGCGCCCGGTTGCCCGTTGGCGTCCGTAGGCGTAGCCTCAGAAATGTGCCCGCCGGTCGGCAAGTCGAACGGGCCTGCCGCAGAACTCCTCCCGGGTCATGGCCAGGAGCGTGTCCGGGTCCTCACAGTTAGCCCAGGTCCTCACACCGTCCGGGGTCAGGCAGCTCAGGTGCCCGACGGCGAGCTCGTCACCCTTGTACATGACCGTGTAGCTCTCCACCGTGGCCTCGCCCGTCCATTCCGTGACGACTTTCCGGGTGGCCGTGGCATCGACGGCCGGCTGCAGGTCCTCGTGCTGGAACGGCGTTGCAGGTGGCTCGGTACCGTACACGCCGAAAGCATGCTTGGTGAGATAGCCACCGTTGGCGGTGATCAGGCCTTTCTCACCCCGGGCGCCGCGCAGTTTCTCCACCATCGTGGCGATGGAGTGCATGACGTAGTTGTTCAGGGGCCCTCCGGCGAAGGTCAGACCCCCGGTGATGGTGAGCGGCCGTGTCGTGTCCAGGCCGATCTCTTCGGCGGCGACCTGCACGGCCACCGGGAAGCAGCTGTAGACGTCAACGAAGGCCAGATCCAATGGCGTCAGGCCGGTCAGCTCGAGGCAGCGTCGGCCGGCGAGCCGAATGGCGGGCGAGCGGCTCATGCTGTCCCGGTTCGACACGAAGTAGGTATCGTGGGCGTCGGTGCCCGCCCAGGGGTACACCCACTTCTCCTCGGGGATGCCGAGCGCTTTTGCTTTCTCGGTCGAGCAGAGAATGAGGGCCGCGCCCTGATCCACGTTGTTGTTGGAGTTCATGAGCTTGGGGTAGGGAAAGGAGACGGGCCGGTTCTCCACGGAGATCGTTCGAAGCTGCTCCGCGGTTTTAGCCTCGCGCATCCACGCGTGGGGATTCTCCGCGGCGACGGCGCTGAACGACGCCCACAGCTCGGAGATACGGATCAACTGTTCCTCGATGGTATCGCCCCGGCGATAGCGCAGATGGTTTTCCATCATCGGGTACATCTGTATGGGGCGACCCATGCCGAGACCGCGCTCGGCGGGGCAGCGCATTTCCATGTCCTCGCCAATGTACCGGTCGGGCGTGCCGGGAACTTCGCTCCAGTTCAGGTCGACGCCCGCTCGCCCCGCCTTAGCCTGACTGCGGCCGCACTCGGCTCCGGTGATGATGATGACGTCGTGGACGCCATCGCGAATGTCGATCGCGCTATGGTTCAGCGTCGACTGCACGCTGTTGCCGCCGAACGGGGTGAGCGCGGTCTCCGCGCCCGGATTGCCGATGGCTTCACCCACGGCCCTTGCGGGATTGGCGTAAGGCCACATGCCTCTGATCACCCGCACGGAGTTCGCCTCGCTGAGCAGGCCGGGGCAGCCAGCGTCCTGCGCCGCCAGTCGCGTGGCGTCGATCATCATCGCCAGCGGCTCCTCGCCTTCGCGCACGTCCTCGATCCGCTGCTCGACCTGGGCCACGCCAACCAGAATGGGGGTATTGCTCATGTTCTCGAAGAAATCCTGACTGAATCTTTTAAGGGGCGGGGATGATACCGAAAGGAAGCTGCGCTGTCGCAAAGGTGCCATTGCCGCGCTTTCTCGGCCTGTGCAACAATCCGCGATCGCTGCCTGGGTGGCGAAACTGGTAGACGCGCCAGACTCAAAATCTGGTTTGGGCAACCAAGTGTGGGTTCGATTCCCACCCCAGGCACCAGTAAAAATGCAGGTTCGGGCTCCACGAAGTTCACCTGAATGCTGAACGAAGCCTCTAACTCCCCCATCGGCCTGCCTTCCTCTTCGAGTTGCAGCGCGGCTCTCGTGAACGCACCCCTGATCTGAGGCGCGATATCTCGGCTTCCAGCACGTCGCATTCTTTGGCCCTCAAGCTTTATTTTCATTATTCTAAAAATGTCGAAGCGTATGGGCGACCGCTGTGCCACCTGCCTCTTTGGACTTCAGACGTTAAGTGGTGGGACTGCCGGGAGTGTAGCTATCGGACTGCCGAAACCCGGCCCCAAACCTTCTACATCTCGGAGAAGCGAACACGTGCCAGCGTCCGAACAGTCGCAGATAGCCGGCATACCCCTGAAAGTTCTCCTTTGTGCCAGTATTGACGTTCGCTGCTCGCGACTCCAAATTGGTCGCATTGACGTACCAGATGCGAAGCACATCGCGGCCCTCGCGTTGTAACCGAATTTGGCGACTGACTCTCCACAACTCTCGCGCGATCTTTCGGCCTCGATGAGCCGGTGCGGTTGTTGTGACCATCCCGTAGGAAAATTCGTCCGGGAAAGTAAACTCCAAACCCTCCTTCACGCGAGACGGGTGCTTAGAAGTAAAGTCGTACGCTACGATCGTACCCTCGCAGAGCGCGGCAATGCATAGATCTCCGCGCTGGAACTCGCCGTCAAATCTGGCATCACTTAGTTCCTCGCAGAGATTGTCGTGAAACTCCTGCTCGTCGACTGCGCGTACCTCATATCCTTCGAGCTTTGGCCAAGTGTAAGGATCCTCTGATCCGGACTCGACCCGACAGATCTCGAAGTCGATCAGACGACGCAATTGAACGTATACGTACCTGACTAACGTTGGCCAAAAGCCATGCCTAGCCAGCGATTGAGAAAAATTCCGAATGCGGCGACCCATCGTCCATAATTATCCGGTCGAAGTTTGCTCAAGGCCGAGCCATCGTGTGACCCAAGGCTACTGCAAAGGGAGGCCGTAATGCTCGTTCTTGGAGTGGCACGCGCCGGCATCTGCAAGCACGTCGCCTCCGCACGAGAGATTGCGATTGAGCCGTCAGGATTGGAGCGAAACTCTGGCGTCGATTCTGGTGTCGACATTGTCGGAACCGGCGGCCCGTAGAAGGGGCGCAAACGGAATGCCTCATGGTGCTTGATTCATTACGACAGTTCTTCAGGTTGGAAGCCGCTGGCGGTGTTCTGCTGGTTGCGGCGGCTGCGCTGGCGCTGCTCATATCAAACTCCCCGCTGACCGGGCTCTACGAAGCCTTTCTCGACGTGCCGGTCGTGATTCAGGTGGGTGCTCTCGAGATCGCGAAACCCCTCGTGTTGTGGATCAACGATGGCCTCATGGCC
>DATCZA010000045.1:0-22692 GCA_036526135.1 Pseudomonadales bacterium | reverse complement strand
TCACCGACCGCGTCCGTCTGACCGGCGGCGTGCGCTACACGGACGACGACAAGCAGCGCTACGGCGTCAACGCCCGCTACGGCTTTGCGCTCGGCGCCGGCGATTTCAACTGCTGCGGCGGGGTCCGAGTCGGCACCGAGGGCTTCGAGTTCAACGCCTTCGACCGGACCATCTTCAACCCCGACACGGACGGCGACGGCGGCGTCTCGGATCAGGAGACCCTCGACTTCTACTTCGACGGTGTCGCCGCATTCGGCGCCCGGGACAACGTGGACGACGTCTTCGCCAACGGAGTGCTCTACGGCGGAGCTGAGAACCGAACCGAGTGCCTGGACACCATCGCAGACGATTACTGGGTCTGTGCCGAAGATGGTCTGCTGACCTACGCCGTGCCGTTCTCGGGTCAGATCGCGCTGCAGAACGGCGCGCTGGACGACGACTTCACCGACTGGCGCGTGCGTCTGGAGTACGACGTGAGCGACTCGAGCCTGCTGTACGGGCTGGTGGCCACCGGCAACAAGTCCGGCGGCTTCAACGACAACGTTCCGGACACCGAAGGGCTCGGGCCCATCAATCCGGCCGGCAACGCGCCCGCCGCCTTCGACACGGAGACGCTGGCCCCAACCTACGACTCGGAGAAGGTCACGCTGTATGAGATCGGCATCAAGAACGAGTTCGACCTGGGGAGCACCCTCGCCCAGGTCAACCTCAGCGGCTTCTACTACGACTACAAGGACCTGGTCCTGAACTCCCTGGTATCCACCGCGCAGGTTCTGGACTTCGTGGGCGTGGATCCCGAGGACATCGACCCCGCGCTGCAGACCCAGGTGGTCAACTTCGGCTTCAACGCCTCGGACGCCGAGATATACGGCGCCCAGCTCGAAGCTTCCTTCATGCTTCCCGACGACTGGACCATCCGGTCCACGTTGCTCTGGCTCGAGGCAGAGGTTCAGAACGCACAGGAGATCCAGGACAGCCGCTTCCAGGCCGACGTCGCACCGGACGAGGCGGTCAACCAGTCCATCGACGGCAAGCGCCTGCCCCGCACGCCGCGCTGGCAGCTGAACGCGTCGCTTGCCAAGAGCTGGTACGTGCGCAGCGGCCGCTTCGACTGGATCACGTCCGTCGGCTTTCGGGACTCGCAGTACATGACGATCTTCAACGGCGAGGACTACCAGCAGCCAGAGGATCCGAGACTTCGGCTGGACGACAAGGTGGACGGCTACTGGACGGTCGACATGGGCGCTGCTTACGTCCACGGTGAGGGCGACAGCTGGACGGTTGAAGCCTACGTGGCCAACCTGACCGACGAGGAGAACGAGCAGGCCATCATCATCACGCAGTTCGACAACACGCGGTTCTTCCAGCGCCCCCGAACCTACGGGTTGCGCTTCCGCTATCGCATGTGATGCTTCGGGGCCGCGGCGCCCGCCGCGGCCCTCCCCTTCAGGGCGTGTACCAGATCGGAGAGGTGTAAGCCCGATCCTGAATGACCATGGGGATCTCTTCGGGCAGGTCCAGGTCGAAGAAGGCGGCGTCGTAAGCCGTCCACCGGGGCCGGGGAATTTCCAGGACCCGAACGTAGTAGAAGGCCCGCTCCTTCGCATCGAAGTCCGGGTCCTCCCACACCGTGCTCAGCTGTGCCGTGCCGATGGAGTTGTCGTAGGTGGCGGCCTCGACGTCCACCGTGGAGCCCACCGGGAACAGCTTGCCCGTCTTCGGATCCGGCGACCGGTCACCCGACCAGGCAACATCGTAGACCTTCTCCTGCAACGATCCGTCCCTTTCGAGCCACCCCTTCACGACCTGAACCCGGTCGAGGTTCGCGCCGTCCGGGTCCTTCACGGCGTGCACCATGAACTTCGGAGCACGATCCTTGGGCGCCGCCGTCAGGTCGCCACCCATGGGCACGCCGCCGGCGTAGGCAACGTCCAGATAAGTCGGGCGGTGAATGTCCTCGGCCCCGTAGTCCCAGCCGCCGAAGAAGCGCACCGAGATCCGCGAGCCGGTGGTCGCGTAGACCTCCCGCCGCTGCATGGCCTCGAACAGCGCTTCCCGGGTATTTTCGCGCGCCCACACGGCCGCGTAGCCGGAAGCCACGATGTTCCAGTTCTTCCAGAGCCGATCCATGGCCATGGCGTTCTCCAGCCGCTCAGGGCCGGGCTCGGACTCGGGAAACTTGCCGAAGAAGTTGTCTTCCTCGGTCGTGGAGATCGTGTTGTGGCCGTCGGTGCTGCCGATCAGGCCGAACTTGAACGGATTCACGCCCAGCTTCTTCTCGTGCTTCAGCCCCAGCTTGAGGGCGCCTCGGGCGTACTCGTGCGGCAGCATCCAGTCCTCCTTGGCCTGGCTGCGGCCGATGTTGTCCCAGTCCCAGTTCTCGTAGTCGGCGAACTCGTCATCCGGAGAGAGGGTTGGATGCGCCTCTCCATCGCCCTTCACCTGGGTCACCTCGTAGATGGGCTCCCAGCGGGCGCGCAGCTCGGCGTAGGCGCGGTCGATGGGTTTGCCGTCCACTGACTTGTCAGGAAACATCATGCCGTTGGACAGGTTGCCGTTGTGGGCGATGGCCATCACCTCGCCTCCGGTCTGGGCCTCGTAACGGGCAAGCGCCTTCCAAAGCTCCCGGGGATCGAGGCTGTCCTGCCCCGAGAACGGGGGCAGCTGAGAGACCTTGTCCGCTGAATCCTTGTAAACCACCACCCGGTGCAGGTTGTTGCCGTCGATCATCGCCGTCCACTCGTAGCCGGTGAAGGCGGTGAACTGCCCCGGTCGGTTGTACTCGTCGGCGGTCGTGGCCACGTCCTGCCAGATCAGCAGGCGCGAGCGCTCGGGCAGGGGCGGATAGTTCTCCGGATCCTGCATGCTGTTGACGAAGGTCGCGTAGATGTTTGCCACCGCATCGCCACCTTCATCCAGGTAGCCCTGCCATTGGCGGCCGGCTTCGGTCTCGGTGACGATGGGATCGCCCACGTTGAAGCGGTAATAACCACCGATGTACTCGGAGTGGTCCGAGACCACCAGGAAATCCAGCGGGCGCCGCAGCTGCACCCGCATGCCGTTGTGCGCAACGACCTCCTGGCCCTGGGCAAACCGATAGGCGTCTGCCGGCGTGAGGTTCATGTTGCCCATGGAGTAGGCGTCCGGCGAGTTGCGCGTGTGCAGGTGGGTGTCTCCCCAGTACACGTTCTTGGGGTAATCGCCGTCCACCGGAACGGAATACTCCTGGGCCCAACCCAAACCACTCCAGAGCATCACGGCTCCCGCCAGCGGTCGAACCGCCGCTGCAATAAGATTATTACTCAACGAAGTTCCTCCTGAGATCATCCCTCGCCTGCCTCTCCGCAAGCTCGTGTAATATTTCCGCCATTCGCTTGGCCGCCGGCGAGCGACTCACGCCCGCCTTCCAAACCAGCTTCACCTCGATGCGCGTCTGGAGGTCGGCGACCTCGCGTGTGACCAGAAGACCCTGGCCGATCCGATCGGCCAACGGCTCACCGGGGGCAAACATCACGAAGTCCCCCGCCGCGACCAGGTCTGCAAGCAGCCACGGTTGCTGAGTCTGCACCGCAGGATAGTTGCGCTCGAACCGCCTGTAGTCATCACTATCGCGCAGCGTCCGAAGGCCCAGATCGGCGAGATACATCGGACCGAAACTCACCACGGGGTGGCGGATCAGGTCGGCAAACGTCACCCGATTCAGGCCGGCCAACGGGTGTTCGGGGGCACAGATCAGACGATGTTCATAGCTCAACAACGTCTCGTGCTGGTGGTCGCGGCTGCGAATCTGAGGGGGATAGTGGGCGACGAAAAATTCTATCTCGTTCGCCTCCATTCGCTCTGCCAGCACCTCGGGCACGTCGACGATGACCCGTGTCGCCACGTCCGGGTGCTCGGCCTGGAAAGCCGACGTCGCCTGTTCCAGTATCAATACGGCCGGCACGATGCCCATCCCGAAACGCATGGTGCCTTCCCGGACATCCCGCATCGCGCCAATCTGCTGATCCATGTCCGACAGATCATTCAGGATCGCCACCGCACGCCCAGCGATCAGGTCCCCAAATCCGGTCGCTGAGACCTTTCTGCGATTCCGGTCGAACAGCTTGACGCCCAGGCGCTCCTCCAGCGTCGCGATGGACTGGCTCAGCGCCGATTGGGTCACGCCGGCCAGCTCTGCTGCACGTTTAAAGCTCAGAGTTTCGTGAAGCAGCAGGACGTGCCGCAGCTCCTTTAGGTTGATGGACGAGTTTCCAATCCCGGCTAGGCGAGGATCTTCCATATGACTCTGCTGGAGGTGTGTCAAACTCAATATTAGCTCAACTTATGAAATATATTAAAATTTATTGTTTTAATTATAACTATCTGTTTTTATTAATGAATTTTCTTGAAGTCTACTCGGAACGAGTTAACATGCCCAGCCGAAATGCGCCAAAGATCTCCTGCTGAACTCGTTCCGCAGTCCAACATGAAAAACCGAGGGGATTACCACATGTCGATCAAACCACTTCACGGTGGGCCTTCGCGCCTGTTGACGCTGGTGTGCCTGTTGCTGCCGGCCACACCCGGCTTTGTCGTCGCCGAAGAGCGCACCGCCGCCATCGAAGAAATCTTCGTCACCGCGCGAAAGCGCGAGGAGCCGCTGCAGCAGACACCGGTGGCGGTAACCGCGCTCACCGGGGAAAGTCTGGAGCGAGTGTTCGCCACGGACATCACCGACCTCCACGTCAGAGCACCCAACGTGATCGTGTCCGACATCAGCGGGTTCTCCAGTTCGGCGGCCGTCTTCATCCGCGGCATCGGCAACGCCGACATCGACTCGACCGTGGATCCGCCGGTTGCCATCTTCATCGACGGCATCTACATCCCACGGCCCGCCAACAACTCACTGGATCTGTTCGACGTGGAGCAGATCGAAATCCTGCGCGGCCCCCAGGGCACGCTGTTCGGGCGCAACACGACAGGCGGGGCCATTCACTACCGCACCAAACGACCCACGGGTGAGTTCGGCGCACGAGGCAGCGTCACCGTTGGCGAGTACGGGCGCCGCGACATTCGCATGGCCGCCGAGGCGCCCATCGTGGAAGACAAGCTGGCAGCAAAGATTGCCATCTTCTCCCAGGAGTACGACGGGTACTTCAAGAACACGTTCACCGGCACTTCAGGAAATCGCGCCACGAAGGATCAGGGGGGCACAGATTCCCTTACGATTCGACCCACCATCCTCTTCACCCCGAACGATACCTTCGACCTCACGATCATCGGGGAGTACATCAGGGAGCGAAGCGAGCCGACAGCCCAGGTTCCGGTGGGGGAGCCCACCCAGCTGGTCCCGCTCCTCTACGGCGAGCCCCAGTACGAGCGAGGCGAGGACGTGCGCACTGTCAGCTACAACGTGCCCGGCTATATCAACAACGACATCTGGGGCATAACCGTCGAGGCGAACTGGGACGTGTGGGGAGGCACGCTCACGTCGGTTTCGAACTACCGGGAAACAGATTCGCTCATGAACGGCGAAGTGGACAACAGCGCCGCGCCCGCCTTCGAGATCTTGCGTGACGAGCCCCACGACCAGATCTCCACCGAGCTTCGCTTCGCGAAAGATCTAACCGATAACCTCAACCTCATCACCGGCCTTTATTACTTCGAGCAGGATTACTTCCTGCGCCGGGACACGTTCATCGACGTGACGAACTCGGGCAACATCGCACACATCAACGCGATCACGGGCCAGGAGCACACCAACTTGGCGTTCTTTGCTCAGGTCGACTACAACCTGACGGATCGCCTCCGCTTCACTCTGGGCGGTCGCTATACCAAGGAGGATAAAGACTTCTACGCCACCCTGTTCTCTGGGTACCCGAACCTGTCTCAGCAGTACGACCTGGATGAGGACTGGTCCAATTTCGGACCCAAGGTGGGTGTCGACTATCAGTTCTCCGACAACGGCATGGTCTATGCCAGCTACTCGAAAGGCTTCAAGAGCGGCGGTTTCAACGGCCGTTCCGGAACACCCTTCGCTTTCGGACCCTTCGACGAGGAGAAAGTGGACGCTTACGAGATCGGCCTGAAGGCAGACTGGCTCGATAAGCGGCTGCGCACCAACGTCGCGTTGTTCTGGAACGACTACAAGGGCCTGCAGCGGACCATCATCCGCAATCTGCCGGACCCGGATGCACCCAACCCGCAGGAGACGTTGACCGAAAACGCCGCAGACGCCACGGTGAAAGGCTTCGAGCTGGAAGTCGTAGCGATTCCCGTGACCGGCCTGCAGCTCAACCTGGCGGTGGGCTACAACGACGCCGGCTACGAGGAGTTTTTCGCCGACATCAACGGCGACGGCACCGTCACCGACAACTCCGACATCCCCCTGCAGCGCGCCCCGGAATGGACCATCGGCGCGGGGCTGTCCTACGACGCACAGCTGGGCAACATGGGTACGGCCGTCTTCACCGCGGACTTCAGCCACGTGGCCAAGCAGAACAACCTTGCCTCGGGTGTGCCGAAAGGCGAGATCGGCTCATACGAGCTCCTGGACATGAGCGTCACCTGGCGCGCGCCCAGCGAGCGGTATTACGCCACGTTCTACGTGAAGAACGTCACGGACGAGGTTTACCAGGCGTCGATTACCGCCGTCGGCGCGCTGTTCGACACGAACCTCATCAGCGCCCCGCGCCGCTGGGGACTGACCGTGGGTTTCGACCTGTAAGACTGGGTCGCAACTCGTAAGAAAAAGGGCACCTCATGAGGTGCCCTTTCTTTACCCGCGCTGTGATTGCGCCAGTCGAAGGCTCGTTCAGACCGACGCGAACATCCTGTTCAGCTCGTCGTCCTTGGCAGCGATCAGCTTATCCACCCAGCCGTGAAAGCGGTGGCCGCCCCCTTCGTTGCGACCGAACAGAACGTGGTCGCGGCCGCCCGCTTCCAGCGCCTTCTGCTGCCGCAGGCCGGTGCCGTAGTCCTCCACCTCCACCACGTACTCGAGAAGCTTGAACTGCGCCTCGGCCTCTTTAGCCTGCTCCTCGTTCGGCTCGTGCTCCATGAGGTAATACTGGGTGGTGTAGGACTCCCCCGGGGACGATCCCGGGAAGAGCTGGGAAAGCATGACGCTGCGGCCGCCGCCGTCGAAGGACGCGATGGAAATGTGGGGGAAGATGGTCCACACGCCCACCATCATCATCTCCGTTGGCCACTTGTCCTCGGGCAGGTTTTCCAAAGGCCCGTACCGGTTCGGGGAGATCACCCGCTGGTGCGGGCCCCACGGAAAATAGAGGGCCTTGTTGGAGCGGTCGGCCCCGAAGGTCTCCCGATGCAGCACGGGCAGGTGGTAGAGGTCCATGTAGCCGTCGTAGGCGATCTTCCAGTTGGGACCGCGGATGGTGCGCTTGTCGAACAGGTGCCACGACTCGAAGCCGAAGTTGGCGAGCATGTCGTCGTAGCCGGAGAGAAACGTCTCGATGTCCAGCGTGCTCTCGGGGTCCAGCGTGCACCAGATGAGCCCCGCCTTCTCCAGCACGGGCAGCGGGGTAAGCCCATAGGCGGATCGGTCGATCTCGCCGAAATCGTCAGGGGATGCGATGCCCACCAGCGTGCCCTGCTGATCGAACGTCCAGCCGTGATAGGGACAGGTGAATTTCCGGCGGTTGCCCGTCTCGTCGATCACCAAGGCCGTGCCCCGGTGACTGCAGCTGTTGATGAATGCGCGCACCTGGCCGTCTTGCCCGCGGGTGAGCAGAACGGGCATGCCGGCCGCGTCCATGGCCTTGTAGTCGCCGGGATTTTTGATCTCCGCCGTGGGCGCGAGCACGAGAGGCATGCGGCGGAATATCTGCTTCACCTCGACCTTGAAGCGGTCCGGGTCGTAATAATTGGCTGCCGGAATCTTCATCACGTCCGGTTCCTGATCGATCGTCCCGGCGTGGGCGTGATCGATGGCGTGCCGCGTCATCTCGATCAACTGCTCTCTGGACATCTGCTTACCTCCCTCGCTTTCGAAATCTTACCCTATTGAACTAGTGCTTCGGGCTCCACGCCAGCGGAAACACGTCCGGAAAATCGCCTAACAGTTGCCCGTCCCTCGGCTCCAGCGCGTAGAGCGCGGCCGGATCGGGCACCACCTGCCCTCGACGGTGAATATAGCGCACATCGCGTCCCGCCCACATGGACGCATGAGAACGGCGCGGGTGCGTCAGCGTCACCCCACCTCGGGCACCGTGCAGGATGTTGCCGTGAAACAGCAGGACGTCGCCCGGCTCGTAATCCCAGCCGAGCACCTCGAACGAGTCCCGATGCCCCTCCACGTCGGGAATCGGTGGCAGGCTCTCGTCGAGGTACGCATCGCCGTAGGACCACCGCTCGTGGCTCTCCGGCCCGATGAAGGCCTCCCCCGCGGCGTAGGCGCGGGCCGCACGCTCGGCACGCTCGGGGTCTTCGGCCTCGCTGCGTCCGGCCACGGTCCGGTAGGTGACGTTCCACAGGTGCGATCCACGCACCACTTCCAGGCTTGCCTCCCGCGGCACCGGGTCGACGCACACCCAGGCGCGAATCAGATCGTGGCCCTCGACGTTGTAGTAGCAGGTATCCTGATGCCACGGGGTAGGCACCAGCTCTCCCGCCGGCTTGATGAACATCTGATCCATGTAGAACCGCACCGGCGAGTCCAGCGTCACGCCGACGATCTCGGCAATGGGCGAGGCGTCGATGGCGCGGCGCAGGTCAGGAGAGCGTGCTGCCGGAAACTGGTCGATCCGCAGGGGCTGCTCGACGCCTTCCGACATGCCGTCCGGGTGCGCGTCCGCGTAGTCGAGCCCGCGGGCGATCAGCGATACCCACTCGTCGGACAGCACCCCCTTGACCAGAACGGCTCCGTCGCGGTGAAAGGATTCGATTTCTTCCGTCGTCACGTTTCTGAGCGGCGAAGCGGACATCAGCAAACCTCCATGGGTGGCAGATCGTGAGCGGCAGTGATGGAAGGAAGCAGAAAGCGGGCGACGAACCGCCGGCGCTCCGCCGACGACCTGCTCCTGGGCTGGGGAAATACCGCCAAAGAGTTGACCACACGCCGGATCCACTCGATCAGCTCGCCCCGTTCCACGTCCCCACGCAGCACCCCGGCGCGCGCAAGCCCATCGAGGGGATCGCCGATCATATCGATCACCCGATCGTTGAGCGCACGCCGCCCGGCGGCAAGCGCCATGTTCTCCGTTCTCGTCCTCGAGCCGTCGAGCAAGCGGGCCAACCCCGCGTTTTCGGGCACGTTCTCAGCAATCGCCACGACGATCTCCACCAGCCTCTCACCGGGATCATCAATCGGTTCGAGGTTGCCTGCAAGCCGCGCCTCGAACCGATCGAACTCGCGAATGAAGACCGCCTGCAGCACCTCCTCCATGACGGCAAACCGCTTGTAGAGCGTGGTGCGCGAAACGCCCGCCTCCTCGGCCACGTGCGACATGGTCGTCTTCGCCACTCCGTGGCGCACGAAGCAGGCCTCCGCTGCATCGATCAGGGTCTGCGTGAGCGGGTCCAGCGCGACCGAAGCCGCCGTGGCCGGCACGGTGTTCATGCGTGACCGTGCCTGAGCAGGCGCCCGGGCGTCGCGCCGGTGCACACGCCGTCTGCAAAGGTGACCGCGCCGTTGACAATCGTCCAGCGCCAGCCGTTCGCGCGCCGGTCGAGGTGCCACGCGCCGCCGGGCCAATCCGCAACGCGCTCGGACGGCAACAGCTCCAGCGCCTGCAGATCGTAGACCACGATGTCCGCGGGCATGCCCTCCGCGATGAACCCCCGGTCCGTCAGCCCCGCCGTCTGCGCGGAGTAGGCGGAGAGGCGCCAGTGCGCTTCCTCCAGATCCATCACCCCGTTGTCGCGCACCCACGTGGCGAGAAACTCCGTCGGGTAGGTTCCGGTGGTCAGGAACTTGGTGTGCGCCCCGCCGTCGGACAGCCCGGGCACGGCATACGGACAGTTGGCGATGTCGCGCATGACCTGGGGATCGATGGTCCTCGGCTCGCTCTGCCAGCCAGCCTTGAGGTCGCAGGCGATGGATACGTCCAGGAACGCGTCGATGGGATGAACGCCCATCCCCGCCGCTATCTCGGCAACGGTATGGCCCTCCCAGCTCCGCAGGTGCTCGCCTTCTTCGGTGACGTAGGCGAGTACCAGGTCCTGAAACTTGACGCCGATCCGCTCCTCTCGCTGCTCGGTTCCACCGCCCGCGATGGGCGCCTTTCCCGCCGCCCATTCCTCATGGAGCGCAGCACGACGCTGGGCGTCCATCATCTTCGCCTTTCTTTCAGGCACGGTGCCGATGGTGAGCTCCCGCCACAGCGGGGACGAGTCGAACAGGTTCCAGTCCTCCATGGTGAACTGGTAGTCGATGGCGCAGGTCACCGCATGAGCGATGATGCGGTTTCCCTCGGCATTGGCCCGGGCGAGCCACGCAATTACGTCCTTGTAAGACTCCGCGGGCGAGCCGTGCTGATCGCTGCGAGCGGCGAGCACGTTGTAGATCACCGGACGCCCGGACGCCGCCGCAAGCACGTCCGCCATCTTCGGCGGACCGATCATCTGAATGCCGCCGCGGCCCAGACGACCCAGCGCCGCGGCGAAGAACTCGATGTCCTCGCGGCTCATGAGGTCGGTGATCATGGGCGTGCCGTCGTGATCGCGCTGGACGGTGTCGGCGCCGATGAACTGAGCCGACCAGCCACAGGCGCCGGCGTCCATGGCTTCGGCAAGCAGGCGCTCCGCCTCGGCCTTTTCTGCCCGGGTCAGCGGCCGGCCTTTCGCCTCTTCCACCGAGCCCGTGAGCCACACCATCAGCGGGTTGAGCCCCACGTAGGAGAGCACGTTCACCCCTTTCGGGGTGCGATCGAGGCTGTCGAGAAATTCCGGATAGGTGGTCCAGTCCCAAGGCATGCCCTGCTGCATGCACTCCAGCGGCACGGCTTCGTTACGCGCCATGGTGAGCATGGCCCTGTCGCGATGCTCGGGCCGAACCGGCGCGAAGCCGAACCCGCAGTTACCCACCACCACGCTGGTGACTCCGTGCTGCCCGGAAATCCGGCACCAGGGATCCCAGAAGATCTGGCTGTCGTAATGGGTATGAAGATCGACGACGCCGGGCGCCACGATGAGCCCGTCGGCATCGAGCTCGCGATCTCCGCTCCCGGGCGCTATCCGCCCGATGACGGCGACCTTCCCATCGCGGATGCCGACGTCGGCGCGATAGCTGGGAGTGCGGCGCCCATCGATGAGCATACCGTTACGGATGACGAGATCGAGATGCATTGGTTGATCCCTGCAGCGGCCGAATCTGAACAAATTATCAAATCTGTTCACTTGCCGTCAATGCGGCGGGCCGGGTTTCTTGGTCTGGAATTACCACGCGTTACCGCCATTGTGAGGTTCCGACCCACGTTTTATGCTCGTTGCCCTCATCCCGCGAAAAAAACGAGAACACGATGCAGGAATTTCACGTCAATGTGGCCACTCCGGATGGCGAGATGGAGTGCTTCGCCGCGCACCCCGATGGCGAAGGCCCGTTTGCCGCCGTCATCCTTTACATGGACGCGCCGGGTATTCGCGAAGAGCTGCGCGACTTCTGCCGGCGCATCGCGGGCCAAGGCTACTTCTGTCTGCTTCCCGATCTCTACTATCGGGAGGGCCGCGTCCGCTTCGACCTGCGCAAGGGCGAGGAAGAGCTCAAGCGCATGTTTGCCGTCGGCTCGCGGCTCACCGTGGAGGCGGTCATGCGTGATACCGGCGGGATGCTCGCCTACCTGGAAGACAACCCTCTGGCGCGATCGCCGACGGGCTGCATCGGCTACTGCATGAGCGGCCAGTTCGTCGTGGCGGCGGCGGGCACCTTTCCCGGAGAGATCGCCGCTGCCGCGTCGCTTTACGGTACCCGCATCGTCACCGACAAGCCCGACTCACCCCACAAGCTCGCCGAGCGCATGAAGGGTGAGCTGTACCTCGGCTTCGCCGAGCACGACCACTGGGTCGAGGACTTCGTCATTCCCAAGCTCATCGAGGAGCTCGACCAGCATGGGGTGAAGTACGAGCTCGAAGTGCATCCCGGCACGGAGCACGGCTTCTGCTTCCCGGAGCGCCCATCCTACGTGGAGGCCGCGGCGGAGAAAGTCTGGGATACCGTCTTCGAGCTGTTCGACCGCCGGCTGAATGCCAGATGAGGCGACGGGTGCGGAACGCTGCATGAAGGGTCTTACCGAGCGCCAGCTCAAACGGCGTGAGCGGATCCTGGCCGCTGCCCGCAAGCTCATCACCGATCGGGGCTACGACGGACTGACCATGCGCGATCTGGCCGCTGAGAGCGGGGTCGCGCCGAAAACGCTCTACCACCAGTTCCACAGCAAAGAGAACCTGCTGCGGTTGGCGGTGGAGGAGCGCTACCGGTATCTGTATCAGATCATCGACGACGAGCAGATCGAGCACGGCATCGACAGGCTGTTCTTCATCATCGACACCGTGGCGAGCACCACCGAGAACAACCTCGCCTACGCGAAGGCGCTCAGGCCACTGCTTACGTCCGAGACCTCCAGCACGTTTGCGGCCATCCGCATGAACACGTACCGCAAAGCCATCGACCAGATCGAGGCCGAGGGGGAAATCGTCGACTGGATCGACGTCGACATCCTCGCGGCGGTGGTCTACCGGCAGGTGAACCCCATTTACCTCGCCCCATGGTACAAGGAGACACCCTGGGCCACCGTCGCCAGAATCGCCAAGCTGGACATCTGCCTGATCCTGGCCGCGGTGACCACCGGCTACACGCAGACGACGGCCGAAAAGACCATTCGCGATCTGCAGAAGCAGCTCAAACGATCCGGTTCCCGCTACATCTGAGCCCCCTCAGTCCTTCTCCGGGAGCGCGTAGGCGATGAGATAGTCGGCGGGCGGCGACGGCGAGGTGAAGTGCCCGCCCGCCGCGATGACCACGTACTGTCGGCCCCCGGAGACGTACGTCATGGGAACGGCGTTGCCCGTCGTCGGCATCTCATCGGCCCAAAGCTCCTCGCCGGTATCGAGATCGAAAGCACGGACGTGCCGGTCGGCCGACGCGGCGATGAAGATCAGCCCGGCCGAGGTTATCGTCGGGCCGCCCATCTGCACCCCGCCCTTCATCATGGTGAACGGCCAGAACGCCTGGTACTTCAGGTTGCCCAGCGGCACCTGCCACTCGATGTCGCCCGTGGACAGGTTCACGGCTGACAAGGTCCCCCACGGCGGCTTGGTGCACGGCGCGCCAAAGCGTGACAGAAAAGGCCGCAGCGTCGCGCAGTAGGGCGAGCCCTCCTGAGGAAAGTTCTCCGTGCCGTCGCATTGATCCCGCGGGATCAGATTGAGAATCATGGCCACATGGTGGGTATTGGCCACCATGATCTGACGCTCCGGATCCACCGCCGGCGCGCCCCAGTTCTGACCGCCGATCACCGACGGGTACAGCGGGGTTTCCTTGTTCACGGAGATCGGCGTGTAGATCGGCCCGGTGGTCATGGCCTCGAGCGCATCCCGACACCAGCCCCTGTCCAGGAACGTGAAGCCCCACGCATCGTCGGGGGAGATGCCCAGCTTGTGCAGCGGCTCGGGCTTGAGGGGGAAGGGCTGGGTAGGCGCAAGATACTCGCCGGGCGCCGCACCCTCCTGAGGCACCGGCCGCTCCTCCACGGGAAAGAGCGGCTGCCCGGTCTCCCGATCGAGCACGAACGTCATACCCATCTTGGTCACCTGCACCACGGCCGGACGCGTCTTTCCGTCGATGGTGACATCCAGCAGGGTCGGCTGCGCGGGCAGGTCGTAATCCCAGATGTCGTGATGCACCGTCTGGTAGTGCCAGACGACCTCGCCGGTGTCGCCGTCCAGCGCCACCACGGAGCTCGAGTAGTAGTCCAGGTCGCCGTCCCGGTGGCCGCCGTAGTAGTCGGGCGACGAGTTGCCCGTCGGCACGATCACCAGGTTGCGTTCGGCGTCCACGCTGATGGTGGACCAGACGTTGGTGGTGCCCGCGCGATAGTTCCCCGCCTCGTCGCGCTCGGCGGTGCCCGGCGGTACGGGGTTCCAACCCCAGCGGAACGCTCCGGTGCGCAGGTCATAGGCACGCACGACGCCCGAGGGTATGTCGATGCGGATGCTGTCCGTGACGTAGGAGCCCGTGACGAGAATGTCGTTGAGTATGGCTGGCGCGCTGGTAATGCCGTATTCCTGGGCGCCATGCTCGGTCAACCCCTCGGTGAGATCGATCTCGCCGTTGCGGCCGAAGCCTTCGCAACGCTTACCCGTTTTTCCGTCCACGGCGAAGATACGGCCGTCCAGGGTCGGGGCGATGATGCGGTGGGCGCAAAGGGCGTCGGGAGACGCCAGGGGGTCCGTCCAGGAGCTCACCCCGCGGCAGTTGGTGAGGTGCTCCAGCTCGTGCTTCACGCCCGGGTCGAACATCCAACGCTCGGCGCCCGTCTGAGGATCCAGGGCAAAAACCCGATTGAACGGCGTGCAGTAATACAGCGTGTCGTTCACGACGATGGGCGTGCCGATGAAGGCCGAGGCGGCCACCGCGTCGCCGCTGAAGCCCTCCACGCCGCGGATGGTGCCCTCTCGATAGTCGCCCGAGCGATGCTGCCAGGCGACCTCCAGGCCCGCCACGTTGTCCGGCGTGATCTGGTCGGCCTGGGAGTAGTGACCGCCTCCGGGTCCGCCACCGTAGGCCGGCCAGGCGACGTTCTCCCGAGCACCCGCGGATGCGCCCGTAAGCACCAGAATGGCAGCGACGAAAGCTCTGGCTTTCATGGTGAATCCCCTCCCGATCATCGCGCGGCTCCAGCCTGCGCTGAGCCTCATTCAACCACCCGCTCCGCCGCAGATCAAAAGGAAAACACGTTATACTCGGCGGGACGTGGTGCATCCGCTTTTCAGGGTGAGGGGAGATCCATTTGGCCAGCGACCAGGCGTCCGGCGCATCGGCACGGCCTGATGCCGCGCACTCCGGCCCGGCGCGGCCGCTGTCGCGCAGAACCCTGTTCTACTACGGGCTCGCCGACATGCCCATCCAGATGGCGGGCATTCCCGTGGCGGCCTTCATCCCCAACTACTACGGCCAGGACCTCGGCGTCAGCCTCGGGGCGGTCGGGACCATCTGGCTTCTCACGCGCCTGTTCGATGCGGTATCGGATCCGCTGATCGGCTGGCTGTCCGACCGCACGGATACGCGGTGGGGGCGCCGACGCGTTTGGATGGTGGCAGCAGTGCCCATACTCATGCTGTCGGTCTACAAGCTCTTCATGCCGGATCCTGCTGCGGTGAGCGCAGGCTATCTGCTGGGCTGGCTGGTGGCGCTCTGGGTGGGCTGGACCATGCTGTTCATCCCCTACTACGCCTGGGCGGCCGAGCTGTCTCCGGACTACAACGAGCGCACCCGCATCACGGGCTGGCGTTCCTGGATCGGCATGGCGGCCAACGTGGTCAGCAAGGTGGTTCCCGTGATCGCCATCTACTGCTGCGCGTTCGGCGGCACCGAGGAGACGCTGTTTCTCATCGGCACCATGACCCTGATCCTGCTGCCCGTCACCGTGGGCCTGACCGTGATGAAGGTCCCCGAAGGTCGCGACTACCTGCCCACCCGTATTCCCCTGGCGCGGGGGCTCAAGCTCATGTGGCAGAACGCTCCGTTCAAGCGCCTGGTGCTGGCGTTCTTCATCAACCAGCTGGGCTCGTCCATCTCCACGGCGCTGGTGGTGTTCTACATTCGCGTGGTGTTGCAGGAGGACGCCATGCCAATCGTGTTTCTGCTCACCTACTACCTGTTCAACTTGAGCGGCATTCCGCTGTGGGTCTGGTTCTCGGGCAAGGTGGGCAAGCATCGCGCCTGGTGCGTCGGCCTGGCCCTGTTCGGCACTGCCCAATGCGGCTATCTTCTGCTGGGTCCCGGCGACTTCCTCTACATGCTTCCCATCGGCGCGCTCACCGGGTTTCTCGGTGGCTCTTTCTGGGTGCTCCCGAACTCCATGAAGGCGGACGTGATCGACGTGGACACGCTCAACACCGGCGAGGACCGCGCGGCGTGGTACTTCGCCGTCTGGTCCTTTACCACCAAGGTCGGGCAATCCATCGGCCCCTGGCTCGCGCTGACGCTTCTGGCCTTCGTGGGCTACGATCCGGCCAGCCAGCCGGAGCCCACGGCGGGTGGCCTGCTGGGACTCAAGCTGCTTTACGTGTTCGGGCCGGCCTGCGGCTTCTGGCTGGCTGCCCTCATTGCCTGGAATCATCCGCTCACCGAGTCGCGCCACCGGGAGATACGCGCCAGCCTGGAGAAGGTCCGTGGTCGAGCACGCTAGCACCGACTCAGCCGGCCGGGACGCCGTGCCGCCGCTTTCGCGGCGTACGCTGTTCTACTACGGCCTGGCCGACATGCCCATCCAGATGGCCGCGGTGCCGGTGGCCGCCTTCGTGCCCAACTACTACGGCCAGGATCTGGGCGTGAGCCTGGCGGCCGTCGGGCTGGTGCTCCTGCTCTCGCGATCGTTCGACGCCATCACCGATCCGCTGATCGGCTGGCTGTCGGACCGCACGGATACGCGCTGGGGCCGTCGCCGGGTCTGGATGCTGGCTTCCGTGCCTATCCTGATGCTCGCCATCTACAAGCTCTTCATGCCTGATCCCGGCGACGCCTCCGCCGTCTACCTGCTGATCTGGCTGGTGGTTCTGTGGCTCGGCTGGACAATGCTGTTCATTCCCTACTACGCCTGGGCGGCCGAGCTGTCTCCGGAGTACAACGAGCGTTCCCGCATCACGGGCTGGCGGTCCAGCATCGGGCTCGCCGCCAACGTGCTCAGCAAGCTGGTACCCGTGGTGGCCATCTTCTGCTGTGCCTACGGGGGCACCCAGGAGACCCTGTTCCTCGTCGGCACCATGACGCTGATTCTTTTGCCACTGACCGTGGGGCTGACGGTGGCCATGGTTCCCGAAGGCAAGGACTTCATCCCGGCCCGCATGCCCCTGGTGCCGGGGCTGAAGATCATGTGGCGCAATGGGCCCTTCAAACGTCTGGTCGCCGCGTTCTTCGTCAACCAGCTGGGGACCTCCATCTCCACGGCGCTCATCGTCTTCTACGTGCGCAGCGTGCTGCAGGACGACGACAAGACCATCCTGCAGCTGCTGGTGTACTACGGGTTCAACCTCTGCGGCATCCCGTTTTTCGTGCGCTACTCCGGCATCGTCGGCAAGCATCGAGCCTGGTGCATCGCTCTGTTGCTGTTCGCCTTCTTCATGCTGGGCTACCTGCTGCTGGGAGCCGGCGACTTCTACTGGATGCTGCCCATCACGGCGATCACGGGTTTTCTCGCCGGGTCTTTCTGGGTGATCCCCAACTCCATGAAGGCCGACGTGATCGACATCGACCGGCTGGAGAGCGGCGAGGACCGCACCGCCTGGTACTTCGCCGTCTGGTCCCTGGCCACCAAGGTCGCCCTGTCAGTCGGGCCGGCTATTGCTCTGGGGCTGCTCTCCCTCACCGGCTACGTGCCGGCTGCCGAGGCAGGCGCTTACGAAGGCTCGACGCTGGGGCTCAAGCTGCTGTTCGTCTTCGGGCCGTCCACCGGGCTCCTCCTCACCGCGCTGATCGCGTGGCGCTACCCGCTCACCGAGACCAAGCACCGGGAACTGAGACAGGCTCTCGCCCGCTCGCGCAGCAGGCCGCGGGCGACGGATTGAACTCAGCGCGCTCCTGTAAAGGCCCCGTCCAGCGGTGGAGAGGCTAGAGGCGGCTTCGGCTGCCGCTCGCCTCCGGCGACAGACTACATACTCGTACAAGCGCTGCCGGTTCCGCAGGGAGCCGCGCTCGAGTAGTTTTTTCGGGCAGACGAAAATCCCGGTTGCATTGGTAGCTACTAGTAGCTACTTTTGTGAAATGAAGGCCGTAGGCATCAAAGTACTCAAGAACAAGCTGAGCGAGTACGTGCGCCTGGCAGCGGGCGGCGAAACCGTTCTGGTGACCGATCGCGATCGCGTCGTGGCGCAGATCACCGCCCCAGGGCCGGCAGTCAGCCCATTGCTCGCAGACGCCGCCCTGGCGGACGCAGTTCGAAAAGGCCACATCCGCGCCCCGCTTCTGCGCACCGGCCAGCCGCCGGAGGCGCCTCCCCCGGCGCTAAAGCTGAGCGACGTTTTGGAAGGCCTCGAGCAAGATCGCGGCGAGCGGTGATTTACCTGGACACGTCCGTCGCCCTGGCCCACCTGCTCGCCGAGGATCGCCGCCCCCCTGACTGGATCTGGCAGGAGACCCTGGTGGCCAGCCGTCTCATTGAGTACGAGCTGTGGAACCGGCTGCACGCCTTGGATTTCGCAGCATCACACGGCGAAGCCGCCAGGGGGCTGGTGTCGCAAATCGCGTTGCTCGAACTCTCGCCCGAGGTGCTGCAACGGGCGTTGGAGCCGTACCCGGTCAGGATCCGGACCCTGGATGCTTTGCACCTGGCCTCGCTGGGCTTCCTGCAGACCCACGGCCAGAAAGTGGAACTGGCGACTTACGACACGAAAATGGCCGACGCCGCGCGGGCCATGCGGATGAGCCTCATCGACCTGCCGTAAACGCCCTCAGCAGCGAAAGAGAGGCTTCGGCGGCTACGCCGCTAGTTCAGCTCGTCCTTGGCCCAGCGGATGGCGCGGCGCAGCAGCTCGTAGAAGATGGGGTTGTCCCAGGATCCCCTGACCACGGGGGCTTCCTCCACGATCGGCTGCATGTCGTACTTGCCGCAGCAGTGGCCGAGGGTGATGTAGAGCACCTCCCCTTCGCCGACCCGATGGGTGTACGCCACCAGCCGGGGATCGTCGTCGGGCCACTCGTTCTCCACGTAGCCGGCCTCGAACGTGCCCGTGTAGCGCGTCTCCAGCAGCGGCTCCACCTTGCCGTAGTACTCGCACAGATAGATCTCGTCGGTAGCCTCGAACGGCTCGATGCCCCGGACCATGGGGTGGTCGGGGTTGGAGACCGTCACGGTGTAGGGCTCGATGGCGGGGTGGGAGATGAAGCGGCTGCCCAGGGTCTCCATGAAGGTGTCGTTGATGCGCGGGGCGATCACCTGGCCTTCGTCCGTGAAGTCGAGCAGGGCATTCGTGCCGTGCAGCGCGATCCAGCGGCCGCCGTTGCTCACGAATTCCCGCAGCCCCACTTCTTCCTCATGAGTCGGGCGCAGGTCACAGGTGTAGGTGATCAGGAAATCCGACGCGGCGATGGCCTCGACGTTGGCAAAGCTGTCGGCCACCTTGGTCTGGATGTTGTCGTCCTCGGCCAGGAGCTTTAAAAGCTCCAGAGCAGCGAAGTCCGTGTCGTGGTAGCGCGCGTTGGCGACAAGATAGGCGTTGATGGGTCCGGACATCGTTCATCTCCCCGTGTTCCGAGCCCACGGTACAGAAATCCCGGGGTCTTTCGCAACGACCAGATGCGCCTGCCCCGATGCCACCGCCGAAAGCTGTGGCGAGTCAGGCGGAGAAACTTCCCCAAAAAAAAACGGCCCGCAACGAAGGCGGGCCGCATCCTCGACATATGAGCCGGTTAGTTACGCATTCCCAGCGTCAGCCCCCAGGTGCGCGGTTGCGCCGGCAGGCCCACGCCAAACGAGTCGGCGAACGGCACGCGGGCAACGTAGTACTCATGGTCGTTCAGGTTCTTCCCGAACAGCCTCGCGTACCACCGACCGTCCAAGCTCGACAACTGAACGCTCGCATCCCACAACTTGATGGAGCGGTAGTCCTCAATCCCTGTCGGCCGGCTGACACCCTCAGGGGAATAGGCCTCCTGCCAGAAGTAGGACGTCCGCCATCTCATCTCCATGTTGGCGCCCACCGGGTGGTTGTAGCTCAACCCGAAGTAGTAGGTCTCGTGCGGAGCGGCAAACTTGTCGCCGCTGAGGTCGACGCCGCTGACCTCGTACTCCGAGTCGTAGCCCGAGTCGGCCCAGCCAAGTGCCATGTCGAGGCGCAGGCTGTCACCACTCGTCAGCATGTCCAGCCCCAGAATGGCGTTGGTTTCGACCTCGAACCCGTACACGTGAGAGTCGTCAACGTTGGCCGTCCGCTGAATGATGTTGCCGATGGGCCCTTCCTGCAGGTTACGCTGGATGCCGTCCCACCACTGGTAGAAGCCGGTCAGGTTCAGCCGCAGCCGATTATCGAACCAGTCGGACTTCATGCCGACCTCGATCTGATCCACCCGCTCGCGATCGTAGTAGGAAGGCCGGAAGGGAGGATCCTCCCCTGCCGCGATGCTCTCGTCCCGGGCCGTGAGCTCAGCGGCGCCCGCCCGGAAAGAGAAGCCACCGCTGCGGAATCCGCGGGTCCAGCTAGCGTAGCTCATCAGGTCATCCTGAGGCCGCCACTCGATGGCGATCTTCGGCGAGAAAGCCTTCCAGGATTCTTTGTCCTGAATGTCCCAGCCGTTCTCCGGCCCGTCCCCGTTGGTCCAGCCCGAAGAGCCGATGAAAGGCGGCGTCTCGTTGCCTTTGCATGAGCCCGTGTAGATCAGGCACATGTTCACGTCCTTGGTCTCGTCCGTGTAACGGCCGCCGGCAATCAGAGCGAACTGATCGCTCAGGTGCAGCCGAGCCTCGGCAAACAGAGCCCAGGAGTCGTGGTCCAGCTCGTCCACCGTTGGCGCCCTGAGGCCGAAGGGGTTAGTGGGATCCGTGATCCCTGGCTGAGCGGCGCCGATACGGGAGCCCTGGGCCCGCTGCTCGCCGTACTTCAGGTCCTGAGTGAAGTAGTAGGCGCCGGCGGTGAACTCGAAGGTATCGGAGAAAGACGAAGCGTAGCGCAGCTCCTGGCTGAACTGATCCTGATCAATCTGCAGCCGCGTGGTGATAAGAAACGGCGGGATGCCTTCGAACTGCGAGCCGGAGTGTGCGTCCACGTCGATGAAGCCGGAAACCGACGTGATGATACCGTGGCCGACGTCCAGGTTGGCCTCGAGAATGACCTTGGTGATCTCGTGGTCCGAATGGGTTTCCCACGGAAATTCGTCGTCGTAGGTCTCGTCCCAATCTCGCGCGTCGATGAAGGGGTTGCCGTCCTTGCCGTTGTCCTCGGTACCGAGCGGCAGGGCCAGCGCCCCGTCACCGTCGCGCTCGAAATACTCGCCAAGCAGGGTGACGTCGAGATTTTCCGTCGGCGTCCAGACCAGGGCGCCTTTGAAGTGGGTCCTCTCGCTGCGGCCCACGTCGGGGTCGGTGTTACCGCCGGCCACGTTCTTCACCCAACCCTCGTCGACGTTGCGCTGCATGAACGCGAACTTCCCGCTCAGCACGTCCTTGACGATCGGTCCCATGACGGAGAGCGAGTAGTCGTTGCGATCGTAGGAACCCAGGGTGACCTGAGCGTCGAACTCGAACTCGTCGCCCGGACGGCGTGACCGGGTGAGCACCGCGCCCACCGAGGTATTTCTCCCAAACAGGGTTCCCTGGGGGCCCCTGAGGATCTCGATGGACTCCTGATCGAAGGTATCCAGGATGGCAGCAATGTTCTGCGCGACAAAAACGCCATCCTGGTAAACGCCCACCGCGGGGTCGAAATTGGGAACACTGAACGTCACCCCTACGGCCCGCATCCAAAACCGCTGAATGCCGGGAAAGGTGGCCGTCTCCTTGAACTGCGCGTTCGGCACCATGCGCGAGACGTCGATCAGATCGATCATGTTGTTCTGACTGATGATGTCCGCGTTCACCACGGTGGTGGCGATGGGAATATCCTGTACCGCTTCACCGCGGGCGCGTTTGGTGGACACGACCACGATCTCTTCGATCTCACGACCGGCCTGTCGCTCCTCCGCAATTGCCGGCGCGCCAATCGGCGACAACAGCAGCACTAGCAATGCAGCGCTCGACCAGCGCTTCCCTCCTCTTACTTGCATATCAACTCTCCAGTGTGTTTGTTGACCGGCTCCAACCGATCTTTCCGCAAGCCGCCCAGAGGTCGCTTCCCGAGACCGCCGGGCAGGCTTTCATTGGGGCGGACGTTGACGGGGCCGCGCCTGGGCCCGCCGAAGACCGCCTCAGATGTTCTTTCGAAGGGGCCGTCTCCCCTCTATGTAGTCGTCGATCAGCTCGTGATAGCGACGGATCCGGCTTTCCTGGCCGGACAGATAAACGCCCCGGTAGCCGCGCGAGCGGAAGCCCGCCTGCTGCTCGGGGAAGATGGCTAGATCCTGGTCGATGGTGCGACCCATGGACTTCTCGCCAAATCTGAACACCTCGTGCTCCACTTCCGTATCGCGGGGCACGATGCTGACGGTGGTCCGCACCGGCGCGGTTTCCCCCGCAGGCTGGCTCGCGTACCACCAGTTGTCGAAGACGCACTGCTCCGGGTCTGTCGGGTGCGGACGGGCCCGCAGGAAGTGAAAGCCGTCGGACCACAAAGACACCGCGAAGTTGGGGAACAGCGTGTAGTGGAAGGCGTCGGTGAGCATCTCGTCGGCCATCCTGGCGTAGTGGGTGTAGCCCCGCTCAGGCCCCAGTCGGCGCTTCGCCTCCTGCAGCGCCGTGCGGGTCTCCTGGCCCCGGTTGATGAAGTCGTTCGGATCCAGCTGCCACTCGCGCATGATCGAGGCCAGCGGCTCACCGATCACACCCTCGCTGTTCATGGTCGCGCCCGCGTAGCCGCCGGGCATGATCATGCGGTTGTGGCCCTGGTCGG
>DATCZA010000044.1:0-53427 GCA_036526135.1 Pseudomonadales bacterium | reverse complement strand
AGCCGCCCTACCTGCCGCAGCTGGCCCAGAGGCCCTTGGATCTACAGCAGCGACACCTTCGGCGCCACCGAAGGCGGCAGCAGCGGCTCTCCGGTCGTAAACGAGGCAGGCCAAGTCGTCGGCCAATTGTCCGGCGCTTGCGGCTACGAAACCTCCAACGTCTGCAGCGACCTCAACGCTACCGTGGACGGTGCGTTCGCCGCGTACTTCAACGACGTCGCTCAATGGCTCGATCCGGCACCGACGAGCAGTGGCAACAACCCGCCCACGGCGAGCTTCAGATGGTCCGGCGATCCGGACGTCATGTTCACCGACACAAGCACCGACCTCGATGAAAACGACAGCATCTCCAGCTGGGCCTGGAATTTCGGCGACGGCCTAACCAGCACGGCAACGAGCCCGAGCCACACCTACGCCTACGCCTGTAACGGGACGTACAACGTCACGCTCACGGTTGAAGATACCAACGGCGCAAGCGACTCCGCGTCGAATGCCGTCACGATCACTGCCGCCGACGTCTGCGAAAATCTGACGATAGGCGTAAAAGACCCCCTGGCGGGCAGCATTGATGAAAGCGGCCGCCGGCCGGCGGTGACCTTTACGATCAATGTGGCCACCAGCGATGATGGCGGCGACCCGAACGGCGCTGTGGTATCCGGTGATTGGGGCGGACTGGTCAAAGGGTCCGGCTCCTGCACCGTGAACGGTTCGTCCTGCGAGGTGATCAAGGGCAACATCCGCGGCAGCGGTGACGTCACCTTTACCGTCACGGGCATCGAGCTCTCCGGATACACCTTCGACGGCACAGAAGTCACCGGCACGGTTCAGGTCCCCTGAGCCTCGGGTAGTCATGGAGCAGGCGCGGCCGCAAACCGCGCCTTCCGCACAGAATGGGGGAACCACCCATGAGCGAGACCAGACTCACCAACCTGGAACGTACGCGCATCGAGATGGCCTACGCGGTGCCGCTGATCCGCGATCTGCAGCGGCTGCTCGGCGCGGAAGTGATCAACGATGCGCTTTCACGCCGGTTCGACGATCAGATCGATGCGACGGCCGCACCGGGCGAGAAGGCCGACTTCTCCCGGATGGAGGCCGGTACCGCGACGTTCGCCGAGGGCGGCGCGCTGGATTATGAGATCATCGGCTCCGACGCCGAGCATTTCGACCTGAACATCACCGGCTGCCGATACGCGGAGATGATGGACGAGCTCGGTGCCCGGGACATCGGCCACCTGCTCATCTGCAACCGCGACTACCCCGCCGCCGCGAAGATCGGCATGGCCCTTACCCGCACCCAGACGCGCATGCAGGGCGCCGGCTACTGCGACTTCCGCTACCGGCGCCGGGGCTGATCAGCCGGCCGGTGCGGGCAGCGGCTTGTTGATGGGCTGGGTAAGCTCTGCCGGCGGCACGGGAATGCCGATCAGCGCTTTGTAGCCTTCCGTCTTCTCCCGGTGCACGACGTTCGGGACACCGGTGATCTTGGTTCCGGGCCCGCACGTGCAGGTCTCGCCGGTCTCGGCGTAAGTGACCGTCAGCTCGCCCTCGGTGATGTACAGCAACGAGTTGAAATCGTGCCAGTGGTTCTCGTTCTCCTCGGCGGGGAAGTCCAGGGGAACGGCGTGGTAGCCGGCCGCCTCGATCTCCGCCAGGGGCGTCGCCTCGTCGGAAAAGTAGTCGTGCTCGATGTTGATCATGTTGCTCCCCTCATCCGGATCGAACGTACACCCACATTCCGGCCTCTGTCCACTCTTGCATGATCGCACCGGTCGATCAGGTGTCACGCGCCCTGTCCGGGTTGTCCCACCGTTTACTCCGCTCTCCGGCCGATTTAGGCTCCGAGGCAGGGAGGATACACGCATGACCAACGATGAATTAGCGGTACCTGAAACACCCGCAGACGTCACGCCCGCCTGGCTCACCAGGGCGCTCGGCCAGCGCTGGCCGGGCATCGAGGTGCGCAGCGTGGTCGGCGAACCCCTCGGAGAGGGCATCGGTCAGATCAGCCTGCTGCAACGCCTGACCCTCGAGCACGCCGGAGCTGCGGAGGCGCCCCGGCACATGGTGCTCAAGATGCATACCACCCACGCCGACATGCTGGGGGTTGCGGTGCGTTTCCGGATGTACGAGCGGGAGGCGAATTTCTACAACCGATTTGCAGACCGGGTTCCGCTTCGGACTCCGGAGGTCTACCACGCGGCTACGGAAGGGCTCGAGCGCTGCGTCATGCTGATGGAGGACATGAGCAGCTGGCACTCACCCGACCAGCTGGCTGGCCCCACTCTGGAAGAGGCCGAGCTGGCCGTGGACAGCCTGGCGACCCTGACGGCAGCCTTCTGGAACTCGCCCGAGCTGTCGGACCATGCCAGCTGGCTGCCGGATTTCAACGTGGGTTACATGAGCGACACGGGCAACGACTACCGCCAGTGCCTACCCGAGTTTCTGCGCCGCTACGAAACGAAGCTGCCCCCCGGCTCCGCCGACGCAGCACGCACCATAGCCGACCGGTATGACGACCTGACACGAATCCTCAGCACGGGCCCCCAGGTGCTGACGCACTACGACTACCGTCTGGAAAACATGTTCTTCCGCAACGACGCGGCAGAGGCCTTCTGCGCCCTGGACTGGCAGCTGGTGATGCGGGCACGGCCTGGGTGGGACATCGCCTACTTCATGGGCACGAACCTGCCCGTGTCTTTTCTGGACGAGCACGGCGAGGCTTTACGCGACCGCTACTACCAACAGCTACAGAGCAACGGGGTCCAGGGGTATGCGCGCGCCGATTTAGAGGCCGACCTCGCAATCGGCACCATGGCCATGACGGGCATACCCATCATCGGCGGCGCCAACGCGGACCTGTCCAACCCGCGCAACGAAGCCCTCTTCACCGAGGTCGGCAGCCGGGCTTTCGGCGCGGTGATCGGCAACGACTGCCTGGCCTACCTGCCTTGATTCAGGAACCGATCAGGCAACGCCGTCAGGGTCTGAGCTCATAGTAGAAATTGAACGGATCGCCTTCGAAGTCCAGGATCCGGAACTGACCGAAGCCCGCATCGTGGCCCATGCGCTCGCAGACGCTGGGCGGGAATCCCAGGGTGCCGAGCCCGGCGCCGCCCGGCTTCGAGAGCGCCGATGACATGCAAAACAGCACTGAGAAACCGTACATCATCGCGGCCACCGGGTTCTCCAGATTCTCGGCGTAGCTGTCCTGTGCCTTGATGTCCTTGATCAGCCAGGCGCCATCTCCCTTAACAGCTCTGCGCACCGCCCGCATGGTTCCCTCCGGATCCGTCATGTCGTGCATGCAGTCGAAGGTGGTGACGAGGTCGTAGGCCGCCACGTCCTCCAGCGTCTCGCCGTAGCCCACCTCGAAGCGCACGTTGTCCATGTCGGCATAGCGCTGCTGAGCCTGAGCGATCATGTTGGCCGCTGGATCGACACCTACGAACTGCGAGTTGGGAAAGGCTCTTGCCAGCTCGGTCAGCGCCGTGCCAGGACCGCAACCCACGTCCAGGACGGCACCACCGGCTTCGAGTCGTTCCGACATTCCGCCCAGCAGGGGGATCACCTCGTCTGCGAGCTTCATGTGGAAAGGCCGATTGGTCCGGCAGAGAAAATGGGAGGCCGAATCGCCGTGGGCGCCCCAGCTGACCCCCACACCCGTGCTGAAAGCCTCGATGGTCCGGTCGACGATCTCGTGGGACGGCGGCCGGGAGAAGAAGCCCTGCAGATACGCGGGGCTGTCCTCGTTCAGAAGCGCCTGCTCGGCCACGTCCGACAGCCTGAACCGCTCGTCGCCAACGTGATCGAGAATCTCCGCGGCGCCCTGGCCGCGCAGCCATTCGGCAACCCACCGCTCGTGCAGGCCGGTGGCCTCGGCCAGGGATTCAGCCGTCACGCTGTCCTGTCCCGCCATGGCCCGGTAAAGGCCGAGCTCATCGCCAATGTGCACCATCAGAGACACCATCTCGCCGGTCTTGTAGCCCATCAGACGCTGGGCGTAGGCCTGCATCCGTTCCCGATAATCGTCCGCCATGGCAAGTTTCCCCGTTACCGTTGTATCCCCGCGGCGTTTCGCCGCCGCATCCCGCAGCAAGCCAGCGCTCAGTCGCCGGAAGCACCCGACGCCTTGAGCCTGACCACCTCGCCGAACCCTAGTGCGCGCACCTGCGCCTCTATCTTCTCCAGGTCGCCGACTACCACCCAGATGAGCTGCTCAGGGTTAATCACCCGGTTCACCGCCTCGGCCAGATCCTGCTCGCCGAGCGCCCGCACGGTCTTGGCGTAGTCGTAGTAGAAGGCCGGCGAGTACCCGTAGTTGACCAGATCGTGCGCCGCGTCTTCCAGTGACGCCAGCGTTTCGAAACGCCCGGGCAACCTCAGCTCCATGTTTCGTTTGAGGCTCGCAAACTCCTCTCCGGCAATGGGCCGATCTCCCAGAATCGAACGAAACTCACCGACGATCTCGGCCATGGAATCCGCGGTCCGGTCGGTCTGCACCGGCGCCACCACGAGCAGCGGACGGTGCCCGCGCGCATCGAGCAGCGCACCGAACACGCCGTAGCTCCAGTGCTTGTCGATTCTGAGGTTCTGATTGAACCGGGAGGTCGACATGCCGCCGAAGGCCCGCATCGCCGCCTCGATAGCCACTTCCTCCGCCTGCCCGCCGGGAATGGACGCCTGAGCGGCCACGATGACCGATTGCGACGCGTCCGGCCGATCGACGAGATAGATGCGACCTGCTTTGCCACGGGGTACGTCCGCGACGCGCTTGAGCGGAACGGCGCCGGGCTTCCAGTCTCCTAACACGTCATCCACCATGGGCATGAGGTCGTCAAAGGTCACGTCACCAGTGACGATCAGCGTCGCGTTGTTGGGCCTGAACCAGGCGGAGTGCCATTTAGAGAGATCGTCCGGCTCGATGTTGCGCACCGTTTCGACATATCCGGATCCCGTCAGCGGCTTGGCGTAGACGTGGCCATCTCCGTACAGAAGCGGCGGCACCATTCGCAGAGCTGCGGAGAACGGCTGCGCTTCCTCCTGAGCGATCTGCGCAAGCCGGCGACGCTTACCCAGCGCGACCATGTCCCCGGCAAATGCCGGATTGCGAACCACGTCGGCAAACACGGCGAGCGAACGGGCGAGATTCGCTTTGAGCGCGCGCAACTGCACGAAGGATAGATCAAGGGAGCTGGCCGAGCTGATGGTGGCTCCAAGCGCGTCGAGATCGTCGGCCAGCGCAAAGCCATCACGGGATCGGGTGCCCTCTTCCAGCAGCTGAAGCGCAAGCGAAGCCGTGCCCGCCGCGGCGGCCGGGTCGGCCGCGTACCCCGCGTCCACGGCCAGCGACATGTTCACGAGAGGCGCGCCGCGCCGCTCGAGGAGCAGCACCCGCAAACCGTTGTCGAGCTCGCGGGAACCGATCTCGGGAAAGGCGACCTCCGGAGCCGGCCCCAGCGCTGGCAGCGAGGTGCGATCCACGTCTTCAGCGGCAGCTTTGAGCTCCGGGAACGGCAGCACGGTGAGCGTGTAGTGATTCGCATCGAGCCATTTCGTCGAAGCCGCGTGCAACTCCGCCGGCGTTGCCTCCATCACTTTCCGGTAGCGCTGCAGGAAGGCTTCCGGATCGCCCGCGTAGGTCATGCTTTCGGCCAGAATGTCCGACCGGCCGCCAAAGCCGCCGAGACGCTCCATGCCGCGGATGAACTGCGCAACCTGTCGGGTCCTGGCGCGATCGAGAGCACTTCGCGCAGGCTTCTGACCGAGGAATTGGGCCATCACGGCATCTAGCTCCCGCTCCGCATCGGCCGGGTCCACGCCGGGCTTGACGGAGACCACCACCACGAGGTTGCCCGCGATCTCCTTGTCCCAGGCGAAGGCGGCGACCTCCGTGGCCACCTGTTTGTCGTAGACGAGGGCCCTATCCAGCGGCGCGCTGCGGCTGCCGCTGAGCAGCCCTGCGTTCAGCTCGATCAACACGGATTCGGCGTCGAGCCAGCCCGGCGTGTGATAGACGCGATAGATGCGTGCCTGAGGAACCCGGTCGTGCATCATGTCGCGCAGCGGTCGCTCCAGAGTGGGAACCCACTGACGATAACGCTCCACCGGAGGACCCGGAGGAATCCCTGCGAAGTACTTGCCAACGAGTTCCCTGGCCTGCTCGACGGTGATGTCGCCCGCCAGGGACAGCACGCAGTTGGACGGACCGTAGTACTTGGCGTACCAGGCTTTGACATCGTCGAGCGTGGCCGCTTCGAGGTCGGCCATGCTGCCGATGATGGGCCAGCTGTAGGGGTGCGAATAGGGGTAGATCGACTCCACAATGCGGTTCCAGACCTTTCCATAGGGCTGGTTTTCGCCCTGACGCTTTTCGTTCTGAACGATGCCGCGCTCCTGATCCAGAGTCTCCTGAGTGATGTTGGCGGCGAGAAAGCCCATGCGGTCGGCTTCCAGATAGAGCGTGCGCTCGAGCGCGGAGACAGGCACGTCCTCGAAGAAGTTCGTGCGGTCCGGGTTGGTCGTGCCGTTGCGGTTGTTGGCGCCGACGTCGTCCATGGCGCGACGGAAATCGTGCGGGTAGTGCTCGCTGCCGTTGAAGAAGAAGTGCTCGAAGAGGTGCGCAAAGCCCGTCCGGCCCCGGCTTTCGTTACGGGATCCCACGTGGTACCAGAGGTTCACGGCGACGATGGGCACGCTGTGGTCCTCGTGCACGATCACGGTGAGACCGTTTTCGAGCACGAACGTCTCGTGGGGTATGGCCAGCTGGTCAACGTCAACGGCGCCCCGGGCAAGGCTTGCCGGTCCTGCTGAGACAAACAACATAAAACACATGAACCGGAAGACACTGCGCATCAGTCACACCTCGTTGTCGCCATGGCTCGCGAGAACACGGCGATCACCGGCCATCCGGCCTGCGCCACTTCCGCCGGGCTGAAGCGCGAGTATCGCATCCGGATCACTGGAAGCAACCGCCCGGGGGAAACGGCTGATCGAAAAGGGAAGTGAAATTCGCCAGCAGCGTGTCCAGGTCGATGCTGCCGCTGTGCGACTCCCTGGCGTCCAGCCAGTGCCCGCTGCTGAATCTAGACGGTGATCGATTCCAGCGCGTAGCTGATGGAGCCCGTTTGGCTGACGCAGATCTCCCGCGTCCATCCGCCCTCGATCTCGAAGGCAACCTTGAAGCTCTCGTAAGAGATGGCCTTTGCGCGGCCGTCCGGGCCGAAGCTGCGATGGGACGGCTCACCGAGCTTGTCGATGATGTCGAGCTCGGAAGACTGACCCACGGCCAGCCCGAAGACGCTGCCGCCTTCCCGACAGATGATGTCAGCCTTCGGCTCGCCCTCTTCGTCCGGCCAGAAAACCACGAGGTAATCGGACGTACCATCACTGCGGTAGGAGTACTCGAGGCGCCGCTGTTCGTCCTCCGCGGGGGCAAACTCCTCGGTCGGCCGGCCCAGAACACCCACCACCTGCGCCGGCGTCATGCCAAGCATCACCTGCCCCAACCCGTCGAGGACGCGAGGTCTTTGCTGGTACTCGCCCCACAGCCACATACCGACGACGGCGTAGAACACCAGCGAGAAGAACAGGACCTTTCCTTTCATTGCGGGATTCGTTTCCTTGAGCAGCCAATCCGTGGCACAGGCCACCGCGCCTGAAGATTCTGCACGTTAGATCGAGAAAACGCCTTGCGCTGAGGCGCGGGAAGTTTGTGACCCAGCGCACAATCCCAGTGGACGCGGGAGCGAAAAGGCCGTCCGGGAAGACGAGTGCACATTCTGCTAGGCTTCCATTCACTTGATCATGCCGGCCGGACCTGGGCGGAAGCGGGATGCATGGCGGACATCTTCGTCTCCTACGCAAGTGAGGACCTCGATCGCGTAAAACCGCTGATAACCGCGTTGGAGGAACGCAGATTCGCCGTGTGGTGGGACCGCGAGATCCACCCCGGCACCAGCTGGGACGAGGCGATCGAACGCGAGCTCGAGTCGGCAACGTGGATCGTGGCGATCTGGACCGCCAACTCCATACGGTCCCGGTGGGTGCGCACGGAGTCGATGGCCGCTCTCGAGCGCGACGCGCTCATACCGATTCTTCTCGACGACGTTACCCTTCCCGTGGCTTTCCGTACGACTCAGGTAGTGGACCTGCGGCAATGGCGGCCGGAAGGATCAGACGCGACGTTCGAAAGGCTGGTAAGTCACCTCCAGGGGAAACCGCACCCGCCCGCCGAAGTCGAGGCGCACCGACAACGATCGCCTCCAAACCGGCGCGGCCCGCTCCTCGCAGCACTGGCCCTAACCGCCCTCGCCGCCATTGCCCTGGTCTGGATGGTCGTGACCGAACCGGTTCGAGCACCGTCCGACGCGGGCCTCGCCGTGACCACGTTTGCCGGGCAACCAAGGATAGCCGTGTTGCCGTTCGACCACGGCAGCGACCCCGAGGATCGCCCGTTCGCCAACGGACTGACCGACGAGGTCATCAAAGGTCTGCAGCAATATCGCACCATCCCGGTGATATCGCGGCATGCCAGCTTTGCGTTGCGGGACAAGGGGCTGTCCGTCCAGGAGATCGCGAGCCAGCTTGGCGCGCGCTACCTCGTGACCGGAGCCGTCAGCCGCCGGGGCGACAGGCTCAGAGTCAGCGCTGGCCTGACCGATGCTGACGGGCACCAGCTCTGGAAGGAGTCCTACGAGGTGGACTTCGACCCCGAGTCGGTTTTCGCGCTCCAGGACCAGATCGCCGAGCAGATCGCCGGCGTGAGCTACCCGCAGATTCTCGAGGGAGAAATAGACCGGGTAGCGAGGCGCGACGTCACCAGCCTGGATGCCTGGGGGCACGCCGTGAACGCGGTAGAGATCATAAACGCCATGAACGTCGATCGGCTCGACGAAGGACTACTCCATGCCGAGCGGGCTCTCGAGCTGGATCCGAACCTTCCTCTCGCGTACTGGGCAAGGGCGGAAATAAAGGTGTATCAGCTCGTCGAGCGCGGCCTCACCGGGCAGTCGGCGGACGCCATGGAGGACGAGATCCTCGAGGACTTCCAGGAAGCCCTGGACATCAGCCCGTTCGACGGCGCGCTGTGCGGCTGCCTGGGGTTCGTGCGCGTCATGCGCGGCGAGATCGAACAGGCCGAGGCGGTGTTCGATACCGTTCTGCCCGTCAACCCGAGCAACGCCATCCTGCGCACGAACTACGCGACCCTGCTGACTCATCAGGGCAAGCTGGAAGAGGCCCGGCGCGAGGCCGAGCTGGCCATCCGACTGGACCCCCTCAGCCGTTTCGGTTCCATGTCCTGGTCTACCCTGAGCCTGGTAGCGGCCATGGACAACGACCTCGAGCAGGCGATCCAGCTGGCCCGGCGGGCGCTTCAGGTGGAGGGCACCGAAACATACGGTCAGGTGCAGCTGCCGATGCTGCTCTACCTGAAAGACCGCATTCCTGAGGCTCAGGATGCCTTCGCCGATCTGTTGAAGCATCACCCCAGGGTGAATCCCCGCAACCGGCTCACCTATGGTTGGTTCCGGCCCATCGAGCCCCTGATCCGCGAGCACGTGGCCCAGGCGTCCGGCACGCTGCGAAAGGAGCGGTCGTTGGCCGACCTGCTGGAATGGATCTTTCTGGATCTGGGCTGGGAACCGCCAACCCCGATGCCCTGACGGCTCGACGTGGCGCTTCGACGTCCACGTGTTTACGGGCGCAAGGCCAAATTTAAATATAAATAAATCAGATAGTTACCGGCGCCTAAGAAAACCACAACAAGCTTCAGCCGCACATCAGGATCTGCGCGCGCGGCGATGCGAGGCTGCCTGCCACGTACACGCAGGGAGACAGCCAGATGCAGATCCGAACCCAAGCCGCCGCCGTCCTCATCGTGCTTCTGGCCGGAGGCTGCGCGGTCCAGCAACCCGTTCAGCCCACGGGGATCGCGAACATCACCCGGGACCAGATCGGCCGCATGGCCGTGCGCAGCCCGGATCGTCCCAAGGTGGCGCTGGCGGCGAACGTGGACACGAAGGGCGCGGCAGCACGCAAAACGGCGCTCTCGGCGGGGGCAACCTGGCTGGGCGGATCCTTCGAAGCGGCAGGTCAAGCCGGTGAGGGAGGATTGCTGATCGCCGCCTTCGGGCTCGTCACCGCCCCCATCGTCGCCGCCGGAGGGGCCGTCTACGGGGCCGCAGCCGCTGATTCCAAGGAAGAGATCACTTCCGGAAACGAGGTGCTCGTTCGGACGCTGGACTTCGCGCCCGCGCAGATGCAGCGGGCACTGGAGAACGAGTTGACGACGTCGGCGCCCATGGATTGGGAATTCGTCGACCCCGATGCCAGCAACGCGGAGCTCGCCGCGCGCGGCTTCGACTCCGTGCTGGACATGGACATGGACAGCATCGCCAGCCACGTGAGCGCAAACGACTTCCACGTCTATTTCGACACCCTGAATCGTCTGACCCTGACCAGCCTCGTAAGCGGCCAGTCGCTCGCCATCAGAAAGTACTGGCGGGAGCTTCCGCCCCGGGCGGTTTCCGATTGGGCCGGTGACGGCGGCAGCGTCCTGACCAATGCCCTGCACGAGCAGTTTGCCGACATCGCCAGAGAGATGGCGGACGACCTCTTTCTCTACCCCGCCATCCGGGTCCACGGCGTCGAGCCCGTCTCGCGCCGACGATTCGGCGCTGGCACGATCTCCGGGCGGCGGCCCATGTTCGTCTGGTCGGCTCTGGACGGCGGGAACGGCACACCCGCCCAAGCTGTCGAGTACGAGCTCGCCATCGCGGCCGACCGACAGGCCAATCCGGTGAGCTTTCGAACCCACAAAATGCGCTACGTGCCCCCGGACTCCCTGGAGGCCTGTCGAACCTACAGCTGGAAGGTTCGCGCCCACTACCTGAGCTTCGGCGAGCCGACCACGAGCCAATGGAGCCCGGAGTATCGGTTCAAGACACCGTGCAGAAAGTAGATGTCGCCAACCCTCGCCCTGACACCACGCTACGCGCCCTGCATCGGAGCGGATCAGGGCAGTTCCCGTGAATCCCCCATCCGCGGATACGCGCCCATGGCTAGGACGAGCACGGCGCCCAGCGCGAACAGAACCGTGGAGATCCAGAAGCTCACGTCGTAGCTGGCCGTCACGTCGTACACCCGGGCAAACAGCATGGGAGCCGTGCCCGAGCAGACGGCCAGGGTGGCATATAGCACCGCGTAAATCTTGGCGTAGTGACGCAGACCGAAGTATTTCGCCGCCAGAAACGACATCAGATCAAGCTCTGCACCCGCCGCGATCCCGATCAGCAGCGCGGCGGCCACGGCGGTCTCGAAGCCGGGGGCGCCCACCAGCATCAGGCAGCCGGCCACGGGAAGGCTGAGGGACAGGGCCGCCACTCCTGGCGCCCAGAACCGGTCCACGAGGTAACCCACGATGATCCGCCCGGCAATGATCGCGCCGCCGAACGTGCTGAGCGCCGTGGCCGCCTGGGCAGGCGTCAGCCCGTCGTCCACCAGCGCCGGGATGAGGTTGGGGCCGATGCCGGAAACCGCCATGTAAACCACGAAGATGGAGATCAGCAGCACCCAGTACTTGGTAGTCCGGAAAGCTTCTCCCAGGGTCATACCCCACTGAGCCTCGCCGGTCTCCAGGGCCTCTCCGCCAATCCCCTCCCGGGGGCGAAAGCCGAAGTACACCACGGGCCCGGCGATCAGCAGCGGCATGGCCGCGAGCCCGAGGTACGCGGCGCGCCAGCCGTAAGCTTCCACCATCCAGACGGCATACTGAGGAACGATCACCGCGCACAGCCCCGTGCCGCTGAGCGTAAGCCCCAGGGCAAGGCCCCGTTGTCGAAAGAAGTTGGTGGTAATGGCACGGGTCCAGGTGACCGGAATCGTCCCCGCGCCGAGCAGGGCCATGGCGCCATAAGACAGATAGAGCATCCACAGGCGCCCGTCCATGAACGTCGCCAGAACGAAGCCGACCGACAGCCCGAGGATCCCCGGCAACGCGATGCGCCGAGCCCCGTAGCGATCGATGAGCCAGCCAACCACGGGCGCGGTGAGCGCGCCCAGGCCGGAGCTGAAGAGGATGGCCATCTGAAACTGGGAGCGCTGCCAGCCGAACTCCTCCGTAATGGGCACCACCAGGGCGCCGATGGAGTAGTACGGTAGAACGATGGAGCTGCAGATGATGCCCGTGCACGCGCTCACCAGCAGCTGCCAGTTGCGCCGAACCTCGCTCGAATCCCTGCTCATGCCGATCGGCGCCGCCCGGGCGAACCCGGCTCAGACCGCATATTCGCCGTCGGCTTTCGCCTCCTCGCCCCAGCGGCGCCGGGCTAGGTCGCAATCGTCGAGAAACTGCTGAACCCGACCGATGTGCTCCTCGAACCACAGAAAGGCGTAGGACTGGAGATCGGCAATCCGGGTTTCCGACGTGTTGTCCAGCTGCATCAGCTTGCGCGGCAGCTCCCCGCCGACGCGCACGTAGTGGTCGCCAAGCAGCTGTTCGCACCGATGGGTGCTGACGCACGAGCTGGCGCTCATCATGTGATCGAGTAGACCGTTGGCCACCCAACCGACGATTCCCCAATCCCGCGACGCCTCGCCGATGCGGTCGCGTTCGTCCTGGCTGAGCTCGTGCATCGGCCTGCCGGTGCCCAGCGACACCACCCAAATCTCTCTGAGGGTGGGCGCCGCGGACGCCGCATCGCAAACCTCCGTCAGGGACGGGTTGTACCAGCCGTCGTGGCCGCGGTTGTTCCTGAAGGTGACCAGCTCCCGGTTGATGAAGTCGTAGGCAAGGATCAGCAGAAACTTGTCGGTGATGTCGTTGATCCGGGAATCCTGGGTCACCGACGAGACGTATGCCCTCTCGTTCTGCCCGTCGTACTTCGGCTGGTTCTGAAGCCTGCCAAGAATCCGGTCCCAGATGGACTTGTTCATAATCTTGGACAGGTTCTCGGAGGAGTAGGCTTTCTTGGCCACCTCTTCCATGGTGCCCGCGTTGCGTGCGAGGTAGGCAGCCACCATGGCACCAGTGCTCACGCCAGCGGAGAAGTCGAACGTTTCACGTATCGGGATCTCGGCCTTCTTTTCCATGTGGTAGAGCACGTTCGCCGCGATCAGACCCCGGGAACCGCCACCGTCGGTGGAGAGAATCAAGATTGCTCCTTTGCTTTGCATACCGCCCCTCTTGATCCCATTGTAGCCATTAGCCGCTAACGTACCGTACAACGAACGCCGGGAAAATGCCGCAGGGGGAAGCATGACGACGTTTCGAGCCGGTGCGCTCTTTCTGACCATGATTTTGGTGGCTGTGCCGTTGGATGCAGCCGCCCGCGGGGTCTCGAGCCTGGGCCGGATAGAGCCCCACGACGGCGTCTTTCAGCTCGTCGGGCCTTCCGAGATTGCCGTCGTGGCCGAGCTTCTGGTCGACGAGGGCGACCTGGTCAAACGGGGCGATGTGCTGGCTCGCCTGGATACCTATGCGATCAAGGCTGCCGAGGTGAAACGCGTTCAGGTGGCCCTCGATCATGCCAAGCGGGTGCTGAAGCGCCAGCAGGAGCTCAAGAAGAGCTCGTTCCAGTCAGAAGCGGCGCTCGACGAAGCGCAGAGGGACGTCGAGATCTACCAGGCCGAACTGATCGCCGCGCGCGCCCAGCTCGCCCGGGCGAGGATCAAAGCTCCGGTAGACGGCCAGGTCCTGGCCGTCCATGCGCGTGAAGGCGAGCGCATCGGCAAGCTGGTGGTGCTGACCGGACCTTCCGGTTCCGGCAAGAGCACGCTGCTCACCATCATCGGCGGGCTGCGACGCGCGAAGGTCGGCCTCGGAGAGCATACCCACAAGCTTCCCGGACAGCTCTCCGGCGGGCAACAGCAGCGAGCGGGGATGGCGCGCGCTGGTAAACCAGCCTCGGCTCGTGCTGGCGGACGAACCGACGGCCTCTCTGGACCGGGAATCCAGCGAGCAGGTCATGTCCATCGTCGAGTTGCTGCGCCAGCGCCAGATTTTTTCCGGGGCGGAGCTCGACCTGGTGGTGGACATGGCAATCGCCCAGGCTCAGGCAGGGAACCAGACGTTCCAGAACGAGCAAGACCGCGAAGCGCTGAACCAGGCGGTGAGAGCCGTTGCCATGGCCGACAACGTGGTAACGGAAGAGGAACTTGCCGTCATCGACGAGCTGACCAAACGGCAGCCTTGATCCGGGGCGCAGCCCAGCCAGAGTCAGCCTCTCTCAGATCAAATCCAGGAATTCACTGAGCTCGGCAAAGTTGCTGAATGTCCACTGTGCGCCGACCTCGCGCAGCGCGTCCGCATGACCGGGCACGCAGTGTGCTCCGCCGATGAATCCGATGGCTGTCATTCCCGCCCGTTTCGCCCCCAGGATGCCGTTCACGCTGTCCTCGATCACCGCGCAACGCCCAGGGTCCAACCCAAGACGGGCCGCCGCGTGCAGGAACACGGCGGGATCAGGCTTGCCACGGCCGACGAGCTCGGCAGAGTAGACGTGAGCACCGAAGGCCGTGTCGAGCCCGGTACGACCCAGCTTGAAGCGCAGAGCCGCTAAGGTGCTCGATGAAGCCACCGCTTTCGGGCCGTCCCAACAGGCTAGCATCGCGCGGACGCCCGAGATCGGTTGGAGCACGCGTTCAAGCTCCGCCTGCACGGCGCGCTTCATCTCGTCAATGATCCCATCCGGAAGCTTCCTGCGCAGCCGCTCCAGAGCGTCGTCTTCCACCCGCCGGAGGAACTCCGGCTCGGAGGTGCCGGTAAAGCGATGAACGAACTCGACCTGCTCGTAGTGAAGGCCGATCGAGGCCAGGTGCGCGCGCTCGATTCGCTGGGCGACGATCTCGCTGTCCACCAGCACCCCATCGCAGTCGAAGATGAGCGCCGCCGGGTACTCAGGGACCAAGGGGAACGCTCCTGTGGATCACCTGGCACGAACCGTGTAGACCATCCGGCGGCGGCGTCATTGATCGCTGCCTGAGTCTGTTTGGCTTGAGATTCGCATTTTGCGACGCATTTCGCGAATTCTGTTGCATTGCGCGGCGCTCGATGGCGCTGAGAGCCCTGATTATCCGGCGATCCGTCAGCTGGCGCACCAATTGCATTCATTGCCATAGAAGTTGCGCTCGACGGTTGCGGCGGACGGAGACAACCATGCTAAAGGTCGGACGGGAACGCTCGGCTCGCCAGATCACGGCGCTCCTGCTGGTCACGGCATCGATCATCGGGCCCGCAGCCCGGGCAGAGCCCTGGGCATTCACCGGCAGGGTCGGCACCGCGCAGGGCGACCAGGCGTACTTCGGCTCCACAGGGTTGGGCCTGTCGGCGTTCACCGGCAATGTCCGCCTGCCGAATGGTCGTTTCATCGAGCGCGACCGCTTCGGGCTGGATGCGCAATGGTACCGGGGGCCGTTCGGCGTGATGACCGAAGTCTCGGTCGGCGATGACGACGGTGCCGACGTCGTGAACGTGCTCACCGAATTGAACCTGATCTCGAGGCGCGAGCGTTTCGCCGCCTATGTTCAGGAACGCTGGTTCAACAAGAAGCCCAACGAAAGCTGAAACGATCAGACCTCCTGGGCGGCAGGTGCCCGCTACCTGGCTTCGCGCAATCTCGAGGTCAGCTTCCAGTACCTCAACGAGCAGGAGGTCTACGGACCCCGCGACGAGGAGTCCGTTGGGCAGCTTCAATTCAGGTACAGGACACTTCAATGACGCTTTCCCGCAAGGACGGTCCTCTGGCAAGTCTCACACTTCTGGCCGCGCTGCTCGCAGCCGGCGGACCGGCGTATGCACCGTTGGCAAATCCGCGCGGGATGCCCTGGAGCGCGGTCTGCCCTTTCCCTTCTAATTCGACGAGTTCGGTCGCCACTCCCTGTACGTGGTCACCGCCGGCGGCAAACCCAAAGGATTGGTCCATGCGCGAACCGAGCTGGGTCAGTGGGGACTCGACGAGATCGTCCGGGCGTTGGACCACGACCTGCGGGTTCACGATTTCCGGTTTCAGCGGACGCGAGACCCCGCTCGCAGGCTCATCAAAGGCGACGAGTTTCGCGCCCTGCTCACAGGTAAGAGCACCCGAGAATTGATGACGCTGCTCAGCGACGGTGAGTTACGCGCGGCGGTCGGCCGATGGATCAAACTGCAGCCATCGCAATCCAACGTCGTGGCGCTTCCCGTAGGGAAAACTTGAACACACTTCACGCTTGCCGTAATACGCGGTCGGGGTTTTGATCCATTGCCATGGGATGTGCCCGCCTCTTGTGAACTGATTCGTGGCAGGTGCATCGGCCCCATGGTTCGATCGCTCTGGGCGTAGAACAGAGCATTCAATGCCGGCGCCCACGTTCGAGGGAAGCGGAGTCGATAGTGAGTTTGAGGGAGAAGATCGCCGGAGACGGTTACGTACGATTGAGAAATCGTCCGTTCCTCGAGGCTTCCATGGCAGCCAGCGCGCTGATCGCCATGGCCGACGAGCACGTGAACGCCGCGGAGCGCCTGTCCATCGAGAGCGTGATGGAGAACATCCGACGGCTCAACGTCTTCGAACCACGCACCGCGATTCGGCTTCACTGTCAGTTCGTAGCTGCGATCAGGGCCAACGCTGCTACGGGCGAAGCGCTGGCGCTGCGCACCATCTCCCGCTTCAAGGGCGACCTGAAGGCCGGCGAGATGCTGGTGAACATCGCCCACTACACGGCACACGCCGACAACGAGCTCGTGCCGGAGGAACTGGTCGCCATTCGTCGCGTCTACAGGGAACTCGGCATCGATCCGGCTCACCACGAACCAGCCATCGAGTACGAGGAACCCGACGGCCCGCGTTCGCGCACATACCGCCTGCGCACCGCCTGAGTCAGGAATCCAGCGCCTGCCGATACGGCGTCATGTTCATTCCGAATACGCCGTAGCGGGCCTCAACGGCATCGATGGTCGCCGTCGTCCAGTAGGGCTGCGGGAAACCCAGAACGGCGGTCGGTCCCCGGCGCCGTACTTAGGCCAGAAGTCAGATTGGGTCAGCCTCAGTTCGGTCACCGCGACGCCGAGAAGCTCGGCAACCGCGCGGATCAGCCGTAGGTGCAGCCGCGGGTGCAGCCGCGGGTGCAGCCGATCTGCGCGGGCTCGGCGAGCAGCCATCGATCCGAGGCGATGCCGTGATCTCCCGTCACGGCGCTGCCGAAGCGCCCTTGCCGGACGGGTTACCCGGCAGCATCGCGGGGCCGGGCCACCGTGTAGAAGGTGCACTCCTGCACCGGCTGCTCGGAGGCGTCACCCTGAAGGTGGAAGATGTCGTAGTCACAGCTTCGGAACAGATCGGTGACTGCCACCTGGTTTTCCGGAGACACCTCGATATAGAAGATCGACCGCGCGGTCTGGAGCAGCTTGTTCCGTGCGTGCCCCTGTTTCACGACAGCGAACTCCAGCACCCCCGCGTGATCGGCGATGGCGGCGCACAGAACGTTGACCGGCTGGTAGGCCGATGACAGGCGGCGGCTCGAGCGGATTATCCGATCTGCGTAAGCCGGATCGGCTTCCAGCGCGTAAACGGCGCCCTGCGGACCAACCCTGTACGCGGATGTCGGACCGCGCCGTGACGTACATAAGCTCGCCCCCGAACTCCCTGGGCAAACGTTTACTGAAGTCGAAATTGACGAGGTTGCGGAAATTCATGGTTTCTCGACTGTCTCGGGAAACCGCCCTCTCATCAACATCATCGGCGTGCATGGGAGAAAGAATCGACGAACGCGTCGAAATGAAGTGGAGCGGGAAACGAGACTCGAACTCGCGACCCCAACCTTGGCAAGGTTGTGCTCTACCAACTGAGCTATTCCCGCCCTGGAAGAATCCGTCCGGTCCGACGGCCGGACGCGAACTATAGCCGAATCGGCCCGCCGAGTGGAAGCGCTAGACGTCTGCCGCGCCGCCTTCATCGTCATTCTGCCGGACCCCGGCGTCGAGCCCGTAGCGATCGCGCGCTGCATCGGGGCTGACCAGACCGGCCTCGACATCGGCGGCGATCCGGTCAGGGTCGCGCTCGGCCACCCTGCCCATGCCGGCCCCGCCCGGGGTCTCCATGACCAGCGTGGCGCCTGGTGGCACCACGTCCCTGCCCTTGCCCCGGAAGTCATCTCCCCCTTTCACGTAGACCCGACCAGGCTCGCCGTCTCCCCCGCCATTTCGACCCCGGGCAGGATGCCGGATGCGATCGAACATCTTGGAGATCACGAAAGATTCTCCCCGCGCATGCGCAACCTCCACCGTCTGCCCCAGCCCGCCGCGATGCTCCCCCGGACCAGCCGAGTCCTGCCGATACTCCTTGCGCCATATCAGCAGCGGCGCCGTTGCTTCGTTGACCTCCGTCGACGTGGTGCGCACCCCCGACGGGAAAGCCGTGGTGGAAAGACCATCCTTGCCCGGCCGAGCCCCGGTGCCTCCGTTGTAGATGGGGTTGGTAACGAACTGCAGCTCCGGTGCGTTGCCCCCGTCCTCCGAGGGAGCGTTCAGGAACACGGGGTTCCAGATACACGACGCGCCCTCCGCCGGCACCCGGTCCGAAACCACCTGGGCAAGGCAGCCGAGCACCACGTCCGGCAACATCTGACCTACGGCGTGACGCGCCGAGACCGCGCGCGGCGGCTCCGCGTTGAGGATGCAGCCTCGGGGAGCGGTGACCCGGATGGTGTCCAGGGAACCCGCGTTGTTCGGCACGTCGTTGCCCACCACGCAGCGCACGCCGAATGACGCATAGGCCTCGGTGTAGGGTAGAGGCACGTTGATGCCCGCCGCGGAAACGGGCGAGGTGCCCGTCCAGTCGATGTCGATCCCGCTGCCGCTGACCGTCAGCGTGCAGGCCAGATCCACGGGCCTGTCGTAACCGTCTATCCGCATGGTGTGCCGGTACTCGCCCGGCGGAAGGTTGCGGATCTCGGCCATCATGGCACGACGGGACTTTTCGAGTATCTCGCGCCCCACCTCCTCCAGGTCGGCCAGCCCGAAGTCGTCCATCAGCTCCACGAGCTGGCGCGCGCCCGTGTCGTTGCAGGCGGTCAGCGAATAGAGGTCGCCTTCTGCCACGACCGGATCTCGCACGTTCGCGGCGACGAGCATCATGAGCGTCTCGTCGCGCACCCCCTCCCGGAACAGAAAGGTGATGGGAATGCGCAGCCCTTCCTCGAACAGGTCGTTGGCATCGGGCCCGAAGCCTCGTCCCCCGACATCCGCGATGTGGCTGGTGGACGCAAACAGGCCTACGCACGCATCCGCGAGAAAGACCGGCGTGACTGCCGTGAAATCGTTGAGGTGACCGGTTCCGTCCCAGGGGTCGTTGGTGAGCAGCACGTCACCCGGCCGCAGCGTCTCCACGGGATGACGCTTCAGGAATTTGCCGACGGACGCGGCCATGGCGTTGACGTGACCGGGCGTGCCGGTGACCGCCTGGGCCAGCATGTCGCCGTGGGTGTTGAACACCCCGGCCGAGAGGTCGCCGGCCTCCCGCACGACCGTTGAAAACGCGGTGCGCATCAGGGTCTGGGCCTGCTCCTCCACGATGGCAAGCAGCCGGTTCCAGACCAGCTGGGTCCGCAGTTCACTCACGTTCGCACTCACGTCTCGGTCTCCATCCGTTCCAGCACCAGGTGACCCCTGACCGTGACCCCTGCCGAGAACCCGGCGGGCACCACGGTGGTCGTCTGCTCTTCGGAGATCACGGCGGGTCCCTCCAGCCAGTGGCCGGGCCGGATGTCGACCCGTCGATAGAAGGCGCCGTCGGCCATTTCCCCCGTCAGCGGTTCGAACAGGGAGACCCTGCGCACGGCCTCTGCAGGGTCCGTTCGCGGGGCCGCGGAGTCGGCCGAAAACTCCGGCTGGGGCGCGGCGAGAGCAAGCGACCAGCTCAGGACCTCGACATCCAGATTGGGAATGGTGCGCCGGTACAGGCGCCGGTATTCGTGGTCGAAGGCCGCTCGGAGGACCTCGCCCGCGTCCTCGGCGATCGTCCCGCCCGGTACGGGCACAGCGATCTCGTAGCCCTGGCCCACGTAGCGCATGTAAGCGCGACGGGTTTCCAGCAGCCCTTCCGTCTCTGCTGCGGAGGACACCACCTCCAGGGCTTCGGCACGCATCTCCGCCATGACGGCGTTGACCAGGTCCGCATCGAAACCCGATACGCGCATGTAACGGCTGCGCACCACCTCGTAGCTGACCGGAGCGATCAGGAAACCGATCGCCGACCCCACACCCGCGTGGGCCGGCACGATCACCCGATCCAGCTTCAGCTTGACGGCGAGCTGGGCGGCATGGAGCGGTGCCGCTCCGCCAAAGGCGACAAGGGTCCGTCCCTGGGTATCTTCGCCCCACTCCACCGCATGGGCCCGGGCCGCAGCCGCCATGTTCTCGTCGACCACCTCGCTGATTCCGAACGCGGCCGTGTGCAGGTTGAGCCCGAGCGGGTCGCCGATCGCTTCCGTCACGGCGCGCTCGGCCGCGGCGGTATCCAGGGCGAGGCGCCCGCCGGCGAAGGACTTCGGATCCAGACGGCCCATGACGACGTCGCCGTCGGTGACCGTCGCGTCGCGCCCGCCACGCCCGTAGCAGGCGGGTCCAGGCTCGGACCCCGCGCTGTCCGGGCCCACCGTGATGCGCGACAGCTTGTCTACCCGGGCAACCGAGCCGCCGCCGGCGCCGATCTCGACCATCTCGATGACGGGAATTCGAACCGGCAGCCCGCTTCCCTTCTTGAAGCGGTAAGTCCGATCCACTTCGAAGGACCGGGAAAGCAGCGGCGCGGCGCCGTCGATCAGACAGATCTTGGCCGTAGTTCCGCCCATATCGAAGGACAGCACCCGTTCATGGCCACCCTCAGCCGCGATTCGGGCGGCGAGCAGCGCCCCGCCTGCGGGTCCCGACTCCACCAGGCGGATGGGAAACTCCGCCGCCGTCTCCAGGGTGGTGAGCCCACCGCCCGACGTCATCAGGAGGACGGGGCAGACCATCCCGCGATCAGTGAGCTTACGCTGCAGACTGCCCAGATAGCGGGCCATGAGCGGCTTGACGTAGGCGTTGGCGCACGCCGTCGACAACCTCTCGTACTCGCGGATCTCGGGACAGACCTGGGAGGCCAGCGTGATCGAGACGTCGGGCAGCTTCTCGCGAACGCGCTCGGCCGCGGCGTGCTCGTGATCAGAGTTCGCGTAGGCGTGCAGGAAACCGATCGCCACGCTCTCGACCCCGTGCCCGTCCAGGGCGGCCACCGCAGCGTCCAGAGACTTTGAATCCATCGGTACCAGCACCCTGCCAGCGGCGTCCAGACGTTCCCGGACGGGCAGGCGCAAGCGCCGGGGAACCAGGGGCCGCGGCCGGTCGATGTTCACGTCGTACTGCTCGAAACGATTCTCCAGCGCCATCTCCAGGGCATCGCGATGACCCTCGGTGGTCAGAAGCGCCGTTCGCGCGCCTCGGCGCTCGATCAGCGCGTTGGTCGCCAGCGTGGTGCCATGAAGAACGAGCCCCGCGTCGCCCGCCTCGGCGCCGGCGCGTTCCAGCACGGCTTCAATCCCCTGCATCACGCCGTTGGCAGGATCGTCGTAGGTCGTCAGCACCTTGACGGTGACGCGCTGCGCACCCGCCGCATCGGGCTCGTAAACCACGTCGGTGAACGTACCACCGATATCCACGGCCAACCGGTACGTTGCGTCCCTTCTGCTCATGTCAGGCAGACGCCACCTGATAAGCTCTCAGAGACCAGAGATTTGAGCCCACGGCGAGAATGCAGGCCACCACGGCCATCAGGCTGCCCGACAGGACGAGCGCCTGCTGGGGGCCGAGCAGCTCCACCATGTAGCCCGTGAAGAGCGCTCCCAGGGGCCCGGCCCCCATGAACGAGAGCGCGTAAAAGCTCATCACCCGGCTGCGCTGGGCGTCAGGCGCCTGCTCCTGCATGATGGTTCTTGCCATGGTCATCGCTATTCCGCCACAGGCGCCCCAGATGAACAACATGAGCACGTAAAGAGCAAAGCTCGTCATCAGCGCCGCGGCGATCAGCATGAGGCCACCTGCCAGCTGCGACAGCACCAGCGCCCGGCCCTGACGGGTCACATCGCCAAGCCGGAGCATGAGGACGATGCTGAGCACCAGCCCGAGAGAGTTCGAGCCGTTGGTAAAGGCCAGGTCCCGGGCGGTGCCGTTGAACACCTCCCGGACCAGCAACGGCATGGCCACCACGTAAGACCCCATGAAGAAGATGGCCATCGCCACGTTCTGCACCACGATCAACCGCATCGACGCAGACGAGAAGACGGTCCGGGCACCCTCGGCCAGGGAAGCCAACAACCGGCCCGTGCGCACGTGCCGCCCCTCGTGGGGACGCGGAATCAGCACGAATGCCAGCACGCCGAGCGCCAGGCAGAGGCTCTGAGCGCCGAGCACCACCAGGGGACCCACCAGGTCGGCGCCCGCAGCGAGCGTGAAGCCGATCATCTGCCCGCCGAACTGGATCATGCTGGCCAGCATGACCGCGCGCTGGACCCTGCCCTCCGCGATTTCGTTGAGCAGACCGTCGCGGGCCGGGGTGACGAAAGCGGTGGCGCAACCCATGAACACCGCGTAGACCAGCATGCTGGCGTAAGTGAGCATATCGCTCCAGATCAGGACGAGCAGAAGCAGCGGCGCGCAGGCCGCCACGGATTGCGCGCCGATGACGATGCGCCGGCCTCCGAAGCGGTCCGCATAAGTGCCCCCGATCAGCATCAGGAGGGTCCCTGGGAGCAGCAGGGTCATCTGAGCCAGACCAACCATCTCCGGAGATTCGCGCAGCACCATCGTGACCAGCCACGCGAACATGACGCCCTGGATACCGAACGCGGTAAACCAGCTCGCGGTCCCGAGCAGGTAATGATGCATGGGCTTCAAGATATCGTTGCGGCGAAAACCGCTCCGAGCAGGAAACGACGCCGCAGTATACCGCCTCGAGGGGCTGGCCGGACCGCCCCTGAAGCGCCCGGCACGGCGCGCGCAAGATGTGGTCACCGCGAACGCGGCAGGATATCCTCGCGGTTTCGTCTCGGACAACAACAACCATATCCCTCCGGGAGCATCCGCACCCGGTCCGGGGGGGCATCCCACGGCAGGAGAGCCAGATGCAGGACATCATCGAGGAGCTGCAGGCGCGACGCGCGGCAGCCGATCTCGGCGGCGGCGAGCACCGCATCGAAGCACAGCACGGCAAGGGCAAGCTCACAGCCCGCGAACGCATTTCCCTCCTGCTCGACGAGGGCAGCTTCGAGGAATGGGACAAGTTCGTGGAGCACCGCTGCACCGACTTCTCCATGGAGGAGCAGAAGATCCCCGGAGACGGCGTCGTCACCGGCTACGGCACGGTGAACGGGCGGCTGGTGTTCGTCTTCAGCCAGGACTTCACAGTGTTCGGCGGCGCCCTGTCCGAAGCCCATGCCGAGAAGATCTGCAAGGTGATGGACCAGGCCATGAAGGTCGGCGCGCCTCTGATTGGCCTGAACGATTCCGGCGGCGCAAGGATCCAGGAAGGGGTTGCGTCTCTTGGCGGCTACGCCGAGATCTTTCAGCGCAACGTGCTGGCCTCGGGCGTGGTGCCGCAGATCTCGCTGATCATGGGCCCCTGCGCCGGCGGCGCCGTCTACTCTCCGGCCATGACCGACTTCATCTTCATGGTCAAGGACAGCTCCTACATGTTCGTCACCGGTCCCGAGGTGGTGAAGACGGTCACCCACGAGGTGGTCACCCCTGAGGAGCTCGGGGGCGCCAAGGTGCACAGCGGCAAATCGGGCGTTGCCGACCTGGCCCTGGAGAACGACGTCGAAGCGCTGCTCGCCACCCGCCGCTTCGTCGACTTCCTGCCGCCCAACAACCGCGAGAAACCACCACGGCTGACGACGGACGATCCCGCAAACCGTGAGGAGCCGTCCCTCGACTCGCTGGTGCCCGCGGATCCGGCAAAGCCGTACGACATCAAGGAAGTGATCGTGAAGGTCGCCGACGAGGCGGACTTCTTCGAGATTCAGCCCGATTTCGCCAAGAACATCGTCGTGGGATTCATCCGTCTTCAGGGATCCACCGTAGGCGTCGTAGCCAATCAGCCCATGGTGCTCGCCGGCTGCCTGGACATCGACTCCTCGAAAAAGGGCGCGCGATTCGTGCGCTTCTGCGACGCCTTCAACATTCCGATTCTCACTCTCGTCGACGTGCCGGGATTCATGCCCGGAACGGCCCAGGAATACGGGGGAATCATCAAGCAGGGAGCCAAGCTGCTGTACGCGTACGCCGAGTGCACCGTGCCAAAGGTCACGCTCATCACCCGCAAGGCTTACGGCGGCGCTTACGACGTGATGGCCTCCAAGCACCTGCGCGGCGACGTGAACTTCGCCTGGCCGAGCGCCGAGATCGCAGTGATGGGTGCGAAAGGCGCCGTTGAGATCATTTTCCGCAAGGACCTAGGAGACCCCGAGAAAATCCAGGCCCGAACCGACGAGTACCAGCAGAAGTTCGCCAACCCATTCGTGGCGGCCAGCCGCGGCTACGTCGACGACGTCTTTCTGCCCCGGGAGACCCGCCAGCGCATCTGCCGGTCGTTCGCCATGCTGCGCGACAAGAAGCTGGAAAACCCCTGGCGCAAGCACGGCAACATTCCCCTGTAGAGCGGAGGCGGCGAGCAGCATGTTCAACAAGATACTCATCGCGAACCGCGGGGAAATCGCATGCCGGGTGATCCGTTCCGCTCGCAGCATGGGGATACCCACCGTCGCCGTGTACTCGGACGCGGACGCTCGGGCGCTGCACGTCACCATGGCAGACGAGGCCGTGCGCATCGGCGAGGCACCTTCCACGGAAAGCTATCTGCGCATGGAGCGGATCATCGAGGCGTGCAGGGCAACCGGAGCCGACGCCGTTCATCCGGGCTACGGCTTCCTGTCCGAGAACGCCCAGTTCCGCGAAGCGCTGGATGAGGCCGGCATCGTCTTCATCGGTCCCGGCACACGGGCCATCAACGCCATGGGCGACAAGATCACGTCCAAGAAGCTCGCCCAGGAAGCCGGCGTGAACACCATTCCCGGGTACACGGGCGTGATTGACGGCCCGGACCACGCCGTGGAGATCGCGCGGGAGATCGGCTACCCGGTCATGCTGAAGGCCAGCGCCGGCGGCGGGGGCAAGGGCATGCGGGTCGTTCGAGACGACGACGAGTGCAGGGACGGGTTCGAGAGGGCGCGCAACGAGGCGCGCTCGAGCTTCGGCGACGACCGGGTGTTCGCGGAGAAGTTCATCGAGGACCCGCGCCACATCGAAATTCAGGTCATGGCTGACAGCCACGGCAACGTCATCTACCTGGGAGAGCGCGAGTGCTCCATCCAGCGCCGCCATCAGAAAGTCATCGAGGAGGCGCCCTCTCCGTTCCTCGACGAGGCAACCCGTCAGGCCATGGGCGAGCAGGCAGTCGCTCTCGCGAAAGCCGTCGATTACGAGTCCGCCGGCACCGTGGAGTTCATCGTTGACGCCGAGCGCAACTTCTACTTTCTCGAGATGAACACCCGCCTGCAGGTGGAGCATCCGGTCACCGAACTCGTTACCGGCCAGGATCTGGTGGAACTCATGATCAAAGTGGCCGCCGGCGAGCCGCTGCCGCTGAGCCAGGCTGACGTGACGCTCAAAGGCTGGGCCATCGAGACGCGGGTATACGCGGAGGACCCGTTCCGCAATTTCCTGCCTTCGATCGGCCGCCTGGTGCACTATCGCCAGCCCATCGAAACCAGCAGCGTGCGCGTGGATACCGGGATCGTGGAAGGCAGTGAAGTTTCGATGTTCTACGATCCCATGATCGCCAAGCTGATCACTTACGGCGAGGATCGTGACCAGGCCATCGACAGAATGGCCGACGCGTTGGACGCCTATTACATCCGGGGGGTCTCCCACAACATCAGCTTCCTGAACGCGCTCATCAGCCACCCGCGCTTCCGCGAGGGGAGGCTCACTACCAACTTCATCGCCGAGGAGTACCCCGACGGCTTTCACGCAACCGACCTGCCCCCGACGGACGCCATGCTGCCGATTGCCATCGTTGCCGCCGTGCACCGCGCTCACGTGGAACGTTCCGCCAATATCAGCGGCCAGACACGGCGCTTCGAACGACAGATAGGCGACGACTGGATCGTGATTGCCAACGGTACGCACTATCCGGTGAACGTCACGGCGGTGGAGCACGGTTACGAGGTGACGTACGAAGACTCGATCTATCGCATCAAGACGGATTGGCGCATCGGAGATCCCCTGGTGGTAGCCGAGGTCAACGGCAGGCTGGTCACGGTGCAGGTGGACCGGACGACGGCTGGCTATCGGGTTTCCCAGGGGGGCACGGAGCTGGACGTCCGCGTGGCCACGCCAACCGCGGCAAGCCTGATGACGCACATGCTCGAAAAACAGGCGCCTGATCTGAGCAAGTTTCTGCTCTCTCCCATGCCGGGTCTCCTGGTCCGACTCAGGGTCGCCGAGGGCGAAGAGGCAAAGGCCGGGGAAGAGCTCGCGGTGGTCGAAGCCATGAAGATGGAAAACAGCCTGCGCGCAGAGCAGGACGTCAAGATCGCCAAGGTGCTCGCGGCGGAGGGGGACAGCCTGGAAGTCGACCAACCGATTCTCGAGTTCGAGTAGGCCGGCTCACGCCCATCCGGGATTACCGAAAACCGTCCACAGCAGATCGCAGCACTGCCCAATGTTGAAGCTCGCCCTTAGAATGCGCCCTGACTCCACCTTCCGGTAAGACCATGGAAAAATTCAGGTTGGGCTTGAGTGCCGCCATAGCAATTCTGCTGATCATCCTGATTCTGCAGAACATGGTGACCGTTGAGGTCCGTCTGCTCTGGTGGACGGTGGCCATGCCAAGGGCCATTCTGCTGTTGCTGACCGCCATGGCCGGGTTCGCGGTCGGCATTCTCGTTCGGATACGCAGAAGATGAGAAGCTCACGGCTCTAGCGGCCGATCCTGTAGAAAAGATCCATGGCGGAGTACTCGCTGGAAAGCGCCTCCACGCGCCAGCGCCTGGTGAGATCGTAACGGACGATGAGCGCGCCGATGGTCGAAAGGGTGTTGTACGTATAGCGGACGTACAGGCTGGGCCCGATCCGTTTTCCGGCAACGATGGCAAAGCTCTTCTGGGTCTCGGCAACCGCCGACAGCTCATCAAGGCCCGCGATGCGCTGCAGGTCGGCGACGATGGACGACGAGGACCGGAGCCCGAGGTTGATCGCTGCGGCCGCAAGCTGGCTGGTATCCGTATCCGACGGGTCGCCGATGTCGCGGCCCAGGATCAGATAGGAAAGCGCCCGCGTCTCGGACATCGCGGGGTCCGAGAATATCGTTGAAGTCAGATTGTCGGCGCTGCCGCGGATGTGCACGCCAACCGTGACAGACGGACTCTCGGTGTCGATGGTCCGGGTAGCGCGCAGGTCGATGTAGGGATTGTCCACCGGGCCGTTATAGACGACGTTGCCGGACTCGATGGTCAGCGTCTGACCCTGGGTAAGCACGGCCCCGCCCTCGATCTGCAGGGCACCGTGCAACGATTGCCGCCCCTCGGCATCCACCCGAGCGTTGAGACGGCCTTCCAGCTGAGCGGCGATCCCCGCTGCGTTGAGCGCTACCTGGTCTCCCAGGACGAGCGTCACGTCCACCGTCACGCGGGTGCGGCGCGTGTCAGCCTGCTCGTCCCGACCAACGACCACCACGTCGTCGGAAACACGCGGCGCGCCGGCGGGAAGGGTCTCTACCTTGATCTCGGCCTGGGGCAGCTCGATGAGCCCCGCAAGATGTCCGCGGCCGGCCGTGTAGGTGAACCGCAGGTCGGGCGACACCCGCACCGTCCAGTCGGGATGCTCCACGGCGAGGTCTGACCCCGTCAGCTCGACGTCGAACGCCCGGGCGGCAGCGAAGAGGTCCTGCCCCGAGCCTCGCAGCTCGATTCGGCCATCGGCCTGGGAGGCGCTGCCCGTCACCTCGACGGATCCGGCCTCGGTCAGCGTCAACAACGCTTGCAGTTCCCTGAGCTCGAGGTCCGGACGCTCCAGGCTGAGACTTCCATCGCGCAAAGAGATCGAGCCTGCACCCCGAGGTTCTTCCAGCGTTCCGCCGAACTCTACCGAGCCTTCAAGTCGCCCGGTGAGCTCGCGGACATGCTGGTAGAAGGCCCGCAAAGGCCCGACGTCGTCGGCCTGCAGGCGCAGGGTGCCCGCCAACGCGCCGTTTGCCGCGATGGGCGACAGCTGACCATCCAAGGCCAGCTCGAAGTCCGTATCCGAGGCCTCGGCGGTGTAACGCAGGACCTGATCATCGAAGACCGCCGCGACCGTCACGTCGGGCAGCTCGATGGGCACGCTGCCCGGACCGGCAACCGCATACGCCAGCCGCCGGGCTGCCAGGCCGGCACTGCCCGACCAGGCCCCATCATCCCGGACGACCCGCCACTGGCCCTCCAGGACCGCGCCTTCCACCAGCGGCAGGGGCAGCCATTGAGACACGAGATCCGCAGGCAGCTCCACCAGGCGGCCGGCCGTGACGAGTTTGCCGCCGCTCATCTCGAGCTCGTCGACGCAGCCACTCGAGCCCGGCCCTTCGATGCAGAAGGCAGACACCCGCACCCCGGCCGCGTCCGCTGAGGCCTTAACCGGCGCGCTCAGCCGCCAGCTCGACTCCAGAGCGACGAACCGCAACGCCTCAACGCGCAGATTCAGACCCTCTCCCTCACGGGTGGCGATCCCGTTGGCTGCGCCGCCCTGCCACTCGAGCTGCCAGGCTGGCGCGTCGATCGGACCGTCGACCTGCAGGCTCGGCATGCGGGCCTCGATCCCCGCCTGCGCCGCGCGATCGCCACGAACGACGAAGTTCATCTCGCGGCCGCGACTCTCCCCAGACACCGAGTAGTCCAGCAGCCTGGCCGTACCGCTGGAGAGCTCGCTTCCCGAGACACTCACGGACACCGAGAGCGACCCCGCCTCCGCGGCAAAATCGACGGAGCCGGACGCGTCACCGGCGACCCCGAGATCCAGAGAGGCCAGATCCGGTGCGCTGATGTGCACCGAGGCACGCGCGCCGGACTCGTCGAGCTCCGCAGACCCGGACACACGGCTGCCGCTCAAGTCCAGCTCCACGTCCTCGAGCCGCCATCCCGCTGCCAGCTGCCGCGCCACCAGCCGACCCTCCACGGGCCTGCCTAGCACCTCGGCCTGGAAACCGTCCACGGCAATGCGAACCTCGCCGGGCGGAAGGTCCGCACTGCCGGACAGGCGAGCAGGCACGGGCTCCGTGAGCCACGGTGTCGAGACGAGCCCCTCGACCACGCCTTCCACCCGTTCGCGGCCGCCGCTCACGGTGGCCAGGACGTCCGACAGCAGAAAGCCTTCACTCGAAAATTCGGGCATCGCGACCTCGAGCTCGAAACGGGGATCCGGGAGGCTCGAAAGGTCTACCGTACCCTGCGCTTCCAGCGTGACCGGGCCTTCCAGGCGATGTCGAACATTCAGGGCGGCAAGCGGGCCGCTCAGCGTGCCAGAGCCACTCCAGGATGTGCCGGGCAGCGACCACGAACCGACCAGGTCGAGCGCCGGTTCGCGGCCGTTTGCCAGTGATCCGGAAAGTCGGAGCTCCAGCACTTCCGAGGCCACCGCCACCTGAGCGAGGCTCAGCTCTCTGGCGCCCCAGCGCCCGGCCAGCGTCATGCTCGACGGCGGCAGATCCAGAATTTCCGCCACCTGCACGGCCAGCGAGTCAATCACCAGGGTAATCGGCGGCGCGTCGAGCTCGAACCGGCCAAGGCCTGCCGATGTCGCTTCTCCCCCACGGGTTTCAACGCGCAAGCGCACGGCCCGCACGTATCGGAAACGCACTTCGTCTTTGAGCAGGAAGGCCATCGGATCGAAGGCGACCTCGAGTCCCTGGGCCTCGACGATCTGCCCTTCGAGCTCGTAGCGCAGACGCTGGAAGCGCATCTCGCCAACCAGGCTTCCCGTAACGCCTTCTACCTCGAGCGGAAGCAGGCGGGTTGCGCGCTCGACCAGAAACCGGCTCCCCGGCTCGCTCAGCATCAGCACGGCGACGGCGGCAATCACTAGGAAAACGGTTGCCAGGAGAACGCCGACAATACCTGCAACAAGACGTTTCACAGATCTGGCCCGAAGCTGATGTGAATGCGGAAATCGTTGTCCGGATCGTCGAGGGGATGGGCCAGGTCCAGCCGGATCGGGCCAACCGGCGAGTACCAGCGCAGACCCGCGCCCACGCCCGTGCTGAAATCGGGACTGTCGTTGAACGCCGAGCCCGAGTCGACGAATAAGGCAACCGACCACTTGGGCCGGATCAGCATATCCAGCTCCAGGGAGCCCGTCAGCAGCCGGGTGCCCCCAACGACGGCATCGTTTTCCTCAGGACCGAGGGATTCGTACTCGTAGCCCCGAACGCTGCTGTCGCCGCCAGCAAAGAACCGTTCGCTGGGCGGCAGCTCGTCGAAGTCGCTCTTGAACGTCCACCCCGACGAGATCCGCCCGATCAGGCGAAACCGCTCGCCCAGCGGCACGATCTGCTTGCCGTGCACGACGAGCTTCAGGAAATCCGTGTCCGAGGCGAGCGCCTTGCTTGCGCCATGCACGTCGAAGGTGATCGTCCTGCCCGAAAGAGCACGTGGCGCATCCACGGTGCTCGTGTAAGACCAGCTCGTGCCTATCAGCAGCAGATCGGAATCGCCCTCCTGATCCCCGACGTCGAAGTCCTCGAAACGGTACTCGACGTAGTTCGTTTCGGTCCAGTGATCGCCCCGCCGGTGGGTGCGCGCGACGCCCACGGTCTGCCGGAAGCTGCGGGCCGTCTCGGTCTCCTCGTAGGCGACGCTGCCTTTGAGGATCAGCCACTGATGAGTCGGATCTCCATAGGGCAGTCCGTATTCCACGTTGGCCTCGCTGAGCACCTTCGAGCCCAGCAGGCCCCCTCGAGCGCGATGGCCCTTGCGATTGACCCGGCGATAGCGTGCATCTGCGCGCACTCGCGGCCCTGTGTCCGTGGCAAAGCCCGCACCGAGGAGGATGTTGCGGCGCGACGAGGCATCCGCCTGCACGCTGATGGGCACCCGTCCATCCTCGCGCCGATCCAGCACGGGGGCCACCAGCACCCGATCGTAGTAGTCGCTTTCCATGAGACGGCGTTGGGTATCCCGCAGCTCGCGCCCGTCGAAGTCCTCGCCTTCGGAGACCGTCAGAAAGCGATCGAAAAGCTTCGGACGCAGATCGTCCTGCTCGATCTCGATCGGTCCGAATCGGTAGCGAAGGCCCGATTCGAGGGCAAGCTCGACGTCCGCCAGGCCCGCTTCCGCATCGACCAACACCCGATTACGGTTGAAGGCAGCGTCGAGATAGCCGAGGTCCCGGGCCAGGTCCAGAACGCGTCCCTTGGCGGTCTCGTAGGAGGCGTGGCTGAAACGTTCGCCCGAGGCCAGGCCGGGATTGCCCAGCAGCGCCGCCATGTCCGGCTCGTCGGCGAGCGGCAGGCTCACCTCGATGACCACTGCGCCAAGGCGGACCGGCTCACCGGGCACGACGTCGATGGACGCCGTCCAGCATTCTTCTCCCCAGACGAGATCTGCCTGCACCGTGGCCCGATAGTACCCGTAGGTTTCCAGGGCCCTGAGGGATCCCTCCACGGCGTCCCGATAACCTCGCTGAACCCACCAGCGGGGAGCATCGCAGGGCAGCTCGTCCAGGGCGATGAAGGCAAGAATGCCCGTTCGGACTTCCTCGTCGACCCCTTCGATGGACACGTCCCCAAGGGCGGCCGCGGGCCATACGAGCAACGCGAGCAGGCCCGCGGCAACGCGCATCATGCTGCGGGAGAATGCACCCACGGACATTGCGGCCGCGACCTAAGCCGTTCCGGTGGCGAGTCGGTAACCGATGTAACCCGCATAGGCCAGTATCAGCAGGGACCCAACGGGTCTACCGAGTCGGCTTCTCCCCATGATGAAGATCGGAATCAGCGCGGCGGCAACAAAAAAAGATGCGAGCACATCCGTCACGCCGTGGGCAGGCACGTCGATTGGCCTCAACAAGGCGCTGATCGGCAGAACCAGCAGCCCGTTGAAGATGTTCGATCCAACCAGATTGCCCACGCAGAGGTCCGGTTCGCGCCGCACGGCCGCAATCACCGACGTGACGAGCTCAGGCAGGCTGGTCCCGATCGCCACGATGACCATTCCCACAAGCACCTTTTCCCAGCCGAGTATCTCCGCCAGGTCCGCGCCGCTTTGAATGGTGAGATGGCCACCACCAGCCAGAGCGGCCACGCCGAGCAGCACTTCCGCCCAGTTACGGCTCCCGCCGTTGCCCCGCTCGGAGGCAGCGCCGACCTGGCCGGCGCCGACCAGCAGCGGGTCCTGGCGGCCGCGAACGACCTGATCGACGGTCATGAAGATGAACGTCGAGAAGAGCAGAAGCAAAACCAGGGCATCCGCCCGATCGATCACAGCCCTCTCCGCCCGCAACGGCCCATCCAGCACCAGTACCAGAAGAACGGCAGTACCCAGCAGCAGCAACGGCAGCTCGCGGCGAACCAGGCGTCCTTCGATGGCAATGGGCAGGATCAGCGCCGTTCCTCCCAGAATCAGCCCCAGGTTCGCGACGTTGGAGCCGATGACGTTGCCGAAGGCGATCTGCGTCTCGTTCTCGAGGGCCCCGACGACGTTGACCACCAGTTCCGGCGCGCTGGTCCCATAGGCGACGATGGTGAGGCCGACGATCATCGGAGAAATACCGGCGTTCGCCGCAACGCCCGATGCTCCCCTGATGAGCAGCGTGCCCCCACCGAGCAGCAGCGCAATGCCGACGATCAGGGCGAAGACGGTCAACGACCCGGCTCCGGGCCGAGGTCGACATCCTCGAGCACCCCGGGCTCGTAGAGGGGATCTTCCTCGATTTCGGAGCCGTGGGAGGCGATCTCGTCCTCCACGCGAGCGGCTTGGGCAAACCGAGCAATATGAATCAGCGCTTCACCCTCGTTCACGAGGGGCAGGCGGTTGACGCAGATGATGATGCCGCCCACTCCGGAGGTCAGCGTCGACTCGCTGGTTGCGAAAGGCGAAGTCACGGAGCCCAGCGCGTCGCCAACGCCGACCCTCGCGCCGAGCCTTACCGAAGTGCGGAATATCCCGTCGATGGGCGCCCGAACCCATACCGTGGAACGGGATACGTAAGGCTCGGCCCGCACCCGTCGAATGTGTTTTGCCGGCAGCATGCCCAGGGTGCGCATGACGTTGGTCACACCCCGCACACCTGCAACGATGCAGCTCTCATCGAAACGAAGCGCCTCGCCTCCCTCATAGGTAATGACGGGAATTCCACGCTTGCCCGCCTCGCTGCGCAGGCTTTTGTCGATGAGGCCGGCATTGACGATCACGGGTATGGAAAAGCCCAACGCCATTTCCCGAACCACCGGATCATCCAGCGTCGCCCTGATCTGCGGCAGGTTGTCGCGGTGGATGGCGCCGGTGTGAAGGTCGACGATGTGGGTGCTGCGGACGACCACCTCTTCGAAAAAGAGATGCGCCACTCTGGAGCCTAGCGAGCCGCCACCACTCCCCGGGAAGCAGCGATTGAGATCGCGCCGGTCGGGAAGGTAGCGGGACTGGTGAATGAAACCGAAGAGATTCACCACCGGGACCAGAATCAGCGTTCCGTGCAGCCGGCTCAATGCCTTGAGCGCCGAAAGCCGCCGGATGATCTCCACGCCGTTGATCTCGTCCCCGTGGATGGCAGCGCAGATCAGAAGCGTCGGGCCCGCGCGCCTGCCGTTGACGACCTCCACGGGCATGTCCAGCGGGGTGTGGGTGTAAAGCTGAGCGCCCGGAAGATCGAAGCGCACGCGCTCGCCCGGCCAGATGGTGTGACCGGCAATCTTGAACGCCGCGTTGAGGTGCTTACCCACGCCCACGCGTTCTGGTCCTGCCCGGCCTGCCGTTCTGCTCGATGAACTCCACGATTCGGCCGGCGACGTCCATCCCCGTGGCGCTCTCTATGCCTTCGAGGCCGGGCGAGCTGTTCACTTCCAGCACCAGCGGCCCATGGTTGGAGCGAATCAGATCCACGCCCGCGACGTTGAGCCCCATGGCGCGCGCCGCCGACACCGCCGTGCGCCGCTCGGTAGGTGTGATCTTGGTGGCTTTAGCCGACCCGCCCCGGTGCAGGTTAGAGCGGAACTCGCCTGGCTGCGCGTGCCGGCTCATGGCGGCCACCACCTTGTCGCCAACCACGAAGCAGCGAATGTCCGACCCGGCGGACTCCTGGACGAACTCCTGCACCATGATGTTCACGTTGATGCCGAGGAAAGCTTCGATGACGCTCTCCGCGGACTTTCGATTGTCGCAGAGAACCACGCCGATGCCCTGGGTGCCTTCCAGCAGCTTGACGATCAGCGGCGCGCCACCAACCATGTCGATGAGGTCCGGAATGTCGTCCGGCGAGTGGGCGAATCCCGTCACCGGCATCCCGATGTCTCTTCGCGCAAGCAGCTGCATGGAACGCAGCTTGTCGCGGGCCCGGGTGATGGCCACGGACTCGTTGACCGCGTAGACGCCCATCATCTCGAACTGGCGGACGACGGCGGCCCCATAAAATGATATGGACGCACCGATCCTGGGAATCACCGCATCGAGTCCGGTCAACTCCTTACCCTGGTAATGAATGGAAGGACGTCGCGTGGCCATGTTCATGTAGCACCGCAGCGTGTCTACAACGACGGCCTCGTGGCCGCGAGCCTTCGCCGCTTCTACGAGCCGCCGCGTCGAGTACAGCTTCCTGTTTCTGGAGAGAATTCCGATTTTCACATTCGCCTTCCCGTTGTGTACGAGCGCGCCGGATCGACCATGTAACGTCCTCGCATGGCCGTACGGCCCAGCAGCATGCGAAACCCCATGTTGTCTCTCGCGGTCAGGGTGAGCTCGATGGGCCATCTTTCGCCACCCATCTCCACGTCGGTGGTAATGACGAAACGCTCTTCCTCATGCCCGCCCGAGTCACGCACTATACGCCGGTCGGTCACCTTGGCCTGTGACCGGACCACAGATTCCTCATCGCGCTGGTTGGGGTGCACGGCGAAAGTGACCCAGAGACCGTCACGGCGATTCACGGTGTCCAATTCGAAGGCGTGAAGCGCTGAGGTTCTGGCGCCCGTGTCGATCTTGGCCTTGACGCGATCGATCCGAAGCCCTGGCAGCGATACCCACTCGCGCCAGCCGATGATCTCCCTGCTGAGGATGTTCTTGGTGATGAAGAACCCCCGTCACGCGGAAGCCGCGCTTTCTCACGATCGCACCACAAGGCATTGCCTTCGGGCAGTAGTTCTGACGAGCCTTTTACCCTAGTCTTCTCCCTTTAGCGACACTTGCCTTCATTAAGGACATGATGCAGACGGACGAGGACGGACTGGTTTTCGCTATGGCCCTGGATGGTAACGGCGGCGCCGATCCCGTCGGGCTGTCACAGGCCGGTGATGCGCGGCCCACCTGGCTTCACTTCGACTATTCGTCCAGCGCCACCGAGCAGAGCCTCATCCACATCGGGCTGAGCGCCTCCATCACCGAAAGCCTGACCAGGCCGGATGCCCGACCCCGCACCGTGGCCATGGAGGGCGGAGTGCTCGTGCTGCTGCGCGGCGTAAACACGAATCCCGGCGCAAACCCTGAAGACATGGTCTCCGTGCGGATCTGGCTGGAGCCCAACCGGATGATTTCCGTTCGGCAGCGCCGTCTGCTTTCTGTTCAGGATCTCAAGGCGGAGCTCGAGCAGGGCCGCGGTCCCCGGTCGGTTCCGGAGCTGGCAGTGGAGCTGATCGAGCGCCTGGCGGACCGCATCGCGATCTTCGTCGACGGCATCGAGGATCGGGCCGCCCTCTGCGAGGCGGACGCCGACGAAGCCAGCCCCACGGAACTGCGGGCCACCGTCGCAGAACTGCGCCGGCAGACGGCCGCAGTCAGGCGCTTTCTGGCACCCCTGCGCGACGCGTTGGAATCCCTGTTCCGCAACTCCAAGGGCATCCTGGACGAAGACCGGTCGTTCCGGATCCGGGAGCAATCCGATCGGATAACGCGTTATGTCGAGGATCTCGATCTCGTCCGCGAACGCGCCATGGTAATTCACGAGGAACTGCTCAACCGCGTCGCTCAGGAACAGAATGCCAGGGTCTATCTGCTTTCCATCGTGGCCGCGATTTTTCTGCCCATCACCTTCATCACCGGTCTGTTCGGCATGAACGTGGCAGGACTGCCAGGCGTCGACGACCCCCGCTCGTTCTGGCTGGTCGCCGGCATCATGACGGCCGTATCGGGCGGCGTCATTGTCTGGTTACGCCGACGCCGCTGGCTGTAGGGCCGCTCTACGTTTCTTTGCGGGTGAGCACGAGGGAGCCGTCCACGTGAATGTCCCTCTGCGGAAACGCGATGACGATGTCGTGTTCCCGGAACAGCTCGTCGATGCGGAAACGAATGTCGCTGCGGATGGTTCGCAGGTCCCTGTCCCCGCCCGCGTTGGCCCAGAAGTAGGCGTCGAAAATCAGGGAGTTGTCGCCAAAATCCTCGAAAACGACGTTGGGCTTCGGGTCTTCAAGCACCCCGTCCTGCTCGATGACCGCCTGGCTGATGAGCTCGCGGACCTGGGCCGTCGGCGACCCGTAGGCGACCCCCACCCGCACGGTCGTGCGGGCAAGCCGGTCAACCAGGGTCCAGTTCACCACCGTGTTCTCCAGCAGGTGGCTGTTAGGCACGAGGAGATGCACGCCGTCTATACGCCGGATTCGCGTGGAGCGCGTGTTGATCGCCTCCACGGTCCCCCGGGTTTCGCCTATCTCCAGAAAATCCCCGATTCTGATGGGCCTTTCCCACATCAGGATCCAGCCGCTGATGAAGTTGTTAATGATGTTCTGAGCCCCGAAACCCACCCCGATGGCGATGGCGCCCGAGACGAAGGCGAACGCCGTCAGCGGAACGTTGACGAGATCGAGGGCGGTGATGACCAGAATGGCGATCGCTACGATGTAGAAGACGCGCCGGACGAGGTGGACGACGTCGGGGCTGACCTCCCGCGCCATCATGCGCCGCGAGATGACGCGGGCCCCCCAGCGGATCAGCAGAATGCCGACCACGATCAGCAGCGGAACCACCAGCAGCTGCATGACGGTCACCGGCTGCTCACCGAGAGTAAAGAGCTGCACGTTGAGCAGGTCGATAATTCGCTGCACGTCCGGACCCTGGCCGCAAACAGCTGATATTGTACTGCAGAGCATCGGTAAACCCGTATAGACGGGCCGCTCACCCGAATGTTTCTTAACCGCCGGAATCGCGGGAGCTGGACGGAATTGGCGAACTTCATGCTCAAGCGGTCGGGACAGACCTTCCCGGCGTTGAACGTTTACCTGACCCGCCTGGTGGAAGGCAGGCTGTGGCTGCAGGTCATCATCGGCATGGTGCTGGGAATCCTGACCGGCGTGGCCATCGGCCCGGCGGCCGGGCTTCTGGACATGGAGACCGGTGTGGTGGTGGGAAACTGGCTGGCCTTCCCGGGCCGGCTGTTCCTGGTGACCATACAGATGGTCGTGGTACCCCTCGTCTTCGCCTCCATCGTGCGCGGCCTGACCGGCGGGCCCGACATGGCCGAGTTGAAACGGGTCGGCATCTGGGTGAGCGGCTTCTTCCTCGTCACGACGGCCCTGGCCGCCACCATAGGCATTCAGATCACCCTGCTCCTCGAGCCGGGCAACCACCTTGATCTGGGCACTCAGCTGATGGACCAGCTCTCGGCCGCCGACCCCGGGTACGTGCCGACGGCGCCCATGCTGCAGAACCTGCCGGACATCGTCATCGACATGCTTCCCGGCAACCCGCTCAACGCGCTGGTCGAGGGCCAGATGCTGCAGATCGTGCTGTTCGCCTTCATCATCGGGCTCGCGCTTATCTCGCTGCCAGAGGCGACGTCCCGACCTCTGGCCGATCTCATGGCTTCCGTCCAGGAAGTGTGCATGGCCGTCGTGCGCTGGGCGATGACCATCGCCCCGTTCGCCGTGTTCGGTCTGATGGCTCAGCTGACGAGCCGAACCGGGCTGCAGACGCTGATCGGGCTGACCGCCTACGTCGGCACCGTGCTCCTGGGTCTGCTGGCGTTGCTGGCGGTGCAGCTGGCTTTCGTGCGCTTGTTCTCCCCCTATGGCCCCTGCCGGTTTCTCTCCGCGGCGAGGGAATTGCTGCTCCTCGCCTTCAGCACCTCGAGCTCGGCCGCCGTGATGCCGCTCTCCATGAAGACGGCCATGGAAAAATTCCGGGTGCGCGCGAGCGTGGCGCAGCTGGTGATTCCCCTCGGCGCGACGATCAACATGAACGGCACCGCGCTGTATCAGGCAGTGGCCGCCGTCTTTCTTGCCCAGGTCTTCGGGGTGGAAATGACCGGCGCGGGTCTGGCCCTGATCGTCGCCATGGCCATCGGGGCATCCATCGGATCCCCCGCCACGCCGGGCGTCGGCATCGTCATCCTGGCAAGCATCCTGGCCGGCATCGGCGTGCCTCCCGCGGGGATCGCGCTGATCATCGGCGTGGACAGGATTCTCGACATGTGCCGCACGGCGGTGAACGTCAGCGGCGACATCGTTGCCTGCATATTCGCCGATCGCTGGGTGCTGGGAGAGCGAGCGAGGGACGGCGCGGAGAGCCCGAGCCCGCCCGAAGAGGCCGTCACCTAGATCCCCGAGCCGCTCTCAATTATTGGCAGTGTCGGTGCCGACGTCGGGCTCGCTGGGCGAGAGCTCCGCGATGGCCTGCGTCGTGCGAGGGAGAATGCTGGCATGCTCGTGCTCCCGCGAACGCTCCACCACGGCGGTACGATAGAAGACCCAGACGGCGACCGGAGCCAGACAGGCTAGCACGTAGGCGAAGAAGCTCTCCGGACCAAAGCGATCCATCAGCAGCGCTACGACGATGGGGCCCGCGATGGAACCAGCGCTGTTCATGATGAGAATACCGCTTGCTATCTCGACCAGCGGAATGTCCGCATTGTCACTGGCGTGCACGATGCAGACCGCGTATATGCAGAACGTCGCCGCACCAAAGAGAAACATGATGACCGACAGCGCGATGGAGTCTTCACCAGCAAGGAACCAGCCGCACAGCGCCACCAGAGCGCCGGCCGCCATGAGCCCGCCGATCACCAGTCGCCGGTCGGTACGATCCGAGAGCCGGCCGACGGGTATCTGAACCGCGGCACCTCCAATGATGCCCGCACCCATCATCCCGCCGACCTGCGCGGCGTCCAGGCCGAAGGCTCGCGCCAAAACCGGTCCGAGCGTCCAGAAAGCGCCTGTCACCAGACCGCCTGCAAACGCGCAGACCATGGCGACCCGGGATGCTTTCAGCAGGACGGCGGGGGAGAAGCGAGCCGAGGGAATGGGGTGCGGTGCGGCCACCCGCGCCAGACCCACGGGCACGATCGCCAGGCAGATGAGGGCAGCGCCTGCCATGAAGAGCTCCAGGCTCATGGGTGAGGCTATGCCGAGGAAAGCCTGCCCCACGGACATCCCCAGCAGGCAGATGACCGTGTAGAGAGCCAGTATCGTTCCCCGATTGTTCGATGGCGTCACGTCCACCAGCCAGCTTTCGATCACCATGTAGAGACCGGACAGCGCGAACCCGGTAACGAACCGGAAGATGAGCCAGGCAGGCAGGGTCACGAGCAACCCGGCAGCCAGCAGCGCAACGGTGGCCAAGGCCCCCATCACCATGAAAGTGCGAATGTGGCCGACCCTGCCGACCACCGGTGGAATCAGAACGCAGCCCACCACGAAACCCAGAAAATAGGCCGACCCGCTGGTACCGATGGCGGAAGCCGACCAACCCAGACCCTCTGCGTGCACCGGCAGGAGCGTAAGCTGGAGACCGTGGCCGATCAGCAGGATGGCGACAGCGGTCAGCAGAGCGCTCAGACGGGCGATCGTTCCGCGCATGGTTCTGCCTACCGCCCTCGCCGGGGCTCGAATTCCCAGGACATGGTGTCCAGGTAACGGCGCAGCTGACCAGCGGTGCGAAAGCGCTCCGAGATGAGCGAACGCTTGAGACCGCGACAGATCGCCTTGATCTCAGGCGATTGCCGGGCGTAGAAACGCTGGCCGCCCAGGGCATCGTAAAAGATCCGGATGGCATCGCAGACGTCGTCCTTTACGCTCAACGACTTTCGCTGATCGAGGTGGTAGACGTCGATGAGCCGGACATCGAAATCGAGACCGACCCGACGCACGATGACATTGCCCGCGTGCAGATCGCCGTGGTACTCGCGACGCTCGTGAATCGGTTCGAGCGCCAGCGCCAGGGCCCGCAGCAGGTGCAGCGCCTCGAAGCGGTGCATTCGCCCACCCGGCTGCCGCGCGATGAACTCGCTGAGCAGATCGCCCTCCACGTACTCCGAGATGAGCACCGTCACGGCCTGCCGCCTGACGGTGATCGTTTCCTGGGCCACGTACTGGATCAGCGCCGGGCAGTCCCTGAGCTTGTGTAGCTTTTCCGCCGTGCGGCGCGCCACCTTATTGCCCCGGTTTCGGTGCGGAAAGAACACTTTGGCCGTCCGCTCGATACCGGTGGCCGTCTCGCGGATGAGATAGACCTCACTTTCCCAGCCGGCTCCAAGCTGGCTGACGACCTGATATCGGGCCGTGATCTTGCGGCCCGGCGGAAAATCGAAGCTGTCGATGCGGACAAGGGTGGTCACCGCTGCATCAAGCCTCTCGGGCGCTCAGGGGCTGGCTACGATCCGGGCACGTTCAGGCAGCAACTTCTTCGAGCTCGATCAGCGTGCCGCAGAAATCCTTGGGGTGCAGAAAGACCACGGGCAGGCCATGAGCCCCCGTCGACGGCTTGCCGTCCCCAAGCACCGTGGCGCCCTCCGCGACGAGGTGCGCGATGGCGGCTTCGATGTCCTGGACCTCGTAGCACAGGTGATGCATCCCGCCCTTCGGGTTCCGCTCGAGGTAGTTCGCCACCGGAGATCCGTCACCCAGCGGATGTAGCAGCTCGATCTTGCTGTTGGGCAGCTCGACGAAGACCGTCGTGACGCCGTGATCCGGGAGCGGCACGGGATCGGACACCGTGGCGCCCAGCGTGTCCCTGTAGAGTGCCGCCGCGGATTCGAGGTCCGGGACGACGATGGCAACGTGGTTCAGCTTACCGATCATTTGCTCTTCCGTTCCGTGTTCAGGTTGTTCATCGGTTCTTGCCCGGAATCAGCTGCAGCACGTCGCTGGCCGCCTCCGGTATGTTGGTGCCCGGCCCGTAGATGGCGTGCACGCCGCAGTCGTAGAGAAACTGATAGTCCTTCTGCGGAATCACCCCGCCCACCACGACGATCACGTCCTCGTTACCCGCCGCTTTGAGCGCTTCGATCATCTCGGGCACCAGCGTCTTGTGTCCTCCAGCCAGGGTCGAGACGCCTACGACGTTCACCGCCTCGTCGGTCGCCTGAGACGCGGCCTCCGCCGGGGTCTGGAACAGCGGCCCCATCTTCACTTCGAAGCCAAGGTCGCCGAAAGCATTGGAGATGACCTTGGCCCCGCGGTCGTGGCCGTCCTGGCCCATCTTGACCACCAGGATGCTCGGCGGCCGCCCTTCGAGCTCGGTGAACACCTTGACCTCGTCGCGAACCCGCACGAACTGCTCGTCCTCCTGATGGGCGTCGGCATACACCCCCGGGGTCATTCGCGCTACGGGCGTATGGCGATTCCAGACCTTCTCCAGCGCGGTTGAGACCTCGCCGACGGTTGCCCGCAGGCGCGTCGCTGCCACGCTGAGATCCAGCAGGTTGCCCTCGCCCGTCCTGGCGGCCTCGGTGAGCGCGTCCAGGGCGGCCTGAGTGGCGGCCTCGTCCCGGGAGGCGCGAATGCGCGCCAGCCGCTTGAGCTGCGCGTCGCGCACCTTGCTGTTGTCCACCGCGAGAACGTCGAAGACGGAGTCATCCTTTTCGAGCTTGTACTTGTTCACCCCCACGATTACGTCCTCGCCCCGCTCGACCCGGGCCTGGCGGCGCGCCGAGGCCTCCTCGATGCGCTGCTTGGGCATGCCGGCCACGACCGCCTTGGTCATGCCGCCCATGGCCTCGACCTCGTCGATGATCTCACGGGCCGCCTCCACGATGGAGTTGGTCAGGCTTTCCACGTAATAGCTGCCGCCCAGGGGGTCGACCGTGCGGGTCATCTGGGACTCTTCGGCGATGATGATCTGGGTGTTGCGGGCGATGCGCGCGGAGAACGGCGTAGGCAGCGCGATGGCCTCGTCGAACGCGTTGGTATGCAGGCTCTGGGTACCCCCGAGCACGGCCGCCATGGCCTCGATCGTCGTCCTGACCACGTTGTTGTAGGGATCGTGCTCCTGCAGCGACACCCCCGAGGTCTGGCAGTGGGTACGCAGCATCAGCGAGGTAGGGTTCTGCGGCTTGAACTGACTCATAAGCTCGTGCCAGAGAACGCGCGCCGCCCGCAGCTTGGCGATCTCCATGAAGAAGTTCATCCCGATGCAGAAGAAGAACGACAGACGCGGCGCGAACGCGTCGATCTCCTGCCCCGTCGCCAGGGCGGCACGGACGTACTCGATCCCGTCGGCCAGCGTGAAGGCCACTTCCTGAACCGCGTTGGCCCCCGCCTCCTGCATGTGATAGCCGGAGATGGAGATGGAATTGAAGCGCGGCATGTGCTCGGCGGTGTAGCCGATGATATCCGCCACGATCCGCATGCTCGGCTCGGGCGGGTAGATGAACGTGTTGCGGACCATGAACTCCTTGAGGATGTCGTTCTGGATGGTCCCCGCGAGATCCTTGGGCGCCACCCCCTGCTCCTCAGCGGCGACGATGTAGCCGGCCATCACCGGCAGAACGGCGCCGTTCATGGTCATGGACACCGACATCTGATCCAGCGGAATTCCGTCGAAGAGAATCTTCATGTCCTCCACGGAGTCGATGGCGACCCCCGCCATGCCGACGTCGCCCACGACGCGCGGGTGGTCCGAGTCGAACCCCCGGTGGGTGGCCAGATCGAAGGCCACCGACAGGCCCTTCTGCCCCGCAGCCAGGTTCTGGCGGTAAAAGGCGTTGGATTCCTCCGCCGTGGAGAAGCCCGCGTACTGACGGATGGTCCACGGACGATTGGTGTACATGGTCGCGCGCGGCCCACGAACGTAGGGCTCGAGACCGGGGAATGAGCCCAGATGCTCGATTTCCTCGAGATCCGCTTCGGTGTACAGCGGCTTGATCGGGATGCCCTCCGGGCTCACCCAGGTGAGCTCGTCGAGCGATTTGCCGCGCAGTTCCTTCGCAGCCAGCTCTTTCCAGGTCGCCTCGTCCTGTCCCGCAGGGTCGCTCTTGCGTGTCGGGTTCTCTGCCATGGTTCCTACCTCGAGCCTCAGGAGTCGCGCCCAGCGCGCAAACGGCCGGCGATTATAGCAACGTCCAGCCCCGCGGGGACCGGCGGATGACCCCCGTCAGCGAATAACCCCGAACACGCGTTGGGGGTGTATCCGCAGAATCACCCGCTGCTCGGCCGCAAGCCAGCCCTCCAGATCTTCCGGCTCGACGAAGCCGGTGCCCTCGATGTTCTCGAACACCAGCCGCGTGTTGCGAACAAGCTCGTCGGTCTCCACGTCGACCCGCCCCTCCACCGAGACGAAATTGAACGGCTCCTGATTGGTAATGACGCAGAGCGTGGCCCGCCCGTCGCGGCCGGCCGAACGCGCCTTGAACGTCGTGCCCGGCGTGCTGACCACGAGCGTGTCGCCGTCGCGCGCGTAAGCCACCACCGAGCTGACCGGCTGGCCATCCTGGCGCAGCGTCGTCAGAACCCCCCAGCGATGATCGGTGATGAACTGATCCTGATCGGCGTTCTCGGTAATCAAGGCGACCCTCCACAAGCATTCCTGTCCAGACCATCGACGATAGCCCAACACCGTTCAGCGACCAAGGGTCTTGCGCCCGCAGCGTCTACAGGAGGATGTCCACGATGCGCTCGTAGAGATGGTCGGACGCTCCGGTGGGCTCGTCGTCCACAACCTCGCGCGACCGGGCGAAGTCCACGTCGAACACCTGGGCGCGAAGCGACCCGACGAACGCGGGATCGGACGTTGCGATGTTCACCTCTTTGTTGATGCGCAGGCTGAGCCGGTCGAAGTTGGCGGTTCCAAAGCACGCCCAGCCGTCATAGATGGCCGCTTTCACGTGGGTCATCCCGGGATAGAGGTAGACGCGAACGCCGAAGCGTCGCAATGTGTTGATCGCCAGGGCATTGCTGCGCCGAACCAGCTCGCTGTCGGGCCGCGCCGGCAGGATCACCCGCACGTCGACCCCGCGTCGCCGCGCTTTCGCGAGCTCGTAGATGATCTGGTCATCTCCCAGGTAAGCGTTCTGCACGAAAATGTGCTTTTCCGCCCGCCGGATGGCCTCGAGCTGCGCTCGGTAAATCTGCGCATCATGAGGGCGCGTGCGTAGCAGCCGCAGCTCCTGGCCGCCCTCCGCACCGTCCGTCCTGGGGGTCCTTTTGGTGGAGCCGAGCAGGGCCAGATCGCCAAGCCGGTCTTCCCGGGCCGCCTGAGCGGCCTCGCTGGACAGCTCGCCCACCACAGGCCCGGTGAGCTCGACCATGATGTCGTGCCAGTCGTAGCGGTACTCCCGGCCGATGTTCATGCCGCCAAGGAACGCCACCCGCTCATCGAAGATATAGGTCTTCGTGTGATCGCCCATGAACCAGGTGTTGCCAAGCATCTGCAGACGCACGCCGGAACCTTCCTTCAGGTAGGCACCCATGGACACGGGCATGACGTAATCGGCCGGTTGCGAGTCGGCCGTTGCCAACGTGCCACCGATGGTGCCGAGGCCGTCCGCCATCACCGTCACGGCAACCTCGCGCGATCGCCGCCGCAGCAGATCGGCGATGGCGACCGCATAGTCGTCGTTGTCGAAGATGTAGGTCCGGATCTCGATGGATCGGCGCGCGGCCGCTATCTCGGCGATGAGCCTGTCGAAGAACGCTTCACCATCCACCAGAAGTTTCATCTGCCCCCGCGTGCGTTCGGTTCCCGTAATCCGGTCCAGGTCGTTCTCCCACTCCTCGATATCCATGCCCCTCGACGAGGAAAGTGGACGAGCCGCCTTGCTTGCCAGCCTGGGTACCAGGACGAAGTCGAGAGCAAGCTCCTTAACGATCCCCGTGGCTCCAGTAAACGTGGCCGCAAGCAGATTGCCCACCGAGGTAAGCGGCCGCCGAATGAAGTCACGAGTGTGGCTGCGCGCCACGTGGGCGGTGAGCTGCATGCCGGCGGCAAGCCGCTGATCGGGCGGTTGATCCGGCGCGAGCTCCCGATCCGAGTTGGCAGCCACCGATGCCTCCCGGAACGCCTCAGACACGCGCACCGTATCGACCCCGGCCTGGGCGATTTGGCAAACCAGAGCTGCGGACACCAGTGCCAGCAAATACCACTTCTGCTTCACCTCGAATTCTCCTCACCGTTCAGATTTCCGAGGTTCAACGGTAGATGCCGCGCGGCAGACCCGCCTGAGGGGGCGCGAAAAGAATGATTTGGGTTTCTTAGGGTTCTTTAGGCCGAGCGTCGGGGGGGCCGCCATAGGAGAGCTCAATCAAAAAAGCCCGCACAAGGCGGGCCGTTTTGATTGGCGTCCCCTAGGGGAGTCGGAACCCGCCGGCCGCTTCGCGACCTTACGGCAGTTTCGCTACGCAAAACTGCGGCGAACCCACTCCGCCAAAGAAGAGCGCAATCAAAAAAGCCCGCACAAGGCGGGCCGTTTTGATTGGCGTCCCCTAGGGGAGTCGAACCCCTGTTGCCAGGATGAAAACCTGGAGTCCTAGGCCTCTAGACGAAGGGGACTTAGAAGGCGCGGAATTCTAAGAAGCCGCCCTACCCCAGTCAAGCAATGCCGGCATGCCAAGGCAATCTCCCCGCCGGCACCCATCTGCCCGCTCAGAACTTGACCCCAACGCCGATGCTGTAGGTCACGTCCGTCTTTTCGCTTCCGTCCGGCGGATCGGTTTCGTGCTGAAGATCGACCCGGAAGTTGCTGTCCACCCGGTCGGTCATCGCCAGGCGCAGTCCCGTGGACGAGTCGAAGACCTCACCGCGGTCGGGGATGACGAGCACCGAGTGATTGTGGAAGACCTCCACCCGCTTGCTCCAGAGGTGGCGATTGAATTTCAGCGCCCAGCGGAAGGCGGGGTTGTCCTCTTTCTCGCCAAACAGCTCCTCGAACACCCAGTTGCCGCCGGCTTCCACGGAGAGCGCGCCGAAGCTGTCGTCCCAGAACTGGTAACCCACGCCGGCACCCGTGGTTATCCGGTGATCGATGCCCTTCAGACCATCCTCGAAGTACTCCACGTTGCCGGAGCCGAACCACTTCTCGGCAAAGAACCGCTTGTAGCCGTATTTGACGTCCAGCTGATCCTTCGTCTTCTCGTTCTCCGACTCCTCGCTGCTTATGCGGGCATAGAGGCCGTGCTCAGAGCGGCCGCGCGTCAGCTTGGACTCGAGCACCGTGTTGAACGACTCGGTTTCCGAGTTACCGGAGGATATGGCAGCCGCGAGATCGAGCCGGGTGGACCAGTCGCTGCCGAGATTGACGAACGCGATCCGATCCTGACCCGCGGACCTGATTTCCTCGAGAGCCACGGGCAAAGGCGCCTCCTCCTGCGCCTCGATGGTCTGGGCCCCGTCGTCCACGGCGAAGCGCCCGGTCGCTTTCGTCCCGCTCTTGAGCTTCACGTCGAAGCTCTCCTCGGTCTCGATGTTGAGCACCGAGCTCAGCTTGAGCACCACCTTGCCGGCCACGTCGGTGTCCAGAACGACGCGCTTGCCGTCGATGCTGTCTACCGTCCCGCTCAGCCGGTCGCCATTTTTCAGATGCACGACGTCGGCTCCCGCCGGTGCCGTCCCCAGAAGGCTGAGTATCCCCAAGGCAATAGCTGCCCGGATCTTTCGATCTTCTAGAAGGTTCACACGATTCCCTTATTGCTTGCTGTTGATGATGAGCCGGCCGACCCAGTGGCGCGCAAAATGCTGCGCTGTTCGGCCACTTCTCACTCCGCGAGCGAGAGCCCAGCGCAGGGCTTCTGCTCTGACCTCGTCGTCCCACACGAATTCGGCGTCGTGCTCACTTGCGAGCCTGCCGAGCCAGTGCCTGACGACATCGAGATAGGCGTCCTGTTTGAAAGGATAAAAGGACAACCACAACCCGAAGCGATCGGATAGAGAGATTTTTTCTTCGACCGCCTCGGACTGATGCAGTTCGCCTTCCACGAAACCGCTCTGGGCGTTGTCCGACATGTACTCGGGAAGCAGGTGCCGGCGGTTGGAGGTGGCGTAGATCAGGACGTTGCTCGACGCCTTGAAAACCGATCCTTCCAGAGCGCTCTTGAGTTCCTTGTAGCTGGCATCATCCGCCTCGAAGGAGAGGTCGTCACAGAACAGCACGAAGCGGTAGGGCTCTGCAGCCAGTCGCAGGACGATCTCCGGCAGGCCGGACAGGCGCGTCTTGCTGACCTCGACGAGCCTCAATCCCCGTGCGTGATAGTGATTCAGGAGCGCATGGATGAGCGACGACTTACCGGTGCCGCGGGCACCCCACAGCAGCACGTTGTTGGCCGGGGCACCGGCGAGAAACTGTTGCGTGTTGAGATCCAGCGACCGCTTCTGATCGTCCACGCAGAGAAGATCGTCCAGCTCAATGTCGTCCAGCTCGGAATGTGCAGCAAATCCCGAGCCCCATGACGTCTCCCGCCAGCTGGCGGCCAGGGTGTTTTCCCAATCCACGGACGGCGCCGCCGGGACGAGCTGCAGCGCCCGGCGAGCCAGCTCGCGGGCGTCGGCGACGAGTTCCTCCAGGATTCTGCTCACGAAAAGTCCAGGGTTTCAAGCGGGCGCAATTGTAACCAGAAACCGACCGGAAACTGACCACGTGCGGTGAGGCATGTATCTATCCATGTTAGACTTCTTCGGGGTCGCGCCCGGAATGAACGGGCCCATTCCAAGCAAGCACAACCAGAGCCATCGAACTGCGCAAACATGGGCGAACGCACCGGAGAAGATCAGCGTAAGGGACCAAAGGATCGACGCACGGCGGCCCAGGACCGTCGCAACGCCGAGCGCATGGCCGAGGACCTCAATCCGCGGCGCGACCCGGAGCGGCGGGGCCGCCGGACGGGCGACTAGACGAACGGGCTTGCCTTGCTTCAGCCGCGCCTGCGGAGCGGCACCACGTTGGTCCGCTCCTTGACGTAGATTCGCCGCTCCCGGCCGGGCCCATCGATTCCGATCTTGCCCTCGTCGAAAAAGCGGATTTCGTAGTGCCCCGTGCTCGCGGTCCCGGTCGGGCTCAAAAGCAGGGTATGTCCCTCTAAAGCCCAGTTCCCGGCCTCATCGACATCGGCTTCCACCAGCCGATAAGCTCCAGAGCTCAGGCCACCGCTCAGCTCGAGGCTGCCCTGAACCTCCGATTCGGCGGAATCAGACGGCCGCCAGCGCCACGTACCGGGCAGATCCAGGCGCGCAAGCCAGCGCTGCCGGTTCTTCCGGGCACCTTTCACCCAGAGCACGGTAGTGCAGGCGATGGCAATGACGACCAGCAGAGAACCCATGGCTCAATGCTGCGCCAAGCCCCGCGCCGGATCAACTCCACAGCGCGCAAAGAGCCTGTTCCAGGCAGCGGCGTGCTCAAGGCGCACCGACGCGAGTCGGGACCATTCACTCCGCCGAGGCTCGGGGGCGAGCACCTGTCCGTACCAGACGGCGAATTCGCCGGGCACGTCGCCACCGAAGAGCCCGACGAGCGCGGCAACTGCAGCAACGGCATCCCGGTCGGTCCCATGCCGCCGCGCGATGCCCGGCTGCAGGGCGTCGACGTAGTAACGCTGGAAGACGTTTACGAGTGCCCGACTCTTCGGCGTCGGGGCGCCGTTTCGACACACCCCTTCGAGCCCCTCGGTCAGCGCCCCGGCCACCGCGTCCAGATGACGCCTCTCCAGATCCCACGCCCGTCTGGCCTGGCCAAGCCAGGGGATTGAGCCGAGCGCTCCGAGCACCCGCTCGAACCCGCCGAGGTCGAACCGGTCGGTGGCGAGCGTCGCGTAGGCGTCCCCCAGTTCCCGCAGCAGGTAGCCCGCCCCCGGCGTCTCGGACGCCTCGAACCTACCCAGCAGCCGGGCGAACTCCTCCCCCGCAAACGTGGCGTTCCAGAAGACGGCCGGAAGCGCAGCCTCCTTCTTCGCGATCAGCGGCTCCAGCCACCCCACCCCGTCGGACGCGCAGGACCGAGCGCCCGCAAGCCACTCAGACTCGTAGCCCAGGCGCTGGCTCGGCGTCTGCAAACGCCCCAGCGGGCTGTTGCGAAACCCCACCACCCCGGCCAGGTCGCAGTCGTGCAGCTCGATAAAGTCCAGAACGTCGATGCTCAGTGACGCCACGTCGCGGCGCAGGAGGCCCCGATTCGGATAACGAGGCAAGGAGCCTTCAGCGTCCACGGAAACGTCGGTTTCGAGCAGGCGCTGAACGCGAGACAGGTAGTCGGCAAAGGCGTTATCCGGCGGGCCGCTGCACTGAACGCCGACCAGCACACCCCCGGCCAGCGCGAAGCGCCTACACCAGCCAGCGACGGCGGACGTCCACAAGCTCTGCATCGACGCTGAGACTCAGGCTGCGTTCGATCTCGGCAAGGCTCTTCTCGACCACGGCTCGGCTGCTCGCCGACGCCACGAACGACCACTCTGCTCGCTGCAGGGAGTCCTGGTAAGCGCTTTCGCATACGGCCACGTTCGAGCTTCGCCCGAACCGGTCCCGGATCCCCTTGAGACGCTGACGCTTTTCCTTGAGGGAGCGACACCCGCTGAGATGGAAGACCACCTGAAGCATCGCGACGTTCACCCGGAAGACGCGAACCCTTCGCTGGTCAGTGAGTAGAAGACCGTGTCCAGACCATGGTGCTTACGTCGTTCCTCGAAAACCATGCCGAGCCTTTGAAGAACCCGGACGGATCGCTGATTCGGCGTCTCCGTGGCGGCGATCACCCTAACGATGCCGCAGGTTTCGAAGCCGTGCCGCAGCACCTCCATGGCCGCCTCGGTCACGAATCCCTCTCCCCAGAACTCCGGCACGATGCCGAACAGCAGCTCCACCTGTTCGCCGTCTTCGAACTCCCGGTGACCGCAGAATCCAACCAGCGAGCCCGGATTGGCGGCCATTTCGATGGCGAAAAAGCCGGAGCCGAGCGCCTGGAACCGGCGCACGCTGTCCGCCACGATCTGAGCGACCGCGTCGCGCGACATGATCTGGTCCTCCCAGAGGTAGCGGCGCACTTCCGGGTCGTTCCAGAACTCGTACAGATCGGAGATATCCGAGTCGTCCAGCGGCCTGAGCAACAGCCGCTCGGTCGTCAGCGTCGGCATGTGAAACCTCCCTCCCGCGCCCGAGTTTGCCATAGCCCGGGACATAAGCGAACATCCCGGCCCTTCGAGGGAGACACGATGAGCGAGATCGCCCCGGCCGTGCCGTCGGCCACCATCCTCATGCTGCGCGACGGACCGCGGGGGCTGGAGGTCTTCATGGTGGTTCGCCACCACGAGATCGACTTCGCCTCGGGCGCGCTCGTTTTCCCTGGCGGGAAGGCGGATCCCGGCGATTTCGACGAGGGCCTGCTGCCCCGGCTGGACGGCGCGGATGCGGACCCTACCCTGCGCGGCATTCAGGTCGCGGCCATCCGAGAGGCCTTCGAGGAGTGCGGCATCCTGCTCGCCAGGGCGACGGGCGAAGACGGGCTGATAAGCGGCGGCCGGCTCGCCGAGCTGGAGCGGTACCGAAACGCCCTGCACGCCGGCGAGCTGTCGATGCTGGAGTTTGCAGAGCGGGAAGACATCCGTCTCGCCTGCAACGAGCTGACCCACTTTGCTCACTGGATCACCCCGGAGAACCTGCCAAAGCGATTCGACACCCACTTTTATCTGGCCATGGCTCCCGCCGATCATCTGGCCCTGCACGACGGTCACGAGTCCGTGGATTCGGTCTGGATCACGCCCGCCCAGGCGATCGCCGATGCGGAAAGCGGCACCCGGACCGTCATCTTCCCGACGCTTCGCAACCTCGCCAAGCTGGGATTCAGCGACACCGCCGAGCATGCGGTTGCTGCGGCCGCAACGGACACCGTAGTGCCGGTTCTCCCGAGCATCGAGCAGCGCGACGACGGGACCTATATCTGCATCCCGCCCGAGGCAGGCTACGACATCTCCGAAGAGCGCGTTCCGCAGCCCCGATCAGGCTGAGCAACAGCGATGCACGGGCACCCGCCAACGACCGGGCGCCCATGCCGGCTGGGTGCTACTCCTCCGCCGGTGGCTGATAGGCCAGGTCGGGTCTGGGTCGGACCAGCAGCTGGACCAGAGATTCCACGGTTGCCGCTCGCTCCGCCTCGAGACGTCGCGCCTCGCGCTCGCCGAACGCCTCGCGAAGCCGCTCCGATACGGACATGACAGGGGCTTCGTCCAGCTGGGCATAGCTGGTGGGCACAGAGAAGACGTAGGTGTTCTGGGACCCGAAGACGGGCGCAAAGGTCGCGTAGCGAACCTCAGGCGCCACTTCCCGGGTGGCTTCCGCCACCTTGGCCACGTAGGCTTCAAAGCGCTCGTTCTCGCCCGCTCTCACCGTTGCCTGCAGCCAGATCACCCGCTGCCCCACTGGCGAATCCGGCATGACGGCCAGATCGGGCCGTTGCACCCAAACACCCCTCTCGACGCTGGCCACTACCTCATGGTCGGGCGTGAGCTTGGCAATTTCTTCCGGGCCGAAAGCCTCGGCGATCGGGTTCATCGGCGTCTCGTCCATGGCGGTCATGCTGCCGAACGTGCGCGCCAGCGTGTAGGAGCGCGGGTTGCCCATCTCCTGCTGCCAGGCGAACCAATGCCGTTTCGTGTCCAGCTTGGCGTGGGCTTCGGCCGCCCGCTTGATGAAGGTCTCGAAACGGTTCTGCGCGCCGGGATGACCGCTCACCGTCAGGTTGGTAGCGGCAACGTACATGGGCGTCGGCGCGGCCTCTTCCGCACCCGCCAGCAGCGGTGCCGTCATCAGGCTCAGCGCCAGAATTATTCTTTTCATGATCGCTCGTCCTCGTATGCTTTGGTTGTGTCAGTCCGGGTGCAAACACGACCACCACCTGCAAACGGCGCGCATCTGCCCAACTATCCCGGAGCTTAGCACCAACTTGCGGGATAGAGATCGAAAGATTAGTTTGCACACCTGACGAACCGTTCGGGGAAAGAAAGCAATGGCCACGCCTGCCAACCAGATCGACACTGACGAGGTGCTCTACGACGTGGCAGATCACGTCGCCACCATCACCATCAACCGTCCGGACGCACAGAACACCATCTCCGGGCCGATGCTCGACGCGCTGACGCAGCGCCTGCTCGAAGCCAACGAGAACAACGACGTTCGAGCCATCATCGTGACGGGAAGCGGTCGCTTCTTCTGCGCGGGTCTGGATCTGCGCGGCGGCGGCATCGCCGGCGGGCTTTCTTCCCAGGGAGCGGGGCCCGCCAACCTCGACCTGCGCAACACGCCGCCGACGGTTCTCCACAGCCTGGACACCCCCACCATCTGCGCGCTGAACGGCTCCGCGGCCGGCTACGGGATGGATCTGGCGCTGGGCTGCGACATCCGCATCATGGCGGATTCTGCCAAGATGGCCGCCGCTTTCACCGCACGGGGCGTGGTTCCCGAATCAGGCGGGACCTGGATTCTGCCCCGTCTTCTGGGCTGGTCGAAGGCGGCCGAGATCATTTTCACGGGGCGCACCCTGCTCGCTGATGAATGCAAGGAGCTCGGACTGGTCTCCCACGTCGTGCCCGCCGACGACATCGGGGACGCGGCCCGCAACCTGGCACTCGAGATCGCCGCCAATGCGCCTCTGGCCGTGCAGGCCTCCAAGCGGATGATGCGGATGGGCATGAACGAGACGTTCAACGACCACGTCCACCACGTGTACCTGCAGCTGCTGCCACTTTTCCGCTCCGAGGATTTCCGCGAAGGGATGGCTTCCTTCATGGAGAAGCGCAAGGCCGAGTTCAAGGGACAGTAGCCGCCTCGCGCCCGGGCGCATGCTCTTTGCGATACGCCCACAAGTCCAGGTGCGTCTCGGGTGGGGCGGGGTAGCAGCCGTCAATCGTTCGCTTTTACGGCTCCTACCCTTCAGGTATCATTTCGCGCCCTCTGGCCTCGGATTGCGCACCACAGATCGCACCGGGCCAGGCGGATAAATCCAGACCTTTCGGGGCGTAGCGCAGTCTGGTAGCGCACTTGACTGGGGGTCAAGTGGTCGCA
>DATCZA010000043.1:0-2101 GCA_036526135.1 Pseudomonadales bacterium | reverse complement strand
ACGTCGTGATTGCCCAGCACCCAGGTGGGCCAGGCGGGGATCGGATCGAATACCTCCCGGGTCACGTCGATCCGCTCGCGCCAGGGTTCGGACGCCCACTGCTCGAACAGCGGCGGGAAGTTGAAGGCCATGTGCAGCTCGGGGGCTGCGGGCGTCCCGCAGTAGGGACCCACCAGGCGCGTGTTCAAAAGGTAGACCTCGCCCACCATGGTCCGCTCTCCGGGGTAGCCGTCGAGCAGGGCGCGGATGCCGCGCAGGTGCTCGTGAGTCTCCGGGCGGTCGTTCATGCCCACGTGGGGAAAGCGCGAGCCGGGCCCTTCGGCATCGGCCAGCACCGGGTCCTTGCCGATATTGTGCACCACGTCGGCGCGGAAGCCGTCCACACCGCGGTCCAGCCAGAAGCGCAGCACGTCGTGCATGGCGGCCACCACCTCCGGATTGGCCCAGTTGAGGTCCGGCTGCTCGGGCAGAAAGCTGTGCAGCCAGTACTGGCCCGTGGCTTCGTCCAGGGTCCAGGCGGGTCCGTTGATGAAAGCCGCTATCCAGTTGTTGGGCGGGCCGCCATCCGGGGTCGGATCGCGCCAGACGTACCAGTCACGGCGTGGGTTGTCCCTCGACGCACGCGCCTCCAGGAACCACGGGTGATCGCTGGACGTATGCGCCGGCACCCAGTCGATCATCACCCGGATGCCGAGGCGGTGGGCGTCCGCGACCAGGGCGTCGAAGTCCTCGAGGGTGCCGAAGACGGGATCCACCCCGCGGTAGTCGGCCACGTCGTAGCCGAAGTCCCGCATCGGCGAGGGGAAGAAGGGCGAGATCCAGACGGCGTCCACGCCCAGCCAGGCCAGATACTCCAGCCGGCGGCGGATCCCCGGGAGATCGCCGACGCCGTCGCCGTTCGCGTCGGCGAACGAGCGCGGATAGATCTGATAGAAGACGGCCTGCTGCCACCAGGACTGCGTCATCGGGGCCGCGCCCGCCGCTGGGATCAGGCCACAGTCCCGGACGCCCGCAGGGGCGCCGGCCGCGCGCCGCGGATCAGCCGCCCGGGCGTCGCACCGGTGGCCTCGCCCTGCTCGAACGTCACCTCGCCCGACTGAATGGTCATCCGGTACCCGCGGGCCTTCTGCACCAGCCGCTTGCCGCCCGCCGGCAGGTCGTAGGCCATCTCCGGCGGCTCCAGGCCCAGGGCGTCGTAGTCGATGAGGTTGAAGTCGGCCCGGTAACCGGGAGCAATCACGCCGCGATCGTGCAGCCCGTAAACGCCGGCGGAGTCCCGGGTCAGCTTGTGCACCACGAACTCCAGGGGCATGAGGGGCCCGCGGCTGCGATCCCGGGTGAAGTAGCTCAGCATGTAGGTGGGCACGCTGGCATCCACCAGCACGCCGCAGTGGGCGCCACCGTCGGAGAGTCCGAACACGCTCAAGGGGTGCTCGATGGCCAGCCGCTGGCCTTCCAGATCACCGTCGTAGCGGCCGAACAGCACGAGCAGGGGAATGCCGTCGGCCAGGGTGTCCATCATCACCTCCCGCGGGTCGACGCCGCGGGAGCCGGCCACCGCCGCCACCGTATCCTCCGGGCCCGGCTCGTAGCTGAGCGCGGCGTCCATCACGAACATGTGCTCGTGATCGGTGATGAAGCGCACGGCGTCGGCGTTGCGGGGCAGGATGGGTTCCTCGGTCAGGACCCGCTGGCGGAAAGCCGGGTCCTTGAGCATGGCCCGACGCTCGGCCAGGGGCCGTTCGTGGATCTCGCGATAGGCGGGAAACTGCCGCATGGGGTTGATGGTGCCGTCCAGGGTCATGAGGATGGAGGCCGGCCGGGCGCCCACCTGGGGCCTCAAGTTGAAACCTTCCGCATCCAGCTTCTCGGCGAGCGTCCACAGCGGACCGAAGCCGGCCGTGGTCAGCGGCGTCACCGTGCAGCCCGTCGCGCGGGTGATGCGCTCGATCCAGGCCAGTTCTTCCGGGTCGTCCAGCTGGTCGGAGACGAACTCCATGGTGCCGTAGCCGAGGCCTTCGAAGGCGCCGGCGATGGCGCGCATCTCGTCGGCGGACGCCCGGGTGCCGGGTACCAGCCGGCCGGCCTTGTCCACGTGGCC
>DATCZA010000042.1:0-2093 GCA_036526135.1 Pseudomonadales bacterium | reverse complement strand
GCCTTCATACCGACTCACCACACCGGCGACCGTGTTCTGATAGCTCGTAATGACATTGCGCATGTCTTCAGCATCCAGGCGCGTAGCCATCTCGGTCGAGCCCACAAGGTCGATGAACATCACCGTCAGGTGGCGGCGTTCGGCATCAAGTGCAGGTTGAGTTTTCTCGGGTGACGGCTGATCTTGTTCAGCCGGGCCATCAACCGGCGCAGCATTCTTCATCGCCGCAATAGCGCTGCTTACCCTTCGCCGTGGCCCGACCGGCAGTCCGATTTCCTTGAGGTCATCCTCCGTCAAATTCGCCAGATCAGCAAATTCGACCTCTGCATCGGCAAAGGCGGACGCAAACTTATCCAGACCGAGTTTCGCGAGCCAGCTTTGAACGTCCTGCAACTTGATCTCCTGCAGTTACCGAGGTCAGCAACCGACACCCTCAAAATCTGATGTTAACGTGATTTCGGGAGGTGTCATGCCTTTACTTTGTGCTTCAATCAGACAGTTAACGGCCGACCTGTCCGTCGGCGGCAAGTTGACCCGATCGTGTCCCGCAGCGTGGTGTAGGTGGCCGGGGGATCACCGGGGTTTCCGGCGCGGGCCTGCCTGGTCAGCCGGCCGCGACGGGCAGGCTGACGGGACGATCATCGCTCAAAGGTGCCATGGTTTCCAGCGTCATGTATCGCGCCCGCTGGACCGCCCATTCGTCGTTCTGTTCCAGCAGCAGGGCGCCGACGAGACGCACGATGGCATCGTCATTGGGAAAGATCCCGACAACATCGGTGCGGCGCTTGATCTCGCCGTTCAGCCGCTCGATGGGGTTGGTGGAGTGCAGCTTGGCCCGGTGCTCCTTGGGGAAGGTCATGTAGGCCAGCACGTCGGGCTCCGCATCGTCCATGATCGTCGCCAGCTTCGGCACCTTGGGGCGGATCTGGTCGGCGACGGCCCGCCACTGGGCGCTGGCGGCTTGCGGGGTTTCCTGGGCAAAAGCAGTGGCTATGAAGGCAGAAACAACGCGCCGCCCGCTTTTGCCTGCATGCGCCAGCACGTTCCTCATGAAATGGACCCGGCATCTTTGCCACGTCGCGCACAGTACCTTCGTCACGGCCGCCTTGATGCCTTCGTGCGCGTCCGAGATGACCAGCTTCACGCCGCGCAGGCCCCGTCGCGTCAGCTTTCGAAGGAACTCGGTCCAGATCGGCTCGGCCTCCGACGTGCCGACCTCCATGCCCAGAACCTCACGCCGGCCGTCCGCGTTGACGCCGACGGCGATGATGACGGCAACCGACACGATGCGCCCGCCGCGCCGGACCTTGAGGTAGGTGGCGTCGATCCACAGATAGGGCCAGTCACCCTCGATCGGCCGGTCAAGGAAGGCCTTCACCTTGCCGTCGATCTCCGTGCACAGCCGTGAGACTTGGCTCTTGGAGATGCCGGTCATGCCCATGGCCTTCACCAGGTCATCGACCGAGCGCGTCGAGATGCCCTGAATGTAGGCCTCCTGGATCACCGCCGTCAGCGCCTTCTCCGCCATCCGGCGCGGTTCCAGGAAGCCGGGGAAATAGCTGCCCCTCCTCAGCTTCGGGATGCGCAGTTCGACCGTTCCCGCCCGGGTCTCCCAATCCCGGTCCCGGTAGCCATTGCGCTGGACGAGCCGCAGGGGGGCCTTCTCGCCGTAGCCAGCGCCAGTAGCAGCGCCCACCTCCAGCTCCATCAGCCGCTCGGCCGCAAAGCCAATCATCTCCCGCAGCAGATCGGCGTCCGGGGTCTTCTCCACGAAGTCCCGCAGGTTCATCATGTCGTTGGTCATCGGTGAAATCTCCGGTTCAGGTTGGTGTCGCAACCAGACCCTACCGGCAAATCGCCGGTGACCACCTCAGCCAGAACCTACACCACGCTGCGGGACACGATCCATTCGAAGTGGCCGCTGTGGCATGTGGTGCAATTCGACCCAGCGCGCGAGCCCCAGTCGCAGACGCGAAGCGGTTCACGCAGCCAAACTTCCATGACATTCTCCAGGAATCGGCGGACGCTCACGGGTGATCGAGGTTCTCCGGAGGGTCGTCTGCGCGTTTGGTTTACCCCCGTGCTTGGGACCG
>DATCZA010000041.1:0-95617 GCA_036526135.1 Pseudomonadales bacterium | reverse complement strand
GGGTCGGCATGACGCCGTCGCCGGCTTGGGAACCGTCACGACGGGATTGACGACCAGCGGCCGATCGCCGAGCACCCAGAGCGCGCCGAGTCATGGTGGATTCCTCAGGCGCGGCCGACTTACACTGAAGCCTCCAAGCCCGCCAATCGGGAACGCAGTTGACCCAGCCGCGGCTCAGCAAGGCCACCCTGTTCTGCTACGGCGTCGCCGATCTTCCGGTGATGCTGGCGATCATGCCCATGTCCATCTGGCTGTCGCGCTTCTACACCGGCGACATGGGCCTGAGCCTGTCGGCGGTGGCCAACATCATGCTGCTGGCCAGGCTCTTCGACGTGTTCACCGACCCCCTGGTGGGGCACTTGAGCGATCACACCCGCACCCGATGGGGCAGGCGCAAGCCCTGGATGCTGGCGTCGCTGCCATTGCTCATGATCGGCCTGTACAAGGTGTTTCTGCCGCCCGACGGCATCGGCATCTGGTACCTGTTCTCGTGGATGATGGTCATGTGGCTCGGCTGGACCATGCTGATGATTCCCTACTACGCCTGGGCCGCCGAGCTCTCCGACGACTACGACGAGCGCACGCGCATCACCGGCTGGCGCGCGGTCATGGGCAGCGTGGGAGGCATCGGCGCCCAGCTGATCCCCTTCATCGCGCTGGTTCTGTTCGGCTTCGGCGGCACCGCCAACGTCATGACCATGCTAGGTATCGCGGCGCTCATTCTCATGCCCCTGTGCGTGGGCGTGGCGCTGCTTCGGGTGCCCGAGTTTCCGGAGATGCGGGCGCCGTCGGTGCCCATCTTGGCGGGCATCCGGATCATGTGGCGCAACGGTCCGTTCCGTCGCCTGTTACTCGCTTTCGTCCTGTCCTCCACCGGGCTCGCCATCGTCATGCCGCTGTACATCTTCTTCGTCGAGTTCATCGTCGAGGAGCCGCCTGCCAACGTCCCCTACATGATCATCATCAGCTCGGTAGCCGGTTTTCTGGGCATACCGTTCTGGGTCTGGCTCTCCAAGCACGTAGGGAAGCACAAAGCGTGGATTGGCGGCTTTCTGGTGGTAGCCGCGGTGAGCCCCATGTATCTCTTCCTCGGCCCCGGCGACTTCTGGCTGATGGTGCCCGGCATCATCATCATCGGTATCGGCACCGGGTCCTTCAGCGCCCTGCCCAACTCCATGAAGGCCGACGTGATCGACCTGGACACGGCACGCAGCGGCAAGAACCGGGCCGCCTTCTTCTTCTCCGCGTGGTCCCTGGTGACCAAGCTGGCCTCGAGCCTTGGCGGCTGGCTGGCTCTGCAGTCTCTGGCCCTGTTCGGCTTCGACGCGGCCAACGGTGCGCAGAACACGCCGGAGGCGCTGACCGGGCTGCGGCTCACCTTCGCCGTGCTGCCGGCCATCATCTTCGTGATAGCTGCCGCCGTGATCTGGCGCTACCCGATCACCAAGGAGCGCCAGGCCCGCATCCGGGCAGCCATCGACCGGCGCACGCTGCGCCGAAACGCAGCCCAAGCAGGCTTCGCGAAGTAACGCCGCGGTGATCGCGCGAACGGGCGTGCTGCTCGTATCCATGCTCTGGGCCGCGTCGGCTAAAGCCGAGCCCGTGGGGTTCGCGGCCTGCGTCAGCAACCTGGAATCCGTTGCCGTGGCGTCCGGGATTTCCGAGGCGACCGCGAAGCAGGTACTCGGCGAGGTACGCCACCTGGAGCGGGTGATCGAGCTCGACCGCACGCAGCCGGAGTTCGTTCGCACGTTCAGCGAGTACTACCGGGTGCGGGTGACCCCATCGAGGGTGGCCGACGGGCGCCGCCTGCTCGAGGAGAATGCCGCCCTTCTCGGCCGGCTGCAGCGCCAGTACGGGATTCCCGGCCACTACCTGATCGCGCTGTGGGGTCTGGAGACCAACTTCGGCAGCTACTTCGGCAACATGAGCACCATGGACTCGCTCGCCACGCTGGCCTGCGACGAGCGCCGCAGCGCCTTCTTCACGGCGGAGCTGATGGACGCCCTGCGCATCGTCGACGCCGGGGACATGGAGCCCGCAGCCATGCAGGGCTCCTGGGCGGGCGCCATGGGCCACGTTCAGTTCATGCCTTCGGTCTTCCGCCGCTACGCCGTGGACGACGACGGCGACGGCAGAAGGGATCTCTGGACCAGCCGGCGCGACGCCCTGGCATCTGCGGCCAATTACCTCAAACAGGCAGGCTGGGAGCCGGGTTTCCGCTGGGGGCGCGAGGTACGCCTGCCCGAGGCGTTCGACTACGCGGGCGCCGCCCGTGACCCCACGCGGCCCCTCGCGGACTGGGCGGCCGCCGGGGTGCGCAACGCGTTCGGAGGCCCGCTGGCGTCCACGGATCTGCCGGCCACCCTGCGCCTGCCCTCCGGGCACCGGGGGCCTGCGTTTCTGACGTATCCCAACTTCGAGGTGATCATGCAGTGGAATCGGTCGGAGAGCTACGCGCTGAGCGTCGGCAACCTGGCCGACCGGATCGCCGGACGGTCACCGCTCACCAGGCCGCCACCCACGGACGAGCTGAAGCTGACGCCGGACTCGGTGCGCCAGCTGCAGGCGGACCTGAACGCCCTGGGGTTAGATGCCGGCGAAGCCGACGGCGTGATCGGCCCGGCGACCCGGGCCGCCATCGGGCGGTTCCAGATCGGTCACGGTCTGGTCCCGGACGGGTATCCCGACCATCGGCTCGTGGAGGCCCTGCGCGCCAGCCGGGAAGCCGGCGAGCGCTGAACCTCAAAAGGGATCGCTGAAGCCGGGACTCAGCCCTTGAGGCTGGCCAGGAACGACACCGTGCGCTCCTGCGCCCCTTCCTCCACCGGCATGATCGCGGCGTTGAAATCCGTCACCCCCATGTCCTCGAGCCGCTTGAGCTCGCCGCGCACCAGGTTTTCGTCTCCGGCAATGGCGATGTCCGCGGGGCCCGCCACCCCCTCCCGGTCGAGCATGGCGCGGTAGCTGGGAAGCTGGCCGTAGATGGTGAGTTCCCGGGCGATCTTCTCCCGTGCTTCGTCGGGCTTGTTGGTCAGGATCACCGGGTAACCGCCCACGATGCGCGGTGGCGGACGCCCGGCCTCGTCCGCAGCGGCGCTGATCCGGGGGATGATGTGCTCGGCCATGGTCTTCGGGCCCACCATCCAGGTGTTGGTGCCGTCGGCCAGCTCACCGGTAATCTTGAGCATCGCCGGCCCGAGAGCGGCGACCACCACGGGCATCGTGATCTCGCCGGGGATGTCGATCCGCACGCCGGCAACCCGGTACTGCTCGCCCTGAAAATTGCAGGTCTCCCCCCGAACGAGCGGCATCAGCACGCTGAGATATTCACGCATGTGTCGCGCGGGTCGGTCGTAGGAGAAGCCGAGCATGTTCTCGATCACGATCTTGTGAGAAAGCCCGATACCCAGGGTAAACCGGCTGCCGCTGGCGGCCGCCGTGGTCAGGGCCTGCTGGGCGATGGCCGTGGGGTGCCTCGGGTAGGTGGGCGTAACCGCGGTGCCAAGACCTATGGTGCTGGTCTCGCGGCCGATAATGGCCAGGGTGGATATGGCATCGAAGGAGAAGATGTTCGCCATCCAGAGGCTGTCGAGCCCGGCCGCTTCAGCGCTCTTCGCCAAAGCGACGACGTCGTCGAGCGTGGTGGTGCCGGTGGCGCCCATCATGAGTCCTATTTTCATTTCTGCCCCCTAGGCGATGGTTGTACAGGTCGGGAAATGCCGCACAATAAGGCAAACCAGGGCCGGCAACAAAGCCGCCTGGAGGCGAACGGGGAGGCCGGCGAGTGGACGTGGCGTCATTTACGGATCTCAGCGAGAAGTTCACAGAGATCACGGAGCGCATCGTGTGGTGCACGGTCAGCACGGTGGACGCCAAGGGCCGGCCCCGCTCGCGCATCCTCCATCCGGTCTGGGAGGGCGCCACGGGCTGGATTGCCACGGGCCGCCACTCGCACAAGGCCCGGCACCTCGCGAACAACCCCTACGTCTCGCTGAGCTACTGGGATCCTCAGCACGAGCAGACGATGATCGAATGCAAAGCCGAGTGGCAGGACGACCAGCCCACCCGGGACCGGATCTGGGAACTGCTGAAGACCACGCCGGAGCCCGTGGGCTACGACCCCGCGCTGTTCTGGTCAAGCGCTGCGGACGAGAATTTCGGTGTCCTCAAGCTCACACCCTGGCGGCTCGAGGTCTGGTCCCTGGCCGCCATGTCCGCCGGCAAGCCGGCGCAGGTATGGCGCCAGGAAGTCGGTTAGCGGCATAATCGCCCGCTTTTCACCGCCGTCAGCGCCTGCACCCGGGCGCGCCGGCAATGAGCAACAAGCGGGAGAAAGACATGGCAGAGACCATAGCCATACTTGGCGGTACCGGAGATCTCGGCACCGGGCTGGCCATACGGTGGTCCAAAGCAGGCCACAAGATCATCATCGGCTCGCGGACGCTGGAGAAGGCGCAGAACGCGGTGGGCAACCTCCACAAGATCAGCCCGGAAACGCCAGCCGACGCCATGGTGAACGCCGATGCCGCCGCGGCTGGGGACATCGTCGTCCTGACCGTTCCCGCCGAGCATCAGCTGTCGACGCTGGAGGGCGTCAAGCAATCGCTCACCGGGAAGATACTCATCGACGTGACCGTGCCCCTGGTTCCCCCGAAGGTCGGCACCGTGCAGCTTCCGCCCGAGGGCAGCGCCGGCAAGCGGGCCCAGGACATGCTGGGTGAGGACGTGATGGTCGTTACCGCCTTTCAGAACATCGCCGCCCACCTCCTTCAGGAAGACGTGCACATCGAGTGCGACGTGCTGGTGGCGGGGAACAAGAAGGCCGCCCGGGACAAGGTCATCGAGCTGGTCGAGCAGGCCGGCATGAAGGGCTACCATGCGGGGCCCATCGAGAATTCCGCCGCGGCCGAAGCGCTCACCTCGATCCTGATTCAGATCAACAGGCGCCACGACATCTCCCACTCCGGGATCAAGATCGTCGGTCAATCGGATCACTGACCAAACGCGAATGGACAAGCCGGAAGCCACCAGCAGGACGGCATCGCCCGGCTTTTCCGTGCTGGGCATCCCGGGCGTGCCCATGGTGAGCCCCGGGGACGACCTGACGGCCATCATCGTCGACGCCCTGCGCGATGCCCGCATCACCCTGGAAGACGGCGACATCGTCTGCGTTGCGCAGAAGATCGTCTCCAAGGCCGAGGGACGCCAGATACCTCTGGCGTCGGTGACGCCGAGCGAGGAGGCCCAGACGCTGGCGGAGGAAACGGACAAGGACCCGCGGCTCGTCGAGCTGATCCTGCGCGAATCGTCAGAGGTGATGCGGAAAAAAGAGGGCGTGCTGATCGTGCGCCATCGCCTTGGCCTGGTCGGAGCAAACGCGGGGATCGACCAGTCGAACATCTCCCACGAGGATGGCGAGCAGGCGCTCCTCCTTCCCGAGGACCCGGACCGCTCGGCGGCCGAGCTGAAGTCTGCCCTCGACGAGGCCAGCGGCGCCCGGGTCGGCGTGATCATCACCGACAGCGCCAATCGCCCCTGGCGGCTGGGCACCGTGGGCATAGCCATCGGCTGCGCGGGCATCAGCGTGCTCGACGATCATCGCGGCGGCGTCGATCTGTTCGACCGGGAGCTGAAGGTCACCCTCATCAGCCGGGCGGACGGCATCGCCGGCGCCGCCACCCTGGTCATGGGCGAAACCACGGAGAGAATTCCCGTGGCCCTGGTGCGCGGCTTCCCGGCCGAGCAATCCACCGACGACGCCCGCATGGTCTGCCGACCTCTGCACGAGGATCTGTTTCGATAATGTCCGGGTATCTCGCCATCACGGGTGGCGTGGGCGGGGCGAAACTGGGGCTCGGTCTCGCGCAGATCCTGCCGCCGGACGAGCTCACCTTCGCCGTGAATACGGGCGATGACTTCGAGCACCTGGGTCTGCACATCGCGCCGGACGTCGACACCCTCACCTATACCCTGGCGGGGCTGAGCAACACCGAGACCGGCTGGGGGCGCGCCGACGAGACCTGGGATTTCATGGATGCCCTGGACGGCCTCGGCGGTGAGACCTGGTTCCGTCTCGGCGATCGGGACCTGGCGCTGCACGTGATGCGAACCCACCTGCTGTCGGCCGGTGCTTGCCTCACCGAAGTCACCGACCACATCTGCCGAGCCCTGGGCGTCGCCCACCGGGTGCTGCCGATGTCCGACGATCCTGTGCGCACGACCGTGCACACTGAACGGGGGCCCCTGCCTTTCCAGCATTACTTCGTGCGGGAACGGTGCGAGCCGGCGGTGACCGGGTTCGAGTTCGCCGGGATCGGGCAGGCGCGGCTCAACCCGGCGATCACGTCGCGCCTGGACGGCCTTCGCGGCATCATCATCTGCCCCTCCAACCCGTTCGTCTCCATCGACCCCATGCTGAACCTGCGCGGCGCCCGCGCCGCTCTAAAAGAAAGCGGCGTGCCCATCGTGGCGGTCTCTCCCATCGTTGGCGGAGCCGCCATCAAGGGGCCCACCGCGAAGATGATGCGCGAGCTCAACGTCCCGGCGACCGCGGCTCAGGTGGCCGAGCACTACGGCGATCTGCTCTGTGGACTCGTGCTCGACGAGCAGGATGCGCATCTGGAAGGCACGCTGAGTACCCCGACTATCGTGGCCCAGACCGTCATGGTAACGTTGCAGGACCGTGTGGATCTCGGCCGCACGGTCATGGATTTCATAGAACAACTCAGCTGATTCAAGCTGAAACCAAGCAAGACGGAGAGAACCTCCCCATGTGGGCCGTGGTACCGTTGAAACAGCTCGAACAGGCGAAGGCCCGGCTGGCCAACGTTCTGACGGCAGAGGAGCGCCGGGCGCTCATGCTCGCCATGGCGCGCGACGTGCTCACGGCCCTCGGCCGCTCCAAGCGGCTGACGGGCATCCTCATCGTATCCCGTACACCAGAAGCGGACGCCCTGGCCCAGGCCTTCGGCACGGAGCGCTTCGCGGAAGGCCCCGGCGCGAATCTTTCCCAGGCCCTCGTCCAGGCGAGCGAGCACCTCGCCTCGCGGTTGGAAGCCCGCGGCGTGATGATCGTGCCCGCCGACGTGCCGCTGATCACGCCGGCGGAGATCGACGCGATCCTCGAGCAGCAAGATCGGGTCACCGTGGTCCCGGACGACGAGAACGTCGGCACGAACTGCCTGATCTGCTCACCACCCAACTGCATCCCCTACGTCTTCGACGGTTCCAGTTTCAAGCCCCATGTGGACGCTGCGTTCTCCCTGGGCATCACGCCCACCATCATGCCCTCCGCCGGCTTCGCCCTGGACATCGATACCCCCGACGACCTGCGCACTTTGCTGGACCGCGATCCGGCCTGCCAAACGGGCTCGTATCTTGCCAAATCAGGTATAGCCGAGCGGCTTAGCGATGCCGATAATGGCTCGCTGACCTCGAGGTAGGAAATGGCCCTGAAGACGCTCATCGACGACATTCGCGCCCTGGCCCTGGCCGGCGGGCTTCCCAGCCCGGCACAGGCCCTCGCGCTGGCTGACGAGCCGGACACCGCCGCCCTGGCGGCGATCGCCGCTGAAGTACGCGACCGCGGCTTCCAGAACGTGGTGACCTATTCCAGAAAGCTATTCATTCCGCTCACCCATCTGTGTCGGGACGTCTGCCACTACTGCACGTTCGCCCAGGTCCCGCGGAAGCTCAAAGCGCCCTACATGAGCGTGGACGAGGTGCTCGAAATCGCCCGTCACGGCGCCGCCATGGGTTGCAAGGAAGCCCTGTTCACCCTAGGCGAGAAACCCGAGCTGCGTTACCGAGCAGCCCGGGAAGCGCTTGCCGAACTGGGTTTCGAGACCACGCTCGACTATCTGGCCCACGTGGCGGAGATCGTCTATCGGGAGACCGGCCTGCTGCCGCACCTCAACCCCGGCACCATGACCCCCGAGGAGCTCGCCCGGCTGCGCCCCCTCTCGCCATCCATGGGCATCATGCTGGAATCCACAGCCGAGCGGCTGGGCGAGAAAGGGATGCCTCACCACGGCTCGCCGGACAAGGTGCCCGCCGTGCGTCTCGAGACCCTCGACCACGCCGGCGCCGCGCGGGTTCCGTTCACCACCGGCATTCTCATCGGTATCGGCGAGACCCGCCGGGAGCGCATCGAATCGCTTCTGGCCATCCGCGAGGTGCACGAGCGCCACGGCCACGTGCAGGAGATCATCGTCCAGAACTTCCGGGCCAAGCCCGAGACCAAGATGGCCCGCGCACCCGAGCCCGACCTCAACGAGCTGCTCTGGACCATCGCGGTGACCCGCATCCTGTTCGGGTCCGCCATGAGCGTGCAGGCGCCCCCGAACTTGAGCCCGGGGGTGCTCGCACAGATCGTGGCGGCCGGCATCAACGACTGGGGCGGCGTCTCGCCGCTGACGCCGGATTTCGTCAACCCGGAAGCGCCGTGGCCGCACCTGGACGATCTCGCAAGAGAGACGGCGGCGGCCGGCAAAGACCTTTTCGAACGCCTGACGGTCTATCCGGGCTACGTCCGGGATCTCGCCACGTGGGTTGCACCCGAGCTGCAGGAGCGCGTGCTGGAGCTCTCCGACAGCGAAGGCTTTGCCCGCACCAGCCAGTGGTGTCCGGGTGCCGAGGTGGAGCCACCGGCGAGGCTGCTCGAGTCCGTAACGCGGCCACCCGAGCGCGTCTCGGCGGATCTGGAACGTATTCTCCGCAAAGCGGGCGATGGCCGGCGGCTGGAGGCGTCCGAGGTGGTGCGTCTGTTTCAAGCGCGGGGCGAGGACTTCAGCGCCGTGGTTCAGGCAGCCGACGGGCTGCGCCGGGAGACGAACGGCGACGTGGTGAGCTTCTGCGTCAACCGCAACATCAACTACACCAACATCTGCTACTTCAAGTGCCAGTTCTGCGCGTTCTCCAAGGGCAAGCTGTCGGAGAATCTTCGCGGGCGTCCCTACGACCTGTCCCACGAGGAGATTGCCCGCCGTACCCAGGAAGCATGGTCCCGGGGCGCTACGGAAGTGTGCATGCAGGGCGGCATACACCCCGAATACACGGGTGAGACTTATGTGGGCATCCTCCAAGCGGTCAAGGAAGCCGTCCCTGAGATGCACATCCACGCGTTTTCCCCGCTGGAGGTCTGGCAGGGCGCAGCAACGCTGGGGCTGGATCTGGATACGTACCTCGAACGCCTCAAGGCGGCCGGCCTGGGTACCCTGCCCGGAACGGCGGCGGAGATCCTCGACGATGAGATCCGGCAGATCATCTGCCCGGACAAGATCAACACCGAGCAGTGGCTGGACGTCATGCGCGCGGCCCATCGGGTAGGGTTCAAGACCACGGCGACCATCATGTACGGGCACGTGGAGAGTGCCGTCAACTGGGCCCGGCACCTGCTGCGGATCCGCGATCTGCAGGCGGAAACCGGCGGTTTCACGGAGTTCGTGCCGCTCCCGTTCGTCCACATGGAAGCGCCCATGTACTTGAAGGGCAAAGCCCGAAAGGGTCCAACCTTCCGCGAGGCGATCCTGATGCACGCCGTGGCGCGCCTGACCCTGCACCCGCTGATCCCAAACATTCAGGCGAGCTGGGTGAAGATGGGCCACGCGGGCGTGCAGGCGTGCCTGCAGGCCGGATGCAACGATCTGGGCGGCACCCTGATGAACGAGAGCATCAGCCGGGCGGCAGGGACCACCCACGGTCAGGAAACGTCACCGCAGCGAATGGCGGAGATGATCAAGGCGGTGGGGCGAATCCCGCGGCAGCGAACGACCCTTTACGAGGACGCCAGCGAAGAGCGCATCGCGGTGGGCCTTGCGGCGGGCGAGCTCACCGAGATCGTCAACACGCCGGCGCGGAAGTACGAGCGCAAGCGATCGGGCCCCCTCCTCCGTCCGGGTCTCATCGACGCGGTCGAGGTCTAATCCTGACCCAACCAGATCCCATCGCGGACATCCGGACCACGCGGCTGGCCGTGCCCTGGCCGGAGGCACCTCTGTTCGCAGCCGACGTCCCGGAACTCCAGGACTTTCTGATCGTCGAGGTCGAGACCGCGTCCGGCATGGTGGGAATGGGCTACCTGCAGCCGCTGGCGGGCGGGCTGAAAACCCTGGCCTGCTGCGTTCACGAGATGCTTGCACCCCTGCTGGTCGGCCAGGAGGCCGACGACGTCGAAGCGCTGTGGGACCGCATGTGGAGCGCCACCTACATCCAGGGGCGGATGGGCATCACCGTGATGGCCATGTCGGCGCTGGACATCGCTCTGTGGGACCTTGTCGGCAAGCGCGCGGGCGAGCCCCTGTACAGACTATGGGGCGGGGTCGACCAGCACATCCCGACTTACGGGAGCGGTTGCTACCGCGGCCTCGGCCAGGACGGGATGATCCGCAAGGCCGAGCGTTACGCAGCCGACGGCTTTTCCGCCATCAAGATGCAGGTGGCCCACATGGCCACGCACGATCAGGACGTGGAGAACGTGGCCGCCATGCGCGCAGCGCTTGGGACGGACATTGAAATCATGGTGGACGTCAACCAGGGCTGGACGGCGGCGGAAGCCATCGAGGTCGGATCGCGGCTGGACGAATCGGGCATCTACTGGCTTGAAGAGCCGGTGATCGCCCACGATTTTGCCGGCTACCGGCAGGTCGCCCGGGCCCTGAAGACACGGGTGGTCGGTGGCGAGAACCACTTCACCCACCACGATCTTCAGCCCTTCTTCGACGATCCCTGCGTGCCCATCCTGCAGCCCGACGTCATGCGCGGCGGGCTGACGGAGCTCAAGCGGATCGCGGCCATGGCAGAGCCCCTCGGCATCAGCATCGCGCCCCACCTGTTCCCCGAGCTCATGACCCACCTTCTCGCCAGCATTCCCAACGGGAGCTGGCTCGAGTACATGGGCTGGCACGACGAGCTGTGGGCGCAGCCGGTGGTCCCGTCCGGCGGGCTTACGCGCCCGCCGGACAGGCCCGGACACGGGCTGGCGTTCAGAGCCGACGTCCTCGCCGAGTACCGCGTCGCCGGCTAGGTAGCCTGGGCTTCCAGCCTCTGGCTGCGGGCGGCGGCAACCAGCGGCAGCACCAGCCCGGCGAATATGACCAGCGTCGCCAGCGCGAGCAGGCTCAGCGTGACGCTCATGCCCCAGAGGTCGAAGGCGTAGCCCACCAGGGGCCCGGTCAGGACGAAGGCGCCCCGGAAGCCGAAGCTCGCCAGCGAGTTGGCCGTCGCCCGAAACTCCCCGGGAATCCGCCGATTGAGCGCATCCCGCAGGATCACCATCCCGAGCCCCCGACTGATCCAGAACGTCAGCCCGGCAAGAACGCTGCCCACCACTCCGAACAGGTCTAGGCAAAGGTACCCGGCGGCGGGCGCCAGGCCGATGAAGACCAGCACGCCCGTGGTGCCGAGCATCTCCTCGGCCCGGTAAGCCCACCGTCCGGCCAGAGCGGCGACCAGGCTCAGGAACCCCCAGAGGTAACCGAAGTGAATCAGTCCCAGGCCCTGTGCCTCCCAGATCTTCTGCAGCAGCCAGACGGCGTAGAACGTCGTCAGCGCCCAGATACACAGCGCCAGGAAGGTCAGCCGGAGCACGGCGCTGTGGCTCACCAGATAGCGACAGATACGGGCCATGTTCACCAGGTGCCCCGAGCGCTCCATACGCTCGCCCGGGGGCTCGACCAGAGCGAAGGCGAACACCAGGGGTAGCCAGCCGATCAGCGCCTGAACGTAAACGGCCAGGTCCATGGACCACAGCAGCACAACGCTGCAGACGACGCCGGCCACTGCTTCCGAGAACGTCCGCATCGAGTACAGCCGACCGACCACCTGCCGTTGCTGACGCTCGCCGCGCCCCAGCGCCACTTCCGTGTCGTAGAGCAACGCGATGTCGGCGCCCGAGATCAGGCTGCTGCCGATGCCCAGCGATATCTCGAACAGCGCCAGCGTCCAGAACCCGTCCGCGCCGAGGAGCAGCGTGTGGCCCAGACCGCAGAACGCCGCGCCGACGATGAGCGTGCGCTTGCGACCGAAGATGTCGGCGACGTAGCCGGAAGGGACCTCGGCCAGGAGCACCACCAGGGCAAACAGAGCCTGCAGCGAGAACACCTCCTGCATGCTCAGCCCCTTGCTCTGAAAGAACGGCACAGCCACCGGCATGATGACCAGAAACACCTGGAAGAATGCCAGCAGCAGCGTCACCGTCGGGTTGCGGCCCAACCCGAGATCGTCGTTCGTCTTGTCATCGTCGTGCATCTTCATCCCTCCGACCGTTCGCCGGGACCCGCCACGGACGCCGGAATCCGGCGCCCAGAAAAGAAAAACCCCGAAGGCTTGCGGCTCTTCGGGGTTTTTTTCGGAACTCGCTGCTGCGTTTCCTAAAGCATCATCCGCTCGAGCCGTGCCCTCCTCGCGCAATACGCACCATGTGGTCCGCACACAGGGACTGCGCAGACACACGGCCACCCGCGAAGGTGGTAGCTGGTTTGTTTCGATACGCGTTCATGATCTCGAGCTTCTCTGATCCGGCTCACGCCGAAAAAACAGGGCGCGCATGTTGCGCCGGGCGTTCTCTGGTGTCAACGGAAGTCAGCAAAAAAAGGGGGAATCTGTGACCCCTTTCAGCAAGCCAGCCTCCAGACAGCTTCGAGCATCGGGGTCCGATCGCTGGGGTTGGGCTTGCTGCTAGAGGCGATCGATCAGAATCTCGACCAGCGCCGCGCCCACCCATGCCAACGGCGGGATGATCACGTACGCGAAGATGCGGGTGGCAAGGCGCAGATCGACCGGCCAGTTGGAAAGACCCCGCAAACGTTCAATGTGTGCGCTCAGGGCTTCTACGGCGGCTACGTCATTGCGGTCCACCACATCCAGCTTCGCCTGCAGCACGGCAACCCGATCGGCCTTGCGGTCGCCGATGTTCCCGCGCACCCCCCACAGGGGCAGAACGAACAGCACGATGGCAGACGGCACACCCACGATGATCCCGTAGTTGTAGTTATATATCCGGAACTCGGCATCCAGGGACTGCAGCGGCATCAACGCCATGGCGCCGGCAACCACCAGGATGTCCAGCGTGGCGATTCGGGCCAGCGGCCGCAGCCGATCCAGCCGGTAGACGTCAACCTTCATCTGCGCGCCCAGTCGCGACAGCGCCAGGCTGATCGGCAGGCGCCAGCTGAGAACGAACGCGATGGCGGCCCAGACGAAACAGTTGGCAAGCACGAAGGCCACGTCCATGGCGTTGAGCGTGCCACTTGCGCCGACTCTGCGGATGAACTCCTCATTCTGGTAGCCACCGAACACCGCCCCAAGGACGACGAGGAACCAACCCGCAGGATGAATGCCCGCGATGCATCCTTGGACCCGGGCGGCGCTCGTCGGCTCGAGCAGGTCGGCCATCTCGGCAAGGGATTCCTCCGTCCTGAGCCGCTGAAGGGTGACCATGCAGAGGAAATAGGGCGGCATGATGCTGAAGAGTGCCAGGGTGCCAACGAACTGTGCCTGGCTCATGCTGGCGAGAATTTCGCTGGAATCGGCAAAGGGCGAGACCGCGAGAAAGACGGCGATCTCCACGCCCATGAGCACGGCCGGCAGCACGAGCACGTTCGTGCGCCTGGCAAATTGATAGGCTCGCTCCAACGACATCGGCGCCTCAGGCCTCTTTCTGCTGATCGGCAAAGATGGACTTGTAACCTCCCTGCCTGGACCAGTCGGGCGGCATCAGGCAGGGCCGGGGATCGAATCGCGCCCAGCGGGCCGGCTCCCCCCTGATCAGCGCTTCGCTGTGAGAGGCACCCGCCGTCAGCGTGGTGATGGGAAACGCGTCCGCCGCCGAGTAGGCGCAAAGCAGCAGGGGGCGCGGCCGCTCGCTCAAATTGGGCGCAGAACCGTGAACGGAGCGGCAGTTGTGAACCGTGACGCTACCCGCCGGCCCCATCAGATACTCCGCGTTCTCCACGCCGGCGCTCTGCAGGTCCTCGTCCCGGATATTGCCCGTCCACCGGCCGGAGGGGTCGTACAGATCGTAAAGAGGACCCGCGTGGCTGCCCGGCACCACCCCCATGGGCGCCATGGCCGCGTCGACTTCCCGAAGATATACACCCAGGGTCAGGACGTCGTAGTTGGTGTGTGGCCAGAACTGAATGTCCTGATGCCACTTCACCTCCTCCCCGCCGCCGCTCCATTTGAAGTTGAGCTTGGAGTGATGGAACTTGAAGCTGGGTCCGAGCAGATCCTCGGCAACATCCGCGAACGGGCCGCGGCTGGCGAACTCCCAGTAGGTCTCGCTGAGCTCCACGGGCGTGTTCAGGCGCCGTATCCGCGGCTCGGCCGCGCAGTGATCGGGCTCCAGATCGAACCGCCGGTCGCCGCCCGCGACCACCTCCCGGCTCGCCTCGACGAAAGCGTCGGTCACCGCGTTCAACCGTTGCAGCCAATGGTCATCTACCAGGCCCGGGAACACGGCATAGCCTTGCTCGAAATAGCTCTCGCGCTGGTCCCGTGTCAGCACGCGGGGCGGACGGGAAAGAACTTCCTCCGGGCTCATCTCAAGCACTCCACTCCTGTTGGCCGTCCTGCCTGCCAGGGCTTGCGGCCGCCGCGTGTTACGATACCTCAACGGCCGGGGCAATTGGCGCCCGATCGTTGCCGGCGGCTAGACTCGCAGGCCGGACCGGATCAGGGGACCCATCATGAGCGACATCGTCTACGACTTCGGCAGTGGCCGGTCGGACCCCGGCACCTTTCCCACCGAAGCGCTGCAGCGCGCGGCGGTTACCGCCATCGGCAAGGAAGCCGTCACCCTCACCGACTACCCGGGCGGGCTTGGCTATCCCGGGCTGCGCCGGGCCATGGCGCGCCGCGAATCCGAGCGCGAGGGCGTGGACGTGAATCCGGATCACCTGGTCATCACCAACGGATCGATGCAGGCGGTCACGTTGACGGCGGAGGCCCTGCAGGAAACTGCGGGCGACGCCATCATCGTCGAGGAGTACAGCTACCCCGGCACCCTGTCCGCCTATCGAAGCCTGAAATTCGACATGCACGGCATCCCGCTCTCGGAGCAAGGTATGCGGCTCGACAGGCTCGAGGAGAAGCTCGTCGAGCTGGATCAGGCGGGGCGGCGCCCCAAATTCATCTACACGATCACGACCTACCAGAACCCGACCGGCTTCGTGATGCCCAGAGCCAATCGCCTCGAGCTCATCGAGCTGGCGAGACGCTACGAGATTCCGGTCATCGAGGACAACTGCTACGGCGACGTGCACTACGAGGGGCCGGTGGAACCGGCGCTGTATGCCCTGGATGACGATCCCAACCAGATCTACCTGTGCTCGCTGTCAAAGATCCTGGCCCCCGGACTGCGGCTGGGATACCTCATTGCCCGACCGCCGATGCTCGAACGCATTCTGGCCAGGCGTCATGACGCCGGCAGCAACACGCTGGCGGCAGCCATCGCCGCGGAGTTCTACCGGGACGGGATATGGGACCACACCCGCTATGCCAACGCCGCACTCAAGGAAAAGCGCGATCTGCTGTTCGACCGTCTCCAGGCAGAGCTGGACGACGTCTGCGTGTGGTCGCGACCCGTCGGCGGGCTCTTCGTGTGGGTCCGGATACCCGACGACATCAACCGCAAGCAGCTCTACGAGCTCGCTCAGAGCAGAGGGTTCAACTACCTGCCCGGCATCAGCTTTCACGTGGAGACGCGCAACGTGCCCTATCTGCGGCTAGCTTTCGGCCACCTGACCCTGGATCAGATCCGCGACGGCATCCCCGTCCTGGCGCAGTGCATCCGGGAGTGCCGCACCAGCAACGAGCCGCGCGGCTTCGATTCCCTGTTTCAGGATCGGGAGGGCTCTTCGGCGTAGCGCTTCAGGCGTTCGAACTGGCCCAGCTGGACCCCGTCCACGGGTTCGGCACCGAACCCGGTCACGTGATACCGGTACTCGACCCGGGCGCCGTCGGCGGCCGCGGACAGACGGAACTCCACGGCGCCGGTTGCACCCATACCCTGGAGCGGGCCAAGCCCGCCCAACATCCGCAGAACCGCGCCAGGCTCGACGTAGACCACCTGCATGTGGGCAATGCTGCCGCCGCCAGGCAGCTTCTCGCAGAAGCACCCGAGCGCGCGAGGTTCAAGATAAAAGTTAGCCGCGTCGCCGGAGTAAGAATTGGCCGCGTCCCACCAGGCATGCACCTCTTCGGTGAGAGCGCGATACACGCGCTCGGGCGGCGCATCGCCGGTTCAGGCGCTCGGGCGACGCCCGCGCAGAGCGCCGCGAATCCGGTCCATGAAGGTGTCGTATTTCAGGTCGGTGAACTCGCCGGCATCGAAGAACATGCCTTCGCATTGCGGGCAGCTTTCGTACCAGATGTGCGTCTGCCGGTCGTCGGTCTTCTTCTCCATCTTCACGCCGCACTCGGGGCAGCTGATGTTGTCGAGCTTGTCCAGCGCCTGACCGAGCTTGGGATCACCCGAGTCGAGAATGACGTCCGCCATCCACTCGCGCTTCATCTCGAGAAGCACCTCAGGCTTGCACCACAAGCCGCCGCAGTCCGAACACCGATGCACAGTGATTTTGCGGCCGTAGGTCTTCGTCTCGAGCGTTCCGGGACATTTCGGACATTCCATGAACAGATCTCCTACCGATTGAATTTCGTATCCGGCTTGTAATACCGACTGTGCCAGATTCCTTCCGGTGCTTCTCCTGCCACCGGCATTCTCCAGGTCTTGATTTCACCTTCGCTCATCACGACGCGATACAGCCCGCGGGGCTGATCGATCGTATTCTGCACGTAAGCTTCCGCTTCCGCATCGTCTACGTAACGCTTCGCGATCCGCCGGTAGAGATCTCGCCAGACATCGTCCTCGCCGACGTCGTGCACAAGCTCCGCGCGCCCCTCGACGATGACTTTGCGATACGGCAACGGCTGCTCGTCGATGCACAGCGAAACCCGCGGGTCGCGCCGCAGGCAGGCAAACCATTCGGATTTCTCCCTGGGAGTGAAAAATATCGCCCCGTCCTCGTGAAGAAACCAGATCGGGGTCACCAGCGGCGAGCCGTCGGCACGAACCACGCCGATCCTCATGACGATCCCACGCTCGGCAAGAAAATCGTCGCGCTCTGCAATAGACAGTGCGGGCACGCCCCCTCCCCCTTTAGTTCCTAGTTGCCGAAATCCCAGGACTCGCCAGCATGGTATCGGCGCAGTATGTTCTTGGCGATGAGGATTCGATGGACCTCGTCCGGTCCATCCGCCAGGCGCAGGGTGCGCGCGCCCTGATACATGCTCGCCAGCGGCAGATCGCCCGACACGCCCGCAGCGCCCCAGACCTGAATCGCGCGATCCACCACCCGGTGGTAAGCCTGAGGCACGAATATCTTGATGGCGGAAATGTCCGTGCGCGGATCCGCTCCGCTTTCCATCTTTTCAGCGCAATGGATCGTCATCAGCCTGGCGGTCTGAATATCGATGTAGCTGTCGGCGACGAAGCCCTGCATGAACTGTTTGTCTTCCAGTTTCTCGCCGCCGTGGACTTCCCGCGTCATGAGACGGTCGATCATCAGGTCGAACGCGCGCCACATGGAGCCGATGGAGTTCATGCAGTGATAAACGCGGCCCGCTCCGAGCCGATCCTGGGCCGCCTGATGCCCGGTACCGGTGCGGCCGAGCTGATTCTCCTTCGGCACGCGAACGTTGTCGTAGACGATCTCGCAGTGACTGGACGCTCGGCCCCACACCGGTACTCCGCGCACGATGTTCACCCCGGGAGTTTTGCGCGGCACGATGATCTGCGTCATCTTCTCGTTGGCGCCGCCGGGATCGTCCGGATCCGACGTCCGGCACATCACGATATAGAAATCGGCCGCAAACCCGTTCGAGGTGAACCACTTGTGCCCATTGATGACCCATTCATCGCCATCGAGCTCCGCCCGGGTCGTGATCGAGCGTGGATCTGATCCCGGGTTGTGCGGCTCGGTCATGGAAAAGCCCGACTGGGCGGTGCCGTCCGTCAGCGGCTTGAGCCATTTCTCGTGCTGATCCGGCGTGCCGTACTTGACCAGGATCTTCTGGTTGCCGGAATTCGGCGCCACGACCCCGAACAGGGAAGCCGCACCGGGGCTGTAGGCCAGCACCTCGTTCATGTACGCGTGCTGCATGAAAGTCAGGCCCATGCCGCCGAATTCCCGCGGCAGGTGCGGCGCCCAGAGCCGGGCGTTCTTCACTTTCTCCTGAATGTCGACACGCAGCGCCTTGGCTTCTTGCTTGACCTCGTTGGTCGCGTTGGCGCTGTCGGCTAACCAACCCCACAAGCGGTCCTCGTTGGGCAGAATGTCCTCATTGACGATCTCGGCGGTGGCCAGCCGGATCTCGTTGACCTCCTCGTCGAGCGTCGGTACCGGCTTCACATTCATCGACACGACAATTCCTCCCTCATGCGGCCAGTCGATTAATCTAATTGAACACGGCCCGCATTGCGACTGACCGGTACCCGGGTGCCGGGGCCCGCTACTGCAGATTGGGCTTTTTGGTATGCTGCTGGATCGAGGACTGCAAACCGGGAACGACGATGGGCACTCACGAGCTCAACTATCCGCACGCCGAGCATCCGGCACCGGGAACCACGGTCGAGCTCGCCCCGGGCGTGCGCTGGCTGACCATGCCCATGGGCGGCTCGCTGAACCACATCAATCTGTATCTGCTGGAAGACACGACCGGCTGGTGGATAGTGGACACCGGCTTGAGCCTCGACCAGACCCGGGAGCTGTGGCACGAGATCTTCTCCCGAGAGCTCCAGGGCAGGCCCGTCCTGGGCGTCATCTGCACCCACTTTCATCCGGACCACATCGGCCAGTCGAAGATGATCACCGACGAGTTCCGCTGCAGCCTCTACATGACCCGCGCCGAGTACTACCAGGCCCGCGCCTTTTCGGGCAGCGGGCCGACCTATCAGTCCAGCTGGCTGGGCGAGACGTTCTACCAGCGCGCCGGCATGCCCGCAGACTACCTCGAGCAACTCCGCGAGATGTGGGCGCACCGGTCTTCGGAAGGCATGTCGATGCCCGACATGCCGGCCGGCTACCGGCGCCTGGAGGACGGGGACGTTCTCACCATCGGCGGTCACGACTGGCGCATCGTGGTGGGCTCGGGCCACTCGCCTGAACATGCCTGCCTGTACTGCGCGGCCCTGAAGATCATGATCTCGGGCGACCAGATCCTGCCAGTGATCACGAGCAACGTCAGCGTGCACCCCACCGAGCCAGAGGCGAACCCGCTGAAGGACTGGATGGAATCCCACGACCGATTCCTGCGGGTCCCCGACGACACCCTCGTCCTGCCGGCTCACAACCTGCCGTTTTACGGCGTTCGGGAGCGGCTGCGCCAGCTGATCGACCACCACGAGGATCGCATGCTGGCCATCGAGGAACACTGCGTCGAGCCCGCGGTGGCGAAGGACCTGCTTCCCGTTCTATTCGCACGCGAGCTCGACCCCCGTCAGATGATGATGGCCCTGGGCGAAGCCATCGCCCATCTGCACCTGCTGGTGCATCGCAACCGCATCGAGCGGACGCTGCACGAGGACGGCTGCTACCGCTTCCTGTCCATCGACCCGGACCTGAAACGGCGAGCGCATCCCGGGGACCACGATGCCCCGAGCGAGCGGCCCGTGCTGGTCTGAGCCGGAAGAGCGGAGCCACACGGCATTGCAGAAGGGCAAACTCAAACGGCGAATTGCCGACTACACCTACCGCATGATGCATTGGGGTCAGAATCGCCTGCCCCCGGGGATCCGCTCTCTGGTGGGCGTGCTCTTAATGGTCGGCGGCGTTTTCGGTTTTCTACCCGTGCTCGGTTTCTGGATGCTGCCGCTGGGCGTCGCCTTCGTCGCCCTCGACGTTCCCGGCACGCGACGCCACATCGACATGTGGATGCTGCGCCTGTACCGCCAGGCCTACCTGGACGAGCCTACGTCCAACCAGTAACCCCCGCCATCCAGGCGCCGGACGTGACCGGCGGTCGGCGTCGCAAAGTGGGTCCCGATGATCAGGACGTCGGAGTCCACGTAGGATTCCAGGAGCCGCTCCCGGGTCGCTTCACCAGCAGCACGGTCGTAGTCGGCCGAGGAGCACCAGTCGGTCCGCGTCATCTGGCAGGGATGGTGGATGCAGTCACCGGTGATGAGCGCCTCCTTGCCGTTGGATCGAATGTGCACGCTGACGTGCCCGGGCGTATGACCGGGCGTCGGCTCCAGAGCGACCTCGGGACACAGCTGATGCTCCCAGTCCACGAAGTCCATCAGGCCGGCGGCCACGATGGGCCGCACGGAATCTGCCATGATCCCCTGGTTGATCTCGTCCTCGGCTTCGCCGTCCCAGTAGCGGAACTCCTTCTCGGCCACCAGGTAGCGGGCGTTCGGGAACGTGGGCACCCACTCACCGTCCACGAGCATGGTGTTCCAGCCCACGTGATCCACGTGCAGATGCGTGCACAGCACGGTGTCCACGGTTTCGCGCGGATAGCCCGCAGCGCCGAGATCTTCGAGAAAGCTGGTCTGAAGGTTGGTCCAGGCAGGTATTGACCGCTGCTTGTCGTTGCCGATGCAGGTGTCGACGATGATGCGGCGCGAGCCCGTATCCACGACGAGCGCGTGGATGCTCATGATCAGGTTCCCCGCTTCGTCCATGAAGTGCGGGTGAAGCCACTCGATGGGCAGGCAGGCATCTCTGGTCGCATCCGGCAGAATGAAGCGGGTGCCACCGGCCACCTCCATTTCCACCACACGCGTGATCTTCACATCACCCACCATCCAATGGTTCATCGCCGCTCCTTGTCTGCCCGGGCCGAACTGAGCCTGGTTGAGCCCCGAGCATGCCACAGGTCGCTTGATGGTGGCATACCCGCAGGATAAGGTGCCCCACGTAGCCGAACGAGGAGAAAGCATGGGCCCGATCGCCAAGGCCGTGGACGTCGTCCGGGCGCTGAGTAACGTGCCTACGCTGCTTGCTCTCAAGCGCGGCATGAAGCCGAGGCCCGTGGACGAGCACGACTGCTTCGCCGCGAACGTGGAGCGCAACGCCGCCGCGTTCCCGGACAGAACCGCCATCATCTTCGAAGGCAACTCGGTAACCTGGGCCGAGTTCAACGCTCAGTGCAACCGCTTTGCGTCGGCATTCAAGGCTCAGGGCCTCCGCAAAGGCGACGCGGTCAGCGTGATGATGGAGAACCGCATCGAACTGCTGGCGACCATCGTGGCGCTCAACAAGCTGGGCGTGGTGGCCGGCCTGATCAACACCAACCTACGCGGCCGACCCCTGGCTCACTGCATTACGGTGACGGAGTCGCGGACGTGCGTGTTTGGAGAAGAGGTGGGCGAAGCCGTCGCTGAAGTGAAGGACGAGTTGCCCCTGGAAGAGGGCTCCGGCTACCTGTTCGTTCCGGATGCAGGTAACGGCGCGGCACCAAACTGGGCGGCCGATCTCAGCCGCCTTGCGGCCGACGCCGACGACGCCGACCCCCCGGAGACGGGCGACGTGCAGCTTGGCGACCGGGCTCTGTACATCTTTACCTCCGGCACCACCGGATTGCCAAAAGCGGCCGTACTCTCCAATCGCCGGTTCGTCGCCACCGCCGCGCTCGTCCACAAAGCCGGGCTGCGCTGCAGCGAGGAGGACAGGATCTATATCTGTCTTCCCCTCTACCACGGCACGGGGCTGCTGATCGGCGTAGGCGCTTCGTTCTCGTCCGGCGCAAGCATGTTCATTCGTCGAAAGTTCTCGGCCAGCAACTTTCTGCGCGAGGTCCGCGAGTATCAGACCAGCTGCCTGATCTACATCGGCGAGCTGTGTCGCTATCTAATGAACACGCCCGCCCAGCCCGACGATCACGACAACCCGCTGGTCACCATGATGGGCAACGGCCTGCGGCCCGACGTCTGGCCCGCATTCAAATCCCGCTTCGGGATCAAGCGCATCACCGAGTTCTACGGCGCCAGCGAAGGCAACGTCTCGTTCGTGAACCTGCTGAACAAGGACTGCACCATCGGCATGACGGGATCCAAGGTTGCGCTCGTCCGCTACGACGTGGACGAGGACGAGATCGTCCGGGACGAGAACGGCCACTGCATGGAGGTGGCGCCGGGCGAGCCCGGGCTGCTGCTCGGCCACATCAGTGAGGACGCCGTTTTCGAGGGCTATACCAACGCGGAAGCGACGGAAAGCAAGGTCGTTCGCAACGCCTTCGAGGACGGCGACGCCTGGTTCAACTCGGGCGATCTCATCCGCCAGGTAGACGTAGGCTACAGCCTGGGCTATCCCCACTACCAGTTCGTGGACCGCGTGGGGGACACCTTCCGCTGGAAGTCCGAGAACGTCTCCACCAACGAGGTGGGCGAGCTGATCAACGGTTTCCCCGACGTGAAGTTCTGCAACGTTTACGGCGTCGAGATTCCGGGGGCGGACGGCCGTGCCGGCATGGTCGCCATCACCCTGGCGGACGGCGTGACAGAACTCGACGCGGACGCCCTGTCCCGTCACGTGAGCGACACGCTGCCCCCCTACGCCAGGCCCGTCTTCGTCAGGGTGCAGCCGGACATCGACGTCACCGGCACATTCAAAATGGTCAAGGGCGATCTGCGCAAGCAGGGTTACGACCTGGACCAGATCACTGATCCGCTGTTCGTCATGAAGCCGGGTGAAAGTGCCTACGTGCCCCTGGACCGGGAATTCGCCGGGAAGATCGCTTCAGGCGCAGCCGGCTACTGAGGCGCGTTCACGCGAGCTGAGGCACAACCGCTTCATCGAGCAGCGCCAGTGCCCGGCGCGCCTCAACCGGATCGGTGCCGGCGGTGGGGCCGCTGATCGCGACCTTCTCGATGCCCATCGACGCGAGCCGGTTCAGGCGCTCGACGCAGTAATCGGGAGGGCCCGCGATGGCGAAACGATCGACGAAGTCGTCGTCCAGCAGAGCTGCCTGGCTCGAGTCCGCCCGCGTGTGCGCTTTCATGTCATAGCCGTCGTGCAGGCTGGTCAACGTTGCCCGGTCATGATCATCGGCGGGACCGGCAATCTGGCCGTGCATGACGGAAAATCGTGCGAAGGTCGTGAGCCCGCCCCGGACCAGGTCCCGGGCAACCGCGCGGTCACGATGGCAAACCAGATTCACGTACGCGCCGAATGCCGGATCATCGGGAATGCCGGCGCCCGTTCTGGCCGCCATGGCCGTTTCCATTGCCCAGCTCAGTCGCTCCTCCACCGCGCCAAGGGTGAACATCACACGGTCGGCGAGCCGGGCAGCCATCTCGATCACCTTGGGCCCCGTGGCCGCAACTTCCACCGGCACCTTGGCGACGTCATCCTTGAACCACCGGATGCGGCTGGCGCTCGGGTGATCGGCAAGATCGAGATCGGCAACCGGAGCGGCGATGTGGTCGTCCATGGGAATGTCTTCGAACGGCACGGCTTCGCCCTTCAGGTAGCGCTGCAGCACGTCCAGATAGCGTTCGAACCCGGGCAGTCTAGCCGGCGATCTGCCCAGATGCGCCAACGCGGAGTCCCCGCGCCCGATGCCCAGAACCATGCGCCCGCCGGAGACGTCCTGAACGGCCATGGCGGCAGAGGCGGTCACGGCGGGATGTCGCGTGACCGTGTTCGTGACTCCGGTTCCCAGGCCGATCCGCTGTGTCCCGGTGGCTGCCACGGCCAGGCCCACGTAGGAGTCGGCCGCCAGGTTCTGCGAGTCCACCACCATCACGCCGGCCCAACCGGCCGCCTCTGCGCGGCGGGCGACGGCCAGCACGTTGTCCGCACGGGAGTGAGTCAGGGTCCACAGTTCCATTGGCGGGGCATCCATCGTCGATGGTTCTCCACCATGATGGTTCAACCCCTGGAAAAAGGGAAACCCCGGGCTGGCGCCCGGGGCCGTCCGCCTACAGCCAGGGGGAAGGGAGGGAGCATGGGCCCGCTGGGGGCATGCCGTAGCGAACTGGGCACCGGCCGAATACCATGCGGGTCCTGACGACTGCGCACCTCCGTGCCGGACCTGCCAGGCAACGACCGAGACCTTGAGGCAGACCTTAGAGCCGATTCGCTGAACGCCAACTGAATGCAGAAAGACCCGAAAATACGGCGGCGCCCACCACCGGCGACCATCCGGGCCGGGCGATGAAGCGCGCCCTGCTGCTGGATCTGGGCAACGTCGTCCTGCGCGTGGACTTTCGGCGTACCTTCGACTACTGGGCCGAAGCGGCCCGCGTGCCCGCTGAGCGCCTTTACCGCCGCTGGCAGCTGGATGAGGCATACGAGCTGCACGAGGTGGGAGCCCTCGCCTTCGAAGAGTACATCGCCGCGTTGAGCCGCCGGCTCATGATCGACCTGCCCATGGAAGAGTGGCGCGCCGGCTGGAACGCCGTCTTCGCCGGCGCTTTTCAGGACGTCCAGGCGCGTCTGCCCACCGTGCGGCAGAGCATGCCCGTGTACCTGTTCACCAACACCAACGCCACCCACCAGGCTGCCTGGAGCCATCTTTATGCAGACACCCTGAGCCACTTCGACGCGCTCTACGTCTCGTCGGAGATCGGCCACCGCAAGCCGAACGTCTCTGCGTTCCGCCACGTGGCCGAGGACATGGGCTACGCGCCCGAGCAGATCGTCTTCGTAGACGACACCAAGGAGAACGTGCTCGGCGCCCGGGCCGCGGGCATGGACGCGCGCATGGTCGGCAGCGAAGCCGACGTCGTGCGCATTCTCGACGAGCTCACCGGCACGGAGCCCGGGGATTCATGAGTTGACGGCGTGCCCGATCTCGGCGTAGCGGTCGAGCAGCGGCAACACCGTATCCGCGTCCGCCGAGGGCAACCCGAATATCACCCGGTTGAAACCCAGCCGGATCATCTCTTCGGTGCGCCCCCGGTCAGGCCCCATTCCGAAGATGCTGAAGTCGGGCTCCCCCTGCCGGCCGGCTGCCTGCCACGCCTCGCGGGTGGCCTGTATCCCCTGCGGGTAGTCCACGGCTCCCTGGGCCGACGCCCGGGCGGGATCCTGGTGAATGGGGAACCAGCCGTCCGCGTACTCTGCGATCCGCGCCCACGTCCACCGGGAGGAAGCGCCCATCAGGATCTTCGGGCCACCCGCCTGCAGCGGCTTCGGCTCGGACCACAGAGGCTCGAAGTCGACGTGCTCCCCATGAAACTCCGGCGCCTGCTCCGTCCATATGGCCCGCATGGCAAGCACCCGCTCCCTGAGCACGGCCCAACGCTCGTCGAAAGCGACCCCGTGATGACGCATCTCCTCAACGTTCCAACCGGCACCGATGCCGAGCAGCACCCGGCCCCCGGACAGACGATCCAGAGAAGCCACCTGCTTGGCGAGCACGATGGGATCCCGTTCGGTAACCAGCGTGATCCCCGTACCCACCTTCAACGTCTTCGTGACCGCCGCGGCCATGGCGAGCCCCACATAGGGGTCGTAGGTATTCCAGTACTCGCGCGGCAGCTCCCTGCCTCCCGGCCAGGGCGTGGTCCGGCAGGCCGGTATGTGGGTATGCTCCGGAAAGAAGATCGACTCGAAACCGCGGGCCTCGGCCGCGCGCGCCAGGTCCGAAGGGGAGATGGAGTAGGCGGTGGGGAAGATGAGCACGCCGAAGTCCGTCATCTGGCAATCTCCTTATCAGGTTGTGGTGGTGTTGAGCAGATCTCTGAGCGCCGACGCCAGCGCCCCGCCTGGAAAGCCGGGAGGCTCGGCGAATCGGGCCGCCACGTGGCCGTCCGGGCGCACCAGCACCGCGCCACCCGGCTCGAGCCCGAACAGCTGGAGAAAACCGCCGTTGCCGGGGAGCACCCGACAGTCGGCGTTGTGCTGAGAGGCCGCTTCCAGCCAGCGCGCCGAGTCCGAAAGCACCAGAAAGCGCCGTTGCACCAGGTCCAGGGTGGACAGGGCGCCTCCCTCCAGCCACATGTGGGGCATGCGGTGACCGGGGCGGGCACAGGGCACGTAGTCCTCCACGGCATCCTCCGGCTCGGGCGCCGGGCTGCCGTCGTCGATCACCGCTGCCGATCGGTAGCTGTACCCCAGCTCCAGACCCCGGAAATTGCCATAGCGCCGCGACCGCGCCACCTCGCCCGCCGCGGCCTCACCGTCGGCGACCGCCCGCTGGATGCGTGCCACGGCGCGCGAGTTGTCCATGGCCCGATCCGCGTTGAACCGGGCCACCGGCTTTCGCTCCGCTTCGTAGGTGTCGACGAGACCGGCGTCCGACCAGTCCCTCAAGTCGTAGGCCAGTTTCCATACGAGGTTGTGCACGTCCTGAATGCCCGTGTTCAGGCCGAATCCGCCGGTGGGCGGCAGCTGGTGCGCGGCGTCTCCGACGAGAAACGCCGCGCCCTGCCGGTATCGTTCGGCCACCGTCGCGTTCATGGTCCAGTGGGATATGCCAAGGATCTCGACCTTGAGGTCGGGTTCCCCCGCGGCGTTCCTAATCCATTGTGCGCATCGCTCGCCATCGAACCCGGCGCGAGTGTCCGCCGCGCCGTCGTAGGCAATCTGCGACAGCCAGCGCTTGCGCCCGTCCAGGGGCTGAAACACGCCGCGCCCCGCTTCGTTGGCCGTGAAGTAAAGCACCGCCGGGCGATGAGCCACCACTCGGTCGAGATTGGCTCGATAGTAGACGTTGATGAAGTGGCCGAGATTCTCGGGCCCTTCCAGCCCGATGCCCAGCCCTTGCCGGATCGCACCACCGGCCCCGTCCGCCGCCAGGAGGTAGCGGGCGCGAACATCGCCCCCTCTGGCTCCGGTGAGGCGCACGACGGCTCCTGCGGCGTCCACGTCGAGGATTTCCGCCTGATGCCCGTAGCGCACGTCCAGGAGCGGTTGCTGCTCCGCCCGCCCTCGCCATATGGGCTCGAACACGTCCTGTGAGCTCAAAACCGCCGCGCACGGGCTGGCTGCCGAGCTTCGGCTCTCGAACCCCCCGGTGCCCATGCGTCCGAGCTCGGCACCGCTGAGCGTATCGGCATAGACGATCTGGCGCGTCCAGGCCTCGGGAAGGCCAACGGCCTGCAACTCGGGCTCCAAGCCAAGCCGACGCATGATCTCCATGGTCCGGGAGTTGAGGTTACGCGCCTTGGGATGCCAGGTGGTGCCGGAATGCCGCTCGACGAGCATCGCCGGCACGCCGAAATAGGCGCACTCGAGCGCTGCGGCCAGCCCCACGGGGCCACCTCCGACAATGAGAACGGGAACTTCGAGCAACGCGCATCCCCTGGGGCGCCAGCCAAGAGGGTACGCCCTTCCGGGCGGGCTAGGCTAGAGGCGTCAGATCAAAGAGGCAGGTTGAGGAGCTGCTCGCGATAGTGGTCGATCTTGGCGACGTAGCGGTGTCCGGCCTTGTGCCGCGGGGCGTAGAGGCCAACGTTGTAGGCATGCAGCGCGCACCCTTCGTCACCGCAGCGGTCCCGCAGATGGGAAAGCACCTGGGCACCACAGTAGATGTTCTCCGCGGGGTCGTGGAGGTTGGCAATGCCGCAGAAGTTGCTCCAGTACTCCGGCCGCACCTGGGCCGGGCCGATGGCCCCCACGTGGGAGCGGACGTTCTTTCGAAACGAGCTCTCGGTCAGCACCAGGCTGGCCAGCAATTCAGGCTCGAGTTCCTGCCGTGTAGATGCCTCCAGGATCCACCCTGCAAACTCCGTGGCCGTGCTCGGCCGCACGCCAAACGCCTGGGACACCTTGGTGCCGAACTCGCTCACCTCGGAGTTCCAGGTCACGTAGGAGTTTTCCGGCGCTGGCACCGCAAACGCGAAAGTCCGGTAGGCGGCGTCCTCGACGCGGTGCGCAAAGCCTGCGGCCAGCAGCACCGGGCCAACGATCGCCAGGCTGTGCAGCACGAAGAGGAAGGGCGTGTACCAGCGCACTTTTGCGCGCTTCGCCTCCTTCCGGTTCTCGTTCTGCCTTGCCGTTGCCACCGTTGGCACCTCGTCTCGTGTTCATATCGACTGTGTACGGCTGCGCATTCTAAAGACCTGAAATGCCACAATGAACCCAAATTTCGTGCGAAGTCGTTGGCAGGTTGCCACCGAAACGTTGGGAGAATGCAAAAATGCGGGCCGTGCACGGACTTTTGTGAGGAATTCCTTACCGTCCACGCCCCGTCACGCTTGAATCGCGAATCAGAACACCGCTCGATTACTTTTTATACCTAAAAGTAATCAATTTTTCATTTTTTAGAACATTATGCCAATCTCAGCTCGGCGATGATCTCCTGACGGTGTTCTTTGGAAATGTGCGCATAGGCAGCCGAGGTGCGATCGACGATGTCGCCGTAGCGAGAGATGATCTGACCGGCGATCTGCTGCGGCTCGCCCACCACGGCGAACGCCTCGAGCACGTCGTCGCTGATGAGGTGCCCCATCTCTTCCCACCGGCCCTGCTTGGACATGGCGTTCAGCTCGCCCTGCATCTCGCCGACGCCGATGCTTTCCAGCACCGGCTTGTAGGCGGGCGTGGACCCATAGAAGGCGATCTGACGCGCCGTGGCCACCTTCGCTTGCGCCAGCTCTTCCTCGTTCTCCCCGGTCACGACGAATACCGGATAGCTGATCTCGAAGTCGGCGCGCGTCTTGCCCGCCTTGGCAAACCCCCGCTCCAGAGCCGGCAGCGTGGTTTCGCGCAGGTACTTCTCCGTGGTGAACGCGTGAACTATCACGCCGTCGGCGACCTCGCCGGCGACCTCGGTCATCATGGGCCCGACGGCGGCGAGAAAGACGCGCGGCGGTCCGTATTCGGTGTCCGTGGGGGTGAAGAACGGCGTCATGAGCGTGTGGGTGTAGAACTTGCCCGTGAAGGCCAGGGGCTCTCCCTCGTGCCAGTTCGACCAGATGGCCCTCATTGCCAGGATGAATTCGCGCATGCGCGCCGCCGGGTGAGACCAGGGCATGCTGAATCGCTTCATGATGTGCGCCCGGATCTGCGAGCCGAGGCCCAGCACGAAACGGCCTTTGGAAACGGCGTTCAGATCGTGGCCGATGTTGGCCAGAGTCATGGGCGATCGGGCAAAAGCCACCGCAATCGAGGTCATCAGGTCGACCCGCTCCGTGTTCTGCGCCGCCACGAGCAGCGGGAAGAACGGGTCGTGGCTGGTTTCAGCCGACAGGATTCCCGAATAGCCCATCTCCTCGAGCTCCTGGGCCTGAGCGCCCACCAGATCGAGTTCCCAACCCACACCGCCGTCGACTTTCATCGTCTTCCCCCAGTTTTTTTATCGGTCCCGCCGCTCTCCGGCCCGCGCGGGGCCCGAGATTGTTTCATTCTCGTTTTGGCGAAGCAATCCCGCCCGCGGACCGTCTCCCGCGAGAAAGTGGCTGACCTGGACACCGGTTGCGCAGATGTCCAGCCGATAGACCAGATCGTTGGGGTGACGGATCCCGACCGCTTCCACGGGCGTCAGCTCGAGCAGATGGGTCACGATCGCCCGGGACATGACGCCGTGGGTCACCAGGCCCACCTCGGTAACGTCTCCGGCCAGAAACTCCGCCAGCAACGGGCCCGCCCGCTGCACCAGATCCTCGTGATTCTCGCCGCCAGGTGGCCGGTGATAAAAGGGATCCTCCCGCCGGGCCTCCCAGGCCTCCGGAAAGTGTTGCTCGATCTCTTCGATGGTGAGCCCCGACCACTCACCGCAGTCGCGTTCCATGAGGGCTTCGTCATGACGCATCGGCGCCCCAACGTGGGAGTTCAGTATGCAGGCGGTTTCGCGCGTCCGTCCGGACGGGGACACCACCAGCTGCTCCAGACTGGCGATCTCGCTCAGCAGACGACCGTGAACGGCCGCCTGGATCCGACCGGCCGAGGTCAGGGGCGAATCGAGGCGTCCCTGCATGCGCTTTGCCACATTCCACTCAGTCTGGCCGTGACGGATCAGATAGAGCCGCTTCATGATTCCCGTTGGAGATCCCGGCACCGGAGCCCGTCAGTCCTCGGCCTTGCCGGACGCGGAGGTCCGGTAATCTCCGAAAGCCTCATCGCGTTTCGACAAAGCGTGGGTCAGCCCCTTGCTCATCTCTTTGAAGTACGCACGCGTGGTGTCCGTGAAGAAGGCGAGCTGCTGCATCTCCGTGCCGGCACGAATGCCGGCCCGGATTCCCATGGCGTCCATCTGCCGATGCACGGCGCGTTTGTTGAATTGCTGCAGATCCGTGGGCGTGAGGGCGACGCGCTCGGCTATCGCCAGAACCCGCTCCTCCAGCTCCTCGGCGGGAAAGGCACGGTTGGCAAAGCCGCTTTCTGCCGCTTCGACCCCCGACATGTGATCACCGGTGAGCATGAGCTCCATGGCCCGCCTGAGGCCGACGATCCAGGGGTAGAACTGATTGTCCGGGGGCGACATGGTGCGCACGACCGGATAGCCGATCTTGGCATCCTCCGCCACGTAAACCAGGTCGCAGGCCGTGGCAAGCTCGGTACCGCCGGCCAGGCAGTATCCGTGCACCTGGGCAATGATCGGCTTGGCCATGTCCCACATGCGGAAGAATCCTTCCACCACGTGCCGCGGCCAGTGACCAAGGCCGCCGGCCGTGTAGAACGGCGGGTTCTGGCTGGTATCGCTCTTCAGATCGTAGCCCGCCGAGAAGCACGGACCGGCCCCGCGTATGATGGTGACCCGGACCCCATCGTCCTGATCGGCGCTTTCCAGCGCGTGGAACATCTCCGAGCGCAGCTCGTTGGAGAGCGGGTTGCGCTTCTCGGGCCGGTTGAGCGTTATGCGGCGGACCATGGGCCGCGGCTCGTCGACGATGATCTTCTGGTATTCCATGATCTCCTCACTGTCTTCGGATCGACGGACCCGGAGGGTGCCTATTTCAAACTGAACCCGTCTGCCGTGAACGCGGCGAACGTTCGCTCCACGTCTTCGGGCGAGGCGGCCAGGGGAGCGACGATGTGGGTGTGGACGCCGCCGTCCGCATCCGCCTGTATGCGCGCGCGGATCTCATCCTCGTCGCCGATGATGGCGATCTCGTCGATGAGCTCATCGCTCAGGGCGCCGGTCGTCATCGCCCGGTCTTTCGCCGCCCAGCCCTCGGTAATGGCGCCGGCGGCATCGGCATGACCCGCCCAGGCAAGAAACGCGTTGTAAACGGGGGTGGCGTAATAGGGCGCAAAGGCAGCCCGGAACAGGTTCCGGCCCGCCTGCTTGTCGTTCGTGCACAGAACCATTGCACGGTTGACGACCTCTACGTCTTCCCAGTTCTTTCCGGCGCGCTCGGCGCCGATGCGAACGTGCTCCATCATCTTCGGCAGCACGCTCTTAGGCCACAGATTGAAGATCACACCGTCCCCGACCTCGGCCGCCATCTCGATCATCTTCGGGCGCAGGGCGGCCAGATAGATGGGCGGCGGATGGTCGAGCGGTGGCTGGCGGTAACCGTGGCTCGTCAACGTCTCGCCGTCGAAGTTGCTCTTCTCGCCGGTCAGCATGGAACGCACCAGGATTGCCGTCTCCCGGACCCGGGTCAGGGGCCGATCCAGCGGAATCCCGTTCCATTGACCCATGATGGTCTGGCTCGAGGAGCCCAGGCCCATGACGAAACGTCCGGGCAGGACCTGCTCTAGCACGTTGGCCGTCGCGGCGAGCACCGCAGGCGTGCGCGTATACACCGGCGTGACGGCCACGCCGATGCGTATGCTGCTGGTGTGATGGGCAACCGCCGCCACCTGAGTGAGGCTGTCCGGCGCGCCCGAGTCGCCGAACCAGGCATCCGCGAAACCGTTGTCCTCGGCCCACTGCAAGCGCGCGACGGTGTGCTCGATTTTGGGTCCGGCGGGCAAGGTGACCGCCATTCTCTTCGCCAATGCCATGCTGCCTCCCCAGGTGCGGCCTTGCGGAAAACCCACAGCCTCGCATTTTGCGGCCGACGAGATCAAGCCGTATCCTTGCCCGTCGCTTCGGGAGCAAAGCAATGAGCGATGTAGAGCTGACGCCGGTGCGCGAGATGCACCGATTCGACGAGGACGCGCTGGACCGTTACCTGCAGGCCCACGTGAACGGCTACCGCGGGCCCCTGACGGTGCGTCAGTTCGAGGGCGGACAGTCGAACCCGACCTTTCAGCTCGAAGCGGGTGGCAGGCTCTACGTTCTGCGCAAGCAGCCTCCGGGTGAGCTGCTGCCGTCGGCCCACCAGGTGGACCGCGAGTACCGGGTGATGAAAGCGCTGGAGCAGACCGAAGTGCCCGTTCCCCTGATGAAGTGCCTGTGCGAGGACGCAGGCGTGATCGGCACGAAGTTCTACGTGATGGAGATGGTGAACGGACGCGTGTTCGCAGAGACGCTGCTTCCGTCTCTGACCCCGCCCGAACGGCGCGCCATCTACTTAGACCTCGCCCGAGTTCTGGCAAAGCTCCACAGCGTGGACCCCGCAGCGGTGGGGCTCGCCGACTTCGGCCGCCCCGGCAACTACTACGAGCGGCAGATCGGTCGCTGGACCAAACAGTACGAGGCATCGAAGACCGAGCAGATCGACGCCATGGACAGGCTCATGGCGTGGCTTCCCGAACGCATCCCGGAACAGGGGGAGACCGTCATCGTGCACGGCGACTACCGGCTGGGCAACGCGCTGATCCACCCTACGCAACCCCGCATCGTGGCGGTTCTGGATTGGGAACTGTCGACGCTGGGGGACGCGCTCGCCGATCTCGGCTACATCTGCCAGGACTACCACGGCGATTCCTACAACGATGCGGGTCTTTCCGGCGCCGACCTGGGCGCGCTCGGCATCCCCACCGAGGACGAGCTCGTGGCCGAGTACTGCCGGCACGCGGGCCGCGAGCACATCGACAACTGGCCGTTTTACGTGATCTACAACATGTTCCGCTCGGCGAGCATCATTCAGGGCGTGTACAAGCGCGGCCTGGACGGCAACGCCAGCTCCGAGAAAGCGCTGGAGTACAAGGACGCGGCCCGCATCCGATCGGAGCAGGCCTGGGCCCTGGTGGAATCGCTCTAAGCTAGAGGACGGTTTCCGCCACCAGCGCCAGCGCCTCCGGCTGCTGGCAACCCAGCAGCATGCTGGAAACATGCCCCTGACGCCCCGCCGCCTGCCAGCGCTGCAACCGCTCGCGAATCCGATCCGCCGGCCCCACCAGGTGACAGGCGTCGATGAGCTCCGCGGGCACCGCGGCCATGGCTTCGTCCTTGCGCCCTTCGAGGTACAGGTCCTGGATCCTGACCGCAGCCTCCTCGAAACCCAGCCGCTTGGCGTAGTCGTTGTAGAAGTTCTTGCCGCGGGCGCCCATGCCGCCGATGTAGAGCGCCATGCTGCCGCGTATGGGCATCATGCACTGCTCGACGTCGTCGCCCATCACCACGGTGACGAAGGGTGCGATGTCGAACCGGGTCAGATCCTTGTCCCCGCCAGCGCTGGCGAAGCCCTTGGCAACCGGCTCTTCGAAGACGTGGTACTGCTCGGGATCCATCCACACGGGGAAGAAGCCGTCCGCCACCTCCGCGGCTGCCTGCACGCCTTTGGGCGTTATGGTCGCGGCGTAGATGGGGATGTCCTCCTCGCAGTGAAGAATGCTCTTCAGAGGTTTGCCCAGACCCGTGGCACCCGGACCCTGATAAGGCAGCTGATACATCCGCCCCTCGAACTCGAGCGGCGCCTCCCGGGCAAAGATGCGCTTCATGATCTGCACGTATTCCTTCAGGCGCGTCACCGGAAGCCCGTAGGGAACACCGTGCCAGCCTTCCACGACCTGGGGTCCGGAAGCACCGACGCCGCAAATGAAACGACCGCCCGACAGCTCGGCAAGGCTCATCGCCGTCATCGCCGTCATGGCAGGCGTGCGTGCCGGCATCTGCATGATGGCCGTGCCCACCTTGATCTTCTGCGTCTGCGCCAGGATCCAGGCCGCCGGCGTCACGGCGTCCGAGCCGTAGGCCTCGGCGGTCCAGATGGATTCGTAGCCTAGACTCTCGGCGTGTCTGATCGCGTCGATGGGAATGTTCATCTTGCGTCCGGAATAGCCGGAAAGGATTCCGAGTTTCATATGAGGAGCCCCCAGGTGTGTAGTTTCTGGCGGGACCGCGCCCGCCGAAGGCGCAGCAAGTTAACAGACCGCCCAACCCACGGCAACGCGAGCCCCGAGACCGCTCAGCCGGCTGCGAAGCGGTCCCGCAGGTAGGTGATGATGTCCGCGCTCTCGTAGAGCCAGCGGGTGCCTTCCTCGGATTGAATCTTCAGGCAGGGAACCATGGACCGCCCGCCGCCGCGAATCAGCTCGCGGAGCGCTTCGGGATCACGAAGGGTGTCGCGTATCTCGATGTCGATGCCGGCCGCATCCATGAACTGACGGACCCGACGGCAGAACGGGCACTGATCGTACTGGAACAGCTGATAGGATTCGGTCAAAGGATTCCGCTCGCCGAAAAAAAGCGGCGCAGTATGCCACCGCCACCGAAAGTCATGCAAAGGGCGCGCTACCCGAGTTTCCACACCAGCGTCGCTGTGGGTAAACTCCGGCGCAAACGACAGGGGAGGCCCCATGTCCAGTCGCAAAAAGTCGGACAAGAAAGTGACCCGGGTGCGTATGCTGATCGTCGGCTTCACCATCCTGGTCGGCATCGTGGTGCTGGGGTACGGCACGCTCTACAGCACCGGCCTGGGCGAAGGCGAGTTTCTGGCCGGCGAGCATTACCGGGTCATCGAGAACCCGCCCAGACGGCGGGCGGGCGCGCCCATCATGGTGCGCGAGTATTTCTCCTACGGCTGCATCCACTGCAGGAATTTCGAGCCGCTGCTCGACGAGTGGCGAGCGACGCAGCCGGAACGGACCGCCTTCGAGCGCTCACCAGTGGCTTTCTCGCCGGCCTGGCAGCTGCTGGCGCAGACCTATTTCACGTTGAAGCGCCTGGACGTGCTGGAGCAGAACCACATGCGTCTGTTCCGAGCCATTCACGATAACGCTCGGCAGTTCGCAACGCCGGAATCCATGGCCGATTTCGTAGACGGCAATGGCGTTACCCGAGCCGAATTTCTCCGGATGTTCAACTCACCGGAAGTGCGCGGCGACCTGCGCGAAGCAGACGCCATCCAGCGCAACATCGTCATCTCCAGCGTCCCCACCCTGGTCGTGGACGACAGGTACGTGGTGAACATGGACCTGGGGCGCAAAAGAGCGCTCGACGTGGTCGACTATCTGATCTCCCAGCAGCTTGCAGAGACTGCCGCCGCGCCCTGACGCGGCCTGCACGGGATTGACGACGGTCAGAGCTCCAGCTGGAGGGTGATTCCGTAACGGCGAGGCTCGCCGAGCTGGGTGAAGCCGCGCGCCGTGTAGAAATCCCGCGGATCGTTGCCGAAATAGAAGCCTCGTACGGCGTAGTCCTCGTCCGTCAGATTGCGGCCCCAGGCGGACACCCGCCACCGGTCTGCTTCGTAACCCGCAGAGGCATGCACCAGCTCGTAGCTGTCCGACTTCAGATCTTCGGCCTTGGGCGCGAACCGGCGGCCGTCGGTGAAGTAAAAAGCGTCCCTGCCCTCCACCGCCAGGCGCAGGAACCAGCCGTCCGCGAATCGATACTCGCCCCAGACGTGAAACTGGTAGCCGGGCGCGTGAGCCTGCTCCTCGCCATCGAGATCCTCTCCCGCGGCGTTGATGAAATCGTCGAACTCGGTATCGAGCCAGCCGAAGCTGGCAAACACCTCTAGCTGCTCGGTGGGCATCCAGAGGACCTCGGCTTCCAGCCCGGCGTTGGTGCCTTCGGCCGCGTTGTCGATGAGGTCGATGAACTCGGTGCTGCCGTCTTCGCGGGGCACGGCGATGAAAGTGGACACCTGAACGTCGTCCCTTTTCATCAGAAACGCCGCGACGCGCGCTTGGAGCCGGCCGTCGGCCGACGTCCCCTTCACGCCCACCTCGTAGTTCCAGAGCTTTTCGGGGTCGAAATCCCGCAGCTCGCGCTCCAGGGTGCCGCTGGTATTGAAGCCGCCGGCCTTGTAGCCGCGGCTGGCGCTGAAATAGACCATGGCGTCGTCCGCGACGTCCGCTTCCAGCACCAACCGACCGCCGACCATGTCGTCCTTCGGATCGGCCGCCACCGCCTCGGAATCCGAGTAGTCGGACTCGTGGTGCTCGAACCGAAGCCCCAAAGAGGCCCGGATGCGCTGCGACATCTGCACGCCGAGCTCGCCGTAGACGGCCAGCCGGTCCACCTCGAAACGGCTGGCGAACGGCTCGCCGAAGAAGAAGGTGTAGTCGCGCTCGAGGTCCACTTCCTGATGCAGGCCGTACACGCCCAGCACCCAGTCGACGGACCCGGGCATTCGGGCTGCCTGCCCGGAAAGCAGCCGGACATCGAAGTTGAGCGTCTGGCGATCGCGCCGGTAGCGGTCTTCGGAGGTGTAGCCGATGGGGTCGAAACCCGCGTAGGTCCAGTCCTCGTCGTAACCGTAGTCGATGTCGCTGTCCGCATAGCCCACGGTAGCCTGTAGGGTGACGGCCTCGCCCAGCGCGGTGTTCAGCTGAGCGCTGCCGAACGTGCTCTGCTGGCGGTCCTGGCCCGGGGCATCGGAAAGCGTGTTGCGGTCGTTGTCGAGCGAGAACGCATCGTAGCCGTTGTCCACGTCCACGTGGCCCAGCGTGAGTCGCAGATCGGTTTCCGGGCCAACCTGCCAATGGAGCTTGCCGCGGATGGTCAGCTCGTCGTGGTCATCCGTGTCGTCCCGATCGAGAAAGCGGTTGTCCATGAAGCCATCGTCACCGTAGCTCTGCACGGCCAGGCGATAGCCGACGTTGTCCCCCAGGGGACCGGAGATCACGCCACCCACCCCGAACGCCCCGTAGTTGCCGGCATCCAGGGAGAGCCGCGTGTAGAGCTCGTCGCTGGGGTCGGCGCTGACCACGTTGATGAGGCCAGCCAGGGCATTCGCCCCGTAGAGCGTCCCCTGGGGCCCGCGCAGAATTTCCACCTGTTCCACATCGAAGAGCGTGGCGACGGTGCCGACCCCGCTCATGTCTACGCCGTCGAGCAGAAGCCCTACCGACGAGTTGAGCGGCTCGGCGAACTGGCCCCTCTCACCGATGCCGCGGATCTGCACGAATCGGGCCCGGCCGCCGCCGCTGGCCAGATTCACGTTGGGCGCCCACCCCACAACCTCCTCGAGATGGTTGAGAGCCCCTGCTTTCTGGTCGGCGAGGGAGATCACCGACACGCTCGCCGCGGTGTCCTCCAGCGCCGTGGGGCGGAACTCGCTGGTTACGACGATCTCCTCGATGAGAACGAACTCGTCGGCCTGTGCCGAAACCACCGGTGCCAGCAACAGCAAGCCGCCAGCCAGCAGTCCTCGGGTATTGATGTTCATGGTCCACCCACTCAGGTTGCCTTGTTGCGACCGCGAAGGGGTGAAATGACGGAGAAGAGAAGTGCCTATTCCTACGCCGGAATTAACCGAATCAGGTTCAAAGGGTCCACCGACGAGCCGCGCTCGACCGGTGTCTCAGGCAGTACCGCCCCTTAGGTCTGCAGAGATTCTCGCCCGGGGTCCTTGCGGGCGCAAGCGCGTGCTTCAGTTAGGGTTCAGATTCGCCACGTAGAGTGACGCTGAGAAACCGCAGATCCGAAGCGAAATGGAAGAATATCAAGCAGTTGTGCAGACCATCGCCCTGACCATGGGCGTGGCGTGGGCGAGCGGGCTGAACCTCTACGCGGCCTTGGCCGTGCTCGGCCTTACCGGATCACTGGGCTACGTGGACCTTCCGGCGCAGCTCGAAATCGTCCAGGACCCCCTGGTGATACTGGCCGCCGGGTTCATGTACTGCGTGGAGTTCATGGCCGACAAGATCCCCGGCGTGGACACGGGGTGGGATGCGCTGCACACCCTGGTCAGGATTCCCGCCGGCGCCCTCCTGGCAGCCGGCGCGCTCGGCGACGTGTCGCCCGCACTGGCCGTGACCGGAGGCATCCTCGGTGGCGGGGTGGCCGCGGCGACCCATGCCACCAAGGCGGGGTCGCGGGCGCTGATCAACACCTCCCCCGAGCCGTTCAGCAACTGGGGCGCTTCCATCCTCGAGGACCTTGCCGTGATCGGCGGCCTCTGGGCGGCGCTCACGCACCCCATGATATTCTTGGCCGCCTTCACGATTTTCATGTTGTTGCTATGCTGGTTGTTACCCAGGATATGGCGTGGGGTGCGGCGCGTGTTCCGCACGGTGGGCGGCTGGCTGGGCCTGGTCGACGCCTCGCCCGCCAACCTGCAGGCGGAGCTGATGAAGCTGGGCGAGGCGGGCGTTCTCACCGCGGCGGAAGTTCACAACGCAAGGCGCAGGCTTCACGCTGCGTGACATCGGGCCGCCGGTCGTGATCCCGCGCCTCGATGGCTGAACGGATTTCCCGTCGACGCAAAGCCCTGGGTCTGCTGGGTATCGCCGTTGTGCTGGCGCTGGCGGCACTCACAGCCTATCTGGTCTATCTGGACCGGACGATCACCACCACCTTCGAAGGTCGACGCTGGACGGAGCCGGCCGTCATCTACGCCCGGCCCCTGGAGCTCCATCCCGGCGCTGCGCTCACCACCGCCGAGGTGATCGCCGAACTCGACCGGCTGGGCTACGCGTTGCAGCCATCCCCGCCGAAACCCGGCGCTTACCACCGAAGCGGAGACGAGCTGGACGTTTACCTGCGCGCCTTCGACTTTCCCAACGGATCCCGGGACGCCCAGCGGATAATGCTCAAATTCTCTGCCGGGTCCCTGGCGCGGGTTCAGGACGCCCTCGGCCGTCCGGTGCCCTTGATCCGGCTGGACCCGGTCACCATCGGCAGCTTCTTTCCTTCCCACGGCGAGGACCGCCTGGTGCTCCCGCCCGAGCGGGTACCCGATCTGCTGCGTGAAACCCTCAAGGTCGTAGAGGATCGCAACTTCGACCGCCACGCCGGTTTCGACCTGCGTGCCATCGCCCGAGCGTTCTGGGTAAACGTCACCGCCGGGGAGGTCAGACAGGGGGGCAGCACGCTGACCCAGCAGCTGGTGAAGAGCTATTTCCTCGACAACCGGCGCACCATCGGCCGCAAGCTGCGTGAGCTCGCCATGGCGATCATCCTGGACGCCCGCTTCGGCAAGGAAGATCTCCTCAACGCCTACGTCAACGAGATTTACCTGGGTCAGGACGGGCGCCGCGCCGTTCACGGCTTCGGGCTCGGCGCCCAGTTCTACTTCAACCGTCCCCTGACAGAGCTGGACATCCAACAGCTTGCGCTGCTCATCGCGGTGATCAGAGGCCCCTCCTACTACGACCCTTTTCGACATCCCGAGCGGGCGCGGGCGCGCCGGGATCTGGTCCTCGACAAGATGCTTCAGGGCGGCCTCGTCGACGAAGACCAGCACGCACGGGCAGTGCGATCACCCCTGACCACGGTCGCGGGCACCCGCCGCGGCGGGGCCTACTATCCGGCCTTCCTGGATCTGGTCCGCGCCAACCTGACCGCCCTCGACCGCGATGCGTTGACCACCCGGGGCCTTGCGGTCTTCACGACGCTCGAGCCCCAGACCCAGGATGACCTGGAGCAAGCGGTGGCTCAGGCTCTTGGGGATCTGGAGTCCAGCCGGGGGCTGGAACCCGGCTCCCTGCAGGCGGCCGCCGTCATGACCGCCACCCAGACCGGCGAGGTGCTGGCCTTGAGCGGCGCGCGCAGCGCGGGAAGCGACGGTTTCAACCGGGCGCTCAATGCCAGGCGGCCGGTCGGGTCCCTGCTCAAGCCCGTGGTCTATCTGGCGGCGCTGGAGCAGGGGCTTCATCTGGCCAGCCTGGTCGACGACGCGCCCGTCGTGCTCCCGCTTGCCGGCGGCACCACCTGGCAACCCGAAAACTTCGATCACGTGACCCACGGAGAAGTCCCCATGATCCGGGCACTGGCCGAGTCGCTGAATCTCGCCACGGTCAACCTGGGACTCGAGGTGGGCGTGGGGACGGTGGCCGCCCGCTTCGAGACTCTCATCGGCCGCCCACCCGCAAACACGTATCCTTCGCTTCTGCTCGGTGCGGAGGCAATGACGCCGGTGGAGGTATCGGCGCTCTACGGCATCTTCGCCAGCGGCGGCTTCTACCAGCCGCCCAAAGCCGTGATCAGCGTGCTCGACGAATCCCGAAGCCCCACGTTGAGGCGCCCCCTCAAGCTCGAGCAGCGCATCGACACGAAAACGGCGCGAGCCCTCGACCGGGCGCTGCAAGTCGTCATGGCGCGCGGAACAGGGCGTAGCTCACGCTTCGCCAGGGTCGGCGTAGCGGGCAAAACGGGCACCTCAGACGACTATCGTGACAGCTGGTTCGCCGGATACGATGACGCCGCGCTGACAGTGGTATGGGTGGGCCGCGACGACAACGCGCCGACCGGCATGACGGGCGCGTCCGGCGCGCTCAAGGTCTGGGACCGGATCATGGCGGATCGCGACGTGATCGCCATTCCGCCGGATCCGGATTCGCGGAAGGTGGACGTGGAATTCGCAACCGGCCTCGTGGCCAACCCGCTCTGCGCGGACGTGGTCACCATACCCGTTCCCGAGGGAGCTGCTTTACAGGAAAAACCGGGCTGTGGTATCAAGCCGCCGTCTTTGGGTGAGCGCATTCGCAATTGGCTACGAAACGACTGATCCCAGGCCTGGCCACGCTGATCGTGACTGCAGGTTGCGCCACGTCCTCCGTGCTGCCTCCCGTGGTGGACACCAACGGCATCGAGGACGCGGAGCCGGCGCCCCAGCAGGAAGTCCCGATCCCACCGGCGAGCACCCCCGAGGCCCGGCAGCCGGACACGGCCGGGGCCACCCTGGCGCTGCTCGAGCAGAGCGAGCGCGCCGCATCGGCCGGCGACGCGGATGCCGCCGTCGCCTACGTGGAGAGGGCCATTCGCCTGAATCCCCGCAGCGCCGACCTCTGGCTGCAGCTCGCCCGCTTGCAGCTCGCCAACGAGGATCCGGAAGCGGCCGTGCAGTTCGCCAACAAAGCCATCAGCCTGGCCGGCGATCGCCTCGACTGGGTACGCGATGCCTGGCTGCTGATCGCAGACGCCCGAGCGGCTCAGGGCGATGGGGATGGCGCCAGGGAGATCCGCGAGCGCTGGAGAGGCTATCGCGGTTGAGCAGGGCCCTGGGTCCTCAGAAAGCGAATGTCTCTTTCTGCCTGCCAAGCAGCACACGACCCACCGAACGATAGTGAGAAGCCCTGCCCTGAACCTGCTGGGTCAGCGCGTGAATGTCCTGAAAGCAGCGCTGCAGCGGGTGGTCGTCGAAGATGCAGTCCGTGCCTGCCATGGCGTAAACCCGATCGACCACGTCCGCCGAGCGACGCATGGCGTGGGTCGCGGCAAGGCGCATCCGGGATCTGAGTTCGAAATCGACGGCTCCGGTGGTTGCATGGCGATGCTCGCACTCCTCGGCGGCATCCAGCAGGAAAGCCCGGGTGGCGCCGAGCAGCGCTTCCGCCTCGCCGAGCCCGCTCTGCACGAGGTCGTCCTCGGCCAGCTTCCGGTTCGCAAACACGGGCGTCTTTCCGGCGGCCAGGGCGATGAACTCATCCACTGCCCGTCGAGCAACGCCCAGCCCCACCGCCGCGAACCCGCAGGCGAACAGGAGCATGACGTGCAGCCCGGTGGAGGCACCGGGATGACTGGTGTAGGCATCCGCAACGGATCGCCGGCTCGGCACGTGCAGCGCATGCAACCGGTACTCACGACTGCCCGTTCCTTGCATCCCGCGCACGTTCCATCCTTCGCCGAGACGAACCTCCTCGCGGGGGACGAGAAAAGTGCGCGACGGCTCGCTCCCGACATCGCCAACCACGGAGGCCAGGGGTGCAAACCAGTCGGCATGGGTGCAGCCACTGGCAAAACGCCAGCGGCCATCGAGCAAGTAGCCGCCATCGACCGCTCGGGCCTCGGCACCGAACGGAATGCCTGTGGCAACGGCAGCGTCGCGGTTGGTCCCCCAGATCTCAGCGGCCGTTTCCGCATGCAGCAGATCGGCAACGCTGGCAAACACCGCCGCCTGAGAAACGCACCAGCCCGTGCTGCCGTCCGCCTCGGCAATCACTTCCACCACGCGCACGAACCGCGGCAACGACAACCCGGAACCGCCGATACAGACCGGCAGAAGCAGTCGGAACATGCCGTCAGCGGCAAGCCGAGCGGCGAGGTCAGCCGGCAGCGCCTGCTGCTTGTCGATCTCGCACTGCGAGGTCCGTATGCCGGGCACCAATCCCCTGGCGCTCTCGAGCTCGGCAAACGACTCCCGGCGGCTTTCGAACCTCACGAGGACTTTCCGCCAGTACGATCAGGCCGGGGGAGGAGCAAGGTCCGGGTCCTGCTGGAACTCCACGATGTTCCCGCCGGGGTCGAGAACCCAGATGATCCGACCTGAACCCTCGCCCATCACCCGCATCTCGATGCCGTTCTGCTCGAGCTCGCCAACCGCCACATCCAGATCCTCCACGAACCAGGAAACGTGGTTCTGGGTCGGATCGGGCGTCCCACCGAAGGGCTCGCGGCCGATGACGTGCAGCTGCACGCCATCCTGCTCCACCCAGAAACCGAGCGCAGACTCCATGACCGGCGGCGCGCCCGGCAGCTGAATGGGCACCTGGGGCAACCCGAGCAGCTTGACGTAAAAATCGTGAGCCTCTTCCACCTTGCCGGTGACGTTCACCGCCGCATGGTTGATACGCGTAATCTTCATGAATCTCCCCTTTATGCCACCTCGCGTTTCATTTAAGTGGACTGCGCCTACCACCGCAATCCCCGCTCCCATGGACGGGCCCTAGCGCAGGAGCTCCAGCCAGTGGCGAACGGGCACGGGGCTCTCCGCGGCCAGGTGGGTCTGGCAACCCACGTTGGCCGTCGCGATCACGTCGGGCGTCTGCGCGCACAGCGTGGCGAGCTTACGCCGGCGAAGCTCGCCGGCCATCTCCGGCTGCAGAATGGAGTAGGTCCCGGCCGAGCCGCAGCACAAGTGGGGGTCCACAACGGAGACGAGTTCGTAGCCGGCCGCGCCGAGGACCTTCTCCACCATCCCCGTGATCTTCTGCCCGTGCTGCAGGGTGCACGGCGCCTGCCATGCCACTCGCAAGCCATCGAAGGCACGTTCGAGCTCCAGCTCCCGGGAGGCAAAGAACTCGGCGGCGTCGACGAGCTTTCCCGCCAGAGCCCGCGCGCGATCAGCGTAAGCGGGGTCGTCCGCCAGCAACCGGGGGTAGTCTTTGAGCGTCACGCCGCAGCCGCTGGCCGTGGATATGACCGCTTCCACCTCTTCAAGGTCCTCTGCAACGACATCGAGCAGGCGGCGGGCGTCCGCCAGGGCCCGTTCCTTTTCCGCAAGATGCAGATTCAGGCTGCCGCAGCAGCCTTCGTTGCGGGCGTAGACGACGTCGTAGTCCCTGGCATTGAGCAGATCGATCAATGCCGCGTTGACGCCCGGCGTGGCCGTGCGCTGAACGCAGCCCTGCAGGACGAGCACGCTGCGCGACGCGCCTGTCCTGGAAACGGGCTGTTCCGGGCCCACCTTCGGTAGCGCGGCACCCAGACGTCCGGGAAGCAACCAGCGGAACCAGCCGCCCAGACGCGCCCAGCGGCGAAAGCGCCCGGGGTCTGGGACCACGGCAAGCAGCCAGGCGCGCAGGAACGAAGCGATGGGATCGCGGCGGCGGTCACGCTCCACGAGCTCGCGACCCACCTCCAGCAGCTCGCCGTAAGCGACGCCGCTGGGACACGTGGTCTCGCAGGCTCTGCAGGTCAGACAGCGATCCAGATGACGCTCGGCGACGCGGTTGGCCGAGCCCTCCTCCAGCATCTCCTTGATCAGGTAAATACGGCCGCGCGGACCGTCCAGCTCGTCCCCCGTGACCTGATACGTCGGGCACGTCGCGTTGCAGAAACCACAGTGAACGCAGGCGCGCAGGATGTCCTGCGCCCTCTGCCCGTCGGCCGTTTCCGCGAAGTCGTCGTGCAGCTCAATCTGCATCTGTGCCCACCAATCCCGGGTTGAACAGGTTTTCCGGATCGAAGTTCCGCTTCAGCCGCCGCTGATATTTCATCTGCGGTGGGGGCAGGGCGTCACAGACGGCACGGGCGTATCCGGCACCGAATCTCGCCGCCCAGCCTCCAAGGCCGGCGGCCAGCTCCCCCGGACCCGGATCGACGGCGACGAGCCAGCGCAGCGCGCCGCCCCACTCCACCACGCCGTCCTGCAGCGCCGGGTCTGCTCCCGGCGGAAGGCTCACACGCCACAAGGGGACGTCGGGGCGCATGACGGGCAGTCGGTGGTCCCGCAGATCCTGCCAGTAGCGGTCTCCGTCGACCAGCTCTCCGCCGGCATCGCGAGAAGCGCTCAGCACGGCGGCCTCGGACCCGGAGAAGCGCAGCCGCAGGCTGCCCTCGGCGAAACAGGTGGCGGTCAGCGGTACCGGGCGGGCGCACAGCGCGCGCACCGTTTGCAACGCTGGCGCGGCCGGCATGTCCAGAAGGCACGTTCGCTCCGCTTGGGGCGCCGGCACCACCCGCACGCTCGCGGCGAGCAGCACGCCGAGCGTGCCGAAGGCGCCAACCTGCAGGCGCGAAAGGTCGTATCCAGCGACGTTCTTGAGAACCTTTCCACCAAACCGCAGCCTTTCGCCGCGCCCGTTGATCAGCTCGACGCCGAGCAGCGCGTCCCGGGCGGACCCCCGCCACGGCCGTCCGGGGCCGGAAAGACCGGCGGCCAGAGCACCGCCCAGCGTGCCGCCCCCACCAAACAGCGGAGGTTCGAACGGCAGCATCTGCCGGTGCTGCGACAACAGCTGCTGAAGATCCTTGAGCGGGGTGCCTGCCCGGGCGGTGACGACCAGCTCGTCCGGCCGGTACTCCAGCACGCCCGCATGCTCCGCAACGGAGAGCAGCCGGGCGCCATCGTCCGCGGGCATCAGAAACGACTTGCTGCCGGAACCGACGATGGCGAGCGGCTGGTTCCTGGCATACGCGTCGCGCACCGCCTCCACCAGACGTTCGCTGTCATCCCGGTCGAGGCCGGCCAACTAGAACCGCTCCAGATTGCCGTACGGGAGACGACCGCCGTGGACGTGCATGCCCCCGACTTCTGAGCAGCGCGCCAAAGTCGGGATCGCCTTGCCCGGATTGAGGGTCTGGCCGGGATCGAAGCAGGCCTTCACCCCAAAGAACTGGGCGAGTTCCTCGGGCGAGAACTGCGCGCACATCTGATCGAGCTTCTCGACGCCAACACCGTGCTCTCCGGTCACCGTGCCGCCCACCTCGACGCAAAGCTCGAGGATCTTGCCGCCAAGGGCCTCGGCTTTCGCGAGCTCACCTTCGCGCCCCGCGTCGTAAAGAATCAATGGGTGCAGATTGCCGTCGCCGGCATGGAAGACGTTGGCGACTCGAAGCCCGAACTCCGTTGCCAGCGAAGCGATCTCAGCCAGCACGCGCGCGAGCTCATAGCGGGGTATGGTTCCGTCCATGCAGTAGTAGTCCGGAGAGATACGCCCCACCGCGGGAAAGGCGGCTTTGCGGCCCTTCCACAGATTGGCCTGCTCGGCCGGATCAGTGGCGATGCGCACGTCGAAAGCACCAAGCGTTTCGAACACCCTGCGAACCAGGTCGACGTCGTTGTCCACCTCCTCGGTCACGCCGTCGACCTCGCACAGCAGAATGGCTTCCGCCTCCCGCGGGTAACCGGCGTGCACGAAGTCCTCGGCCGCCTCGATGGCGAGCCGGTCCATCATCTCCAATCCTGCCGGCACCAGACCCTCTGAGATAACCTGATTCACGGCCTCCGCCGCCGCTGCGACCGTGCGGAACGCCCCGAGCAGCACCCGCTTTTCCGGCGGTATCGGCAGGAGCCGCACGGTAATCTCGGTGATCACCGCGAGCATGCCTTCCGAGCCCGACATCAGCGCGAGCAGATCGTAACCGGGAGAGTCTAGGCGCTTACCGCCGATCTGCAGCTCGTCGCCTTCGACGGTGAGCACCTTCAGCCCCAAAACGTTGTGAACGGTGAGGCCGTACTTCAGGCAATGAACGCCGCCGGAGTTTTCCGCCACGTTGCCGCCGATGCTGCAGGCGATCTGGGAGGAAGGGTCGGGCGCGTAGTAAAGCCCGTAAGCGGATGCTGCCTCGCTGATGGCCAGGTTGCGGACGCCTGGCTCGACCCGGGCCACACCGTTTTCCACGTCGATTTCGAGAATTCGATCCAACCGGGAAACCCCCAGCACCAGGCCGTCGCTGACGGGCCTCGCCCCGCCGGAGAGCCCGGTCCCGGCCCCCCGCGGAACCAAAGGCACCTCGTGCTCGGCGCAGATTCGCAGCACCTCCCGCACCTCTGCCTCGGTCTGTGGAAGCGCCACGGCCCAGGGCATCTGCCTGAGCGCGGTGAGCCCGTCCGTTTCGTAGGGCTTGAGCTGGTGCCGATCGGTGAGAACGGCTCCCTCGGGCAGGGCGGCACGCAGCTGTCGGAGAGCGCTGGCATGGTTCATGGTGGAGGAGTATACGCCATGGAAGACGGCGTCTTTCACGTCGGCGAGCGCATCCTGCCCGCCAAATCGGCTAAAGTAACCCCAACGCAGAAACCGCCCACGGGAAGCACCGCGCGGCGAACGGACCAGACTTCATGACCAACAGCTATCTCATCAGCAACGCCCGGATCGTCAATGAGGGGACCATCACGGAAGGTGATCTCCTCGTCGAGAACGGCCGAATCTCCGGCATCGGCAAACCGGCACCGGCAGGCACCGACGTTTTCGACGCCAACGGCGCCTGGCTCCTGCCCGGGATGATCGACGACCAGGTGCACTTTCGAGAGCCCGGTTTCGAGCACAAGGGAACCATCGCCACGGAATCCCGCGCGGCCATTGCCGGAGGCATAACGAGCTACATGGAGATGCCGAACTGCAACCCGCTGACGGTTACTCATGAGGCGCTGGCCGACAAGCACGTTCGCGCAAAGGACCATTCCGCCGCGAATTTCGCCTTCTACTTTGGCGCCACCAACGACAACCTGGAGGCCATCAAGACCGTGGATCCCGCCCTCACCTGCGGAATCAAGGTCTTCATGGGGGCGAGCACCGGCAACATGCTGGTGGACGACGCCGACACCTTAGAGGGCATTTTCGCCGGCACGCCGCTGATCGTGGCCACCCACTGCGAGGACACGCCCACCATCCTGGCCAACGAGGAACGCGCCAGGGAAGCGTTCGGCGACGCCATCCCGTTCTCGGAGCACCCTCGAATAAGGTCCGAGGAAGCCTGCTGGCTGTCATCGTCCATGGCCGTCGGTCTCGCCCGCAGACACGGCACCCGGCTCCACGTGCTGCACCTGACCACGGCGCGCGAGATGGCGCTTTTCGAGCCGGGAGACCTGATGGGCAAGCAGATCACGGCCGAAGCCTGCGTGCACCACCTCTTTTTCAACGAGAGCTGGTACCCCGACAAGGGTGCCGACATCAAGTGCAACCCTGCCATCAAGGGCGCCGCTGACCAGGAAGCCCTCCTGCGCGCGGTGGCGGAAGACCGCATCGACGTGATCGCCACCGATCACGCCCCCCACACCCGGGAGGAGAAGGATCGCGAGTACCTGCGCGCCCCGGCCGGGCTGCCGCTGGTGCAGCACGCCCTTTCATCGCTGGTGGAGCAGGTCCACCGCGGCGTGTTCGACATCGAGACCGTGGTCCGCAAAACGGCCCACGCACCGGCGCTGCTCTTCGGCGTCAAGGAAAGAGGCTTCATCCGCGAGGGATACCACGCCGACCTGACCGTGATCGACGGCGATGCCCTGGTGGATGGCGGGGAGATCCACTCCAAGTGCGGCTGGAGCCCGTTCAGCGGCATCGATCTGCACGGCAGGGTCCGGGCAACCTGGGTGAACGGCGTGCTCCGTTACCGCGACGGCCGGATCCTCGACGGCCCGAGCGGCATCGCGTTGGAGTTCGAGCGGCCCTGAACTCAGCTCAGATACTGCTCGTCCAGGCGCGCGATGGTCCCGAAGAACTCGTCTTTCAGCTCGGCGATGATCTCCGCCACCGGGCGAACGGCGTCGATGCGGCCGCAAACCTGACCCGACAGAGCGATGCTCGCTTCCATGTCGCCACCGAAATAGAGATCCAGCGCGGAGCCGAACTCGCTCATGGCGTTGGTGTCCGGTTCGTTCTCCAGCCGCGTCGTCTTCTCCGTGCGCAGCGCTCTCAGCGCGGGCGAGTGCTTGCGGTTGAGAAACACCGTGTCCGTTTCGCCGGCATTCACGATGGCGTCTTTCCAGTTCTGATGCACGGGTGACTCCAGCGCGGACACCATCCGCGTGCCGAGCTGAACGCCCTCCGCGCCGAGCGCGAACGCTGCCGCCATGGACGCGCCGTCCACGAACCCGCCCGCGGCGATGATGGGAACATCCACCTTCGAGCGAACCAGGGGCAGCAGAACCATGGTGGAGACCTCGCGTGGGTTCTTGAAGCCGCCGCCCTCGCCGCCTTCCACCACCAGTCCATCCACGCCGCAGGCCACGGCCTTCAACGCAGCGCTGAGGCTGGGAACCACGTGAAAGACGGTGAGCCCGGCGCTCTTGAGCTCATCCGTGAACCGCTCCGGATTGCCGGCAGACGTCGTCACGAACTTGACGCCCTGGTCGATGACGAACTGAACGATGTTGGGGTCGCGTACGAACGCCTGGGCGATGTTGACACCGAACGGCTTGTCGGTGAGCTCGCGCATCCTGCGGATTTCCTCCCGAACGGCGTCGAGCTCCCCGGAGGACGTTTCAATGATGCCCATGGCGCCCGCGTTCGACACGGCGGAGGCGAGCTGCGAGCGGGCAATCCATCCCATCGGAGCCTGCACGACGGGTATCTCGACCCCCAGCATCTCGGTTACTCGGTTCTTGAACTGCATGACGCCCCCCGGGGAAATCGGGGAGCCTACCTCAGCTGCCGGTGGACGTGTAGTGGCGCAGGCCGAATCGTCAGAGGAAGACGGCCAGCCCGAAATAGAGGAACCCAGCAGGGTGCGGGTGGCCGGAAAGGGCCGCGGATTCTACTGGAGCGTCAATCGCAGAAACAACCCGTGTGCCATCCGGGCGCCGCCGCTAAAGTGGCCGGATGCAGGCCCGCCCACCCAAGCCGTTCAAAGCGCGCGACCTGACCGCCGATCGGGCGACGGCCATGCGCTTCACCGCGGTGCTCGGCCTTCAGATGGGTCAGATCTTTCCGGGCTCGTTCATCGCCCTGTTTCTGCCGGTGATCTACCGCGAGCAGGGGCTGTCGCTGGAGATGTACTGGGTCTTCACGCTCCCCGCCATCCCGACCTGGATACGGCCGCTCTGGGCGCCGTTCGTCGACCGGACGGGCAGCCGCATCATCGGCATGCGAAAAACCTGGTTCATTCCCTGCACGGTCTTCGGCGCTCTTGCGTATCTCAGCCTGACCCAATTCGCGCCAACCCTCGAAAATCTCGCCGTGATCATCACGATTCTGGTGATCAAGACCACGTTCATGACCACCCAGGACATCGCCATAGACGGCTACATGGTCGAGAACATCCGGGACGAGGAGCGGCCGGTGGGCGCCGCCGTGCTGGACATCGGCCGCAACGTGGCCAGGTTCATCGCGTGGGCCGGCATCGCCTGGGTCTACACGGAGCATGGCTGGTCGGCCGCGGTCACCGTGGCCTCGGCTCTGCTGATCCTGTTCTCCGCACCAGGAATCATTCGCAGGGAACCGCCGAGGCCGTCCCAGTTCGACCATGTCCGGCCGAGCCTCAAGAACCTGCTTCGCCGTCGCGACAGCTACTACGTCTACCCTCTCTGCTTTGGAATCGCTCTGATGGGCGCGCTGGTGCAGTCGCTGTACCCAACGTTTCTTTCCGATCTGGGCTTCAGCCTCGGCGAGGTTGCCGCCGTGATCGCCCCGGCCATCCTGATCGGTTCGGTTCTGGGGGCGTCGGTCACCAGCTGGTATCTGGGACGATTCGGGTACAAGGCAACGGTTCTCACGGCGGCGTTCGCGGTGGTTCTGGCGATGCTGCCCATCATGTGGATGGGATCGCTGGAGGAACCGACATTCGTCGTGGTCTTCGCGGTGACCCTCAACGCCATTGCTCTGCCTTCGTTCCTCGATGTGAGCTTTCAGGCTGCGCGCCTGAAGTGGGCGTCCAAATCTCAAGCGGCCACCGACTACACCTCGCAGATCGTCACCATGGCGGCGGGCGGGGGGCTGGCGGTCGCCGTGGGCGGTTTCATGGCCGAGTACCTGGGATGGTTCTACTACTTCCTGGTCGCGGGAACCCTGGTGAGCGGCGCCTGCTTCGTGCTCTACTATCTCTTCGACACGATCGAAGACATCGTCGAGGAGCGCGACCGGACGGAAGCCGAGGGCGGTAACCTCTGACCCTTCACGAGCAGAGCCAAGCCCGCGTCACAACAAATGCAGAGGAAGGGGAGGATCCAATGGCACTCGTAGACTACGAAATTCACGGACACATCGCGGTTATCACTTTGAACCGGCCGGAAGCCCGCAACGCGATCAATCCGGAGGTGGCCGTACGCCTGGCAGATGCCTGGGAATCGGTACGTGACGACGACCAGGTCCGCGTCGCCATCCTGACGGGCACGGGCAGCGCGTTCTGCGCCGGGGCCGATCTGGGCCAGCTCATCCCAATGGTCTCCGGAACGCGCAAGCCCGAGAACGAGTGGGACGAGCGTGTGGCTTCCGAGCCGGGCATCACCAACCGGGCGCTGCTGCGCAACTTCGATACCGAGAAGCCGATCATTGCGGCAATCAACGGCCACGCCATCGCAGGTGGCATGGAGATCGTCCAGGGCACGGACATCCGCGTCTCCGTGGCGGAGGCGAAGTTCGGCGTTCAGGAGGTCAAGTGGGCCATATTCCCCGCCGGCGGATCCACGGTGCGGCTGCCGGTTCAGCTGCCCTACGCGCGCGCTATGGAGCTGCTGCTGACCGGTGATCTGATCTCTGCCGAGGAAGCCCTGAACATCGGGTTCCTCAACTACGTTACCGACGACATCATGGGCAAGGCGATGGAAATCGCCGAGAAGATCGCGGCGAACGGACCACTGGCAGTGAAGGCGATCCGACGTTCCGTGAAGGAGTGCTTGGGCAAGCCCGAGCGCGAGGCTCTAAAGATCGAATCGGAGATATCCGGACCCGTGTTCCGTACCGAGGATGCCAAGGAAGGGCCTCGAGCTTTCATGGAGAAGCGGGCGCCCGAATACCACGGACGCTGACAACGACGGGCTAAGCGAAGCGCTCCCCGACGGGTCTCGGCGCGCGGCGAAGCTCACTGCTGCCGCCCGCCAGCCTGCGCTCTCGGCTTTTGCGCATCTGAGCAGCTGCCGGAGGCGCCCAGACTGCTCGCATCTCGTCGTCCTGCCAGACGGCGAATCTGGAACCTATGCGCCTTCCTGCCCGAATCGCATCGGTCAGCCTCTCGAAGACAGGGCCGTCCGATGAGCAGGTCAAGGCTGGAAACCGGAGCATAAAAGCCAAGCGACACCTCCTTACTGAGGAGACACAGCATACTCTCTCGAGGCCTTCACGATTTCGAATCCCGTGTGCAGATCGTATTCGCATCGTAATGCCAACGTAACGGAACGTTCCCGCTGGCGGCGACCCCGTCAGCGGAACTCGTGGACGCTGTGATGCCTCAGCCTTTAGTGCTCAGCCGGTGCCGTTCGAAGTAGTCGTTCAAGGCTTCCAGGATCATCTCCTGATTGGACTTCTCCAGCTCCAGACCCAGCGACCTCAACTGCTTGTGTACCTGCTTGTCGACGTAGGCGGTCACGGGCTTCTTGCCCTGCCTGCTCGGCGGCCGGTTGGCCATGGCCGGTGGGCGGGCGTCCGTGCGCGGAGCAGCCGTGGCCCGCCGCTTGCGCTTCTCCTGCGGCATGTGTCCTTCCCTGTGTGTTGTTGTTTACTGGGTGAGTTCTTCGGTTCTTGCCTGCCCGCGCTCCAGCGGCCGGGGCTCTACCTCGCTCGAGCGGCTGACCGGCCCAACCGATGTGCCTGGTGCGGGAACCAGCGCCTGCTTGTCCACCTTCAAGCTGCGCATGATGAAGATCGACTGCAGCAGCGCGTACAACCGGTCAATCTCTTCCGCAGCCGGGCCGGAGGGGTTGAGCTCCGCAGCCGACAGTCCGCGCTCGTCGCAGTATTCGAAGTCGGCTCTCCGGCACAGGAATCGCGACAACACGGCAATGTCGTAGTGTTTCTGTATCTGCAGCTGGCGACGACGGATCAGCCGCGGCGAGTTGGGCGGCACCTGATTCATCAGGACGTAGGCCGGCTTGTCAGCCCGGCGCGCTTCGGCGAGGCTCGGCAGCACGGCATCGAAGTCCTTGACCGACTGTATCTTGCAGGGAATCAGAATCAGATCTGCAAGCTCCGCTGCGGCGGATGCAGACGCGACATGGTGACCGGGCGTGTCCAGGAACACCCAGTGCACACCTTCCGCTTTAGCCTCCTCCAGAACGTCGCCCACCGACTGCGGCAACGTCTGAACGACGCGGGGCTGTTCGGACTCGCGGCGTTTGGACCAGTTCTTGAGAGTTCCCTGGGGATCCAGCTCGACGATCAGGGTGCGGTGCCCGTGCTGCTGCGCGCAAACCGACAGCGACTGCACCACCGTGGACTTCCCTGATCCTCCTTTGAGGCTCAGCAGGCAGACAACATGCACAATCAACTCCGTTTGTCGACATGTATACATGTCACCGTAACACACGTTCCAGCCGCTTGTTAACCCACGTTTTTGTAAGGTAAAAGTACTTATCGCGCTGGCGGCACGGCAACCATGCGTAAAAGAAACGGAGTTAAAGAGCGGGAAGACCGGGCCGGGATCTATGCCCAGCGCGGCTTCGTCGGCCTGGTTCGACTCGCGGGGGTGACGTTCGCCCAGACCCTGCCCACCGACCGCGCCGAGGGACGATACTTGTATTCGTGAATGATCTGAAACGCCTCTTCCGCGGATTGGGTTCTCTGCAGAAGCGCAACCAGCCGGCGTTCATGCTTCTTTGCCTGAACTTCCGTTTCGAAGGGACCGACGTCGATACCCTCGCGGGTAGAGAAGAACCACGCGCCGTCGGCCTGGAAATAGCGGCCGGACCGATACCAGTTTCGATAGCCTTCGCCGTGGCGGACGGCTTCCTTGGGAGGAGGTTCGGAGCCCGCGGCTGCATCGCCGATGCCCGTGGTTGGAATCAGCTTGGAGACGCTGTCCCATTCCCTATCCAGGACCTTGCGGACGAACTTGAGCTGGTGCGCCTCATCCATCGCGCGCAGGCGCTTGGCTACCTGGGTGCCTTTCGCCTTGGCGACTTCCCGATCCGCATAGGGCCCGATGTGAAGCCCCTCACGCGAGCCGAAATACCACTGACCGCTGTAGGCATAAACCTCATCGGCTCTGAACCACTGCGGCAGTTTTCCGGGCACGCTGGGCTCCAACGTGGACTCGATCACCCGATTCTAACGTCGCGACCTCGTTCGCCGGGCGAGCTGCGTCGCGTTCAGTGTGTGACGCAGCGCAAACTTCCGGCCGGCTCGGAGAGGGGCAACAGGCCCCGTCGCCGTGCGCGGGCCCTCACGACGACGGCCGCGCAAACCTGATTCACCCCGGCTCTCCCATTTCTGCGAGCCGGCCGTGCAGGCGGGAGATCCAGCCACGCATCAGGTCGATGCCACGACCGTCGCCAAGTTCCACCTGGTCCACCGTCGAAAGCGTCATCAGCACGACGCGCAGGGCGATGCGATAGTCGCGCAGCAGCTCGTCCATCGTGTACCCGTCCACGCCGCCCGCCTGGAGCTCTTCCAGGTAAGCCTCGAGCAAGCCCTCCACGACCGCGCGGCCGGCCGCCTCGTCCAGGGCGCTGGAGAGAAAGTAGGCCACGTCGTACACCGCCGGGCCCCGCCGGACGAGCTGCCAGTCGATGACGATCACCTCGTCCTCACGGAAGAACAGATTGTCCAGTCGCAGGTCACAGTGAAGCAGCGTGGTCGGTGCCTGGTTCAAGCGGCGGATCAGGTCCAGGCCCTGGTCGGGAAGGCGTCGCAGATAGGGTTCCAGGCGCGCCTCCAGCTCGGGGCCGAAGAAATCCGAGAATGTCGATCGCGAGCCCTTGAACATGCTGTGCCGCATGCGCGCATCGATGTCGTGGGGGAGCAGCCAGAACGCGTCGACGAGCTCCGCTCCCCAGCACGCGGCGTGGGCGCGGGCAATGGCGCGCAGAGCCCGTTCGCAGCGTCGCACGCTGACGCCCGCCACCTGATCGCCCGGCTCGGCATCGCTGAGATCTTCGAGCAGCAGAATGTAGCGCCGCTTCTTGGCCGCGGCGATCCGCAGCCCCAGCGCGGGAAGGAACGAGAGGAGAAACCGCGGCATGCGGTCGAAGAGGCGGAGAATGTCTTCCTGCTTCTCGGATGCCCTGTCGCGGTCGAAATCGCCGTAATACATGCGAGGGGTGCTCAGCGGCAGGCTCCCCGCCATTTCCATGTAAAAGCAGTTTTCGCGCTCGTACGCACCGAGCATCTCCCCCATGGCGCGGTTATCCAGCTTCGGCAGCTTGGCGATCAGCGAGTCAGGAAGGTTCCCGGGGCGATCGTAGCTGAGGGACAACCTCAGCAGGTCACCCAGGAAGCCAACGCCCTCGCCAAGCACCTCGGCCTCAATATCAACGACCTTCTGATCGTCCAGAATCCCGCCCCGGCGAAGGGCCTCCGTCAGCCACTCGGGCGTCAGCGCGGCTGGGGTTTCCGGAATCGGCAGCGGGCCCTCTCCGCGCCCGCTCATATCAGCCCCCTGATCTCCGCAAGGCTGTTGATGGTGTAATCCGGCTCCACCGTCTGCCTGCCCACCTGAAGCGGAGGCTCGAGACCCTCCTCACGAATGAGAACCGTGTTCATGCCCACCTCGTAGGCGCCTTGGACGTCGTGCTCGGGGGAATCGCCGACGAACAGAACCTCGCCAGGCGCGAGGCCGCTCTTCTCCAGGCTGATCTCGAAGAATCGCCGGTGGGGCTTGCACGACTCCGCAGCCTCTGAGCTCGTCCAGTGATGCAGATAGTCGTGAAGCCCTTCCCGCTCGACGAGCGGGTCGAGCATGTCGTCGTCGATGTTGGAGACGATGGAGAGGTACAGCCCTTCCGACTTCAGATGCGAAAGGGTTTCGGTGCAGTCCGGCTTGAGCTCGAGCCCGCTCAGCACCAGCTCGTGCTGCCGGGCGCGGAACCAGGCGTAGGCGGCCTCGTCGAACTGCCCCTCCATCTGCTCCACAAAGCGCACGAAGGTGTCGCGGAAGAGATCCCGGTGCAGGTAGAAGTCCCGCTCGGCGTAAGCGCCGTTGACCTCCCGGGATGCAAGCCCGTACGCCTTGCCGATGCTGCGCGGATCGCCAGTAATGCCCATGCGCGCAGCCGCCTCGAGCAGCGCGGGGCCGGTGGAGCGGCCCATGTTGCGATAGCTGAACAGCGTGCCGCCCAGGTCGAAGAACACGCCCCTGATGCGCGTCGTCATGGCGAAACGATGCTCACGCGATGCGCGGCCATCGGCCAAAACGCCGGAATTTCCAACCGATCACCCCGCTTTCTCCCGCAGATCGGGGAGCACGTAACCCTGAGCCTCCAGGTCCGCGCGGACGATTTTCTTGTCCATCTTGCCGGTGGACGTCAGCGGAATGCTGTCAACGTAAAGCACGTCATCGGGGAGCTGCCACTTTGCAAACGCCTGGCTGCAGTGAGCCAGCACGGTCTCCAGGCTGACGTCGGCTCCGTCGCCGAGCACCACGAGCGCTACCGGACGCTCATCCCATTTCGGGTGCGGCTGCGCCACCACGCAGGCCTGCTCGACCCCGTCGAGAGAGACGATGTGGTTCTCCAGGTCCACGGAGGAGATCCACTCCCCGCCGCTCTTGACGAGATCCTTGGAGCGATCGCTGATGATCAGGTACTCCTCGCTGTCGATCTTGCCGACGTCGCCCGTGATCAGCCAGCCGTCATGAAACTTCTCCGGCTGGGGATCGTGGTAGTACTCCGAGCAGATCCAGGGTCCACGGATGAGGATCTCGCCGACGGTTTCGCCATCGTGGGGCAGGCGGTTGAAATCCTCGTCGAAGATGTCGAGCTCCAGACCGGGCATCAGCTGTCCGGCTTTGGCGACGTTGCGGAACTGATCATCCTCGCTGAGCTCGAGGTGGGAACGCTTCATCACCCGCCGCGACAGCGTGGCCAGCGGCGACGTCTCGGTCATGCCCCATCCCTGAATCATCTCTACCCCGAGGGTGTCCCAGTACCAGCGGATCAGCGACGGCGGCGGCGCGGAGCCGCCGCAGGCCATGCGAGCCAGGCGGGAAAGGTCGTAGCGCTCCGGGTCGGCCTCGACCAGCGCTTTGATGCCCTGCCAGATGGTCGGCACGCCGGCTGACATGGTCACGCCCTCGGACACCAGCAGATCCAGCAGCCTCGACGTATCCATGAACCGGTGCGGCATGACCTGCTTGCAGCCCAGCATGAGGCACGACCAGGGCATGCCCCAGCCCATGGCGTGAAACATGGGCACGATGCCGAGCACGCAATCCGTGGCGGAGAGGCCCATGGAGTCGGTCATGCACTGAGTGAGCGTGTGCAGATACTGAGAACGGTGCTCGTACTCGACGCCCTTCGGGTTGCCCGTGGTGCCGCTGGTGTAGCACAGGCCGAGGGCGGAGTTCTCGTCGATCCGGGGCCAGTCGAAACGGGTCGGCTTGCCGGCAATGAATTCCTCGTAGTCGACGGCCTCGGCCACCTCGGTGCTCCAGCCTTCGAAACCATCCTCGGTGGCGACCACGATCCGCTCCACGCTGGGAATCCGTCCCTTGAGCGGCTCCAGCAGCGGCAACACGTCCGCATCCGCAATGATCACGCGATCCTCGGCGTGGTTGATGATGTACTCGAGGTCCTTGGCCGAAAGGCGGATGTTCAGCGTATGCAGCACCGCGCCCATGCCGCCGATGGCGTGATACGCCTCCAGATGACGGGACCCGTTCCACATGAAAGTCGCCACGCGATCTCCCACGCCGATGCCGGCATCACGCAGGGCGTGGGCGAGCTGGTGGGCACGATCGCGGATCTCGGCATAGGTCTGCCGCCGCGTGCCGTTTTCGGTAGCGGTGACGATCTCCACGTCGGGCGCCACCTTCGCGCCACGATCCAGAATATTGGACATCAGCAATGGCGTATGCTGCATCGCCACGGTTCGCCACCTCCCTTAGACTTTCGTTCCGGTGAATTCAGCGTGAGGGCAGCGAGTCTATCATCCTCAGTGAATGTTGCGCGCCTGACCCTGCCAGTAGGTCTTGCGAAGCTCGGCCTTCAGGATCTTTCCCGCCCCGCTCTTCGGCAGCTCGGCGTCGACGAACTCCACCGTCTTCGGGCACTCGTAGCCGGCAAGGTAGGCACGGCAGTGCTCGATGACGGCCGCCTCGTCGAGCCGGGCGCCACCGCGAGGCACGATGATGGCGTGAACGGCCTCGCCCCAGGCATCGCTCGGGACCCCGATCACCGCGCACTCGTGCACTCCGGGGTGCAGGTACAGCACGTTCTCCACGGCCGCAGAGTAGACGTTCTCGCCGCCCGTGATGATCATGTCCTTCACCCGATCGACGAGAAACAGAAAACCATCGTCGTCGAGGTAACCGGCGTCTCCCGTGTGCATCCAGCCACCGCGCAGCGCCTGAGCGGTGAGCTCCGGCTGGCCCCAGTATCCCTGCATGACCATGGGTCCGCGAACACAGATCTCTCCCACCTCTCCCGACGCAAGCGGAAGGTCGTCGGGGCTCATGATGGCCACGTCCGCGTTGAAAACGGCACGGCCGGCCGAACGGATCTTCCCCGCCAGCGGACCCTCGAAGGTATGGAACTGCGGCTCGAGCATCGTAGCCACAGGAGACAGCTCGGTCATGCCGTAGGACTGCAGGAAGCGGGCTCCCGGCAGCCGCTCCATGGCTTCACGCAGAAGGCTCTCGGGCATGGGCGAGGCGCCGTAGCAGAGAAGATCCAGGGACGAAAGATCGAAGGCTTCGAAGTTCGGATGCTGCAGCAGCGTGTTGAGCATGGTCGGGACGATGACGGTGACGGTCACCCCGAAGCGCTCGATCGCCCCCAGGAACTCGGCGGCGTCGAAGCGGGGGATCACCGCATGGGTCCCTCCGGCCACGGTCAGGGTGAACAGCCGGGAGCCGCCGGCCAGATGGAAAAGCGGCGCAACATGAAGGTGGACGCTGTGCTCCGAGATGCCCAGATTCACCAGAGCCGTCATCGAGTTGGCGATGAAGTTGTCGTGGCTGAGCATCACGCCTTTGGCACGCCCGGTGGTCCCGCCCGTGTAGAACAGCGCTGCCAGATCCGCTCCGCCCCGCTCGGCGTCCTCGACCGGGAGCGACGCCGAAACCAGCGACTCGTAGCCCAGCGCCGCGGTTCCCGAGCCCTCCACCTCTCCGCAGGAGACCAAATGAGAGACGCTCCCGCAGGTTTCGAGCAGCTCGAGCGCTTCCGGGAGGTGGGCCGCGTCCGCAAGCAGAACCTTCGCGCCGCTGTCGTTGAGGCAGTGCGCCTTCTCTGGCGCCGCCCAGCGGCAGTTGACCGGAGCAAGAACGCCCCCGGCCCATAGCACGGCGAAGTAGTACTCCACATAGCGCGGCGAGTTGAGCGCAAGCATGGCGACTCGATCGCCCGGACCCACACCCAGCTCTCTCAGCGCCCCTGCCAGGCGCGCCACGCGATCGGCAAACTGCTCCCAGGTGATCTCGCCCTCCGCCGAAACCACCGCCCGCCGGCGAGGGTAGAGGCTTAGGGCCCGGTGAATGCCCTGGGTGAGGCGCATCATTGAGGAAGTCATGGCGGCGCGGGATTCTACAGGCAGCTCAGGCGACGAGCGAGCCAGCCCCGGCGGATCAGCCGCCGATCACCCCGGCGGCCCTGAGCGCGTCCGCGTCCAGACCCATTTCCTGCAGCAGCTCGTCGGTATGCTCGCCGAGCATCGGCGCGTGCCGGTGGATGCCGGCCGGCGTCCTGTCGAACCGCGCCGCCGGTCTCGGCTGACGAATGCGGCCGGCCACCGGGTGGTCCAGCTCTTCGACCATCTCGTTGATCCTCACCTGCTCGTGCTCGAAGACCTCGTGGCGATCCAGCACGGGGGCGCAGGGAACGCCTTCGGCATCGAGTCGGGCCAGCCACTCCGCGCTGCTGCGCGTCTCCAGCACCTCGGCAGTCAGGCGCAGCCGCTCCTGCACGTTGACGATCCGGCCGTTGGGCGTGTTGAACCGCTCGTCATCAATCCACTCCTCACGCTCTAGCGCGCGGCACATACCCTGCCACTCCGCATCGGACACCGCGCCTGCCGTGATGAAGCCGTCGGTGGTGGCAAAGATGAGGTCCTGAGCGAACTGGGCCCGCGCAGCTTTCACTTCCTTGCCGATGAACGTGAAGCCCGCCATGCCCTCCGGCCAGAGATAGGCCACCATGGTGTCGAGCATGGCTAGCTTCACATGCTGACCTTCGCCGCTGCGCTCCCGGGCGAAGAGGGCCGCGGTGATGGCCTGGGCCGCGGTAAGCGCCGTCGTCTTGTCCGGAATGATGGTGCGCACCATTTTCGGCCTTCCGGTTTCCCGGTCGCGTTGGATCGCGGCAAGACCGGAAAGCGCCTGAATCACCGGGTCGTACACCCGCTTGTGCGCGTAAGGGCCCGTCTCTCCGAATCCGCTGATAGACACGTAGACGATGTCCGGGCGGATCTCCCGCACCACGTCCTCTCCCAGACCCATGCGCTCGATGGCCCCAGGCCGGAAGTTCTGAACGAAGACGTCGGAAGTGGCAGCCAGGCGCTTGACCACGTCCATGCCGGCCTCCTGCTTGAGGTCCACCGCGATGCTCCGCTTGTTGCGGTTCGAGCTGATGAACCCGGACGTGAGGCCATCCCGGTTGGGCCCCATGTAGCGGACGAGATCGCCCGTCAACGGCTCGACCTTGATGACGTCGGCACCCTGATCACCGAGCAGCATGGTGGCCACCGGGCCGGAAACCATGCTGGTCAGGTCGAGGACCCGGACTCCAGTTAGCGGTCCGCTCATATCAACCTCTCAAGTCAGTTCCGCGAGCGCCGTGCTTTTCGCCCACTTGTAGTCCGCCTTGCCGTTGGGCGCGCGCTGCACTTGCGGCACCCGCAGAACCTGCTTGGGAAGCTTGTAGCCTGCAAGGTGGTCGCGGGCAAACTCGATCAATTCGGGCTCGGATACGTCCTGGTCGTCGTGAAAGGACGCGACCGCCACCACGCGCTCGCCAAAACGCTCATCGGGAATGCCGACGACCAGGCAATCGACGACGGCCGGATGGCGCTTGACGGCCTCTTCGACCTCCTCGGGGAACACCTTCTCGCCGGCCGTGTTGATGCAGACGCTGCCGCGCCCGAGCAGCGTGATGCTGCCGTCCGCTTCCACGGTGGCGTAGTCGCCGGGAAAGCTGTACCGAACGCCGTCCACCTCGCGGAACGTTTCCGCAGATTTGACCGGATCCTTGTAGTAGCCGAGGGGCACGAAGCCGCTGGTGGCGAGCTTACCGATCTCGCCCGAACCCGGCTCAACCTCGCGGCCCTCGTCAGTGAAGACTTTCACCCCTTCGGCGAGCTGAAACTTGGCCGTGGTCGGCCCCGACGCCCGGGAGCTGACGGAGCTGCCCATGCTTCCTTCCGTCGAGCCCATGGCGTCCACGAGCATCATGTCCCGATGACGCAGCAGCCCTTCCTTGACCTCTCTGCTCCACATCACCCCGCTGGAGACGATCTGCCGCAGGGAACTGAGGTCGTAAGGCTCGCCGCGACGCTCGGCCTCGTCGAGCGCGGCCAGCAGCGGACGCGCGAAAGCGTCCCCGACAACAACGAGATCCGTCGCCCGGTGGCTGCCCACCAGGGTCCATATCAGATCGGGATCCAGCCCCAGCTGCGGCGTCGTGATCACCGTGCCGCCGGTGAGCAGCGGCGCGAGGCTGCCCAGCCACATGCCCGTGCCGTGCATCAGCGGGCAGGCGACCACCGTAACGGGCGGATCCTCTATACCCGCCACGTATTCCCGCAGGGCCTCGAGGTTCTGCGGGGGCACCAGGCCGCGCCCCCCGGCGCCCATGGCGGTGAGCAGGTAGCAGAACTCGCCGCCGGGGTACATGACGCCCTTGGGCATGCCCGTGGTGCCCCCCGTGTAGAGCATGTACACGCTCGCCGGATCCCGCTTCTGCCTCGCCATGGGCTCGGCGGCGTCGAGCGAGCTTTCGTAGTCAACCGACCCCGCCAGCAGATCCTCGGTCCCGTCATCCACCTGCACATAGAGCTTCACGCGGGGAAGCTGATCGCGGATCTCTTCGATGCGCGGGGCGTAACACCCCTGGTAAAAGACCGCCTCCGCGTCCGCGTTGTCCAGCAGGTAAACCAGCTCCTCCGCCTTGTAGCGGTAGTTCACGTTGATCGGACAGCCGCTGAGCTTGAAGACGCCGTACTGAGCTTCGAGATACTCGTTGCAGTTGTGGAGATACAGGCCCACCTTCGTATCCGCGCCCAGGCCGTGGGCCTGAAGCAGACCGGCCACCCGCGTAGCACGGCCGTCGTAATCCGCCCAGGTGCGGGTCACGCCCTCGCAGATGAGGGCCGTCCGGTCCGGAACCGTGTCGGCGATGGCCTCCCAGGCCGATGCGAAATGAAAATCCATGGCAGACGCCCTCCCTGTAGAAGAAATCCGGATTGGCAATGGGTCGTCCGTCCTGACATCGCCAGGCCGACCGAATTCGCCAACTGTTCGCAGAAATCGCCAACACCACAGGCCCGCCCGTCGCCCCTTCCACCCGGCGAGGCGGCATTAAGCCTGGAGATCGGGGTTGTTCGGAGTTGGCATGGCATTTGAATATTCAGTAACGAGGCCAACGGAAACGACCCGGCTTCAGCTGCAAATGAACGCGAGCAGACAATGAAACGGCAAAACCAGATGATAATCAAAGACAATGCACCCGCAGGCCCGATCGCGCGCCTGTCTAGGATCACCTATCCCCGGGCTTCGGCGGCAAACCTGATGCTGCTGAGCGTGGTGATCGCCGCCATCGGCGCGATTGCCTACATCCTGCACCCCGATGCCGCCCAGCCGGCGCCGAACACCTTCCACGGCGCGGCCCTGCTGGTCAGCAACTGGCTGCTGTGCGGCTGACGACAGAAAGACTCCGGAGAGATCCCAGTGGCAAATTCGAACTTGAACAACGTCCGCAGACGACTGCGTCTCGACCCGCGCAACGGCTGGATTGCCGGCGCCTGCGCCGGCTTCGCCAATCGGTTACAGATCGACCCTGCCATCGTGCGGGTCGTTGTGGTGATCGCCGCCCTGTTCTTCCCCAAGACGGTGATCGCCTGTTACCTGCTGGCATGGCTGGTGCTGGACGAAGCTCGCTGAGCCCACCGGCGGTGAGCCCTTCCATCAGCAGGTGATCTGGCAGGGCTCCTCCGGCGGCAGCCAGTTTGGCGCGTCGTCGGCCAGCTCGCGAAAGTCTATAGCCAGCTCCACGAAACGCGTGTACATGCGCACCGACTGCCGCTCGGCCATGTGGTTGAGAAGCCAGGCGGCGGTCTCGCGCCCCAGGTTCTCGTTGTTGTCGAAGATGGCGGTCAGCTCGGCCCCGAAATAGGCCTCGCGATTAGCGGCCAGCTCCGCGAAGCGATCCGCAAAGGCCGGTTCGGAGCGGGCCTGGAGCAGCTTCATGAGGTCACGCTGCCAGCGCCGCCGATACTCCGCCCAGAGAACCCGCTCGGGAATGTAGCGAACCGACTGAGCCACCAGATACTCCTGCTGCGCCGGAGTCAGGCGACCGGCAAAGCGGGTGAAGATGTCCTCCACCTCTTCGCGCCAGCGGGCCTGGGACGCTTCGACGCTCTTGCCGAGCTCGGTCTTCTCGATCTCCCGGTTGCTCTCCTCCAGCCGTGCCGGGAGGCCGGCCACCTGCTCATCGGTCATGGTCTGCATGATGGCGACCGCGAGGGGCGCGCCCGTCTCGACGATCTCTTTCGCCCAGCCCATCATGGTGTTTTCCAGCGCGAGCAGTTCCTGGGCATCGACGCCGTCCGAAAGCGTCGTCGGCACGGCCTCGAAGAAGTCCGCATAGAGCGGCATATGCTCCGTGCGATGCCAGTAATGAAGCCGGGCGAATTCCTCGTTGAACAGGTTCCGCTGAGCGTCGTTCATGTTCACGTAATCGTTCACGCCCCAACGCACCAGCCGGTCGAGGTTGTTGTAGGCAAACTGAACGCTGCAGCCGGAACCAAGCACCAGCACCGCGAGCAGCGCAAACAGACGGACGACCATGCGCTCAATCATAGATGAAGTTCAGAATCCAGCGCGCCAGCAGCGCGCGGTCGATCTCGTTGTCGAGCGAGGCCAAACCGGCCGCAAGGGTCTCGGGCCCCAGAAGCGCTTCGCGGCGGCGCATCAACGTTTCCGCATAGTCCTTCTCGAACTCCGGGTGGCCCTGCCACGTCATGGCCACATCGCCGATGGCAAACGCCGCGTTCGGGCAGAAGGCGCTGGAGGCCACGCGGCGCGCGCCGCGCGGCAGGGCCACCACCTGATCCTTGTGACTCGACAGCATGCTCACCGATCCCTGGTGCGGGTCCATCCAACGTTCCCTGCTCACGATCTCCACCCCATGGACGCCTACACCCCAACCCACCGAGGCCGGCTCGGTGCGGCCGCCGAAGTAATGGGCAATGAGCTGGTGGCCAAAGCAGATCCCCACGATCTTTTGTCCGCCGGCCATGGTGTTACCGACGAACTCCGCCAGCTCGACGATCCAGGGATGATCCTCGTAAACGCTGTGTCGGCTGCCCGTGATGACGTAGGCGTCGCAGGCCGCCGGCTCAGGAAGCTCGCCTTCCCGCACGCGGTAGGTCGAGAAACTCGGGCGCCGATGCGCATCTCCGCTGAGCAGATCCACGAACATGGCCGGGTAGTCGCCAAACCGGGGCTGAATATCCTCCAGAACGGCGCCGGTCTGCAGAATGCCGATGCGCATCAGGCAATGTTTCCCCGTCAGATGATCTCGAAGTAGCGTTCCAGCTGCCAGCTGTTGAGGTTCTTGCGGTACTCTTCGCACTCCCAGCGCCGGGACATGACGTAGTGGTCGACGAAGGCCTCGCCGAGCATCGCCCTGGCATGGTCGGAAGCCTCCAGACGATCGGCCGCGGCCGCCAGGTCGCGGGGAAACCTAAGCTCCTCGGGCAGAGATTCCTCCACGTCGTAGGAATTTCCGACCACGGGATCTCCGGGCAGGAGGGCCTGCTCGATACCCCCCAGCGCCGCGGCGCACACGGCGGCAGCGACGAGATAGGGGTTAGAGTCGGCGCCCGGGACACGGCACTCGATGTGCTGGTGCGATTCAGATCCATTGATGACGCGAATGGCCACGGTGCGGTTATCGATGCCCCAGGTCGAAGCGGTGGGCGCCCAGGCTCCTTTCACGAGTCGGGTGTAGCTGTTTATGGTGGGAGCGATCAACGCGAGGTACTCCGGCAGATACCGCTCTAAGCCGGCCACCGCCTGACGCTGCAGATCTGACATGCCCGACGGCTGGCCGTCGTCGAAGAAAACGTTTCGCCCGTCGGCATCGAGCAAGCTCAAATGAAAGTGACCGCTCTGGCCCGGATAGTCCATGGACCACTTCGCCATGAAGCTCGCCATGCAGTCCAGCCGGTTGAAGTAGACTTTCGCAAAGGTCTTGAAGATATTGGCACGATCGGCCGCTTCCTCGCCGAGCGCGGTCTGCAATGCCGCTTCCCACACCCCGGGACCCGTTTCGCAGTGAAGGCCTTCCAGATCGCAGTCCAGCGCCTGGGAAAAGTCCATGAGACCGGAGAACTTGTCGGCTTCGCCGCTGGCCCTCAACAGGGAGTAACCGAAGTTGCCCGGGGTCAGCGGGCGCAGGTTCCGATATCCCTTGTCCCGCACCGAATGCGGCGTCTCGGCAAAGACGAAAAACTCGTACTCGAAGCCAGACTTGAGGGTGAGCCCACGGTCACCGAGCCTGCCCAGCACCGTCTTGAGAAGCGTTCGCGGGCACAGGGGATGGGGACCACCGTCACCGGCCACGAACTCGCCCAGGAAAAACGGGCACCCCTCCTCCGAGAGCCAGCGCTCGCTGTCGGCAACCAGCCGATACTGGGCATCAGGAAAACCCGTATGCCACCCCGTATAGGTACCGGCGTCGTAGAGCTGGTCGTGCACGTCCCATCCGAAGACGCAGTCACAGAAGCCCCCACCCTTCTCCATCAGCGAGGCGAACTTGGACAAACTGACGTACTTCCCGCGGATCACGCCATCGACGTCGGTCAGCCCCAGCTTGACACGGCTGACACCCCGTTCACGATACCGCGCGAGCTTCTGATCCAGCAGTTCCATACCGTCGTTCAAGTAAGATCTCCTCGTTTGGCCTCAACATGTGGAGCAGACTTTACCTCAGGCGAAGATTTCCACGAATTCTGTGGATAACTCTGAGGATAAGTCGGGCACAAGTTGGCAGAGCCGGCGTTCCACGGCAACCAAAGAATATTGGTCACTTTTTGTTCAAATTCAAAAAAGATCATCAGGATCAGATGGTTAGATCCCCAAACTAACCGACCATATGAAAAATGCTCGCCATCTCCCCATCCCAAGTTGCCATTCTTCGCCAGTGTGCATAACACGGCCGTCGCGCTTGTTAGTGTTCGCTAACAAGCCGTGCTCCGCGGCACTTAATCCGGCAGCGGAAACGCCCGCCCCAGATGCCGCTCAGTACAACCGTTAGACCGCAGTGGCCGCCGCCGGCACGATCCCCGGGTCAGCCCTCTTCCTGCTGGTCCTCGGGCAGCTTGATCGCCACTTCTGGGGTGTCAATCGGCGAGATGTCGGTGAAGATCGCGGTGTCCAGGTGCCAGTCCACGCGACCCTCCTCGGCGGCCACCTGGTGTGCTGCTTCGGCACCGGTGCTCACCAGCGGTGGCGCGGCAGCAGCGGCATCCGCCGCGTGGCCGTGACCGACGAAGCTCAAGGTCACCAGACACGCCATCAGGGCAATGAGGAATACACGCATATCCAAGTCTTCTTTAGGGTCAATGTTCATATTGCAGTTGCCAGAAAATTCGAAATCCTTTGTCGTCCATATCACCGGAGCCCTTTGCGGCCACCGGCAACGCCAGGCTGACGCGGCTCGTCAGCCGAGGCAGCAGATCCGCATCCCAACCCACGCCCAGGCTGGTCAGGTGACCCCAGGCGGGCGTGAGATCGTTCAACCCCTCGCCGTACGACGTATCGGCAAAGAGCGCCATTTCGCCCAGAGGGACCGGCGTGCGCAGCTCCAGGGAAAGCAGGGCACCGCGATCGGCGAGGAACGCGTCCCTCTCGAAGCCCCGCACGCGGCCAAAGCCACCGAGCGACAAGCGCCTGGAGCTCGGCAGCTGGGATCCGCTGAGCTGTCCGAGCAGCCTGGCCGCCAGCTTCTGCTCCCCGGGAAGCCCGGGAACGTTGAGCGCCCGCCACGCATACGCGTTCAATCCCAGCCGCCAGAAGGTCGCGTCCTGACCGGCGAAGGTCCCGTCCCCGAACCGACCGGCGTCCGCGACGGCGCCGAAGCCGGCAGCAACGCGTCGGTCGTCCCACAACCGATGGCCGTCAAAGCCGGCGCTGAGGAAGGTGGCCGCCTGATCCTGCGCGGTGGCCCAGCTGAAGCGGTGGTGGCTGACTCCCAGCCGTGCCGTGAGGCTCGACGCACGGCTGCGGCGCAGGGCCAGCTCCGTGCCGACGTCGAAGAGCGCCCCGCTGCCGTCCAGCTCGACTCCGTCGCTTGCGGTAAAGCTGTTCGTGGAGGCGCGCACGTGGGCCTGACGGACACCGCCGATGGGCGTCCGGTAGTCGATGAACCCGTAAGTCTGGTTCGTCGGGTTGACGGTCTGCAGCAGACCCACTTCCAGAACGTCGCCGACGCCCCGCGGGTTGAACCAGCCGCCCACCACGCTCAGCCTCTCCTTGCCGGTGGCGTCGTCGCCGTGATTGTCGGCAATCACGCGAGCCGACCATTTGCGTTGCTCCACCACGTTGACGTTCAAACGGGTCTCACCGACTTCGCTGCCGGGCTCGAACGCGGCCTGGGCCTTAAGCCCCGGAACCTGATTGAGCAGGTAGACGCGCCGCGTGATGGATTCTTCCGTGACCGGCTCCCCCACGACTTCCTCGAATCGTGAGGCGAGCTCCTTCTGGTCAACCCCGGTCACCACCACGTCGCCAAGAACGCCAGGCAGCACGCCGACCTCCACGATCCCGTGCTCCACCTGCTGCGCAGGCAGGTAGGCAACGGCGAGAAAGTACCCGGCGTCCCGGTAGTAGGCCTGCACCCGGCCGGCAATCTCCTCGAGCTCCAGCACCGAGATGCCACGGCGGGCCTTCTGCTGCTCGATGAGGGCCATCAGATCTTCGGCGTCCGTGGCCGAAAGAGCCCCGCCATCGCGGTGGGCGCCGAGCGCGCTGAGAAATCGCCCCACCTCGTCCAGCTCGGTTCGGGTGAAACCGTGGTCACCCTCCGCGTTGCGCCGACGAATCTCGTCGAGCGCGTCGTCGATCAGCGCGTTCAGATCGCTTTCCAGCACGCCGGGATACGGCTGAAAGGCACGAACCCGCAGGGAACGGACTGCCAGCCTCGGGCTGCTCATGGGATCAGAGCTGCGCTCGCTCACGGCCCCGATGACCGTGCCGGCCCGGGCCTCGAGGGCAACCAAGCCGAGAACCATCATCGTCAACGCGACCATCACCAGCCAGGTCGCCGAACGCCCGCGCGGTTGATCCGGATCCACAGCCGCCCCGGAGCCGACGGTCACGGCGTCACGGCGCTGGGTGTCGTCGTCCGAACTCGCATCTGCCCGGAAGTTGGCGATCACCTCGCGCCGGGTCGCCCGATACTCCGAACGGCTGAACTCGCCGGCGGCGTATGCCTTTGCGACCCGCCGCAGGCGCACGGTTTCCGGGCTGAACTTCATCAGCGTCACGAGATTTCCCTCACCAGCCGGAATCCGGTGACCGCATCTGCGCGGCCCTGGTGATCCCGCACGGTCGTCGGCACGCAGTCGCCGATGGCATCGTCGAAAGCACCGCCTGCAACCCGCAGCTTGCCACCATCCAGCACCCATTCCTGAGCGTTGCCGAGCGCATTGATCAGCCCGAACTCGCCGGCCTGCCCGCTGCTCGCCGGGACCAGGGCCAGACCACGCTCGACGCCGTCCACCTCCACGCGGCAGTTGCGGCTGGCGTCCGGCGCTCCCTGGGCCGCCAGGCGCCACTCCGTCAGGGTCGGCAGCCGATAGGTGAAGCCGGTGATCTCCGACAGCCAGCGTGCATATCCCTGGGCAACCACGACATCGACGCCGGTAGCCGGAAGCTGGTCCGCATCCGCGACCCCGCACGCGCCGGAATAGGCACAGTAGGCGTTCAGCTGACCTCGGCTGATCTCGTGCCTGGTAATGGCAAATCGGGCCTCGCCGTTCGGAACGACCACCAGGCGCGGCCCGACAAGATCGCCGACGAGGCGATCGGCGCAATAGCCGCTGCGTCCAGCCTGCGCTCCAGCTCCAACCAGGTAGCGGGCGGAGCAGGGATCGAGCCGGACCTCGGCGAGCTGGGGCAGCTCGCCGAATCGTGTGCGGGCCGAGTCGGCAAGGGCTGCCGCTCTCGCCAGGTCGTGCTCGCCGAGCTGGGCGACGCAACCGGCGACTTTTGCGCCGATCATCTGCCGGCCCGGGGATCCCAGCCCTGCGTCTTCGGCCACCCAGGCGTCGAAAAGCGCAGCCACCGGCCCGAGGTCCAGGCGCAGGCAGCTGGTGTCGAGCACGTCGGCAATGGCGGCTTCGAAGCGCTCGGCGTTCTCCTCTACGGCCCGAAGCTGCTCGGCAGCCGCGTAACCGAACTCGGCATCCTCCACAGCGCGAGCCAGCCGCTCCACGGCGGCAACGTCGAAGCGCAGCGGCTCGAGCTCGGCGAGGGCCGCCTTGGCGGCCGGGAAATCGCCTCGATCGATGCTGCGAAGCAGCTGCGCCTCCACCGCGTCGCCGACTTCGAGCCTGATCGGCTCGATCTCCTTGCTCTCAGGAAAGGTTGAGGCCAGCCGCGCAAGCTCCCTTCGCACGGAGTCGAACCAGCGCTGCTCAGGCTGCGGCGACTCGAGCAGCGCGAAGACTCTGGCGAGCAGGCGGTCGTGAAGGACCCTGCCTGCCCGCTCGGGCTCGCCGAATCGCGTTGCGCTGCGGTAGAGCTCGAAGGCATTGCCCAGGTCCCGAGTCGCGACGATCCGTTGCGTGAGCAGCGCGATGATCTGAGCACTCATCCGGGCGCCACTTGCGCCGGATTCGTCCAGGACGTTCAGCCGATCCAGCTCGCTGGCTATCCGGTCTTCCCAGCCCGGCTCGAAATCCGGCTCGCTGAGCATCGCCTGGACCCGAGCCGTCTGCGCATCCACCAGCGTCGACTGCCGAACCTCCTCCCTGACCTCGGTGAGCTCCGCATCGCCCACCAGGTAGTTGATACCCAGCGAGAGGGCGAATGCCGCTGCGGCGGCGAGCGCCGTGCGCGAACGCCACGGCGCCGGTTTGAGCAGATAGTGCTCGACCTCGTCGATGGTCGCCGGTCGCTCATGGCGATTGAAGCGCAGGCACTTTTCCAGCACACGCCACTGCCGCCGGGTGAGCCGTCTGGGCCTGTCCGGAGCGAGACCCTCGCGGGCGGCTTCGTCGGCCGGCGTGCGCCCGTAGGGATGGTGCCCGGTCAGGATGAGGTATATCACCACCCCGAGCGCGTAGATGTCGTCCCGGGGCTCCGGATTGTCCCCCTGCAGCATCTCGCGGCTTGCGTACGCCGGCGTCAGCGCACCCAGACGAACCGGATCGATGACCGTCTCTTCACCGTAGATCTGATTGAGCCGAACGGCCCGGGCGATGCCGAAGTCGAGAACCTTTGCGGCATTGCGCGGCGAGACGAACACGTTTCCGGGTTTGAAGTCCGCGTGTACCACGCCCGTGCTGTGAGCGTGGCCGAGCCCGGCGCAGATGCCGCGGATGACCTCCCAGGCCATGGGATCGGGAAGCCCGTTCGGGTACGCGCGCAGGAGGTCGGCGAGTTCCTGCCCCTCCAGCAGCTCCATGGTGATGAAGGGGACGTCGCCGTCCTTGTCGTAATCGTAGATGGACACGATGTTGGCGTGAGACACCGCCTGGGACTTGGCCGCTTCCCGCTGAAGGGCGATGAACGCCTCCGGATGGGCGCGGAAGTTGTCGTTGAGCACCTTTATGGCCAGGTAGGGCTGCCGGTCGCGAGCTTCCACTTTGCGCAGGTCCTTTGCCCGGAACACCGTGCCCATGCCTCCGCTGCCGAGCTTCTCCTCGAGCACGAATCGCTGCTTGAGAATCCGGGGGGCGTTGGTCTCACCGACTCCCTCGCCCGCGAAGCTCACGGAAAGGCTCGGATCCGCCCGTATGACGGTGGCGTCCTGATGGGCGGGTCTGCTCACGTGACGTCGGGCCTCGCGACGATCAGCGACACGTTGTCCCGAGCGGCCGTCTCGAGGCAGCGGCTGAGCAGGCCGTTTGCGATCTCAGCCGGCGACTCGCCCTGAAGCCCATGAGCCAGGTCCGCCGTGTTCAGCTCGCGGTACAGGCCATCACTGCAGAGCAGGTAGGTATCCTGGGGGTCGATGTCAAAGACCGCCACGTCCAGGAACAGCTCGGAGTGTCCGCCCACCGCCCGGGTAACGATGTTCGTATCTGCGGCAACGGCTTCCGACTCGGAGACGGCACCGCTGTCCAGCAGGTCGGAGACCGGGTTGTGATCCCGGGTGATCTGCTCCAGGCGGCGACCCCGCAGCCGGTAGAGGCGGCTGTCGCCCGCCCATAGCGCCACGCCCACGCCTGCCAGCGCGAGCATCGCAACCACGGTGCTGCCCACCGTGGCGCCGGGACAGGTTTCCCGCGCATGCTCGCGAAGCTGCTCGTTGACCTCGCCGAGGGCATCATCGACCGCATCCACGTCGTCGGCCAGGTTGCCGTTGAGCGTCAGCCTGCCAAGCGCATCGGCTATGGCGCCGCTGGCGACGTCGCCCGCCTTGTGACCGCCCATCCCATCCGCCACGGCCCAGAGCCGCGCCGACGGCCGGCTCACCACCGCGTCGTCGTTGCTCGCCCGCCGCTTGCCGCAGTGACACGCTTCGGCGCTTTGCCAGCTGAGTTCCATGACCCCTAAACGTTCTCGAAGTGAATGGCCGTCGCGGGACTGAGAGGCTCGCCGAGGCTGATCCAGCCGGCCCCCCACAGACGCACCTCCCGGCGCCTGACAAAGGTGACCCGCTCGTCCTCGGTCTGCACGAACGTGCCGTTCGTGGAGTGATCGATGAGGACGTACTCCTGCTTGCGGCGTTCGATCCGGGCATGGTTGCGCGAGGCAAAATTGCCGCGCACGGGAACGTCGGCGCTCTGGGCGGCACCAAGGACCAGTACCTGGTCATGGCCTGTCAGGGTGACGCGGCCGTCCTGCCACGCCAAGAGCAGCTGAGAACCGTCATGCGCTTCCATGTCGCAGTCACCGGGCCTACATATCCCGTCAAGGATAGGTGAGCGGCCTTTGCAGGGATGAGGACTGGATCACAAAGCGCCCGCCGACGGCGCTATTCACGAGCGCCGGCGCGGTGACAGGGGCAAAGAGACGGGCAACGCCCGGTCAGTGCATGAAGGCAAACATCTTGCGTCGATACCGCTGAGCGAGATCCGAACCTTTGCCCAGCAGCGAGAAGATCCTGATCATGGTCGTCCGGCCGATGTCGTCCCGAAACTCTCGATCCTGCTGCAGGATGGCCATGGCGTGCTCGAGGGCGAACTCGTAGTTGCCGGCGGTGGCGCCGACCACGGCTAGCCCGTAGCGGGTTTCCAGATCCTCAGGATCGCGCTGGTGCGCCTCGGCCAGCTCGCTCATGGACGGCATGCCGGCAGCCTCTTCGGCCATCTCCAGGCGAATCTGCGGGCGGTCGATGTCGTCAGCATCCTTGGCAATTCCCGCGAGCACTTTTCTCGCCTCGTCGAGCTCGCCTTTCAGCACGAGAACGTCGGCAAGCTCGACGCGGAATCCGGCGTTGTTCGGTTCCTCGTTGATGGCCTGCTGCAGCAGCTGGAGGGCAGACTGGAAGTCGCCGCTGCCTAAGAGCAGCTGCAGCTGGTCGTGCAGCTGGTCGGCCGGGGATAGCGTGAGCTGATCCAGCAGGGCCCGCAGGACGTGCTCGGGCTGCGGACCGTCGAGCTGATCGACGAGCTGCCCGCCCTTGATCACGCGGATACTCGGCACGCCCTGTACCCGCAGGTGCTGGGCCAGGGTGGGATCCTGGGCCACGTCCACCAGACCGAGCAGCGCCTTGCCCTGATACTGCGCGACCAACGCCTCCAGCTCGCGTCTGGCGTCAGCGGATGGGGGGACCTGCTCCGCCCAGAAGAGCAGCAGGATGGGCACCTGCTGAGAGCGCTCCACCACGTCTGCCTGAAACGACTGAGGCTGAACGTCGAATACCGGGGAGTGATTGTTCATCTGAAAGCGTCTGGGTCGTTCCTGAACAGCCGGGCATCATACACCAGCACACGGGGAGGACGTGAGCAACCCGCCCTCAAGCGCACTACAATGGCAGCCATGCCCCAGGAAGCATCAGCCATGTTCACCGTCCTCGGCCTCGACCACGTGGTGATCCGCGCCAGCGATCCCGGTAAGCTGATCGGCTTTTACCAGGAAGTGCTGGGATGCAGGCTCGAGCGTGAGCTGCCCGAGTTGGGCCTTTTTCAGCTGCGGGCCGGACGTTCGCTGATCGACGTGCTCGCCCGACCCGACGCAGCCGAGCCCTGCGAGCCCAACATGGATCACTTCTGCCTGCGCGTCGAGCCGTTCGACGTGCAGTCGCTGGCCCGGCATTTCGAGGGCCTGGACATCCCTGCCCGGATCGCTACCCGGGTGTACGGCGCCGAAGGTTACGGTCCGGCGCTCTACATACAGGATCCGGAGGGCAATACCGTCGAGCTCAAAGGCCCGGCGGGCGGCTGAGGCCCTGGCGTGACGCACGTTCCCACCCGCTTCACGACGAGCCTGCGCACGGCAATCGTCCTGCTGGCCGCGCTCATGGGGTCTCAGTGCTCGGCTTCCGACGCTTCCCCCGATCACCCCGAAGCAGTAATCCTCGTCTACCACCACGTCGCGCTGGGCACGCCCGCCAGCACCAGCGTAACGCCCGATCGCTTTGCAGAGCACCTCGGGCTGCTCGAGCATGGGGGGTATGCCGTCATCGCGCTGCAACGGGTGATCGCCGCCCTGGAGCGGGACGAGCCGCTCCCACCGCGCAGCGTGGCGCTCACCTTCGATGACGCCTACCGGTCGGTCTATACCCAGGCCCTCCCCGCTCTGGAAGCTCGAGGATGGCCGTTCACCGTTTTCGTCAGCACCCGGGCAGTCGACGAGGGTCATGCAAACACCATGACATGGGATGAGCTGAGGGACCTCGAAGCCCGGGGCGGGGCGGTGGGCAACCACTCCCGCTCCCACGATCATCTGGTTCGCCCGCAGCCGGGGGAGAAGGCGGAAGACTGGCGCGCGCGGGTGATCGACGACGTCCTTGCTGCCCAAAGCCGACTCGAGGAGGAGCTCGAAAGACCCCTGTCGGTGTTCGCCTATCCCTACGGCGAGTTCGATCTGGAGATCAGGAATCTAATCCGAACGCTCGGTTTTCTCGCGGTCGGGCAGCAGTCGGGACCCGTGGGCACCGGGACCGATCCGTGGGCAATACCCCGCTTCCCGGTGGCCACCGGCTTCGACTCGCCGGATCGGCTCAGGGAGAAGCTCCAAACCGTTGCCCTGCCTGTGAACGTCGTTGCTCCGAGCTCGAACACGCTTACAGCCGACGCCGGGCCTCCCGAGCTCGAGCTGGTAATGAGCTCCGGCAGCTTCGATCCGAGCCGGCTAGTCTGCTACGTCCCGGGCCAGCCGCCTGCCAAGATCCGCTGGGTGGACCGATCCGCAGGACGGCTCACGGTCACCGCCCGCGAGCCCCTCGACCCGGGCCGATCGAAATATACGTGCACGGCGCCTTCCAGCCGCGCCGCGGGCGTGTACCACTGGTACAGCCACCTCTGGATGAAGCCCAATCCGGACGGGTCCTGGCCGCGGGACTGATCCCGGCCGTCGTTCAGGAAGGCGTCAGGTTCAGTTCAGCCTGCGTTCAATGGCCCGGGAATACCTTTGATCCTGCCCAATCGGAACTCGGAGGCAGAGATGATCAAACCCCGCACAAGACTGATCGGCGTGACGGTCGCAGTTATCGGTTTCACGATTCCCTTCGTCGCGTCCGCGCACGAACGCCACGAACCCTGGCTGACGGCCGCCGACGTAGCCCTGACGTATGCACACTACAGTGACCGTGCGCAGCGGGACCACCACCGCTACCGGCAACACTGGCGAGGACACCACGGAGGGTACCGGTACGGACATTACCAGCGCGACTGGAATCGACATGCGCGATGGCATCGCTACGACCGCCACCGCTGGCACCATTGGCGCGCTCACGACCGGCACGGTCACCGCTACGACCGCGAACCAGGCCGCCACGGCGAGCGACGTCGAGGTCACGGCCACTGATAGCTCCGCGCCGATTCACTTCGGCGGGCACAACCGCTAAGGTCGGCAACTCATTGAACGGAACGCGTTGGTAACCGGCTGGTGAAGATCGTAATCGCCGGCGGCACCGGCCTCATCGGCCGGGCACTGTCTACCCGACTGGCCGGCGCCGGTCACGAGGTAGTGGTGCTGTCGCGACAGCGCCAGGCGCCGACGGGCAGCACCGTGGCGTCATGGGACGGCCGTTCCCCCGGGGCGTGGCAAGACGTGCTGCGCGGCGCCGGCGCCCTGATCAACCTGTGCGGCGCGAGCATCGGGGAGGCCCGCTGGACGCCGACTCGCAAGCGGGAGCTGGCTGACTCGCGCACCTTGCCGTCAGTTGCTCTCGCCCAGGCATGCGCCGCCGTCGAGGATCCTCCCAAGGTGCTGCTGCAGGCATCGGGCGTCGGTTTCTATGGGACCTCCGAAACCACGACCTTCGACGAATCGAGCCCGCCCGGCGAGGACTTTCTCGCTCGGCTGGCACAGGAATGGGAGAGCGCGGGCGCCGATTTGCTGCCCCCTGAGACGCGGCGCGTCGTCATGCGCATGGGCGTCGTGTTGTCCCGTGAAGGAGGCGTCCTGGAGCAACTGCTCCTGCCGTTTCGGCTCTTCGCGGGCGGACCCATAGGCTCCGGTCGACAATTCTTGTCCTGGATCCACATCGACGATCTGACCGCGGCCATGGAGTTTCTCATCGGCACCAGCCAACTATCCGGCCCCGTCAACCTGGTCGCGCCCGAAGTACCGCGGAACACTCAGGTCGCCCGTGCCATCGCGGAAGCTCTGCACCGGCCGAGCTGGTTTCCCATACCGGCGTGGGCGATGCGCCTGGCCCTGGGCGAGATGTCCAGTCTCGTCCTGGAGGGTCAGCGGGTAATCCCCCGCGAGCTGCAGGCAGCCGGGTTTCGCTTTTCCTACCCCAACCTGCGATCGGCGCTGGCACAGATTCTGGCCAATTGATTACCCGTAATCCCCTTGGGTATGCTGATTCGTCAGCAACCGACGCGAGACCGCCATGCCGCCATCGACGCCTTATCAGATTCTCGGCCAGGAAGGTATCAACCAGCTCGTGGACGCTTTCTACGACGCCATGGACGAGCTCACCGAGGCGGCTCACGTACGCGCCATGCACAAGGAAAACCTCGAAGAGGTCCGCCAGAAGCTGAAGGATTACCTCATCGGCTGGATGGGCGGGCCGCCGATCTACCAGATGAAGACCGGCACCGTCTGCCTGACAGACCCTCACGCCCCCTACGCCATCGGGCCCAAGGAGCGGGATCAGTGGCTGCTGTGCATGGATACGGCCCTCGAGCGTATCGGCGCATCGGACGAGCTGAAGGAAATGCTCAAGATCCCGATGTTCCGGGTCGCAGACACCGTGCGCAACCGGGATTCGTCGGAGCCGAAACCGCGCGATCCGAACATCATCGCCGTGGGCTGAACGGATCCTGGAAACGAAACCCCATCGCAGGTCCATGAACGACCGATCGAGACCGCGCTCGCCCATTGCCGGGCCCGCTCTGTTCGTCACTGTGCTGGCAGCCGCTTCGGCTGTGGCGGAAGTCGAGTGGAGGAGCTACGGCAACGACCACACCGAACAACGCTTCAGCCCCATCGACCAGGTCAACCGGAGCAACGTGGGGGAACTCGGACTCGACTGGGCGCTGAGCGTGCCGGACGCCGTGTCGCTCAACAGCACGCCCCTAATGATCGACGGTGTGCTCTACTTTTCTGCCGACCGAGCCATCGTGCACGCCGTGGACGCAAGGAGCGGCAAGCTCATCTGGTCCTACGACCCCCAGAGCTGGAAGCACGCGCCCCGGGGAATCGGGGTGAGCTTCAACACCAACCGCGGCATCGCCCACTCCGAGGGCAGCATCTTCGTCGGCACCGCCGATGGCAGGCTCGTCTCGCTGGATGCCAGGACCGGCAGGGTGAAATGGGCCACGCGAACGTTCGGGCGCGAGGAGCGCAAAGCGATAACCGGCGCGCCGCGTGCCTTCGACGGGAAAGTCTTCATCGGCAACGGCGGAGCAGAATTCGGAACCCGAGGATTCGTCTCCGCTTACGACGCGGCAGATGGCGAGCTGGTCTGGCGTTTTTACACGGTGCCGGGAGACCCGTCCCTGGGCTTTGAAAACGACGCCATGGCGAAAGCCGCCAAGACGTGGCACGGCGACTGGTGGAAGGTGTTCGGCGGCGGGACCGTATGGAACGGGCTGACCTACGATCCCGAGCTGGATCTGTTGTACGTGGGCGTGGGCAACGGCGATCCGTGGGATCACGATCTCAGGAGCCAGGGCAAAGGCGACAATCTGTACCTCTGCTCCATCGTCGCGCTGAAGGCAGACACCGGAGAGTACGTCTGGCACTACCAGGTCAATCCCGGCGAGCAGTGGGACTACAAAGCCACCATGGACATGATCCTGGCGGACCTACCCATGGGCGGCACCACCCGGAAGGTGCTGATGCAGGCGCCGTCAAACGGGTTTTTCTACGTGCTCGACCGGGCCACCGGAGAGCTGCTGGGCGCGGAGAAATACGAACGTGCCACCTGGGCGGAGCGCATCGACCTCAAAACCGGGCGCCCCGTGGAGACGCCCGGCATCCGGATGAAACCCGGCGAGGAGACCTTGATCTACCCGGGCCCCTACGGCGCGCACAACTGGCAGGCCATGTCTTTCAATCCCGGCACGGGGCTGGCCTACATTCCCACCATCCGCTATCCGGCCATCTACTCGAAAAACACGGCCTACGAGCAGCGCGAGGGTTTTTTCGTGATCGGGATGAACACAGTCTACGCGACGCCCGAGCCCGGCGACGGCAAAGGCGGGCTGGTAGCCTGGGATCCCGTCAAGGGCGAGGCACGCTGGCGCATTCAGTACGATTCGATCTGGAACGGCGGCACGCTGACCACGTCCGGCGGCATCGTGTTCCAGGGGACCGCAGACGGAAACTTCCTCGCGGTGGACGCTTCCAGCGGTGAGGAGCTGTGGCGATTCGACGTGCAGCGCGGCGTCACCGCGGCGCCCATCAGCTACACGCTGGACGGCAGGCAGCACATCGTGCTGCCGGTGGGCTGGGGCGGGCAGTCGGCGTTCGGGCCGCCGGCGTTCCGGGCACACCGTATCCCCTACAAGGGCGAGGACGTGCGCCTGCTGAGCTTCAGCCTCGACGGCAAAGCCAGCCTGCCGCCTCCTCCAGCCCGGCCCACCGAGATTCAAACGGCGAACACGGGCGACGAGCCCATTGACGAGGCGCTGGCAGTAAAGGGATTCAACATCTATCACCAGGCCAGCTGCGCGGTTTGTCATGGCGGCGAGGCCATATCCGTCGGTGCCGCCGCCCCCGATCTGCGGGAGTCGCCGTATATGGCGAATTACCCCGCCTTTCGCGCCGTGGTGGTCGAAGGCGCGCTGCTGCCGCGCAGCATGCCCATGTTCGACGACCTCACCGAAACCGAGGTTCGAGCGGTGTGGGAGTACGTCCGGCAGCAGACCCGCCTGGTGGACTGACCCCCTCAGACGGGATCGGCGAAACGCGCCTCCATCTGCAGGTAGCCGTTGGCGTCGGGGTGACGGGACCAGATGTCCTGCCATTCCTGGCCGCCGAATATCCTGGCATGACCCGCTTCGCGGTCCTCTTCGCTGTCCCAGCGGATGACCCAGGTGACGTTCGCGCTGCCCAGCGGCATGTCCATGGGCGACGTGCCGCCGACCTCCGGCGCTTTGCCGTTGTCGAGCCAGAAGCCGACTATGTTCAGATTGTCTTTCAGAAACGGTATGGCTTCCTCGAGCGCCCACTTCCTGTAGGGCTCGAACTTCTCAGGGTCGTAGTGATAGCTGCGGATCTCGTCCATGGCGGGTCACCGGGTCGGTTGGCAATTAACCCGCAACCTTAGCCGCTAACGGCTGATGGCAAAAGCAGTCGGGCGATTTGCGGTACGATCTCGTGCCAGCGAAATCGGCATCAACCCAAGGAGGTCCCATCATGCAGATGTGGCGCTTTCTCGCACCCTCGGCGCTGGGATTCACCAGCCGGAACATGTGGCACGCCCTGATCGACCGCGCCACCGGCGCGCCGCCCAGGGCGCTTCGAGCCATGGAGCACGTCGCAGCGCATGCCGAACGGCACAACCCCCAGGACGTGCTCCGCAAGCTCGACGAGTTCGCAACGTCGGTGCGCTGGATGATGAGCATCGGCCCGGAGAAGGACAAGGTCATTGCCGAGGCCAGAGCGGCGCTGGACCGCGATCCGCGCGTCCTGGAGCTGGGCGCCTACGCCGGTTACTCGTCGATCTACATGGCAGACGTTCTCGGGCCGGGCACGAACATCACCTCCGTAGAGGTGAATGCCGACAACGTGCGGGCCGCACGGGGCAACATAGCGCACGCGGGTCTCGATGGGCGCGTAGAGGTGGTGCACGGCAGCTCGAGCGACGTGATCCCGACACTCGAGGGGAGCTTCGATCTCGTGTTTCTGGATCATTGGAAGGACCTCTACCTCCAGGATCTGCAGCTGATCGAAACCCAAGGGTTGATCGCGCCGGGCTCCGTCGTGGTAGCAGACAACGTGGGCGAGCTGTTCGGCGCGGACGCTTACCTGGACTACGTCCGTCACTGCGGGCGCTACGATTCGGCCAACCGCCCGGCCACCATCGAGTACACGTCGTTGCCGGATGCCGTAGAGATCTCGGTATACCGGGGGCAAGGCGATGACGGATGAGCCCATCGCGCCGGTCACCGTTTACGGGTCGAGCATCTCGTACTTCACGGGGAAGCTGGAAAACTACCTTCGCATCAAGGGCATACCCTACGAGCTCAAACCCCTGGGCCCCGGCTCTGTTCGCAAGCTCATCAAAAGCAGAACCGGATCCTCGCAGATGCCCGCGGTACGGCTTGGGGACGGGCGCTGGCTGACCGATACCACGCCCGTCATCGGGTGGTTCGAGCGGGAGTATCCCGAGCCGGCGGTGATTCCGCACGATCCGCTGCAGCGGTTCTTCAGCCTGCTGCTGGAAGATTACGCCGACGAGTGGCTTTGGCGACCGGCCATGCACTACCGCTGGTTCTACGACGTTGGCGCTCGCTTCGCCAGCGCCCATCTGGCCCAGGAGCTCACGCGGGGTGTATACCTGCCCATGTTCGTCAAGCGTCGCGCCATCACCCGGCGTCAACGCAACGGCTACACCAGGGGAGACGGCATCACCGCCGACCAGGTCCCGGGTGTGGAGGCCATCTACTCGCGGACCCTGGGACAGCTCGAAACGATCTTCCGATCCCGGCCCTTCCTGCTGGGTGCCAGCCCCAGCCTGGCGGACGTCGGCTTCTCCGGCCCCTTCTTCCGTCACTTCGGGCTCGATCCGGTCCCTGCCGAGATCATGCGCAGAGACGCGCCCGCGGTCTACGAGTGGATCGCCCGGCTGTGGAACGCCGGCCCCGTGGACTCCAGCATGGCAATTCCGGCCGGTATTCCCGACGACTGGGCGCCCATCCTGGACGAGATCGGCACGCACTACCTGCCCTACCTCTGCGCCAACGTGGACGCGGTTGCAGCGGGCCTGAGGCGCTTCGACGCGGAGGTCGGCGGCGTGCGCTACCACCGTGCGCGCTGGTCTCCCTATCGGGTCTGGTGCCTGAAGAAGCTGCGCGAGACGTTCGCGGGCCTCACCGAGGATGAGCAGGCCGAAGCCAGAACCCTGCTCGAGCGGCACGGCTGCTGGGAGCCGATGTGGCGGCACGCCTCGCTGCCGCTGAAGGATGGTTTCTGCGAGCGGCTGCCCTTCCACGCCGATGCCAAGATGATCGACGTGTATCAATAGCCGCGCGACGTCGCTGCTATCCTTCAGCTCTTCGGGCAGGGGTATCGCGAGGCCAGATTGCCGAGCGTCCTGGCCAGGCTGGCCGACATGCTGCGGTTGGCGAACATCCGCGGGACGTCCCCGGGGTTGAGGTAGATCTGCTGCTGCACGTCGAGCCGGTCACCCCGTTCCCATATGCGCCATTGACCGGAAACGTCGTGCATTCGATAGGCGCCATCCACCTCGGGCAGCCGCCCGGGCAGGCCCTCGATGGCGAGCGCCACGCTGGCAGCGTCCCCGGACTCGGGCACGCCGAAGAGCCGGTACACCATGTCTCGATCTTTCACCGGCCAGGGCGCCTTGCTCCTCATGTAGTAGACGACCCCGTCGTCGGACTGCTCGAGCAGGCGCACCTCGGCAAGATCGGGAATCCACTCGTGAAATCGCGAGGTGTCGGAAATGAACGCACGCAGATCCGCAAGATCGGTGCAAACGGCAACCTGAGCACGATGGGACCGGAAACCGGACGGCATCATCAGACCCTCGACCTGGATACCGTGCACCTTCCGTACAGGCTCCCAATCGGCCTGCGCGGCTGAAGCGGACGCGGCCCAGAGCAAAAGGACGATCAGATACAGGCGCAAAACCACAGCCACATGAAAGGACGGCGCCGATGGTATCAGCCGCAGGGGACTCACCGCATCCGGCGGCGAGCTCACCGATGACCGAGGGCGCGCCACGGCGCGCAGCAGCTAGCCTGGAAGCAGCTCTTTCTCCTGCAGAAGAGCCTCCAGGGCCACTAGCCAGCTTTCGTAGTAGCCCCGGCTGGGCTGCTGAGGGTCATCCCGCTCCGCATCCGATATCGCCGCGATGAGCTTCTGCTGAAACTCCGACCACTCGAAAGCGCCCTGCTCGGCCAGGCTCACCGCCATGGCGAAGGCACGGCGTTCCCACTCATCGTGAAAGACCATTTCCCCGCTCTTGCGCGGCAGCGCCGCCGGTGCCGGCATCTCCGCGATGAGGGGCGCGGCTTCCCGCTCACCGGTCACGGCGCGGCAACCCGGGTCACGCCGATCATCGCGTCGCGCTCGACGAGTTCGGCCAGCTGATCCTCGGTGAGCGTTTCGGTCCCCGTCGGCCGCTCCGGGAGCACCAGATAGCGGATCTCCGCGCTGCTGTCCCACACGCGCACCTCCACGTCGTCGTCCACGGCGGTACCGAACTCCTCGAGCACGCTGCGGGGATCGATGACCACCCGCGACCGGTAAGCCGGGCTCTTGTACCAGGCGGGCGGCAGGCCCAGGACGGGCCACGGATAGCAGGAGCAGAGCGTGCAGACCACGACGTTGTGAACCTCCGGGGTGTTCTCAACCACCACCATATGCTCCCCCTGGAGCCCACCGTAGCCGAGTTCGCCGATGGCGGCCGACGCGTCCTCCAGCAGGCGCTGCTTGAAGGCGGCGTCCACCCAGGCTCGAGCCACCACCTTGGCACCGTTCATGGGTCCGAGGTCGTTCTCGTATATGTCGGCAATGCGGTCCAGCGCGTCCTGCCTGACGAGCCCTTTCTCCAGCAACAGGGATTCGATACGACCGACGCGCTCTTCGAGCGCCCGGTTTTCATCGTCTGAGCGGGAGGCCGCATGATAGGGATTCGGGGGACCACCGTGGTCATGGTCATGGTCGTTGTCGTGGTCATTGCTCATGAGATCTCCCCTCCACGGGCGACGCCTCCAGATAATCTTCCCAGAGATCGATGTGGACGCAGTCCCTTCGCGCAAGGTTGTCGCCCCACAACTCGTCCGCCTCGAAGCGCACGTTGTACAGCGGCTGAGGATTCTCGCCCAGACCATGGGCCGACGTGTCGGGGAAGACATGCGTGCCGTGAACGGCGCTGACGACGCCCCGCTTTCCCCGAACGTACCGGGGAAGGCGGGTGTGTCCCCGAACGTCCAGATTCCGCGCCCGGACCGAGTCGCCCACGTCGAAGGTCGGCCGTCTGCTCACCGGGCGTGTCGATGGCGATCCGGAGCGAACCATCGCGTCCACGAATTCGGGATCCAGCGGCGGGCGGGACGGCGTGGAGGTGTGCTCGCTCCTCCCGCTGGCGATCTCAGCATCCATCAGCAGTCCCGAGTCCCTTCCCAGGATTTCGATCCCGGCAAGCCAGTGCTCGTAGTAAGACGTGCTCAGATAGGCTGCCGGATCCATCCGCTCGATGGCGTGCCGCGCCTGATCGAGGGAGCCGAACTGCCCCATGCTGAGCATGTTCATCGCGAAGACGCGGCGCTCCCAGTCCGAGTGAAAGACAGGCTCGTCGTCTTCCCGAACGATGGGCCCGAAGCACGTCATCCCGCCGAGGTCGTGAATGCCGTTCAATGTGTCCTCCTTTAGCCGCCGACAGCAGACGGGCGCGGTAAATGCCCGGCCACTCAGTCCACCAGATAGTACTCGAGCGTAGATACCACGCGGACGCGCTTGATGTGCGGGTTGTTGCTGTCCCGGTCCTGAATCGAAAACTGACCCTGGCGGGCCGATCGGATCTTGCCGAGTACGCTGTCCGAGTCCCCAGCAAACTTTTCCGCAACGCGCCGGGCATTCCGGGTTGCCTCTTCGATCATTTCCGGCTTGATGTCGTTGAGGCCATTGAAGAGGTACTGCGTGCGCAGGTCGTAGTTGTTCTGGGTCACCACGATGCCCTCTTTGCCGAGCTCTAGCAGCCGCCCGCCAGCCTCCCGCACGGTCGCGACCGCTTCGGTGAACACGGTGATCGTCTGGGCCACCGAGTAGCGGAAGCGGGTGTTGGGATCTCCGAAATTCTGGGCCTGACGATCGAGCACGTTGGGCGCGCCGACGCTGACTTCCCCGGGCGTAAAGCCGAGATCGGCGAGAAACCCGACGACCCGCCCGCTCTGCCCCTCGATCTGCACCAGAAGCGCTTGCAGATCGTCCCCAGCGGCCACGATCTGCACCGGCCAGATGGCGGTGTCTGCCGGCACCTCGCGCTCGGCCAGACCCTTGACCTCCACGCTGCGGTCTAAAACCCGCGCGTGGACGAATCCCTGACCTATCAGGTAGCCGGCGACGGCGAGGCCGATGGCAACGAGCAGCCCGGGAATGAAATTGCCCCTCGAATCGGTCATGCGTACGAAATCCGCGGCAAGCTGGCCCGCCATCATCCACTATCATGCGGGGTCGCTTCCAGCCCGGTGGGTCGCTTCCAGCCCGGTGGGCGGCTTCAAGCTCGGTGACGAATACCGCTGCCGCGGACGCCGCATCGAGAGTAATGGCCGAGTTCCCGGAACGTCCGGGACGGTACTTGCACGTACCATTCTGCCCGGCCACCCAACACACGCCATTCTGGGACGGCTGGCGGTAGAATCGTCCGCTGGCCGCGCCCGGGAGCGACATCATGGCAACGCTCGACATCCTGCCGACGCAGATCGACTTCTCTGCCCTGCACGCCCGGATGCAGTGGTACGTCGATGAGCGGATCATCCCTCACTGCGTCTGCCTCGTGATGCGGGGCACCGACGTGCTCGACTACCGCACGCTCGGCTACATGGATCTGGAATCCCGCGAGCCCCTGCGCGAGGACGCGATTTTCCGCATGTACTCCAACACCAAGATCGTCACCTCCGTGGCGGCCATGATGCTCTTCGAGGAGAAACGCTTCGAGCTGGACGACCCGGTTGCGCGATTCATACCGTCGTTCTCCGACCTGCAGGTGCTGCGGCCGGGGGCGAAATCCGCGAAAGACGTCGAGCCCGCCCGATCCCCCATCACCATGCGGCAGATCCTGAGCCATTCGGCCGGTCTTTCCTACGGCGTCTTCGAGCCGACTTCGGTAGTTGATCAGCTCTACGCCCAGGCAGGTCTGCACCTCCTTAGCGACACCGACGGGACGCTCGAGAACCTCTGTGAGGTGGTCAGCCGGCTTCCGCTCGCCTTTCAACCCGGGACCAACTGGCGCTACAGCGTCAGCACCGACGTCACCGCCAGGGTCATCGAAGTGATCTCCGGCCAGCGTTTCGATGTTTTTCTCAAAGAGCGCATTCTGGATCCCCTGGGAATGGCGGATACCGACTTCCACGTGCCGGCCGAGAAGCAGCATCGGTTTACGACCATGTATGCGCCCGTCGACCTGTTCGCGCCCATGAAAGGAGGGCTGAACAAAGCCGACGATCCGCTGAGCGGCATGTACTCCAGACCCCACGCCATGCTGGCCGGCGGCCACGGCCTGGTCTCCACCGTCGCGGACTACGTGACGTTTCTGCGGGCGTTGATCAAAGGCGGGGAGTGGCACGGCGTGCGGCTGCTCCAGGCCGAAACCCTCGAGCTGATGCGGACCAACCAGCTGGCTGACGGGGTGAGCGTGCACTTCCCCATGTGGGAAATGAAAGACAACGTCTTCGGGCTCGGGTTTGCACTCAAGCAGGCGCCCGCCGACGGCGAACCGGAGACTGCGGTCGGCGAGTATCACTGGGGAGGCATCGCGGGAACCCACTCCTGGATGGCGCCGCGGGCCGGCATAGCCGGCGTCTGCATGACCCAGCGAATGCCCGGCTTCTGGCACCCCTTCAGTCAGGAATTCAAGCGGATGGTTTACGAGCAACTCGGATGATAAGGACCCAATTGCCGCTCACCTGATGGGATTTCCTCCATGACAGATCTGACAACCTACTACCGCGACCACTGGCTCGACGTCGAAGACGAGCGCATGGCGCGCTATGAGGCCATGTTCGCCTGGCGCGAGGGCCAGGAAGTTCTGATCGCTCCGGCCGCTATCGGCGCGGGCCAGCTCGTCGTGGACTACGGATGTGGTCCCGGGGGGCTAGCCGTAGAGCTGGCGCGTCGGGTGGGAAGCACGGGCAAGGTCATCGGGCTCGACATCAATGCCGAATTCCTCGAGCGCGCCCGGGCCCGGGCGGCAGACGAGGGGGTAGCAGAGCGCGTCGAGACCCGGCTCGTCACGGGCGACAGGTTCCCCATGGACACGCACGCGGTCGATCGGGTGATCTGCAAGAACGTGCTCGAATACGTGCCGGATCCACAGGCCACCATCAACGAGTTCCACCGAATTCTGCGGCCCGGCGGCATTGCCCACGTCAGCGACAGCGACTGGGGTGCAGTGGTCTTCGAACCGGCCCGCGAGCCGTTCGCCCGGATCATGTCCGCAGCCGCGGTGGCTTTTCGGACACCCCTGATCGGCCGCAGCCTGTACGGCATGTTCCGCCGCGCCGGATTCGACGATGTGCGCGTTCAGGTCCTCGCCGCCGCCGACACGACCGGCGCCCTGCGCGGCGTTCTGCACAACATGGCCGGTTACGCGCTCACATCCGGCCAGGTCGACAGAGCGGACGTCGATGCGTTCATCTCCGACATCGACCGCGCGCTGGACGACAAAACCTACCTGGCCGTATTGCCCCAGTTTCTCGTAACCGGTCGCGTTCCGTAACCGGCGGCGAGTGGCCGGGCTGCCAGCACAGCCGGTGAGGCCGCTAAGAATTCAGGATCCAAGACCCGCGCGAATCTGGTCCAGCTGCTCGCCGGCACCGGCAAAGTCGAACAGCTCCAGGGCATCCCGAGCGGCGGTGGCCGCCGTGACCGCGGCAGAGTCCGCCTCGAGGCTCTTGAGGAGTTCCTCGGCGGTGTCAGAGGCTGCCGGATCGTTCTCGCCAATTTCCTTTTCGAGGCGGTCCAGGAGCTCCAGCGAATTCCCGCCAGACTCTTCGCCACCGCCTTCCGCCGCGGACTGCAATGCCACGAGTTGCTCGATGGCCGTGGAGGATTCTGCCAGCGCTTCAGCCAAATTCTGCAGCGCTGATTCCGATACGGGCTCGGCGGATCGCAGGGCAGACTCCAACGCCGCTGCCTGGGTCCCGACGCCTACCACACCGAGGTTGTTGGCGATGCCCTTGAGCTTGTGGGCGAGCGCGGCCGCTTCCTGCGTTGCGCCAGCGCCAAGCAGCTCGCCGAGCTGCGTGTGGCAGTCGGCATAGTCTCTGGCGAGATCTTTCAACAGCGAGACGTACAGATCGACGTTCCCTCCGACGCGGGCAAGGCCTTCGCCGACCCGAATGCCGGGCAACTCGTCCGGGAGCTCAGCGAGGGAGGCGGGCTCGGCGGCCAGCTCCGGCTCAATGGGTTCCCTTTCCCCCGGCTCGATCCAGGTCAGCAGCTCCCGGAAAAGCCTGTCGGGATCGATGGGTTTCGCGATGTGCGCGTTCATCCCGGCGGCTTTCGCCCTGGCCTGGTCCTCGGGTGCGACGTTGGCCGTCATGGCCAGTATCGGCAGATCCTCGCCGAGCGGCCCGGCACGGATCGCTTCCGTGGCGGCGTAACCGTCCATAACCGGCATCTGCACGTCCATCAGCACGCAGTCGTAATGGTGGCTCTCGGTCATGGTCACGGCTTCCTGGCCGTCGTGGGCCACCTCCACCCGAACCGGAATCTGGCGAAGAATCTCCGAGGCCACCTGAAGGTTGATCTCCGAGTCATCCACGAGGAGCACCCGGGCGCCCCGAATCGGGCCCAGATCGAGCACCGCGTCGGTACCCGAATCCGGCCCGTCACCAGCATCGTCAGTTGCCAGGGGCAGCGTCAGCACAAGCGAAAACGTGCTGCCCCGGCCCGGTTCGCTGCTGACGTCGATGCGCGCATCCATGAGCGCCGCTAGCTTCGACGCGACAGCCAGACCTAACCCTGTGCCTCCGTGGGTCCGCGTATGGCTCTCGTCCGCCTGGGAAAACGGATCGAACAGATGCTTTTGCTCCTCGGCGCTCATGCCCGGCCCCGAGTCCGTGACGCTGAATTCAAGGCTGGCGGTGTCGTCGGTTGCGGACGCAAGGCCGACCTCAACACGGATGCTGCCCCGATCCGTAAACTTGATGGCATTGCCGATGAAGACGGCCAGCACCTGGCCCAGCCGCCGGGGGTCGCCCACCAGCGCAACGGGAAGGTTCGCCGCCCCATGAAACTGAAGGTCGAGCCCCTTTTCCTGCGCCGCAGGGCCAGCGATGGCCGCCTGCCGCTCCAGCACGTCGGCTATGTTGAACACCTGCTCATCGAGCGTTACCTCGCCGCCGTCCAGATCCGAGAAATCGAGAATGCTCTCGATGATGCCGAGCAGACCCTGAGCGGAATGATCGACCGTGGTTAGATACTCGCGCTGCTGGTCTGAAAGCTCGGTCTTCAGCCCCAGGTGGGTGAGTCCGATGATGGCGTTCATGGGGGTACGCAACTCGTGGCTCATGTTGGCGAGGAACTGGCTTTTGGCCGCCGACGCCCGCTCCAAGCGCAGATTGGCCTCCCGCAGGTCGGCGGTATGGTCTTCTACGGTTCGTTCCAGCTTTGCCAGCGTGGCCGTGTACCGGTTCGCCATCAGCACCGCCATCAGGAGGACGACCAGGGCAAACATGAGGTGGAGCAGGTTGTTCGCACCGAGCAGCTTGATGTCCAGGATGACGTCGGTGAGCACGGCAAAGAAAAACAGGATCATCAAGCCCGATATGGAACGGGCTTCCCGATTGCCCTTGAACGCGTGCCACCCCATCAGGCCGACGATTCCGAGCGTCCAGATCGCGGCCAGGTACTGAAAGGAGGTCAGCGTCAGGTAGTGGATGTCGATGTTGGGAATCAGCAGCACGAGCGCCGCGTATCCAACAAATACGGCCTGAATCACGCGCCAGAAGATGTTGAGACGTACAGCGGCGATCCGAGCGAACGTCTCGGTCATGACCACCGGTCCCAGATAGAGCACCACGTACTCGATCTTCTTGTGCACCAGGAAGGGAAGATCGATCGTGTACTTCCACTGGCTGGTCTCGACCGAGTACGCCGCGAGTATCAGCGCCATCCATCCGAACCAGAAGAACTCCCGCATGCTCGGGTTCCGCCGGGCAACGAACAGGTGATACAGGCCGACCATCAGGTAGACGCCCGCCAGCAGAACGTTGGGAATGATCGCTGCCAACACCGCCTCGGCGCGAAGGTCTCCGATACTGCCGACGCGGAACGGCCCGGCGAAGTGCCCGAGTTCTGATCTCGAGGCGGCCCTCTCATGGCGCCAGACGCGCAGAGCGAGCACCAGATTTCCGTCGGCATCGACGGCATCCAAGGGAATCGGGTAAATCCCGTGCTGATCGAAGTGCGCGACCGGTTCCGGCGGCAGCTTGCCCATGCCACCAAGCAGACGCCCGCCGGCGTATATCTCGTAGGCGCTCTCCACGCTGCCAATGGCGACCCCGAGCGCCGCGCGGGCGTCGAGATCGGCGGCAATCGGCGGACCGAAACGGACGTGCACCCGGTACCAGACCATTCCCTGCGCGTCGGGGTGGTCGCCGATTCCAGGACCTGGCACGGTCACCGGCAGCCACCCGCCGTCCTCCAGGCCCGGATCAGCCCAACCAGGGTCATCGCCCGTCATGTAAAGCCACTCACCGGTTATCGAGCGCGGCTCACCGAGATCGTCGAATTCCAGCGAAGCGGCCAGACCGTTGCCGGCGGAGAGCAAAACAAGCACGAGGGCGCAGCACCGTCGAGGCAGCTTCATGATCAGGCCAACAGGGCCGCCTCCGCTTCCGCCACCAGCGGCTCCGCGTCAGTGAAGTTGAAGTTGTCGAGGTGCTGACGGGACGCTTCGAGCAGCTGCACGACGTTACTCTGCGGGTCGCATCCCGCGAGCAGCTGATCGACGAGCTCTACAGCACCGGGGTCGAAAGCGGCAATTGCGGACTTCAGGGCGGACAGCACGGCCCCAACGTCGACATCTTCGGCTGCGTTCCCCACGCCACCGCCCGTCGTTCGCGACGCCAGCAGCTCAGCGAGTTGCGTCGCCAGGACCTGCTGGGCTTCCTGGAGGTCCGCCACATGGACCGGATCCACCCGCCGCCCGTCGAGGACACAGCGCTCGATGTCCTCGGCGCATTTCCCGATGCCCGTGGCCCCGAGGTTATTTGCTATGCCCCTGAGCTTATGTGCGACCTTGCGCGCCTCTTCTTCATCTCCGGTTTCCAGCAAACGCTGCAGGTCGGAAGGGCAATCGGCGTACTCATCCAGCAGGTTCCGCAGGAGCGTCAGCAGCAGGTCTTCGTTGCCTCCAAGCCGGGCAAGTCCTTGCTTGAGCTCGAGTCCGGGCAGGGAATCCGGCAGCGGCTCGTTCTGCGGAGCAGCCGCCGCCTCCACGACAGTGGCGTCCTCTGCCTCGGGAAGGTTGGCGGAGTAATCGGCTACCGGGATGGCCTCGGCCAGCGCCTGGAACAACTCGGCAGGGTCCACTGGCTTGGCCACATGGCCATTCATGCCGGCATCGCGGGTGCGCGCCCGGTCCTCGGCCATCACGTTGGCGGTCATGGCGAGGATCGGCAGCTCGTCGAACGAGAAACGCTCGCGAATGATGCCCGTGGCGGTGTAGCCGTCCATTCCGGGCATCTGGATATCCATGAGCACGCAGTCGTAGTGGTGGGCCAGCACCTTGTCCACCGCCTGCGCGCCATCGCTGGCGGTATCGAGCACGAAGGGCACCTTCTGCAGCAGTTCGCAGGCAATCTGGAGGTTGATGTCGGAATCATCCACCACGAGCACCCGTGCGCCGCGAACGGGAGCCAGGTCTTCATGGCCCATCCCCCGACCCAGGCCGCGTTTGCGCCTTACCACCTGCTTGCCGTAGGCGAGCATGATGGTGTCGAGCAGGGTCGACGGTTTCACCGGTTTCGCCATGAACGCATCAACCATGGACTGATGCTCGGTACTCGGCATGTTCCAGGACGACAGCAGGATGACCTTTGGCGGGCTCGGCTGCTCGCGGATCGCGAGGGCCACGTCCAGGCCCGTCATGCCAGGCATCATCCAGTCCAGCAACACCAGATCGAAGTCGTGCGCGGGTTTCATGAGGGCGAGGCCCTCTTCTCCGCTCTCAGCCAAGGTCACCGTGTAGCCGAACGATTCCAGATACTCTCTTAGAATGTCCCGGGACGGCTCGTTGTCATCCACCACCAGCACGTTGAGGTTCCTGGGCGCATCCTCCCGCTCGGCCCCTTCTTCGCGCGCCTCGACGACGGCGAACTCGAGAGTGAAATGAAAGCTGCTGCCGACACCGGGCTCGCTCGTGACCTCGATGTGACCGCCAAGGCCTTCGCTGAGCTGCTGCGAGATGGCAAGGCCAAGGCCAGTGCCGCCATACTGACGACTGATAGTGGCATCGGCCTGTGAAAAAGACTGGAACAGCCTGCTCAGCTGCTCCTCGTTCATGCCGATGCCGCTGTCACGCACGTCGAAGCGAATGCTCACCCTGTCGCCAACGCGGCCGGTCTCGCGGGCCTCGATGACGATCTGGCCCTCCTCGGTGAACTTGATGGCATTGCCGGCCAGGTTGATGAGAATCTGACCGAGACGGGTCGGATCACCCGACAAAGCGTCGGGCAACCCGGGATCGCGCTGGAAGACGAGCTCCAGATGCTTGTCCTGGCAGCGCACCATGCAGATGGTGGCGAGGTTGTCGAGCACGTCGTTGAGCGAGAAGGGAATGTCCTCGAACTCGAACTTGCCCGCTTCCAGCTTGGAGAAGTCGAGAATGTCGTCGATGATGCTGCGCAGGGCGTTTGCCGCACCGTCGACCTTTCTCAGGTAGTCCTCCTGCTTGTCGTCGAGCTCGGTTTCCAGGCAGAGACCGGTCAGGCCGATGATGGCGTTCATGGGCGTGCGGATTTCGTGGCTCATGTTGGCCAGGAATGTCCCCTTGGTCTCGTTGGCGGCCTCGGCCTCAGCGCGGGCTTCTTCGGCTTCCTGAAAGAGCTGGGCGTTGCGCAGAGCCGTGCCCAGCTGGGTCACGTAGCGCTCGATGGACTCGATGTCGTTCTGGTGCAGCTCGAACGCTTCTCTGCTGGCGGAGAAGTAGATACAGCCGATGGCCCGGTTCTGGATCTCGAGGGGACACATCAGGATGGACTTCATGGGGTTGTGCTCGTAGATGAGCCGATCCCCAACACCAGCCATGGCCAGGCCCTCGTCAGTTATCGCGCCGAGAAAGACCGACCTGTTCTTCACCACGGATCGGGCTGCAAAGCTGTGACTCGAATCGAGCGGCAGGCCTTCCTCGACAAGGATCCGAGACAGCTCGGGATCAAACGGGGCACCCGCCTGCAAGCGCAGGTACAGCTTTTCCTCATCGTAGTCCGCCAGGAAAACGCCCATCTGCTCGAAGGCAAACAGGTTTTGCAGGCCCTGGTAGATGCTGTCTTTGACCTTGTCCAGGTCGAGGGTCGAGTTGACGATGATCGCGATCTCGTTGAGATCAGCCATTTCCTTGACCGCCTTCCGCAACTCGGCCGTGCGGGCTTCAACTTTGGTCTCCAGGCCCCTCTCCGACTCCTTGAGCGCGGCGATCGCTTCTCGCATGCCGTCGGCGGAAGCACGAAGGCGCCCGGCGGACTGCCAGATTGCCAGCATCACCATCATCGTGATGCTTGCCGTGGAAAAGGACTCCACGTAGGCGATGAGGTCATCGGGCACCGTGGGCGTGATTATCGGCGGAAACAGAGCGCCCACGCTGCCCACCAGCACCAGGAGCACCGAGGTGAGGATCAGCCGGCGCAGCAGCACCTGCGAAACATAGGGCAGGCTCATGAGAACCGGCAGGATGGAAGTCACCAGCAGGATGCCGTAGAGGCGTTCCCCGACGATGATCATGCCCACCGCAATCGCGTACCAGATGACGGCGAGTACCGTCGCCGACGTCTCCCGCCGGTCCTGCTTCGCCCAGCGATAGCTGAGATACGACAACGGCAGCAGGATGCCGTCGATCAAAATCGCCAGCCCCCAGGCCACCGGGCTCGTATACAGCATCGCGAGAACCAGGGCGAGGGACCCGACAATGACGAACAGCAACCCGCTAATAACGGTTATGCGCGTAAAGGAGCGCGCTTCGACACTCAGCGCGGTGGAATCATCGTTCACGGAAGGCCCTATCGGTCGTCGTCTTTATCGATCTCGGCTCGCCAGTATAATCGAGAAGTGATAGCTTCGGCGCTGGCAATCTGGAGTCGGGGATGAACGCAGACAATCAGAAAAGCCGAGTGCTCATCGTGGACGATGAACCCGGCAACATCAAAATTCTATCCAGCGTGCTGGCCGGCGAGTACGCCCTGAGCGTCGCCACGAACGGCGAGCAGGCCCTGCAGATCGCCAAGGTTCAGTCACCGGAGATCATCCTGCTGGACATGATCATGCCGGGCATGGACGGCATCCAGGTCTGCGAAGCTCTCAAGGCGAGCGAGGAGACCAAGGATATCCCGGTGATTTTCGTCACCAGCATGAGCGATACGGCAAACGAGGAGCGCGGGCTGGAAGCCGGCGCGGTCGACTACATCACCAAGCCGATCAGCCCGCCCATCGTCAAGGCCCGGGTGAAGATCCACATACAGAATTACCTGAGCATGCAGTTTCTGCAGAAACTGCTGTCGGACCAGACCGGCTCCCTCGACGCGGCCAAGGAGGAAGCCGAGTCGCTGCTCGTCTTCGTTTGACCGCAGTTCAGCCCGACTAGCCGACCATCAGCTCGTCGATGTAGTCGACGAAGCTCCCCCGATAGCCCGTCTTGGTCTTGGCCCAGAACTGCTGGATTCGCGGTACCGATATCGCCGCCTTGGTGCGACGTTCCCAGGCTTCGAAATACTCCGGGTCCAGCTTGTCCTTCTGATACTGCACGAACACCAGCTCGTTCAGCTCGAACAGTGCCGACAGATACCCTTCGAACTTCAGAACTTCCAGGGGCGTGAGCGGCTCGTTGAGCGCCGCCTTCATGCGAATCTCCGCCAGCTCGCCGCTGTAGGATTCCGCCCGGAACTGAATGGCGAGTTGCATTACCGAGTGAATGCTGGCGTCCCGTGTCTCGGCGGCGCCCGCACGAGTCTGGACTGCCAGGTAGATCAGTGAAATGAGCACACCGATAGACCCGAGAAAGTCACCGATGGCGCCGATGGCGTCCCAATTGATCACGTTTGTCGCTTCTCCCTTCTCCGACTCCAAGCAGGATTCAACCGGTTTGAAACCCCGCCTTCGTCCGCTCTCCGCGGATGCCAATCCTATCAGGCGATTCGCTTGTGAGGCACACGCGACCTGAAGCAGCGACTACCGGGGAGGTGCGAGCTCGAATATCCAGAGGTAACCGTTGGTCACGGCGTCCATCGGGAACGCCTGGCCTCCGCCGTACTTGCGGCCCAGCTCAGCCAGAACAGGCTCGAGCTCGGGCCCCGAACTGACGCGAACGAGCTCCCGATCGTAAAGCTTGCCATCCGCGCGCAGGATCACGCGCCCGTCCCGCTCGGCTTCGATGGGCCACTGCTTCCAGATTCGACCCCACCAGGTGGTCATGTAGCCGCTGGGTATGAAGATCCGACCGTGGTGAACGGCAATCCACGTCGTCCGGGACCGGACGGGATCCAGCGACTGAAATTCAACAGTGTCCACGTCCACGAGCGCTTCCCAATCCGGCTCGGAGCCGGTGTAGCGCTCACCACTCGAAAACGCCCCGCCCGGGAAGATCGCCAGGGGACCGTCCGACGAGCGGGCGATGGCGGCCAATACACCGATGCCGACGACCACGACGACGGCCAGGGCTGCCGGAATTTTGAGCAAAGTCTTGATAGGTTATCCCCCCCTGGCTACTCGTTCGGTAACAGCACCATCGGCCACGGCCTAGCTTTCTGTCATCATCCACAAATCAGGATTCACAGCCAGAGCTGATCGCGATGAATCACGTCGAAGTCTACGGAGCCGATCACTCTCCCTGGGTCCAGGCCGTGCTGCTGGGATTGCACGACGCGGGGATTCCACACGCTCTGACCACGCTGCCGCCCCTGGAGACGTTCCGGAAGTCGGGCGTCATGATGCCGGCCGCGAGCATCGATCAAGGGTCCTGGCAGCTCGAATCCGCCGACATCCTTCGGCAGATCGGGTTCTCGGCCGTCTCTGAGGTTGAGATGAAGCGGGTCCGCGGAGCCTGGCGGGGCGTTCTGCATCGAGCCGACAGCGCAGCGCTGTTCTGGGGAGGCTTCAGCGTGATCGGAGACCGGGACGCATCACCTGCCCGACGCCTGATCAAAAACTTTCTGCGCAGCTTCGTGACTCTCTATTTCTACGTGCTGATTCGAACCGCGGTTCTAACGGGTCGGCCCAGGGATCCTGAAAATTTTGGCGATCAGTTTCTGCCATTCGAGGCGATGCTCGAGGAATCGGGCAAGCCATACCTCGCCGGCGACGGGCCCGACACGCTGGACTTCCTGCTGTTCGGCATCATTCAGTGCCACTGCAGCATATACGTACCGCCCGTGGCGGCGCTGCAATCAGACCCGCGCCTGCAGAGGCTGCGCGGCTGGATCGCCCGCATGCATCAGCGGTTCTCGAACTACGACCATCTCTATTCGGGCGCCTACTTCGCTCCGCACTCGCGCCGGCCCGCCTGGGCGTCTCCACTGGAACGCATCGTGTTCTGGCTGGGCGCGGCATTCATGATCGCCGCGTTCCCCATCACGATCCCGTCGATCGCCATTCTGGCGATTCGCAACCGAAATTTTGGGTGATTGGATCGTCACAGGCGCCGGCTGCTGCCAAATATCACTGGTGCGATTGCGACCACGCTGGCGTTTGCCTGAGCGATAGGAGTGGGTGACTGGCGGAGAGGGTGGGATTCGAACCCACGGACCCCTTGCGAGGTCACTTGATTTCGAGACCACTGCGAACCCAGTAAAAACAACAAGCGCAGGGGAGGTATCGAATTAGGTACACCTCTGGGTATACCCTGATTTCCCACCCGTTCTGGCTGGCATTCCGTACACTCTCAGCACCCCAAACGACGCATGATTCTCATGCGCCACCATGAAGAAGTTAGACTGCTGGCTGTCGCGGGAGGAACGGTATGAACCGCACCAAGGTCGTCTACGGGGACCTTAACAACAAGCAGAAAGAGTCCTACAACTACGCCAAGCTCGCGGCTGTGCTCGCAGACTACGGCTACACCTGTGTCCGAATGCACGATGACTATCTCTCCGGCGATCTGTTGGCTCTGCGGGATGGT
>DATCZA010000040.1:0-6414 GCA_036526135.1 Pseudomonadales bacterium | reverse complement strand
GATCCGGGAGGAGGGCTACATCAGCGCCTCGCGCCTGCTGGGCGCGAAGACCGGCTACCTGGTTCTGCGCCACATGATTCCCAACACCATGGGCGTCATCCTGGTCACGCTGACCTTCGCGGTGCCCAGCGCCATCTTCACGGAGGCGTTCCTGTCCTTCATCGGCATGGGCGTCGCCCCCCCGACGCCGTCCTGGGGCAGCATGTGCAACGAGGGCATCCGCACCATGCTGACCACGCCCCACGAGCTGATCTTCCCCGCGCTCTTCATCAGCGTGACGGTGCTGGCCTTCAACCTGCTCGGAGACGGCCTGCGCGATGCCCTTGACGCCCGCATGAGGTCCACGGAGTGAGCACGCCGCGGCTTCTGGAGGTGGAGGATCTGAAGGTGGAGTTCGACACCTACGGCGGCGTGGTGCAGGCCGTCCGCGGGGTGAGCTTCGGGGTGGACGAGGGCGAGACGCTCGCCATCGTCGGCGAGTCCGGCTGCGGCAAGTCGGTGACGGTGCAGAGCATCATGGGCCTGACCCCCATGCCGCCCGGCCGCATCACCTCGGGCAGCGCCCGGCTGCGCGGCACGGACATCATCGGGCGCAAGGAGATCGGCGGCGAGGACATCCGCGGCGGCCAGATCGGCATGATCTTCCAGGACCCCATGACGTCCCTGAACCCCACCATGAACATCGGCTCCCAGATTGCGGAGACCCTGGAGGTTCACCGGGGCTACTCCAAGAAACAGGCATTCCAGCGGGCCGTGGAGCTCCTGGACATGAGCCGGATCCCCGAGGCGGCCAGCCGGGCGCGCCAGTACCCGTTCGAGTTCTCCGGCGGCATGCTGCAGCGGGCGATGATCGCCATGGCCATCGCCTGCGAGCCGGCCATCCTCATTGCCGATGAGCCCACCACCGCGCTCGACGTGACCATCCAGGCGCAGATTCTCGATCTCATGCTCGACCTGCAGCGCGAGACCGGCATGGCCATCATCCTCATCACCCACGATCTGGGGGTGGTGGCGCGGATGGCGGACGAGGTGGCGGTGATGTACGCGGGCCAGATCGCCGAGCAAGGCACCGTGGACGACGTCTTCTACCGCTCCTCCCACCCCTACACCCTGGGGCTCCGGGCAGCCATGCCCAACAACGACCCGGCCCGCCAGCACGAGCTGAAGCCCATCGACGGCAGCCCGCCCGACCTCTTCCACCCGCCAAAGGGATGCGCCTACGCCGCGCGCTGCCCCTACGCCATGCGCATCTGCGAAAGCGAAGATCCGCACGCCTACCAGATGACGGAGCGCCACTTCGCCCGCTGCTGGCAGCACCACGAAGGCGCCGCCGCGCGCGTCGAGGGCCTGTACTACCGGGAGGCGCGGGCGTGAGCGAACGGCCGGTGCTTCTCGAGACGGACCATCTCACCAAGCACTTCCTGATCGGCCGGGGCCAGGAAGTGCACGCCGTGGACGGCGTGAGCCTGGCCATTCACGAGCAGGAGATCGTCGGGCTCGTCGGCGAGAGCGGATCCGGCAAGTCCACCTACGGGAAGACCGTGGTGGGGCTCCACGACAAGACCAGCGGCACCGTCACCTACCGGGGCGAACGGCTACCCCAGCGCTACGGCGCTGCCGATTTCCAGAAGCACGCCCGCCACATGCAGATGATCTTCCAGGACCCCTACTCGTCGCTGAACCCGCGCATGACGGTGGGCGAGATCATCGGCGAGGGCTTGCGGCTCCACGCCAACCTGGACGTTCGCGAAGTGCGCGAGCGGGTGGCCGAGTGGCTGAAGCGCGTCGGGCTCGAGCCCGACCACATGTCCCGCTACCCCCACGAGTTCTCCGGCGGCCAGCGCCAGCGCATCGGCGTCGCCCGGGCACTGATCCTGGAACCCGAGTTCGTCGTCTGCGACGAGCCCATCTCTGCCCTGGACGTCTCGGTGCAGGCTCAGGTCATCAACCTGCTCGACGACCTGAAACGCTCCATGGGGCTCACCATGCTCTTCATCGCCCACGATCTGTCCATGGTGCGCTACGTGAGCGACCGCATGGCGGTGATGTACCTGGGCTCCGTGGTGGAGATCGGCCCCGCCAACGACGTTTTCTTCAACCCGAAGCATCCGTACACGGAGATCCTCGTTGGCTCCAACCCGGAGCCGGACCCGGAGGCCGAACGCCATCGGGCGTCAACGGCCATCGTCGGCGAGATCCCTTCACCGGTGAACGTCCCCGAGGGGTGCCGCTTCGCCAACCGCTGCCCGAAAGTGATGGACGTGTGCCGAAGCGTCACGCCGGAGCTGATCCCGTTAAAGAACGCGGAAGCCGTCCGTGAGGTGGCCTGTCACCTGTACTGATAGCCGCCTATGGACGCCATCTTCATGATGCAAGGGCCATCAACATCCGAGGCAAGCAAAGGCCCGCACAAGTTGCGGGCTCGAATCGCGGGCCGATGCAGCGGGCGCTGGGCACGATCGGCTTTCGCAAGTCGCGGGCACAAAAAAACCCCGCTGGGGCTCTTAAGCCCAGCGGGGTTTCGGATCAGCGAGTGCCCGTCATCCAGGCACCCTGAAGATCGTCCCTACCAGTTGAACCCGACGGTCAGACCGAAGGTCTGCGGATCCAGCAGGAACTGGTTGGTGAACAGCCCTGACACCTGCGTGGACAGGTACTGCTGCACCACGTAGTCGTTGTCGAGGATGTTCTTGATCCAGGCTTCCGCGTACCAGCGCTCGTCGTTGGGCGCGAACCGAGCCCGCGCATTCCACACGTCCCAGGACTCCACCTTGTCGTGCAGGGCATTGTTGTTGCGCACGTAGAAGGAGTCCTGCCAGTAGAAGTTCGTCGCTAACGTAAGGCCCATGCCCCGCATGGGCACGCGGTAGCGGGCGCCGATGTTGAAGCTGAACTCGGGCGACTGGGCGAGCTGATTGCCATCCTGGCTCTGCAGAACACCCGGAATCCGGCCCGGACCGCAGCCGTTGGGGCTCGTGTCCAGGAACACGCTGGCAAGACAGACGATCAATCCATCCGTGCTGCCATCTCCTTTCGGGTCGGCCGTGTCGTAATCCTCGAAGTCCTTGATCTCGGAATCGAGCCAAGAGCCCGTCAAATCGAACTGCAGGTTCTCGATAGGCGCCCAGAGCACCTCGACCTCGGCCCCGAGGATCTTTGCGTCGGTGTTTTTGTTGAGCGAGGTGACGTCGACGATCTTGGACACCTGAAGGTCTTTGTAATCATAGTAAAAGAATGAGCCGTTCAGCTGCATGGTCCTGTCCAGCAGCGTCGACTTGAAGCCAACCTCGAAAGCGTCGATGGTCTCGGGCTCGAAGGTGGCGTTGGAGGGATCGTCGATAACCAGCTGGTCGCTGTCGCTGATGGGGTTGAAGCCGCCGCTCTTGTAGCTGGACGACACGGTTCCATACACCATCAGGTCGTCGTTGACGTCATAGGTGAGATTGACCTTCCAGGTGACCTCGTTGTCGTCGTATTTCGGGAAGAAGTAGCCGTTCTCGCCCTCCGGGTCGAAGGGCCCGCACTGCAGGAACGTGACGTAGCACGTCCGCTGCTTGGAGCTCTTCTTCTCGTCGGAGTAACGCAGACCGATGGTCGAGCTCAGGCTGTCGGTGATGTCCCAGTAGAGCTCACCGAAGATGGCCCAGCTCTCCAGCTCGTACTTTCGGGTGTCGTTGTCGTAGCCCTGCATGTAGGGGTTTACTTCATCCTGTGGATCGTCGGGGTTACCGAAGGGCGCGGGAAACAGAAACGGATTCGCGGGCAGTATCTGGCCGATCAGAGCCAGTGACGTGCTGCGAACCACGTAGTGCGTCTCCGTTTCGTAATCCATGTAGAAGCCGCCGAGCATGAAATTGAGATCGCCGGCGAAATCCGACGCGAGGCGAAGCTCCTGGGTGAACTGCTCGGGATCCGAGCTGGAGATGTCGTAGCCGTAGGAGTAGTCAAAGCTCTGATAACTTCCATCCGGCATCAGCAGCGGCACGCCCTGAGCGTAGGCACCCAGTGCCGGGTTCCCCGCATAGGCTGCAATCCCCAGACCTGGGGCGGCTTCAACGATGAACGGCACGAGCGCCCCTGCCCCGATCGCGGTCAGAAATTCCGCCGTGTTGGCACCGTTCGGGAGCTCCGTCGGCAATGCCGGCACCTGTGACAGGTCGACCAGAGCCTGCATCTGAGGCCCCCAATTCTCCGAGGCGACGGACTTCTCATAGTCCTCCTCCGAATAGACCTCCGGATCGTGCCATCCGGTTACCGAGGTCAGCGTCATGTTGCCGAAATCATGGTTGATCTCCAGCGTCAGCGTGGTCTCTTCCGCCTTGTAGACGGGTGTCCAATCGAGATTTGTCTTTCGCGGATCCTGGGGCGTAACGGAGTTCTCGAAATCATCAGCTGGGAATGGCGGCGGCTGCGTCAACCCGTAGCCGAACTGGTTGAGCGTAAAGATGGAACCGCCGACGAGCTGCTCAATGGAACCGAACAGCAACCCCGTGATCGTCGCGGCGCCGTTGGCAACCCCGTAGGTGAGATCACCGGTGGGCAGGCAGCCGAGAAAGCCCGAAGGATCGCGAACGCAGGCCTGCTTCTGGGAGCGGGCACGGTTGTCGTCCTCGTCGAAATGCTGGGCCATGAAGTTGATGGAGGTGCGATCGGTGGGTTCCCAGGTCACCGACAGCCGCGCGCTGTACATATCCCGGTCGTCGATGTCCTTGCCGGTGAACTCGTTGTCGATGAAACCGTCGCGTTCCTGATAATGCCCCGCCAGACGCACGGCAAAGGTGTCCGAGACGGGCAGGTTGAAATACCCCTTGAGCTCCCTGGTTTCGTAGTCGCCCACGGTGGCGTTGATGTTGCCGCTCATCTCCGAGGTGTTGGCCTTGGCCGTGATCATGTTCACCACGCCGCCCGTGGTGTTGCGACCGTAGAGCGTACCCTGGGGACCACGGAGAACCTCGACGCGCTCCACGTCGTAGTACTGGGTCTCGAACACGCGGCTCGCGTTTAGATAGACACCGTTGATGTGAACGCCAACGCCCTGGTCGCCAGCAGACCCGACGGCTCCGGCGCCGATGCCGCGCAGCTGCACCTCTCCGCCCCCGGAGAAGTTGTACCGGCTCGTCATCATGTTCGGCACGTTGAACTGCAGGTTCATCGCGTCGTTGATGAGCTTCGCGTCCAGATCGCTCTGATCGTATGCGGTCACGGCGATGGGCACGTCCTGGATGGACTCGGCGCGCTTCTCGGCCGTGACGATTACTTCCTCGAGGGTGCCTTCGGCAACAGCTTGCCCTGCAAGCACGACCCCGGCCACCCACACGCCGGAGTGAAGGATTGATCTCCTCATATCGAGTCTCCCTGTCTTCGGCCTCTAACGGACCACTTTCAGCCCGCTTTTACCGTCGGGCCGTTCATTGGCAATGGTGGTTGAATTCGCCCACCGTGGCTTTGGAACCTAACCAACTTCCAATAATCTGTCTATATTTTCATATAACCAAAAGGAACAAAGGGCGCCAGAAAATCTACTCCCGGTTCTAATCCACCCAAGTGCGGTCCCGCAAGGCAAAAAAAGCCCGCGCGACTGGTCCCAGCTGTCGATCTCGTCCGCGATGGTATTGAACTCCCAGCCATAGCTGTCGTCCTGCCAGTAGTAGTCCCAACGCGCGGTGAGCGAGCCGGCCAGCGCGGGCACCTCAAAGGTATATGCCAGGCCAAGATGAATCGTGTGTTCCGGGGAGTTGGGCAACTGATTGCCCTCCAGATCGATGGGGATGCCCTCAAGCGTTCCATCCCACGCTTCAATCAATCCTAGAGCGGCCAGGCCCTCACCAATGGCATCGAGTCCGGCGCGGGAGATGATGGCCGGCGTGCCGTCCGGATAGAAAACGCCATTGGTCGCGGTTGGATAGAACGGCCGCCCGGTCTCGGGATTGATCGTGCCCGGCGTCACCGCGGCGCCCGTTGCGATCGCGGTACCCAATACCAAGGAATTCATCAGCTAATCCTTCCGGACCGCATAATGGAAACCGAAGCAGTTCAGGGTCATGTAGTCCGGATCGCCGCCGGTTCGGTCGAGCGGATCGGAAGAAAACGTGTCTTTTACCTCGGTGTCGAGCCACAAGTACGCAAAATCGATCTGCAGGCCGTGAGCGAACTCAGGCCGCCACAGCATCTCGACCGCCGCGCCTAGGCCACACCGAAATTGGCCGAATCTGCCCACTTCCGCGCCATCCGGAGCACGGACTCCTCTTTCGTGTACTCGCTCAGATTCGCCAGTGGCACCCAGGCCAGATCGTGAGACTCGTCGCTGACCCTGAAATCCTCGTTCTCGCGGCAGCGCAGGGCAAAGCGCACGTCGTAGTGCAGGTGCAGGGGATCCGGGCCACGGGCCGGAATCTCGTGGATGTCGACGTCGAA
>DATCZA010000039.1:0-53372 GCA_036526135.1 Pseudomonadales bacterium | reverse complement strand
TCGTCGTTGACGACGACGACTCGGTACGCAACTCGTTGCGATGGCTGCTGGAGTCGGTGGATCTGGCGGTGGAAACCTATGCCACGGCGGAGGCCTTTCTCGAAGCCTACGATCGGGCCCGTCCCGGCTGCCTGGTGCTCGACATCCGCATGCCCGGCATGAGCGGGCTGGAGCTCCAGGAGCGCCTGCTGGAGGACAAAGCCCCGATCCCGATCGTTTTCATCACCGGCCACGGCGACATTCCCATGGCCGTCGAGGCCATGAAGCGGGGCGCGATCGATTTCATTCGCAAACCCTTTCGGGACCAGGAGCTGCTCGATCGCATACATGCGGCGCTCAACGCGGACGAAGATCAGCGCGGCGCGTACGACAACCTGACGACCATCCGGGAGAGGGTCGCGGCGCTCACTCCGCGCGAGCACGAGGTATTCGAACGGGTGGCCCAGGGCCAGGCAAACAAGGTCGTCGCCATCGAGCTGGGCATCAGCGAGCGAACCGTGGAGATTCATCGAAGCCAGGTCATGCAGAAGACCGAAGCTCGAACCCTGGCCGACCTGGTGCGTATGAAGCTGACCCTGGACCAGGCCGACGGGCCGTAGCCGGCAGCAGCTGACCGGAGATCCCGGCCCGGCGACCATCGCGGAGAGCCGTTGGAGCGCGGGGTTCCCCGAAAGGACTAGTCGAACCCGACCCGATCTGCTCGGATGCGCTGCGAGAACGCCGCATCGCCGTGCGCGTAGAGCGCCACCGGGTTGATCAGCGCACGCTCCCTGAGCTCTTCAAACGGCAGGCCGTCTGCCAGAATACCGCCGGTTTCGTATATCAGCTCGTCAAAGCGTCCATTGGCGAGCATTCGGATGTCGAACGGGGCATTGCGAAACTCCACGGTCTGCGCGAGCAGGCTGGTGGTGCAGTTGGCGCTGATCACGTTGTAGAAGCGCGGCTGGCGTGCGAGCAGGTTGGTCTCCCGAACCGAGTCGAGAAGAACGAACAGCGCCTGCTCGCGCGGGAAGCTGGTGCGGTACAGATACACGGGCTCATCACGTACGTTGGTCCGTACCCGGACGAAGTCGCGCTCATCGCCCCACAGGTACTGCAGCTCGAACATCTTGTAGAGCCCGCCGAGCTTCGAGTAGGCCTCATCGACCTCGCGGCGCGTTTCCACGGACAACGCAACGTAACCGTCAGCTCCGAAATCGAAGGAGAGCATGGGGTGGGCTATCAGGTCACCGCCGAACGCATCGTGAAAGTAATCCATGCCGCGAAGATTGCGAATACTGACCGTGCGGGTTTCCCAGGACTCCACCACCGAACCGTCGGCGCCGTAGTCGAAGTTTCGGAAATTGTGAAACTCGAGCGCACCGTCGCTGAACTCCACCCATCCGGTCTTGGCCCACTCGGGTTTCCACGGCCTCTCGTTGGAAGGGCTCTTGGCCGTCCAGGGAATCAGCACCACTAGAAACCAGACCAGCCAGACGAGATATTTCTTCCAGGCAATCCGGATCAGAGCCAGGCACGCCGCGGCGACCGCAAGCCACGCAACAGCCAGCCAGATGTTGCCGTCGTCCATGCCTAACGGTCCGTCCACGTAAACGGCGCCCGCAGCCCACAGGCTGGCAAACCCGACCACCGTCCACCTGATGCCCCTTCTGAGCACGAGCCCGATACGGCCCTCGGCATCCAAATCATCGAAGTTCTGCTTACCGGTCGAATGCATCTGTTCGGAAAGACTCACCATCTCGAAAACAATGCGTCCCTCGCGGGAAGGACACCAAGCCGCCGCGCCGGATTCTACCAGGGTCAACGGCCGGGCCCGAACGCCTCCGGGCGATGCGTTAGGTACATATCCGTATTTGCAGGTATCGGCCCGCGCCATAAGTTATCGGCCCAGAGTCATTCTTCGTTTCGGATTGTCATGAACGCTAACGTCTGCGTCGTCGACGGCGACCCCGCCGTACGTGACAGCCTGGCCACATTGATGCGGTTGAGTGGTCACGAAGTGTCGACCTTTGCCACCGGGCAGGAGTTTCTGGACGCCGCAGAAGCCGATACCGTGGGCTGCGTCATCTGCGAGGCCGACCTCCCGGACACCACGGGGCTGGCCGTGTTCGGCGCGCTGACCGAAAAGAGCCTGGCAGCACCCTTTGCCCTGCTGATCAGCCAGAGCGACCCCGCCCGAGTAGCACAAGCCTATCGCGCGGGCATTCGCAACGTGTTTCCGAAGCCGCTCGTCCATCGCCGGATACTGTCCTTCGTCTCGAGATGATGGGCTGGCACAATTGTCTTCCAACTCGACCACGGTGGATTCGTCCATGGAGCTGAAGAACATACTGGTGGCCCTGCACGATCGGGAATCGATGGGAAGCGCGATGAGGAAGGCCGCCCGCCTGGAGCACTTCACCGGGGCAAACATCACCGTGGTTCAGACCTGCTGGGACGTGGTCAGCGAGGAGCCCACCCAGCACTTCCCGCAGGAAGAGATCGACACCATCGCCTCGCGCATGAAGGAGGCGGAGCTCAACAACCTGTCGGCCGAGCTCGCGCGCTACAGCGAACGGGTCGCGGAGCTGAATGCGGAGATCCTGTGGTCAAAGCACCATGACGATGCCGTGGCCCGCTTCGCCATTCAATCGGGATCCGACCTCATCGTCGCTCCCCGACACGACCGCGGCGGTGTGAAGCGCCTGCTGTTGCCCGAAGAGCTCAAGCTCGCCGCGCGCGCTCATGCTCCGCTCCTGCTGACTTCCGCTTCGACCTGGCGCGAACCGACCAACGTGCTGGTCGCGCTGGACGCCGGGGACCGTCAGCACGCAGCCCTGAACAGCCTGCTCATCGAGTGGGGCAGGACCCTCGCGGAAACTCTGGGGGGCGAGCTTCACCTGGTGGCGGCGAGCCCGCCGCCGAGCTCGAGCGCGCCCAACCAGACGCTGGAGGAGTTCCAGCGAGAGGCGGAAGCACGACGGATGGACGCGCTGCGCGCCCTGGCCGATGCTCATCCCCACGACTACGGGTCCCTGCAGGTCAAAACCGGAGACGTCTGCGACGTCATCGACGAGGTTGCCAGCGCATGCGAGGTGGACATCGTCGTGATGGGCACCGCCGCGCGCACGGGATTGAAGCGGCTGTTCATCGGCAACTCGGCGGAATCCGTGCTCAGCCAGCTGACCGAAATCGACATCCTCACGGTGCCCGATTCCCAGCAGAGCTGATCCGCGCGCCTGCTAAATCCCAGGCAAACGAAGCGCGATCACCTTCTCGCCCTCCCCGGGCGCGACAACGGTCACCGCCGACTCCACATCGCCCTCCTCGAGCTTTGCGCCTCCCAGCAGGCTCACCCTGGCCACGATCTCGAGCTCCGCACCCGCCTCATGGCGGAACACCACGTCCACCGGCAGACGTGCCGGCGCGAGCCGTTCCACCGCGACCGGCATGCGCTCGCCAGATCGGCGAGCGAAGACGAACACAGCCGCCGTTTTCGGCAGCCCGGCAACATCCCCCTCATAGCTGACCGAAGCTACCACGGCTGCAGGGCCCACAGGCTCGCCGGGCCGCATCGGCTGGGCCACCACCCGGCCGACAGCTTCGTCCACATGGGCTGCTGATGCAGGCGATCCGCCAACGCCACGCTCATCTGACGAATACCGTTGCGCGACCACGGTCGTGATGGCGATCGTCGGTAAGCAGCACAGAGCAACAATTGCCAGATTGCGCCGGTTCAACGTGGTCTCGATATTGAGGAAGAGGCCACATTCTCGACGCGTCCCGCCGCACCGGCAAGACCTCACGCAGCAAGCGGCGCTGAGCTATGATCGGATCAGCGATTCGGAGGGTTACGGTGACACGCATCGAGAAACGCACGTTCTGCAGAGTCTGCGAGCCCGCCTGCGGCCTGATCGCCACCGTCGAGGACGGTGCGCTGACCGCGCTGCGCGGCGACGCGGACCACCCTGTCTCGAAGGGCTTCGTCTGCAACAAGGGCATCTATGGGCTGGACATCCACAACGATCCGGACCGCTTGCGCACTCCGCTCAAACGCACCGCCAACGGCTTCGAGCCCATCGGCTGGGAGCAGGCTCTCGAGGAGATCGCCGGGAAGCTGCGCCGCATCCTGGACAACCACGGAACATCGGCCCTGGCGACGTACACAGGAAACCCGAACGCCTTCAATGCGCTGTACGGGCCCTCGTTCGGAAACTTCGCGCGGCAGCTGGGCGTGCGGAAGAACTTCAGCTCCGGCACCCAGGACTGCAGCAACAAGTTCGCGGGCAGCGAGGCCGTCTTCGGCACCCGAACCATGCACCCGCTGCCCGACATCGACCACTCCGACTTCATCCTGATCCTCGGCGAGAATCCGGCCGTCAGCCACATGTCCTTCTGCTCCATTCCCAACCCCATGCAGCACCTGAAGGAGGCCGAGCAGCGCGGCGCCCGGATACTGTATGTGAACCCCCGGGAAATCGAGTCCGCCCGCATGGCCGGCTCGGTGCTCAGGGCAAAGCCCGACACCGACGCGTTCCTGCTGGCCGCGATGATTCACGAGATATACGCATCACGCGGGTTTCACGATGATGTGTCCCGTCACGGCAGCCATGCCGAAGGCCTTATCGAGTTCATCCGGCAATATGATCCCGAGCGGGTCGCTCCGATCACCGGCATTCCCGCCGAGACCATCCGCCAGCTCGCACGCGACTTCGCCGACGCCCCGAGCGCCTGCGCCCACATGTCCACGGGGGTCAACATGGGCCGGCTCGGCACCATGGCCTACTGGCTGCTGCACATGCTCGTGCTCGTTACCGGCAATCTCGGTCGCCGCGGCGGCAACTTCTACTCTCTGGGATTCTACGAGCGCAGCCCTTCGGCCGGCCGGAACGTCCCCGAGGGCCATCTGGAAACGCCTTTCGGGGCGGTCCGCAAACCGGGAGGGGTGGGCATCAGCCTGCCGGGCAATCTGCTCGCCAGCTATCTGGCGGATCCCGACGAGCCCGTACGCGCCATGTTCGTCAACGCGGGTAATCCGGTGTTGTCCATTGCCGGTGAGGCCGCCACGCGACAGGCGCTGGAGAACCTGGAGCTGCTCGTCTGCGTGGACATTTACCGGAACGCGACGGGGGAGTACGCCCACTACGTGCTGCCCGCCGCCGGAGCCTTCGAGCGTGAAGACATCAACATCACGGGGCTGGGGATGCAGTTTCAGCCCAGCGTGCAGTTCACCGAGGCCGTCGTCCCACCGGCCTTCGAGCGCAAACCGGACTGGTGGATCTACGAGAAGCTGAGCCAGGCCATGGGGTTCGCTTCCGCGTTCGACAGCGGCGAGCCCGACATGTGGTCACGGATCGACGCCATGCTGCGGTCCCAGGGACGCAGCATGATGCAGCTGCGCGCCGAGCAGATCATCGCTCTCGAGCGGTCGAGGCCTGAAGAGTTTTACGAGCGCTACGTGCAGACGGAGGACGGTCGGATCGACTGCATGCCCGAAACGTTTGCCGATGGCGTCGACCGTATGGCTGCCATCTTCGGCGAGCTCGAGGAGGAACCGGCCAACCAGCTGAAGCTGATCAGCAAAAGGGACCGGTACATGCTCAACAGCTGGTACAGCAACGTGGCCAAGCTCAAGTCGGGCGAGCGGGATCGGAACTACCTCTTCATGCATCCCGAGGACGCTGCCATCCGCCAGATCGCGGACGGGGATCGGGTCCGAATCAGCAACGACAACGGCGAGATTACGAGCCAGGCCAGATTGACTGCCGAGCTCATGCCCGGCGTGGTGGCCATGACCCACGGCTGGGGTCACGGCCGCACCCCCGGCATGCGTGTCGCTCAGGAGAAACCGGGCACCAACTGCAATGCCCTGTTACCGTCAGGCCCCGGCAGCTTCGACCCACTGTCGAACCAGGCCCACATGACGGGCGTGCCCGTGGAGGTAGCGCCCGCCGGGTGAGCGGCGACCTCTCAGCGCGCGGGGCTGCCGTTGCCGGACAGCCCGGTCAGTTTCCGAACTGGTACGAAGCCGTTACCCACCACCACCCGGGCATGCCGTAGTACTGCTCCGTCATGCCGAGCACGCCGGCGAGATCGAAGGTCTGCACCAGGTATTCCTCATCGGTGAAGTTGGAAACGTGGGCCGCTAGCTCCCAGCGATCGTCGCCCGATCGGTAAGCGACGCGGGCATTGGCCACCGTGTAGCCGTTCTCCGTGCTCGCCTCGGCGCGGGTCAGGCTGAAGTGGTGCTTGCTGCGGTATTGCGCATCCGCCTGCAGGGCCAGCTTGCCGCATGATCTTGAAGGCCTGGAAGTCTTCGTAGTCGTAGCAGTAGACGGCGCCATTCAGCCGGGCCAGCCCGTTGCTCAAGGTCGCCTTGAATCCGATCTCGTAGGCGTTCAGGGTCTCTTCCTTGAACGCCGTCTCTTGCTCGAGGTCAGGGATCACAGTCACACCATCACCGACGGTGATGTCCAGGGGCGCGTTGAACCCGGCGCCTTTCACCCCACGGTTGTAGCTGGCGTACAGGAGCAGATCGTCGTTGGGCCGCCAGTCAAGCTCCAGCTTGGCCGACCAGAGGTCGTCATCGAGCGAGCCCGAGAACGTGCCGATGGACTCCGTGTCGTTGTCCGGGTTGATGTCGATGATATTCGGTTTGCCATTGCGGAGGGTGGTTCCCGGCACGTGGCCACGAAATTCATCGCATAATCTTCGGACTTCTTCTCGATGATCCAGCGCACCCCCGGCGATGCCCGTGAGCTGAGGGGTGAAGTCGTACTCGATCTGGCCGAACACCGAGAAGGATTCGGTGTCGACCTGATACGGATTGTCGTTTCCGAGGTAGTTGCCATCCTCGTCGATCAACGGGAAGAAGCCTGACGGGTCGTCCGCTAAGACCGTCAGCGGCGTCTCCGCGCCGTTGGCATCCTCAATATCGATGTCCAGGTAGTAGAGCCCACCCACCCAACGGGTTCGCTCGGTCTCGCCGTTGAAGCGGACCTCCTGAGAGAACTGCTGGGCGTCCGTCACGAGATAGAAATTGAGGTCGGCGATAGGCGAGGCATCGGTGTCTTCAAAATAATCGCGATAGACGTCCTGATAGTCGGTGATGGAGCTCAGCGTGAAGTTTTCGAAGAATCCCGTGCGGATGTCATGATCGTAGTAGCGGCCGTTCAGCAGCAGGCTGCCCTTGTCGCTGAGGTCGAACAGCAATTGTCCCCGCACGGCGATGTCGTCGGCATTGTTGATGTCCTTGCCGAGCACCCGGTTCTCGATGTAGCCGTCGCGTTGCGCCCGAACAGGGCGCCCTGAGGACCTCTCAAGATCTCCACTCGCTCCATGTCGAACAGCAGGAAGCCGGCGCCAGACATCTGGCTGATGTAAACCTCATCGACGTACAGAGAAACGGGGCTCTCCTGATTGCTGATGAAGTCGTTCTGCGCGACACCGCGAATGGCGATGGCAATGAAACCATAACGAAAACTACCCAACTAAATTGCTGGGCCAGCCGCGCAATCAGGCTCGCGACCTGACTGCTCCACCTCGGCGGCCCCATCAGGCCGGAATTCAACACAAATGCGGGCTGCGGCGAGGCCGTTGAAAGGCGGGGATCAGACTGTTCGGCGCCGTTGACAGCCTCGTGCGGGCCGAGTAGCGTCCGGCTCGACGCATCTCGTGTCATGATGGTGCATGTCGAGTATCCGACGCCAGGATTCGGGGGGAGACCAATGATTCGAAGAACTTGGGCGCGAGTCTTCTCTGTTCATGTCACGTGCGTGATGTTTGCTTCAACTATGTGGGTCACCAACACCGTTCGGGCGGAGCTTCAGCCCGAACCCGTCCCCAACGTGCTCAGCCTGGCGACCCCGTACCCTGACACCTACGCGGTGGTACACGACTTCGCCTTCTTCAACCTGATCGACAGTAAGTTCGCCCTCGTGGACATCGAGTCGCGCCGCTTCAAGGGCATGCTGAGCGCCGGGCAATTCGCCACCATCAACCTTTCCAACAGCCGCCAGGAATTCTACGTCGGGGAGACGCTGCACAGCCGCGGCAGCCGCGGTCAGCGCCAGGACGTGATCGCCATTTACGACTTCGCCAACCTCGACGTGGTCGCCGAAGTGGACCTGCCGCCCCGGCGGGCCAACACCGTCATCAATCTCGGCAATTCCAGGCTCACCGAGGACGAGCGGTTTCTGCTGGTCTTCATGCAGAATCCCGGCACGTCGGTGGCGGTCATCGATCTGGACTCGCGCAAGATGGTCTCGGAGATCAGCACGCCCGGCTGCGCGCTGATCTATCCGACCGTCGAGCGCAGCTTCTTCATGCTCTGCGGAGACGGGAGAATGCTCTCGATCACGCTGGATGAGACCGGTAATCCCGTTTCCAGAAAGGCCAGCGAGCCGTTCATCGACATCGACGCGGACCCCCTGTCCGAGAAGTCCGCCAAGGCCGGCGGAATCTGGCATTTCGTCAGCTATCGCGGGCAGGTTCAGCCCATCGATGCCCGTGCCGCGCAGCCCGAGCTGATGACGACCTGGTGGCTGGCCACGGAGAAGGAACGTGCCGCCAACTGGCGTCCGGCCGGCTGGCACTGGACGGCAGGCCACAAAAGCGGATTGCTCTGGGTGGGCATGACGCCCGACGGCTACGACGGCAGCCACAAGGACCCGGCCCCCGAAATCTGGCTCTTCGACACCGGCGAGCGCGAGCGCCTGGCCCGCATCGAGCTTCGCGCGCCCGCCATTTCCATCAGCGTCACCCAGCACGAGAAACCCTATCTTCTGGTGGCAAGCACCGAGGCCACCCTGGACGTTTACGACGCCATGAGCGGCGAATACCTGCGATCAATCTACGATCTCGGTTTCACGCCTTACATGGTCCACCCTGTGAGCTACGAGTAAGGAGCCGCGCGATGAACTGGCTGGACCGGATCACCCAGAAAACCACGCGCAAGGTCGCACGAGCCACTTCGCGGCGGGGCTTTCTCGCCGGCGCCTCAGCGGTCCTGCTGGGCGCATCGGCAACCCCGTTGCTGCCCGTAGCACGGGCCAGCGAGAGCCGCGTGCCCCCCCAAAGCACGGGCAACCCCGAGGATCCGGGAGATCCCACCCAGTGCGACTACTGGCGCTACTGCGCCATCGACGGGTTCCTGTGCAGCTGCTGCGGCGGCACCCAGAACGCCTGCCCGCCGGGCACGGAGATGTCGCCTCTCACCTGGATCGGCACCTGCCGCAATCCGGTGGACGGCAAGAACTACGTGATCTCCTACAACGACTGCTGCGGCAAGAGCAGCTGTGGACGCTGCCTGTGCAACCGTAACGAGGACGACCGGCCCGTCTACCGACCGAGCGCCAACAACGACATCAACTGGTGCATGGGCACGACCTCGAGCGTGTACAACTGCTCCACCGCCGTGGTGCTCGGCCTGGCCACCGAGTAGATCGTGCTCAAGCTCTACGCCCTGTTCGGCGACGACGGGGCCGAATCACCCTTTCAGCTGAATCAAGCGCAGGCACTCGAGGTTCTTCAGGAACGTTTTCCAGGGCTGCGTCGCTATCGCCAGTTTCTGAGGACGGGGGAGCAACTCGGCAATCTGGTGCTCGCCCCCTTCCGCGCCTCGGCCGAGTTCTGGCTGGCAGAGCACGACGACCCGACACCGCTGATGGCGGCGCTCGAGACGGCCGCTGAGGACGTTCACGAGGTCTTCGCCGTCAACCCCCGTGTGCTGATCCGCAGCGAAGAGCACAACATCAGCGGCGAGCCCTTTCATGACAGCGGCTTTAAGGCGACCTTCCTGTTCGATCGGAAGCCGTCGCTCAGCCTGGAGGAGTTCCACGACTACTGGCTGACCCATCACGGCCCCATCGCCGCCCAGACCCAGGACGCGGAGCGCTACGTGCAGAGCCACATCAGGACCGCCCAGCGGGCCTACGACGGCGTCACGGAGCTGTTCTGGCCCGACTACCCGACGGCGCTCGCCAGCATGGCTTCAGAGCAGATGACCACCGACCAGGCCAACGACGCTCCTAACTTCGTGGATGGCGAGAGCCTGGTCGTGTTCCTGGCCCGCGAGGCGAACTGAGACCGACGAGTTTTCGGCCGCCATCTTCCCCTTGGGTCAGGCTTGCCAGAACCTCCAAGGTCAGAGGTGCTGCTGGATGCTTCGGACCAGCCCGGCCCTCACCTTCTCCACTTCTCTGAGCGGTGCCGAACGCAGCTCGGCCACCTCGCCCGCCGAGTAGGGCACCCAGCTCGGGGGAAGCTCGCCGGGGCTCATGGTGACGAGAATCCAGTTGAGCAGCTCGGCCAGGGAGGCGTCGTCCAGCGCCGCGTTTGCGGATCCCGGCACGCGGACCAGGAACTCTCTGCCTCCCGGGACATGCAGGAAGTTGCCGACGAAGCCGTTCATCCGCGGCACCGCGTCTTCCACCCCGGAACCATCGGGGAGATGGCATCCCTGGCAGTTCAGCATGTAGTTCAGGCGTGCTCGCTCCGCGTCGACCGGCCCGTCCCCGATGGCGTGAGGCGCGGCGGCGATCAGAAAAGCAAAGCAGACCGTTCGCCCCTTCACTCGACGGCAAGCCCTATCAGCACGGACGTGGAGCAGTGATAGACGGTGCTTTCGGTGCCAAGACACCAGTTGATGTCGTTGTTCTTATCGGGCCGGTACATGGGCCGGTCGCCCTGATTGGTGTTGCAGAAGCACTGTCCGCAGGGCGTTTTTCCGCAGCAGTCGTTGTAGGAGATCACGTAGTTCTTGCCGTCAACGGGATTGCGGCAGGTACCCACCCAGGTGATGGGCGACATCTCCGTGCCCGGCGGGCAGGTGTTGTGAGAGCCGCCACAGCAGCCGCAGAGAAAACCGTCGATGGAGCAATGCCGCCAGTAATCACAGGAGAGCGGGTCGCCGGTGTCAGCAACGTCTTCCAGCTTCGGCTGCCCGCCACTGGAAGCCCTTGCCATCGGCAGCAGGGGAACCGACGCGGCGCCCGCCAGCACGGTGCCGATACCCGCAAGCCACCCGCGGCGGGACGTCTGCTGGGCGAGCCCGCGCGTAGACTTCTCAGATAGTTTGTCTAACCAATTCATCGACGATCTCCAGGTCTGTTCAGCGAACGCCGTGCACGAGGAGCGGCGTGGACATGTCCACGCCAAGGGTTCTCACATGGGTGCCGTCAGCCTCGTAGACGTCTATGACCGGCTCGGCGCCGCTTACCATCAGCTGAGGCCGCTCGCCGGTGGAGACGCTCAGCGCGATGCCCCAGCGGGCCAGCTCGATCTTGCCGATGCGCTTGCCGTTGGCCGCATCGAATATCCACACCTGATCGCCGCCGTCCTTGTGAGTACCCTCCGCGCCGTGTCCGTGCATCAGCATATAGAGCCGGCCGTTGCCGTCGCCGACGGCGGGCCAGAGGCCGCCGGGACGCCAGCCCTGGGCACGCTCGGAGGCCGTGGTCAGAGACCACCGTTCTCCCAGCGCGGCCGCTTCGCCGCGCATATCGATGGGAGCCACGTTGCCCGTAAACGTCGGAAAGTAAAACACGCCGTCGATCTCTGCCGGCCGGGCGAACATGGCATCGTCGATGACGTCGTTGAATGGCGCCAGCCGATCCGTTCCCGCGACCGATCCGTCTTCGCCAAGCCGGGTCGTCAGCATCCCCCCGTCGCTGCACAGCGAGCTGAACCCGCGTTTGCCGGTCGGGTAGGCAAACATGCATCCGGGAACAGCTACCTCCCCTAGCACCTGCCGACGCTCGAGATCCACCACGGTGGCAGACTGCGACGGCGTGAAGTTGAAGACGACCATGTACCGATCGTCGTCGAGCAGGGCCACCTGATAACGGTTGGGCATGCCTGACAGGCGCTTCGGCGGAATGATGATTTCTTCCAGCACCGACAGGGTGGCTGGATCGTAGATGGTGACGACGTCGGTGCGTTCGCCGCCCCGACCTCCGCGGGCGTGGAAGCTCTCGATCACGTAATACTCGTTGCGCCGGGCGCTGACGAGGAAGCTGGCGACGAAATCGGCGGACATCATGCCGCGCAGCTGGCCGGACACCGAGTCCGCATGGGGATCGACGAGAAAGAGCTTGCCCTCCCGCATGTGATTGAAGGACAGATCGTGAATCACCACCCAGTGATCCGGATTGGGGGACGGCAGCTGGGCAACCTCACCCAGAGGCTCGGCCTCGAACTGGTCGGCCGCAAGGCTCATGCCGGATGCAGCGAGCAGCACGCTGAAGACGACGAAAACCCGCATGGATTCCTCCCACTGATCCCTGGCCGAAGTGTAACCCGCGCGTTGGCGATCACCAACCAATCGGCACTACCTGCTTCCAATCGACAGGGCGGAGACAGAAATTCACGACCCCACCCATTGCCGATCACGCGGCGGGACGGCACTCTGCCGGCGGGGATGGCGGCGGCTGAGCCGTCCGGCATTCCGCCACCGAGATCAGGAACCTTCGGGAAATCGGTGCTTGCCCACGGAAACCATCTTCGCCTGAACGCCTTCGTTCATGGTTTCCTCCACGAACATCACCTCGGTACCGGGCTCGAGCTTGTCGAAGTCCGCATTGACCACCGAGTTACGATGAAAGTAGATCTCGCGACCGTCGGCCGTTCCGAGAAAGCCGTAGTCCTCCGCGGCGATCCTTCGCAGAACCCGGCCAACATGATGCTGATCGTGAGGCTTGACGTGTCCGCGCCTGACGCGGACGTAGTCCTGGAGCTGCCGCCGAGCGGCGTCGAAGGCATCGCGGATGCTCACGTACATGTCTTCATGGGCGTGATCGTCCCCCGGATCACGCGTCACCACGATCTCTTTGTCCGGGACATGGATGTCGAGCCGCAGGCGGTAGAGATTACCCTTCCGGTGCCGCCCATGAGACTTCTCCACCACCACACGGCAGCTCAAGATGTGGTCGAAAAACTCTTCGAGCTTCTCCGCCTTCGCGACGATGTCGGCCTCCAGGGCTTCGCTTTTGGGGATGTTTCGCCAGGTAATCTGCAAGGGTATCTGCAAGTCGCAACTCCCATCACGTTCTACACACGTCCAAAGATGCGCCTTTGGGTTCCGATTGGCGCTCCGGATTTCCACGTAGTTCCCCGCGGGGGCCGGTAGGCGTGCAGCCGAACCCGGCACGCCCCGCGAACCCCGGCTGCCGGGGTTAGCGAGAATCCGAGGAAGCATTGGAGCAGGTCCCCCGGTAGATGGCCAGCAGGGTTCCGTCCTCGCGCGTGAGCCGGACCTCGCAATGTCCGATCCGCCGCCCCGCGCGAACGACTTCGGTTTCGGCGGCAATCCGTTCACCCGCGGTCGCCGGGCGAAGGTAGGTTATGCCCGCATCGAGTGTCACCGGCGCCAATCCTGCCTCGGCCAGGGCATAGGCGCACGCGGTGTCCGCCAGCGCGAAGAGCAGACCCCCGTGACAGTATCCACCCGCGTTGACCATGTCTTCCGCCACTTTCATCTCGAGCCTGACGCCGGCGTTCGCCGACAAATCGACGCTGATGTTCAACCGCTCGAGGACACCGCCGTCGCGGTCGATGCGATCCTGAATATCCAAGCTGGCCCCGCCCGCGAATCAATAGGCCCAATAAACCTCCAATACCGAGCCGGAGTCAACGCGTGAGCGTTCACCCATGGGCGTGCGCTGTATAAAATGCCCGCTCGCTGATCCACAGGACACAACCGTGACCGCCACACATCATCGACTCATCGTGCTCGGATCAGGGCCGGCCGGATACACCGCAACGCTGTACGCGGCCCGGGCGAACCTGCGACCCGCGCTGATTACCGGGGTGGAGGTCGGCGGGCAGCTGACCACGACGACCGAGGTGGAAAACTGGCCCGGCGGGCACGCTGAGCTCCAGGGCCCCGAGCTGATGGCCCAGATGGCTGAACACGTGGAACGCTTCGAGGCGAGGGTCATCAACGACTACATCACCACCGCAGACCTCGAGGCCAAGCCCATTCGCCTCCAGGGAGACTCCCAGTACACGTGCGATGCCCTGATCATCGCGACCGGCGCGTCAGCCATGTATCTCGGGCTGCCTTCGGAGGAGGCCTTTCTGGGTCGCGGCGTGAGCGCCTGCGCAACATGCGACGGTTTCTTCTATCGCGGCCAGGCCGTCGCCGTGGTCGGCGGAGGCAACACGGCCGTGGAAGAGGCGCTGTACCTGTCGAACATCTGCAGCAAGGTCTACCTCGTTCACCGCCGCGACGAGCTGCGCGCGGAGAAGATCCTTCAGGACCGCCTGTTTGCCCGGGAGAACATCGAGCCGGTATGGAACCACACCCTGGCCGAGGTGGTCGGTGACGATTCCGGCGTCACCGGGGTGCGCCTGGACGGCACCCATGGTGCCGAGCCGATGGATCTGGACGTGACGGGCGTGTTCATCGCCATCGGCCACCGGCCGAACACCGAGATCTTCGCCGGCCAGCTCGAGATGGAGGGCGGCTACATCACCACCCGCAGCGGTCTGGACGGCAACGCCACCGCGACCAGCACCCCGGGGGTATTCGCAGCCGGGGACGTGGCCGATCACGTCTACCGCCAGGCGATTACCTCCGCCGGGTTCGGCTGCATGGCCGCGCTGGACGCCGAAAAATATCTGGACGAGTCGGTCTGAGCGGCAGGCCCGGTATCATCCCACCACGGGGTCCCGCAGAAGCTCGTCGATGACGGCATCCACCACCGCCCGCAACGAGCCGGTCGCCGCAAACCTACGCCGCTGGCGTTCCGATGGGAGCCCTGCGGAGATCGCTCGTGCCAGCCTGGAAAGGTGGTCCGTGTCTCCGAACCGCGCAGCCGTGTCGGCTATCAGATCGAGCGTCTGACGTGCGACCTCGCGCACCGTCATCACATCGCCGTTCTCGTTGACGGCCACCCGGGCGTCGAGGCCGAAACGAGAGGCCAGGATCCGCGGCCGGAAAGCGGCAAAACGGGTGTCGTGACCCTGCCAGAATGGCGAGCTCGCCGAGAGCGCCAGCATCAGCGGCAGGTAAGGGGCCAGCTGCCTGGCGAGCCATAGGGCCTCGTCCCCATCGATGACGCTCAGGTGAACGTGGGTAGAAAAGGTGATCTGACGATGCCCGAGCAGCCCCGACGTCCGCTCCATGGATTCGTATCGGGGGCCTGGCGTGATGGCCGCAAGCCTGGTGGAGAACGGATGCGTCCCCGCGCCGACCAGCCGCATTCCCAACGTCCGGCAGCTTTCGGCAGGTCGGGCGACGCTTTGGCCGAGGTCCTTGCCGAGATCGCTCGACGCGACCTGCATGAGGAGAACGCAGCCGGGAATCCGTTCCAGGTAGTAGGAGAAATCCTCAGCACCCATGCTCGGGTGATCGAGCTGCATCAGGCCGGTGTCGCCAACCACGTCGCGAGCGGCCCGAAAGGCAAGCTCGGCCTCCCGGCGGCTGTTGATCACCGGCGGGTAGCCCGTGTCGATGGATACGTCCAGGGACGCGTTGTGCAGCTCGCCGCACGCCCGGGCCGTGCACGTCGATGGCAAATCGGTCCGATTGGGCCGTGATCGTACCGGCGCTCACCGCCGAATCGACCCATTGCGTCACGGCCCGTTTCCTTCCCCAACCGACGCTGCCGCATCGATCCGCTCGAGCAGCTGGCTGAGCCGGCGCAACGCCTCGCCCGCCGCTTCGAAGCGCTTGTCTCCCAGCGCCTCGAGATAGCTCTCGAAAGCCATTCGCGCCTCGATGGCCAACCCTTTGACGGACCGAGACGGCGTCTCCCCGACCAGTTGCCGGCCCGTGAAGAGGCCCAGCAGCGCCTCATCCAGGGTCTCGGCGTAGCTCAGATTGTCTCCCTGCATCACGGCAACCAGTCGCAGCTCAGGATACGCGGCGGTCTCGGCGCGAAGATAGATGGGCTCGACGTACAGGAGCGAGTCGTCGATGGGTATTGCCAGGACGTTCCCGCGTATCACCTCGGAGCCCTGCTGGTCCCAGAGCGTCAGCTGCCCCGACAGGAACGAGTCCTGATCGATCTTGGTTTCGACCTGCTGAGGCCCGAGCACCCGCCGTTCCTTGGGAAACTTGTAAGCGATGAAGCGCCCGTAGTTCTCGCCATCGGATAGCGCGGCAACCCAGCCTATGAGCACCTGCCGGTTTTTGGGCGTGAACGGCAGGATGAGCACGAATTCCGCTTCGTCCGAGCCTGGCAGCTCCCACATGACGTAGTAGGGCTCCACCGGCGTGATGTCGTGATAGTGCTTCTCGGTGGCTCGCACCCAAACGTCTTCCTGGTTGTAGAAGACGTCGGGATCGGACATGTGGTAGCGGGTGAAGATGAGCCCCTGAGCGAGCAGGAAGTCCTGGGGATAACGCACGTGGGCGACCAGGCTGGCCGGCATTTCGGAGCGGGGCTTGAACAGGCCCGGCAGCGCGCGCTGCCACACCTGAATGATGAGGTCTTCTTCGTCGAACACGTAGAAGTCCACGCTGCCGTCGTAGGCGTCGATGACGGCCTTGACAGAGTTACGCACGTAGTTGGCGCCGTCGAGCCGCTGCACCGTCCGCACCCGCGCCTGACCCTCGTCCCGACTCAGCCCGAAGAACTCTTCGCTGTCGAAGGCCTGGCTGTAAGGGTAGTAGCTCGAACTCGTGTAGGCGTCCACGATCCACTTCAGACGCCCGTCCACGGCAACGATGTAGGGGTCCTCGTCGAAGACCAGAAACGGGGCGAGCCGTTGCACCCGCTCCGGCACCTGACGGTAAAACAAGACCCGGCTCTCCGGCGTGGGGTAACTCGACAACAGGAAAACCGTGCCGTCGAACTTCCAGCCGAACAGGAACTTGCGCCAGAAGCTCGATAGCACCACGCCCCCAGTACCCGAGTAGCGGGTGTAGATGTTGGCATCCCCGCTTGGATAATCGAACTCGGGCTCGAGGGTATTGGTGACCACCGGCTCTATGGTGAGTTCGCCGTAGTAGATCTCCGGCCGGGTTACCTCCAGCTCCGGCTGGTCGGTGACCGGCGGAATGTCCTTGACCAGCAGGTTGGGCAACCCTTCCGGCGTGAAATCGCTCACCGGGGCCAGGGTGTAACCGTAACCGTGGGTGTACTTGAAGCGCTGGTTGACGAACGTGCGGCTCTGTTCAGGGAGGTTACGTTGAGCCAGTTCCCGTGCCGCCACCATGACCTGACGATAGCGGTCACCCAGCCGGTAGCGGTCGATGTCGACATCTACGAACTCGTAGTAAAGGCGTATTTCCTGAAACTGCTTGTAGACGGCGTCGAGAGCACGCCAATCCCACAGCCGTACCTCCGAAATGAGATGGCGGTTGTCGGCCAGAGACTCCGGGCCGAGCGCCGCGTCGGCGGAAAACTGCCGCTCCTCCACCCGATCGAGCTTGAAACCACGCCGTGTGAATTCGATGTTGTTCTCGATGTAGGGCTTCTCGAAGGTGATCTCGTTGGGCTTGACCACCAGCCACTGGGTCAGCGCAGGGAGCAGAACCACCAGCAGCAGCCATGCGCCACCGATCACCGCCCACGCACCGACCACGGCGACCACGTTGACGGGCGCGATGGCCTCCCAGCGCGCGACAAGCCGCGCCATGAAGCCACGAAAACCCTCGAAGAGCGGCAGCATGCCGGCCACCAGGAAAATGGCGCCCATCAGAATCAGGGCAGGCAGCCGAACGTGAACGTCGGTCCAGCCCGGGCCCATCACCACGCCGAGCTTCGAGTACAGCAGATGCAGAACGCTCAAGAGCTGGCCAAAGGCCAGCACGACGGTCAGCGTCAGGCTGGCGCCGGGAATGAGGAGCCGCCCCTTCGGCACCGCGAACGCCGGCCCCGGCATCACCACCCCGTCCTGCTCGCGCAACGCCAGGACCGTGATGAGCGAGATCAGAGCGACGAAGAGGCCCAGCCAGAAGACGCCGTCAAGCAGGGGCAGAACGAAAAGGTAGAACCCCGTGTCCAGCCCGAGCAGCGGGTCGACGATCCCGGTTTCCATTCGATTGAGAAAGAGCAGCACGGGCTGCCAGGATGCAAGCCCCCAGATCACTCCGGCCGCGGCGCAAGCGAAGGCCACGCCGCGTCTGAGGTAGATGCCCGCGCCCCGCGTCAGCACCAGTCCTGTGAGGCCCGCCGCGGCGCCGCCCAGCAGAGGCACCAAAAGGCGAACCCAGACGAAGGTCCAGAACCGATCCTGATAGCCGAGCGAGTCGAACCACAGCATCTCGGCCCAGAAAGCCATCAGTAACATCAGCCCGAACGCGGAACCGACGATGGCTGCACCGCCCCAGACCTGCACTTTGCGGTGATGCCGACTGCCGGAATGAGCCAGCCAGGCTCCACAGCCCAGCAGAGCAACGAAAAGCAGGACGTACATGGTTCACACCCTTCTTGCCGACCGTTCCAGTCTGGCAGGCGGGTTCGCCTGGGCAACCGTGGTTACTACCTAGACCTTAAGGCCGTGTCGGGCGCCGTTAGCCCTTCACGCAGAGCACGGGAACCAGCCGCGCCAGCGCCGGGTGGCCGCGCGGCGGCTCATGGCCCGACCCGCCCCATGACAGGCGGAGGAGTAGGCGCGGCGCTCGCTTTCCTTCGTCCCGCGCAGAACGTAAGACTCGGTTGCCATGCTGCCGCCGATCAGCACCGGCTGCCCCACGGACCTCAGGGGGTCGGGCAGGCTCGGGTGACCGGGGCCAAACGCTCGCGTGACACCCTTGCGGTGAACGAACAGCTCCCGGGTCTCGTCGCCAACCCGGTGGGTTTCCACCTTGCACGTGTTGTGAGAGACGTCGAAGAGCATCTCGAGCCGCGCTGCCGGGAAGCATCTGGCGAACACCCCGCGAACCCCCATGTCGGCCGCATGATCGAAGTGGCTCCAACTCGCGATGGCCCGATCGTCGCTCAACTGTCAGCCCCATGATTCGCACGGTTGCCGCGCGCAACAAATGCCGTGATCGGCGACGATTTCCGACGCTACCGCGTAGCCGAAAGCTCGAACATAGGGGATGTCCGAGGTGGCGATCCAAGGTGGTCAGGTGCGCCGCAAACGCTGGATCAGGCTGGAAGTATCCCAACGGCCGCCACCGTAGCTCTGCACGTCGGCATAAAACTGGTCCACGAGTGCCGTGAGCGGCAAACGGGCCTGCAGCCGACGTCCGGCCTGAAGCGCGATGGCGAGATCCTTGCGCATCCAGTCAACGGCGAAACCGAAATCGAACTCGCCCCGGGCCATGGTGGCGTGCCGGTTCTCCATCTGCCAGGACTGGGCGGCGCCCTTGGAGATCACGTCCACCACCGATTCGATGTCCAGCCCGGCCTGATCGGCAAAGTGCAGCCCCTCCGCCAGCCCCTGCAGAACCCCGGCAATGCAGATCTGGTTGACCATCTTGGTGAGCTGCCCGGTGCCAGCGGGACCCATGCGACGGACCGATTTGCCGTAGGCTTCCATGACGGGCAGAGCGCTGTCGAAGATCGTCTGCTCCCCGCCCACCATCACCGTCAGCTGTCCGTTCTCGGCTCCCGCCTGACCTCCGGAGACGGGCGCGTCCAGAAACCCGCAACCGCGCTCGCCGGCGGCAGAAGCCAGCTCCTCGGCCAGCTCCGCGGAGACCGTGGTGTGGTCGATCAGCACCGAGCCGTCGGCCAGCCCGTCGAGCACACCCTCGGGCCCGTAGACGACGGCGCGCACGTCGTCGTCGTTGCCCACACAAAGGCAGACCACGTCCGCCCCCGACGCAGCCTCCCGCGGGGTTTCGACCCGGGACCCGCCATGCTCGGTTACCCATCGCTCGGACTTGGCGCCGGTTCGGTTGTACACGCGCACGTTGTAGCCCGCGCGGGCCAGGTGTCCGGCCATGGGATAACCCATGACGCCGAGGCCAACGAAACCCACATTGCCGATCCCGCTCACCATCCACCTCCTCTGGCTTGGAGCCACACTGGCTGCCTACACGTCATCGTAGTCGAGCACCAGCTCGCTGCTGGTCGGGCGGGACTGACAGGCCAGCACGTACCCGTTCTCGATTTCCCAGTCTTCCAGCGAAAAATTCTCAGCCATCTCCGCCGCACCTTCCACGACGCGGGTACGACACGTGGAGCACACGCCGGCGCAACAGGAGTAAGGCAGATCGATCCCGGAATCCAGCGCGGCATCCAGGATGGACTCGTCGTCCGGGCTCATGGTGAACGATCGGCGACGGCCGTCCATGATCACGATGATCTCCGCCGCGCCACCCGTCCGTGGAGGCGGCTCCCCGTCGCGATCCGCCGCAGCCACGCTTTCCACCGTGAAGTGCTCGCTGTGAATCCGGTCCGGGGCAACGCCCAGCTTGCCCAGGGCGGCGCCGACCGCCGCGATCATGTCGCCGGGGCCGCACAGGAAAAACTCGTCCGTCGCGGCGGGGTCGAAGAGCTTGCCGGCACTTGCTTCGACCTTGGCCGCGTCGATGCGGCCATTGAACATCTCGGCCTCGCTCGGCTCACGGCTCATCACGAAGTGCAGGGCGAGCCGGCCGAGGTAGCGATCCTTGAGGCCCAGCAACTCGTCGAGAAACATGGCCCGGCCCGCGCTGCGGTTGCCGTAGAACACCGTCCACCTGCAGCCCGGCTCTTCGGCGAGCTTGGCGCGCACGAGCGCGAGCACCGGGGTGATTCCACACCCGGCCGCGAAAGCCGCGTAGCGGCGCTTCGCCGGTCCCTGGCATTGACTGGCGAAGCTGCCGAGCGGCGGCATCACCGAAAGGCGCGCTCCCGGCGTCAGCCGGGAAAGATACGACGACATCCGTCCGTCAGCATGCAGGCGAACCCCGATACGCAGCGGAAACTCGCCCGGGCTGCTGACCAGGGAGTAGGATCGTCTGACCTCCTCGCCGTCGATGTCGGCTTTCAACACGACGTGTTGCCCGGCCGCACCGCTAAAGGCTTCTCGCAGCTCCGGCGGCACGACGATCTGCAGGCAAAGGGCTTCCTCGCCTGCAGACGTGCACCCAGCCACTTCGAGGTCGTGAAATTTCAGCAACTCAGGGAATCTCCGCCGTCAGTGACACTTGAAGTAGTCGAAAGGCTCTCGACAGGAAAGGCACCTGAAGAGCGCCTTGCAGGGAGTGGAGCCGAACTGGCTGATCATCTCGATTTTACGACCGCCGCAATGCGGACAGGACTCCGGCTCGTCGGGCGAGGACGGGTTCGGCGGCGCTATGCCGTACTCCAGGAGCTTGCGGCGACCCTCGGCGCTGATCCAGGCGGCGGACCAGGGCGGTGAGAGCACCTCCTCGATCCTTGCATTCGGGTAGCCGCTCTGGGCAAGGGCGCTGCGAATGGATGCGCGTATCACCTCCGTGGCCGGGCACCCCGAGTAGGTCGGCGTGATCCCTACCTGCGGACCCGGCATGCGAACGTAGCGGACGATGCCCAGGTCCACGACGCTGAGCACCGGGATCTCGGGATCGGGCACACCACGCAAGACCGCCCAGACCGAGTCTTCACCGGCTTCCGCTGCGATGATGCGCACCGGCTGCTCGTCTACCACGATGCCCCCGGGTAAGTCCGCTGCAGGACCTGCATCTCTGCCAGCAGGTGGCCCAGATGCTCCGTGTGCTCGCCGCGCTTGCCGAACCATCCGTAGGGCACATCGGCCGGCCGCACCAGGGTCGCGTCAGCCAGAACGTCATCGACCTGCCGCGACCAGGCGGCTTCGAGGACTTCCAGATCCGGGCCGACGCCGGCCGCTTGCATTTCCAGGTCCAAGTCATCCGGCGAGAAGAGCTCGGTTGTGTATTTCCAGAGACTCTCCAGAGGACCCTGAACACGCCGGTGACTCTCCTGGGTGCCGTCACCCAGCCGAACCAGCCAGCCGCTGGAGTAACGCAGGTGATAGCGGACTTCTTTCAGCGCCTTCGCAGCAATCTCTGCAAGGCGTGCGTCCGAGGACGCCTCGAGCCCCTGATACATTTCCAGCTGCCAGGCATCGAACAGAAACTGGCGGACCACCGTGCACCCGAAATCGCCGTTCGGCTGCTCCACCAGGCTCACGTTGCGATACTCGTCGGGCCTGCGCAGAAAGGCGAGGTCGTCCTCGCCGCGACCCTTGCCCTCGACTTCTCCGGCATATTGATAGAGCAACCGGGCCTGGCCGATGAGGTCCAGAGAGACGTTGGCAAGACCGAGATCCTCTTCCAGCGCCGGTGCGTGCCCGATCCACTCGGCAAGTCGCTGCCCGAGGATCAGGCTGGTATCTGCGAGTCGAAGCAGGTAATCGGTCGACGCCCGGGCCGGCATCAGATGTTCTTGACCTCATCGGGGATGTCGTAAAAGGTCGGGTGCCGATACACCTTGTCCTCGGCCGGCTCGAAGAAGGCATCGGCATCATCCGGGTCGCAGGCCACGATGGCGGCGGAAGGCACCACCCATATGCTCACACCTTCGAGCCGTCGGGTGTAGAGGTCGCGTGCGTGCTCGAGGGCCATGGCGGCGTCCACCGCGTGAACGCTGCCCACGTGCTTGTGTTCCAGACCGGAGCGCGCGCGGATGAAGACCTCGAAGAGCGGCCAGGAGAGATCGCCGCTTTGCCGGCTCATCGCCTATGCCGCCCGATGCTCGATGGCGCGCTTGCGGCCGTGGACGACTGCCGCCTCTCGAACCCACGCGCCCGCCTCATGAGCCTGCTGCCGGGCGGTCAGGCGCTCCTCGTTGCAGGGTCCGTGGCCGGCGAGAACGCGCTTGAACTCCTCCCAGTCGATCTCGCCGATCTGGTACTGCTGACTCGCTTCGTCCCACGAAAGTCCCGGGTCAGGCACCTCGAGACCCAGGTACTCGGCCTGAGGCACCGTGGCGTCGACGAACTTCTGCCGCAGCTCGTCGTTCGTGAACCGCTTGATCTTCCAGCGCATGGACTGAGCCGTGTGGGTGGAATCCTTGTCGCTCGGGCCGAACATCATCAGGGCCGGCCACCACCAGCGATCCAGCGCGCCCTGCGCCATCTCGCGCTGCTCCGGCGTGCCGGCAGCCAGCTTCAGCATGATCTCGTAACCCTGTCTCTGGTGAAAACTCTCTTCCTTGCAGATCCGCACCATGGCCCGGGCATATGGCCCGTAAGAACAACGGCACAGGGGAATCTGGTTCATGATGGCCGCGCCATCGACCAGCCAGCCGATGGCGCCGATGTCCGCCCAGGTCGGCGTCGGGTAGTTGAATATGCTGGAGTACCTGGCCTGCCCGTCCAGCAGCTGCTCGATCATCTGCTCCCGCGAGATGCCGAGCGTCTCGGCGGCGCCGTACAGATAGGCCCCGTGACCGCCCTCGTCCTGCACCTTGGCGATCAGCACCGACTTGCGCCTGAGCGTCGGAGCCCGGGATATCCAGTTGCCCTCCGGCAACATGCCCACCACCTCGGAATGCGCGTGCTGGGAAATCTGCCGTACCAGCGTCATCCGGTAGGCATGGGGCATCCAGTCCTTCGGCTCGATTTTCTCGTCCGCGTCGATCCTGGCCTGAAAACGGGCTTCGAGCTCGGCCAGCTCGTCGGAAGGAATGTGCAGGCTTTCGTCACCGAGCGAGTCCAGACCCTGGGTATACATCCGCGCATCCAAATTGTTTGCACGCGCCGATTGTAACCCTTCGCGCGGGGCCCGACTAACGGGCCGGCAAGCGGCGCCTAGGGCGTGTGAGCGACCAGAAACTCCAGCACCCGGGCACGCGCCGCCTCCTGATTCTCCGGTTCCTTCCAGCGCTCGATGAGCTCGGCGTTGGGAGCCAGCGCGACGATTTCCCGCGACGTGCTCTCAGGATGGTAGAGATCGCGACCGCAGAGCACGAGGAGGGGCGTCGAACACCCGGCCACGAACTCCCGCGATACGTTGAAGAGAAAGTCCCCTGCGTACATGGACCGCTTGAACGCCTCCCAAGCCTCGGGGTCCACGTCGTCCCTGTCCGGCTTCAGCTCTTCCGCCCAGCTGTCGAACATGTCGAAGAACGCCTGCCTGTTGTCGTCCAGGCCGATGGGCTGAAACAGCACGGCCGCAGCGACCCGGTCCGGCACCGCACGGACCAGGCCCATACAGTACGGACCGCCAATGCACATGCCGGCCACGTGGAACTGGTCCACTCCGAGGTGATCCAGCAGCGCGATCTGATCCTCGGTGTAGACCTGCCAGCCGTCCGTGGAGCGGATGGGCGCCCGGGAATGGCCCGCGTTCCGCTGGTCCATGACGATTACTTTGAAGTGGGGCTCGAGATGCTCGATGGGATTCCACGGAGCATTTGCCCACGCGCCGATGGTCGAGCGCATACCACCGGGGGCTATCAGCAGGATGGGGAATCCGCTGCCGCGCTCCTCGTAGTGAATGCTCACGCCGCCCCGCTCGAAGGTGGCCATGGGATCAGCCCTCTTCTAGCACGGCCTGGAAGGTCTCGAGATTCGGATGGCCGAGATAGGTCCCCTTCGGCGCGCTTGCCTGGGCATGGGCGCGCCGGAAGTTGTCGGACTCGGTCCAGGCTTCGAAGGCTTCCCGGGATTCCCAGACACTGTGCGATGCGTACAGCGTGTGATCCTCGTTCTCGGGTCCACGAAGCAGCGCGAAGTGCTTGAAGCCCGGCACGTCCGACAGAAAGCTTTCCCGCTCCCGCCAGACTTTTTCGAATCCCTCCTCGAACCCTTTGGCGATCTGAAATCTATTCATGGCTATGAACATAGGTGCCCTCCTGCTCGGGTTGTCTGTGACGATCAGCGTCGATCCGCTGAAATAGTTCGTGCAGCTGTCGGGCGCTCTGCACGACGCGCCCGGCTGCCAGCCTGCCCTGGTCGTCAATGATTGCGATGCTCGGCAGCTGCTGCACCTGCAGGTGCAGGGCCAGCTCCTGGGAAATCAGGTACCTTTCCAGGTCGATGCCGTTGGCTTGGGCGTAAGCCGGGTAGGCGGGCATGTCGGAACCATCACTCACCCAGTAACCCTCCAGCCACGGCTCGCGATCCCGCAGCATGTCCAGGTAGGCGGGCAGCACGGAGCGACAGATCGGACACTCGGCGGCGATGAAGAGCAACGCCGACCATCGCCCAGCGTCGGCCGCATCTTTGAGCCCGACATGGGCGGCCGTGAGCGTCGGCAACTCGAGGTCGGGCACACGGCCACCCTCTTCCACACCCTGGCTCTTCGACACGAGACCCAGCGGCGCCGTGCGTTCGTGGAGAATGCCGATCTGACGGGCAAGCGAGAGAACCACCAGCGCAAGGGCACCCAGAACGGCCAACAGCAGGAGGTTTGAGACCAACAGCCAAGTCATGACCAGGGAGTGTAATCCACGCCGCCTCCGGTACGATACCGCCATGGAAATCGACCTCTGGCGTCCGCTGGCGGGGCTAAGCCTGTTCCTGTTCTCCATGAGCATCATCGAGCGCGCTTTAGAGGACGTCTCCGGCCGAGCCTTCCGCAGATTTCTCCGCCGCAACACAGACCATCCCATCAGGGGCATCGGCAGCGGCACGCTGGCAACGGCCATCCTTCAGTCGAGCTCCCTGGTCGGCGTGATGATGCTCGCCCTGGTGGGCGCCGGCGTGATCCAGATGCGCAACGCCCTGTCTGTGATATTCGGTGCCAATCTCGGCACCACCATGACCGGGTGGATCGTGGCAACCATCGGCTTCAAGCTCGACCTCGACGCGCTGGCGCTGCCCCTCATCGCCGCCGGCGGTCTTGCTGCCATGGGCATTCGCGATCATCGCGCATCCCAGATCGCCCGCGTCGTCTTCGGGGTGGGTCTGCTGCTCATGGGCCTCGACCTGATGAAGGGCGCCGTGGGCAACATATCGGATGCCATTGACGTTGCCGTTCTCGGGGAGCTCGGCGCGGTGGAGTATCTCCTCTTCGGGCTCGTCTTCACCGCCATCGTCCAGTCCAGCTCGGCAACCATGATGGTGACCTTGAGCGCGCTGCACGGCGGCATCATCGACCTCCCTGCGGCAGCTGCAGTGGTCATCGGGGCCGACCTCGGCACCACGGGTACCGTGCTGCTGGCGGCCTTGAGGGGCAGCGCCGCCAAAAAACGGGTTGCCATGGGCCACTTCCTGTTCAATCTGATCACCGATCTCACGGCCTTCGCGCTGCGAACGCCGTTGCTGGCCGTGATCCTCATGATCGGGTTGTCAGATCTGCTCGCTCTGGTCGCCTTCCACAGCGCGTTCAATCTGATCGGGATCCTGATGTTCCTGCCGTTGATCGGTCGGTTCGCCGGTTGGCTCGAAGGACGTTTCACCGACACCGAGACCTCGGTGAGCCGCCACCTCGCCGATGTCGCCGTCGATCTGCCCGAGGCCGCAGTAGAGGCCATCCGCCTGGAGACCAATCACCTCATGCAACGGGTGATCTGCCAGAACCTAAAGGTGCCGGATCCCGAGATATCGTTGCCCGCGGGTTCGCTACCGGTGGGAGTGCACGAAGCCGGCGCCATCGCCGCCGCGCTGGAACCCGAGTTCGAAGCGGCATATGCGGCAAGCAAACGCCTCGAGGGCGAGATCATCACGTTTGCCGCGGACGCCCAGGCGGCATCACTGGAGAAGAGCGAAAGCGACCTCATCACGCGATGCCAGTTTGCCGCCCGCGAAGCCGTCCACGCATCGAAGAGTCTCAAGGACGCGAGAGGCGACCTCAGAGCGTTCGCCCTCTCCCATCGGCCCATTCTGAACGGCTACGGCAACCGCTTTCGTGAAATCATGAGCGAGTTCTACGCACGACTCTTCCTGCTTCGTCACGGGCCGACGGCAGAACGGGCGGACGGAGGGCCGGAGCTCGAAGATCTGATCGTCCTCAGCCAGCTCGCTCATCAACGCCACGAGGAGCTGCACACGGCAATCTACGAGGACGTCCGGGCGGACCGGCTGGACGAGGACGAGATCTCCTCGCTGCTCAATGCCAACCGTGAGCTGTTCAACTCGAACCGGGCGCTGCTTTCGGCCATCGCCACCATTACCCTGCCGCCGGAGCAGGCGGCCACGTTCGACCTGCTGCCGACCAGCGTGGTCTAGCTTTGCGCGAAGAGGTCGGCGAAACGCTCTCGGAGCTCGTTCTTCTGCACCTTGCCCATGGCGTTGCGGGGAAGTTCGCCGATGTTGATCACGCGTTTGGGCTGCTTGAATCGAGCGAGCTGGCCATCCAGCCCCGCCGCTACCGACCGCTCGCTCACCTCTTCGTTCTCCGGAACGACCACGGCGACCACGGCTTCGCCAAAGTCTGGATGCGGCACGCCGATGACGGCGCACTCGACCACGCCTGGAAGCTCGTCTATCAGACGCTCGACCTCCTTGGGATAGACGTTGTAGCCACCGGAGATGACGAGGTCCTTGGATCGGCCCACGATCGTGACGCGACCGTCCGCGTCCATCCGGCCAAGATCCCCGGTAACGAAAAACCCGTCCGGACGGATCTCCTCCGCCGTTTTCTCGGGCATGCGCCAGTAACCCGAAAACACGCTCGATCCGCGAACCTCTATCATACCCACGTCGTCTCCAGACAGCGGCTTACCCTCCTCGTCGGCGATCCTCACCTCCATGCCCGGCAGGGCAAAACCCACCGTGCCGGCAAGCCGTTCGCCATTCAGCGGGTTCGACGCGATGATGATGGTTTCGCTCATCCCATAGCGTTCGAGAATCTCGAAACCCGTCCGCTCACGCCACGCGTGAAAGGTCGCTTCGGTGAGCGGCGCAGAGCCGGAGATGAAGAGCCTCATGTTGCGGCAGACGTCCGCACCGAAACCCGGGAAGTCCAGCAGCCTCGTATAGAAGGTCGGGACCCCCATGAGCACCGTGGACTCCGGCAGGCACTCGACGATGGCTTCCGGATCGAACTTCGCAAGGAAGGTTACCGGCGTGCCGGAGAGAAACGCGCAGTGGAGGGCAATGAACAGACCGTGCACGTGAAAGATGGGCAGCGCGTGGAGCAGCACGTCGTCGTCGCGCCAGACCCAGCACTCGAGCAGGCTCTCGGCGTTGGACAGCAGGTTGCCCTGGCTGAGCATCGCACCTTTGGAGCGGCCGGTGGTGCCAGAGGTGTAGAGAATGGCCGCCAGGTCTGCAGGATCACGCGGCTCCGCCTCGTCACGCGCTTCAGCTTTCAGCGCGCCCTCGAGCAGCGACCCGTCTCCATCGGCTCCGAGCGTCAGAACCGGCACGCTGCCGGCAATTTCGGCCAGCGCCGGCTGGACCGAGGGCCGGCAGACGAAGAGCGAGGGCTCCGCATCGCGCAGAAAGTATTCCACTTCCGAGCCGGTGTAGGCGGTGTTGATGGGCACGTAGACGGCGCCGAGGCGCAGGCAGGCGAGGTAGAGGGCGACCGCCTCAGGGGACTTTTCCACCTGGACCAGAACCCGGTCTCCCCCCGCCACCGGCACGCCGGCAAGCAGGCCGGCCAGCTTCTCCGCCAGTCGGTTGAGCTCACCATACGACCAGTCGCGCCCGCCGGGAACACGCAGGCAGGGACGTTCGGCATTTCGCTCGAACGACTCCACGATCCGCTGAGTGAGGGTGGCCGCCATCATCATCGCCGTCCTGAAAACGAACGATTGTGGCAGCCCCCGCTTTGGATGTCGCGTTCGTACCGGCAATGGCGGTAACCTTGCCGGCTCGATCAACCAGACGGCGCTTTTGAGAAACCTCTCCCTCATCACTTTGCTCCTCGTTCTTGCAGGATGCGACGGGCAGGAAACCACGGCCCGTCCAGGCCCTTCCGGGGCCTGGGGCGGCCCGACCACCGTGGTCACGGTCGCGGCCGTGAAACGGCCCCTGCGAACCCGGGTAGAGGCGCTCGGCACGGCGGTGGCAAACGAATCGGTCACGATAACCGCCCAGGTCACGGACAGCGTCAGCCAGGTGCGTTTCGAGGACGGCGACTACGTCAACGCGGGCGACGTGCTGGTGGAGCTCACCAACGAGGAGGAAACGGCTCTGCTGGCAGAAGCAGAGGCCAACGCCAGGGATACCCGAACCCAGCTGGACCGGCTGGAAGACCTGGTCCTTCAGGGCAGCGTGCCGATCTCTCAGGTGGACGAGGCTCGCGCGCGCCACTCGGCCGCCGTCGCGCGCTACCAGTCGGTGGTCGCCCGTCTCGAGGACCGGCTGATCACCGCGCCCTTCTCCGGTGTTCTGGGGTTTCGCCAGGTAAGCACCGGCACGCTGATCACCCCCGGAACCCCGATCACGACCCTGGACGACGTCTCCGTCATCAAGCTCGACTTCTCCATCCCGGAGATTCACCTGAGCCGCCTCCAACCCGGCCAGCGAATAGAGGCGGAAAGCCCCGCCTATTCCGGGTCGGTGTTCGACGCGACGGTAAGCACCATCGGCTCCCGGGTCGATCCCGTCACGCGCGCTGCCGTGGTGCGGGCGCATATCGACAACGGGGACATGCGCCTGCGCCCGGGCATGCTGCTCACGGCCAGGCTGACCACCTCCGAGCGGGAGGTGCTCATGATTCCCGAGGCAGCGCTGCTTCAGCGCGGTACGCAAGTGCGCGTCTTCACCGAGGTCGACGGCACCGCCCGCAGCAGGCTGATCACTCACGGCGTACGCGACGCCGGCTGGGTGGAGGTTCGGGAGGGCTTGACGGAAGGTGAGCGCGTCATCACCGACGGCCTCATCAAGGTGCGCGATGGCTCTCCCATCACGACGGTTCGCGCCGAACAGGGCTGAGCATCATGTGGCTTTCTGACATCTCCGTTCAGAGGCCGGTGTTCGCCAGCGTGATCAGCCTGGCCCTGATCGCGTTCGGCGCTCTGTCCTTCAACCTGCTCCCTCTGCGCGAGTATCCCGACATCAACCCCCCGCTGGTTTCCATCAGCACCGCTTACGTAGGCGCGTCGGCCGAGGTCATCGAATCCCGCGTCACTCAGGTGATTGAGGATCAGATCAGCGGCATCGAGGGCATAAAGAGCATCAGCTCGTCGAGCCGTGACGAGGCCTCCAACATCAACATCGAGTTCGAGCTCAACCGCAACATAGACGAGGTGGCCAACGACGTCCGGGACAGGGTGGCCCGCATCGTCGATCGGCTGCCTGACGACGTCGAGCTGCCCATCGTCGCCAAACAGGACTCGGACGCCCGTCCCGTCATGTATATCAGCCTGACCAGCTCGCGAATGAGCGTGATGGAGCTCAACGACTACGCGGAGCGCTACATCGTCGACCGCTTCGAAATCATTCCCGGCGTCGCCAGCGCGGCCATGCACGGCAGCGGCAAACCGAGCATGCGGATATGGCTGGACCGGCTTGCGCTGGCCGCCCGCGACCTGACCGTGATCGATATCGAAGATGCTCTGCGGCGAGAGAACCTCGAGCTTCCCGCCGGACGCATCGAGTCCGCAGAGCGCGAGTTCCGAGTGCGCCTGGCCCGGGGTTACCAAAGCGACGAGGATTTTCGACAGCTGGTGCTGGGCGTGGGTGGAGACGGGCATCTGATTCGCCTGGGTGAGGTCGCCGACGTGAACCTCGCGCCCAGCAACACCAGAGAGTCGTTCCGGGCCAATCGCCAGAACACCGTTGGCCTGGCCATCACCAAGCAATCCACAGCCAACACGCTCGCCACGCTGGAAGCCGTCAAAGCCGAGATCGCGCGCGTGAACGAGGCGCTGCCTGATCACATGGAGTTCGTGCCTAGCTCGGACGATTCGCTGTTCATTCGCGAGGCGATCAACGCCGTGTACCAGACCATCGCCATCACCACGGTGCTGGTCAGCCTCGTGATCTTCGTCTTTCTCGGCAGCATCCGCTCGATGATCATCCCCGCCGTGACCATCCCCGTGTGTCTGACGTCGGCATTCATCGCCCTGGCCCTGTTCGGTTACTCGGTCAACCTGGTCACCATCCTGGCCCTGGTGCTGTGCATCGGGCTGGTCGTGGACGATGCCATCGTCGTGCTGGAGAACATCCATCGCCGGGTGGAGCGTGGCGAACCTCCGCTCGTCGCCGCGTACCGGGGTTCGAGGCAGGTGGCCTTTGCGGTGATCGCGACCACCGTCGTGCTGGTGGCCGTGTTCACGCCCATCATGTTCCTGCGCGACAACATGGGCGTGATATTCAGCGAGCTGGCTGTCACGGTTTCCGCCGCCGTGGTCTTCTCCAGCGTCCTGGCCCTGTCGCTGACGCCCATGATGAGCTCCAAGCTTCTACGCAAAACGACGGCAAAGAACCCGGTAACCCGGATGGTGGAGCGCGCCTTCGCCCGGCTGGAGGCAGGCTATCAGCGCCTGCTCAAACGTCTTCTCCCCTACAGCTGGGCGGCCGCCGTCATCACCTTGCTCGTCATCGGCCTCGCCTATTGGCTCATGGGCATGGTGCCCAGGGAATACGCTCCCCGGGAGGACCAGGGCTTCTTCATGGCTCAGGTGCTGGCGCCGGAGGGAACCGGTTTCGATCGCATGCAGGAACACATGGGCGACGTCGAGGCGCCCTTGATGCAGATGCAGGACGAGGGCCTGATCTCGAGAGTGCTGGTCCGGGTCCCCAGCTGGGGCGGAACGAGCCCGAACACCGGCATGGTGATCGTCTCCCTGGAGCCGTGGCGGGAACGGGACGCCACCACACGCGAGATCATCGACCGGGCCTCCACAGCGTGGGAGGAAATTCCCGCCGTGCGGATCTTCGCCTTCGAGCGCTCCGGTCTGTCCCGAGGCGGCGGTGGCCGCCCGGTTCAGTTCGTCATCGGCGGGCCCAACTACGAGACCCTGGCCCAATGGCGCGATCTTCTAATCGCACGCGCCATGGAGTACCCCGGCATGACGCGCGTCGACAGCGACCTGAAGGAAACCCAGCCGCAGCTGATCGTGCGGGTCGACAAGAATCGCGCGGCGGCGCTGGGCATCTCCGTGCAGAACGTAGGCAGAACCCTTGCGGCCATGATGAGCGAACGCAGGGTCACGACCTTCGTGCAGGACGGCGAAGAGTACGACGTGATCCTGCAGGCCAAGGAGGATCAGCGGGCGACGGCCGCAGATCTTCAGAACATCTACGTTCGCTCGGAAAGCACCGGCCGTCTGGTTCCGCTGGCCAACCTCATCGAGGTGGAGGAGACCGCCGGAGCTGGGCGCCTCAATCGCTACAACCGGCTCCGCGCCGTGACCATCGAGGCCGGTTTGGCCCCAGGCTACGCCCTGGCGGACGCTCTGGAGTTTCTGGAGACCGTAGTGCGTGAGGAGCTGCCGGAATCCGCCCAGGTGGACTACCGGGGCGAATCGCTGGAGTTCAAGGAAGCCAGCGGATCACTTCTGTTCACGTTCGCCATCGCGCTGCTCATCGTCTATCTGGTGCTGGCCGCCCAGTTCGAGAGCTTCGTCCACCCGCTGGTCATCCTGCTGACCGTCCCCATGGCGATTGCCGGCGCGCTGCTCGGCCTCAAGCTGACCGGCGGCACGCTCAACATCTACAGCCAGATCGGCATCGTCATGCTCATCGGCATTGCCGCCAAGAACGGCGTTCTTATCGTCGAGTTCATCAATCAGCTGCGCGATGCAGGCCGTTCTTTCGACGACGCCATCGTGGAAGCAGCGGGCATTCGCCTGCGCCCCGTCATCATGACGACCATCTCCACGGTCATGGGATCGACGCCGCTGATCCTCGCGACCGGTGCCGGCTCGACGAGCCGCAGCATGCTCGGGGTCGTCATTTTCTCCGGCGTCTCCCTGGCAACGCTGCTGACACTCTTCATCGTTCCGGCTTTCTATCATCTGCTCGCCCGGCGAACGGGCTCGCCCGAGGAAACCGCGCGCCGGCTCAAGGGCCTGATTCAGTCCTGACCCTCACCGCCCGGTTCCTCCGGAGGATTGCCTGGCTCGGCATCCGGGAGGAGCGGGTCGCCCTCGGTTTCGCCGAAGGCAGCAAGGAAGCGCCGGTACGCCGGTGAGTCCGGCGCTATCTCCGCGGCTTGCTCGGCATCCGCCCTCGCCGCCTGAAGATCACCGAGCTTCTGAAAGAGCAGCGCCCGGTTGTAATGGGCGTAAGCCAGACTGTCGTCGGCAATCTCGATCGCCTTCTCGAGGTCGCGCATGGCGCCCTCGTAGCGCTTCGCCCGGACCAGGGTGTTGGAACGGTTGATGTAGATGCTGCCCACCTCCGGGGCGAGCTTCACCGCGCGGTTGTGGTCCCGAAGAGCGTTGCGGATGTCGCCGATGCGGGCGTAGAGAATGCCGCGGTTGGAATGGGTGGCCGCCCTGTCGATGGTGGTCAGCGCCTGATACTCCAGAGCCCGGCTGCACGACTCGATGTCATACTCGCCGCCGTCGTGCAGGGCCGCCTGGTAGCACTCGAACGCGGCCGACTCGTTGAAGAGCACCGTCTCCGAGGCAGCCGCCAGCGTCGATGAGAGCAGCAAAGTCAACATGATCGGGGGGGCACGCTCAACCATCATGGCTGACTTCCTCTTCCGTGGCCGCCGGCGTTCGAGGCGCCGCGAGACCGGCCAGATAGGGCATCACGATGTGCCGCACGATGCCCTTGCCGTACTCGCCGTACCAGACCTTCGGGTCCTGAGCCTTCACCGGCATGTCCTCGTCCCGAGGCACCATGCGGGCATCTCTGAGCACCGTGAGCGCCACGTCGACGGTCTCCTCGTCCATGAGATTGACGGCCGCCCGGGTCCAGCAGTGAACCTCCCTGGGCAACTCTTCTGCCGATCGAACGCACTGCAGCGCATCCAGCGTATCTGCAAGCAACTCCAGCAGCCGCCGATGCTGGTAGGCGCGCGAGAGGTAGAGCCTGCTCCGATCCCTTGGGGACGCATCGGCTCCGCGCGCCTCCAGCGTCTGCTCGGTTTCGCGCAATCGCGCCGACTCTTCTTCCGTCTGCCGTGGCACCACCGCCACGAGCAGCGACACGCGGGAGGCCAGATCGTTGGCCACCCGCACCCGGTGAGTACGGATCTCCCAGTTGAAATTGCTGGGGTAAACCAGATCCCAGGCGCTGACGCTTTGCGCGCCGGCGAAGGGGGCCATCGCCAGCGCGAAGGCGCAGATCAGAACCGGCCCGATCTTCATTCGACCTTGACGGAGACGTGGCCTGCGGCGCGCCCGGCCAGCCGTTCGTGCAGGTTGTTCCGCTTCAGGCTTCCCACCGGGTCAATCTCCTGGATCTCCAGGGACAGCCCCAGCCCGCGCCGGGTAGCCGCCTCTCTGAGGTGATCACACAAGACCGCGAACAGACGATCCGCGACCTGCCGGCGAACCTCCGGCGTCCGGCCATGACCGATCCTGACCATGAGGTGCACGAAGGCATTTTCCGGGTCCCCGTCGGCAACGACGAAGCGGTCCCGTCGGGCTGCGCGCACGCGGATGCCTGGCAGGGGGAACACGCCCGTAGCGACGGCGCTGTCACGCAGCCGGAGCATGAGCGCGTCAAGCATCAGCTCTTCGTCGATGTTCGCCGAGTACTCGATGATCAGATGGGGCACCGGGAGAGCCTCGCGTTGACACTGCAGGAATCAGGGTGAAGTATGACAGCGCTCCGGATCAGGGAATCGCTGACATTCTATGCTCATAGGCGCCAGACGGGGAGAGCGCGTGCGATTTTTGACATATCGATTGGAGGGAAGGACCGCTTTCGGCGCGGTCATCGACGGCGGCATCGTGAATCTCGCGGAGCGTCTGCCGGCCTTCGGCTCCCTGCGCGACCTGCTCGCAGCCGGCGCGCTGGAACAGGCCCGCCGGGTGGCCGAGGACGCCGATCCCGACCATCGGCTCCAAGACGTTGGCTTTCTGCCGCCCATTCCCGACCCGCAGAAGATCTGCTGCATCGGCGTGAACTACGGTAATCGCAACGAGGAGTATGCCGACGCCGCTCCGGCCGCCCGCTACCCGAGCCTTTTTCTGCGCACGCGGGAATCCCTCGTAGGTCACCTGGAACCGATCGTGCGACCGCCGGAGTCCGAGCAGCTCGATTACGAGGGAGAGATCGTCATCGTCATCGGCAAAGCGGGCCGACGCATACCGGAGAGTCAGGCGCGCGCTCACGTGGCCGGCTTGACCATCATGAACGAGGGAACGATCCGCGATTGGCTGAGACACGCCAAGTTCAACGTTACTCAGGGAAAGAATTTCGAACGCTCCGGATCCGTCGGCCCGTGGCTCGTCTCCCTCGACGAGATCGAACGGTTCGACGATCTGCACCTGACCACCAAGGTCAACGGCGAGCTACGCCAGGACGACCGCACCGACAACCTGCTCTTCTCCTTCGAGTATCTGATCAGCTACCTGTCAACGTTCATGCGGCTGCAGCCGGGCGACCTGATCTCCACGGGAACCCCAACAGGCGCAGGAGCGAGATTCGACCCGCCACGCTATCTAAAGCCCGGTGACGTGGTCGAGGTAGCGGTGGACGGCATCGGCGCGCTGAGAAACACCGTGGAGGATGAGGTAGCGTAGTTTCAGCCCTCGGCGTCCGCAGAGGCCCAGAGGTCTCGGCCCTGCCAGGCTGGTGGAGGAGGCACTTATCCGCCGGGCGCGTTACACTCGTAAGGGAAGCCAATCAATCACAGGAGAGGTCCCATGACGGTGGAAGGCGGATGTTACTGCGGAGCCGTGCGCTACAAAGCGGAGGGCGACCCGGTCTTCAGCGCGCAATGCCATTGCCGTGAGTGCCAGTACCTCACCGGCGGCGCGCCAAACATGTTCATGGCCGTTCCCAGGTCCGGATTCGAGTACACCAAGGGCGAACCGTCGGCGTTTACCCGCACGGACATCGAAAATCCCGTCACCCGGGAGTTCTGCGGCAACTGCGGAACCCACCTGCTGACGCGGGCCAACGCGATGCCGGATGCGGTGATCCTGAAGGTCGGCTCCATGGATGACCCCGGCCAGTATCCGGGGCCTCAGGTGGCCATCTTCTGCATGGACAAGCAGACGTTCCACACCGTTCCTGCCGGGGTGCCTGAGTTCGAACGGCTGCCCGGGGGCTGATCCAGGCCGGAGCGCCCGCGCCGCTTTACGGCGCGGGCACAGCAGAGATTCAGCCTGCCGAGGACTCAGCCGTGACGGAGATACCCATGGAAGCGTCGCCGCCGGCCTTGGCCGCATCGCGCATGCGGGCCAGCTCTTCCCAGCTCAGGTAGTTCGTCAGGCCGTTTTCGTCGAAGAAGACAATTGGGCCTTCGCAGACAAACAGGTACTCCGTGTCCTCCAGGGCCGTGGTGGCGCCGTGCAGAACGCCGTTGGGCTCGTAGTCGTAGTCGCCCGCGTTCAGCACCCCGTCACGCACCTGCAGCTTGCCCTTCAACACGTACGTATGCGCGTCGGACAGATGCTTGTGAGGCGCTGCGGTGTAGCCCTTGTTCCAGCGGAACAGAGCCACCCATCGGCCGGTCTCGGCCCCTGTCCAGAGCACCTTTATCCAGGCCATGCCGGGCTCCTGTTCGATCCAGGGCTCGTCCGCCCGGACGATGATGTCGGCAAGCTGATCGTTGATGGGTTCGATGTTCTGCAGAGCCATGGCCCCTCCTGGTTATCCGTCGTGACAAGTTCGCCAGCCAGCCTACACCCATTGGGAAGGCGTGCTCAATCTATTTCCCGTCATCCCGCCTATGGCCACACGGGGAGCGCGAAGCGGCAGCAGGTCGTCACACGTGAACCCTTGCTACGGTGCAACCCACCGCGAATATCGGGATCGGCTCGTAGAAGTAGAGTTCCGCCGCACATCCTTGTGTGGCTCCCGAAACGGCGATGAAGGTGCGGATCTCGAACCCGCCCTGCCCGGCCTCGAGATAGGTCTCCTCGTCCGTGAAAGAGGTGAGCGCCGCCCGGTCATTGGCCAGCCAGCTTTCCAGGAAGGCGCGATCCCAAGCTTCGTTGATCTTTCCCGAGTCAGGCGTCGCCGGCCAGTGCGAGATGCCGCCGGTGCCGATGATGGCGATGCGTTCCGGGCGCGCATCGCAAGCCCGCCTCAAAGCACGTCCGAAATCGTATGCCCGCGCCAGCGGCGTCAGCGGCGGCCCCTGACAGTTGACGTTCACGGGAATCACCGGAATGTCGTACTCCGGGGTGAGAAAGTGCAGCGGGACCATGACGCCGTGATCGAACTTCCACTCCTGAGCGTAGGCCAGATCGAACTCCGCCAGCATGGATTCGATCAGGCTGCCAGCCAGCGCGGCGTTGCCCGGAATCCGGACCCGACTGATGCCCAGCCACTGCTCGTCTTCGATGGGCCCTTCGTAGTAATCGGCCATTCCCATGCAGTAGGCGGGCATGTTGTCCATGAAGAAGTTGGCGAAGTGCTCGGCGGCGATGACGATCAGCGCATCCGGGCGCGACTCCTTCAGCTCGCGCCCCAGGCGGTAGAAATTTTCGTACAGGGCGTCCCGGAGCGCGGGATCGGCGCGCTCTGCGCGCCCCGTGATCCCCGGAGCGTGGCTGACCACGCCGGCAAACACGACCCCCATCAGACGGCCCCCCTGCCGTCCGTGGTCACGTAAAGCCCGGCCCGGACGTCTCCGTGCTCGGCAAGGCCGTCACGCATGGCCTTGATGTACTCGTCCCACGCGTAGCCGCGCAGCGCGGCGTAGTGCATGAGGATCTGGCCGTTCACGCCCATCACGTAGAGAAGCCCGATGTCGGGCTCCCGAATGGCGTGGAGCTCCTCGGCGTCGAGGTCGTACTCGGCCAGCAGCTCGTCGAAATCCTCCTCGTAGCGTCGGCGGGCGTGAGGGTCCCGATTCAGCTGGTAGAGAAGCTTCTGCACGTAGTAGAGACTCACGGTAGCCTCACCCCTTGCCCAGGCTGGGCACACGGTGCTTGCCGAGGGATATGCACACGTTCTTGGTTTCCATGTAGAAATCAAAGCTGTAGTCACCGCCGTCCCGGCCGATGCCGCTTGCCTTCATGCCGCCGAACGGGGTCGGCAGATGACGGTTGTTTTCCGAGTTGACCCAGATCATGCCCGCATCCAGGTCGCGCGCAAGCCGGTGCGATCTGCCCACGTCCCCCGTCCAGACGTAACCGGCCAGGCCGAACTCCACCTGGTTGGCAAGCTCAACGGCCTCGGCTTCGTCGTCGAAAGGGATCGCCGTCAGCACGGGACCGAATATCTCCTCCTGGGCGATACGCATGTCGTTGCGCGCGTGGGTAAAGAGCGTGGGCGCCACGTAGTTCCCGGCGGCCGCGTCCCCCGGAGGGCCGCCCCCGACCGCCACGGTAGCCCCTTCGGTCTGCGCCAGCGCGCAGTACCCGAGCACCTTTTCGAGGTGGCGCGGATGAATCAGCGGTCCCACCTCGGTGGCGGGATCCAGCGGGTGGCCCACACGGATCTGCCCGGCTCGCTCAGCCACCCGGGCGCAGAACTCATCGTAGATCGTCGCCTGCACGAGCAGTCGGCTCGACGAGGTGCACCGCTCGCCGTTGAGGCTGTAGATCATGAACGTGCAGGCATCCAGCGCGCGTTCGAGATCGGCGTCGTCGAACACGATGACCGGATTCTTCCCGCCGAGCTCGAAGTGCACGCGCTTGAGCGTGCTCGCGCCCTGGCTCATGATCGCGCGGCCCGTTTGGGACTCGCCCACGAAAGCGATGGCTCGGATGTCCGGCTGCTCCGTGAGCGCCACGCCAGCCTCCTCGCCTAGCCCATGAACCGTGTTGAGCACGCCGGCAGGCAGCCCGGCATCTCGACAGATCTCCGCGAGTATGCTGGCCGAGAGGGGGCTCCACTCTGCCGGCTTGTGCACCACCGTGCAGCCGGCGGCCAGAGCCGGAGCGATCTTCCAGGTGGAGAGCATGAACGGCGTGTTCCAAGGGGTGATGACGCCGACCGGCCCGATCGGTTGGCGGACACTGTAGTTCACATGCTGATCGGCGGGAGTGGAGAGGCCGTTGCGGGCTTCCGGCGCTCGGTCGGCATAAAACCGGAAGTTTTCGGCTCCGCGCAGCGCCGCGCTGCTCATGAAACGCAGCGGCTGGCCGGTGTCGTACGACTCCACCAGGGCAATCTCCTCAGCCCGCGCCTCGATGGCATCGGCGATCCCGTGGAGCAGGCCGCGCCGGCGGGCACCCGGCATGTCACGCCACTCGCCAAACGCCCTTACGGCTGCCCGCGTCGCTCTGGTTACGTCTTCCTCGGCACCCCGGGCCACCTCGTTCACCGGAGAGTCGTCCACCGGGGTAGTGTTCGTAAACGTCTCGCCCGAGACGCCTTCGGCTTCCTCCCCGTCGATGAGGTGCCCCAGCGTTCGGTTGCGGAAACGCGCCAGGTGCAGGTCGAGCTTTGCCAGGTTTTCGTGAAGCAGTTGGCTCATTGGGTCTCTCCCGATGCGGCCCCTTTCAGGTGCTCGCCATCCAGTTCCACGAAGTCGTGCAGCAGGCTGTGGAGCTGCTCCAGCTTTTCCGGTTGCAGCCGTTCGCGGATGAGCGCGTACTGACGCTCGCTGATGGGCGCGATCTCGTCGATCAGACGCTCGCCCGCGCGGGTCAACCTCACCGTGAGCTCCCTGCCGTCGCGGCGCGACCGCTTCGACGAAACGAGCCCCTCCTCGGCAAGCCGACGCAGTATCCGCGTCATGCTGGGCGCCAGAATCACGCACGCGTGTGAAAGCCCCGACGCCGACAGCTCGCCAGATTCCTGCAACGCCCGAAGCACACGCCATTGCTGCTCGGTGAGCCCCCGCTCCTGCAGGGAAGGCCGGAAATAGGCCATAGAGGTCTCGCGGGCCCGGAGCAGAAGCATGGGCAGAGACTCACTGAATTTGCGGGGTTGCGCCACGCAAGGCTCCGGCCTTCCAAGATGAGCGATTATTTAACATGTTAATTCCCTGTGTTGCATCCGCAATGCCACTGGAACCCGTCGTCTCAACAGCCATTGAGCATTTCCGTGACGCGATCCATCACGCTGTCCTTATCGTAAAGATCGTAGTAGATCGAGGCCATGACCGGCTGGGGACCGAAGAAAAAGCGCTCGTAGAGCACCTGACGGTTGCCGAATCCTGAGACCGCGACGTCGTGCGCCAGCCGGAACAGGGCAACGCGGTCCCTGCTCTCCAGATTGGTGAGCTGAAAGTATTGCTCCACGTCCCCGGCAATGGCGTTTTCGAAATCGGCCTCGCAGGGCGTGGCCATGAGCGAACTAGAGCCGAGCATGTGCACCGTTTCCACGAGCTTCGGATAAAGCCTCGGGAACAGGTTACGGGACGTATCCAGAGGCAGGCGCTTGGGTACCCACAGGCCCCAGCGATCGGGTTCTGCCTGCTGCTCGGCGCTGAACAGAAAGGCCCGGACGGTTTCGACTATCCACATCGCTTCCGCGATCTGGCCTTTGACGTTGGCATCCTTGTCTTTGCCCGAGGCCTTGGCCATGGCGCAGAGCAGACCCACGATGAACTCCGCCTTGGCCAGCTTCCCGCAGGCCACCTGATGCATCATGTGCACGACGGCGTTGGTCTCCGCAAACGCGCGGTTGCACAGCAGCGGCGCCTGGTACATGAACACACGCTCCCAGGGCACCAACACGTTGTCGAAGATGACCACCGCGTCCATTTCCTCGAATCGGGATGCCAGAGGCGCATCGAAATGGCTCTTGCCCGCGTCGTAGGTGTCCCGACAGATGAGCCGCAGGCCCCTGGTGTCGATGGGGATGGTGAAAGCGATGGCAAAGGGCACGTTCTCCGGCGAGGCCTTCAGGAGGGTGGACGGAAACACCTCGATCTCGTCCGCATGGGGGCCCAGCGTGGCAAGCAGCCGCGCGCCGTTGACGACCACGCCGGCATCGTTCTCGCCCACGATCTGCAGGGCCACCTCGGGACTCGATCGACCCGCCGCCGCAAGCGCCGCGTTGAACTGCGGATTGACCAGCGTGTGGGTGAGCACCAGGTCCTCCACACGGGCCTTTTCGTAGTAGCGACGCATGTTCTCCGCGAACTCCGGTCGCCCGCCCTCCCCGGCGAGAAATTCCGACGCCGCGGCAAACGCCATCACCGAGGCGTTCTTGTAGTCGGGCGTGCGTCCGAACATGCCGCCCGACCACTTCGCCCATTCGTAGAACGCGGCACCTCGGCGCTCCACGTCCTCCCTGGACCCGGGCTTGAGGAAGGACAGGCTGAATCGCTCGTCGCTACCCGCCTCGGCATAGGAGAGTTTTTCGCGATGGGCAGGCTCGTGAACCCGATCCAGAAAATCCGCCAGCGTGTGGGCACCGCGGCAGAGCCCCGGCTCGGTCGTCACGTCCTCTATCCGCCTGCCATGCATCCAGACCTCACGGCCGTCTCTGAGCCCTTCGAGGTATTGCGCACCCGTTCTGATTCCCATCGTAAATCTCCTCGCTTCGCCGGTTCAGCGATTGACCACCTCGTCGATCCGGTCCAGGTCAGCAAGCCCTGCATTCAGCCGGGCCAGCGCGCCGAGCAGAACCTCCCAGTCACCCTCCCCCACGCTCCCGCGCAGGTCCGCGTAGGCCGCGTCCACCAGGGGCGTGACCTGTTCCTCTAAGTCCCTGCCGCGCCCGGTGAGAAACACCCGCACGACCCGCCGATCACTCTGCGACCGGCGTCGTTCCACCAGACCGCTGCGCGCCAGGCGATCCACCACCCCGACCATGCTGGGCGCCGAGATCAGGGTGGCGTCGGCAAGTTCGAGCAGCGCACGACCATCCCGCTGCCACAGCACCCGCAGCACGCGCCACTGCTGCTCAGTGAGCCCGAACCCGCCGAATATGGCGCGAAATCTGGGCATGATCAGGTCAAGGGCCCGGTAAAGCAGCATGGGCAGGGATCGGTCGAAGTCGTTCACGCGCTTTTAGTTCATGTATTAATAATTAAAATGATAGTTAAATCTCGAGACGCGTCAACCGGGTAATCATCGGCTGCAAGGGGGCCGAAAAGCGGTGGGGTCAATCGGTGACGTCGACGAGCGGAACGTAATGAGAGGGGCCAGGCTCGCCTTTGCGTTTCCGGCGACGCGCATCGGCAGGGGTTTCCAGCAAGGCGCTCCGGCCAACGGCTTCCCGGTGGTTGACGGGAACGGGACCCTGAGCATCGGGAGCCGGCATCGTATCCGCCGGATGGTAGCCCACGGTATCGCGCCGGGAAGCCGCCGACCGACCGACGTCGAGGTCGCGCTGGTTCGCTTCTGCATGGACGCATACGCCGTCGACGATCTCCAGATCGAACCACCACTTCTTCACCGGGTTACGGGCCCCGTAGCCGGTCCGGTCATCCAGCCGCGTGGCGATGGGAACCAGGAGCGGCCGCAGCCAGGGAAGATGAATTGCCAGCCAGTTGCCGGCTCGGTGCGCAAGAGCGCCATCGGCGCCCACCACCTTGTTGAGCGGGCAGGTCTTCATGCACCTTCCGCAGGCCGCCCCTTTCTGGTTGGTAATGCGGTAGCGCGTGCACCGCTCCACGTCCGGCTTCCAGATCTCGTACCCGTTGAACATGACCTTGGAGCCCGTAGGAATCGCGTTGCAGGGACATTCCCGCGCGCACTTCAGGCAATGATTGCAGAAATACTGCAGCCCGAAGTCTATGGGCGCGTCCACCTCCAGGGGCAGATCCGTGGTCAGCACCACGGACTTGAAACGGGGACCGACGAACGGGTTCAGCACCAGCTCGCCGATTCGGCTGAGCTCGCCAAGGCCCGCCCACAGAATCAGCGGTATGTGCAGAACGTCGCTGTCCGCGTTGGTCTGCGGTCGCGCCGAGACTCCCACGGAGCGCAGAAACTCGGCCATCACGCCAGCGATTTCCGCACCACGCACGTAGCCTCGCATGGACTGCGCACCGGAAATCCAGTCGTCCCCGCTGGCGCCCTCCATGGTGTCGAAGCCCTGATCGATGAGCATCACCACGGCAAAGCGGTGATACGGCTCGATGAGCGTTCCGTCTGCCTGATGGGAGTACCAGGCATACGGCGGAATCTCGCAGATGCCCACGAGATCCGCCCCGAGGTGGTAGCCGAGCGACTTTATGGCCGCAGCGTTGGCTTTCGAGTCCAGCGAGGCCCAACGGGAACCGGCGATCTCCCCGTCCTGCAACGACACCATGCTCCTGATGAGCTGCATGGTCCCCGCCGTGGAAGGGTGCTTGTAGGCAAACCGGCGGACCTCGCGCTGGGACTTCTCGCCAAGGTCGCCAAAAGCCGCCCGCGTAAAAAAGTTCGCCCGCTTCGGAACCCTGGGAACCTCATCGTCGATGATCAGCGTGGTCGGCCGTTCGACCCGACGGACCTGCTCCATGGGATAGCGGCTCAAGTGAGACGCACGCCGGTCCCGGCGACGGCGTTCTCTGCCGGAGACCGCGCCGTTTTGACCCCGGTGGTAGCGCCGGCCCCGGGCCTTGCCCTGGTCCGGGGCCAGAGGGGCATCCACCGCCAGGGCGTAATCCGTGGTCACCGCGGCTGCAGCGAAGCCGTCACCAAAGTACGGGGAGCAGACGGCACCGTCCCTGCGCACGCAGACGCCGGACAGGACGGCCAGCCGGTCCAGGTCCACGGTGGTGGCCCGCCGGACGTGAGCGGTGGCCGGGTAGCCCAGCTGCCGGATGTAGCCGGCCACCGTGACGGCGATCTCCGCCGCTCTGAGCTCCGCCACATCGTGCTCGGCGCCCGCAATCCAGTCCCGGGCGAGGTTGTCGGCTTCCGGCTGGCGCCCGAAGCGAACGAGGATGACGACGGCCATGGCGTGATCCAGGGCATCAGATTCAATCAGTCGTGCGCCCGATGGGAGCTCGCAGATACCCACGTGATCCGCATCGAAGAAGTAGGCCAGACCTTTGACGTCGTCCGCACGGAGGTCGACGTCGTCGGGGACGGGCGCGGGCTGAGGAGCCACCTCGCCGTCGCGAAACTCCAGGAAGAGCGAGAGGTAGCGCCCGGTGGCCGCGCCAAGCTCAGACGCCGACTCTTCCAGCGGCAGCTGCCTTGCCAGCGGCATGCGCAGCTCGATCTCGCTCTGAGCCGGATCCCGGGGCAACGTCTCCAGGGGATAGGGGCCGAGGCTCACGGGCCGATGCTTTGCCTTCTCGTGAAACCACATGACGGCGAGCCCCGCTAGATCCCGCCCATGCAGAGATATTTGATCTCCAGATAGTCGTCCATCCCGTACTTCGATCCCTCGCGGCCGTTACCCGACTCCTTGACCCCGCCGAAAGGCGCCATCTCGTTCGAGACGATGCCCTCGTTGATCCCGACGATACCGTATTCGAGTCCCTCGGCGACGCGCCAGATTCGACCCACGTCCCGGGCGTAGAAATACGACGCCAGCCCGAACTCGGTATCGTTGGCCAGCCGGATCGCTTCGTCCTCCGTCTCGAACCGGATGAGCGGCGCCACCGGCCCGAAGATCTCTTCGCGAAACACCCGCATGCGCGGGGTCACTTCCGTGAGAACGGTTGGCTGGACGAAGGAGCCCCCCTGGGCGGCCCGCGCCCCGCCGATCACCGCGCTGGCGCCGTTGGCGATCGCGTCGTCGATCATTGCCAGCACCTCGTCGGCAGCCCCTGCATCGATGAGGGGACCGATGGTGGTGGTCTCCTCTGCCCCGTCGCCCAGCCGGAACTCCGCCACCGCCGCCGAGAGCTTCTCCGCAAATTCCTCGTATACCCCTGCCTGGACGAGCAGGCGGTTGGCGCACACGCACGTCTGGCCCGCGTTTCGGTACTTGGATGCGATGGCCCCCGCGACGGCGGCGTCCACGTCCGCATCGTCGAAGACGATGAAGGGCGCGTTCCCCCCGAGCTCCATGGACGTGCGCTTGACCGTGGCCGCGCACTGCTCGATGAGCGCTTTGCCCACGCCGGTGGATCCGGTGAAGGTCAGCTTGCGCACCGCCGGGTTGCCGGTGATCTCGCTGCCAATTTCCCGGGTGCTTCCGGCCAGCACGTTCAGAACACCCGCCGGCACGCCGGCCCGCGCCCCAAGCTCCGCGATGGCCAGTGCAGACAGCGGCGTCGCGGTGGCCGGCTTGCACACCACCGCGCAGCCGGCGGCGAGGGCGGGCCCGACCTTGCGGGTCAGCATGGCATTGGGGAAATTCCACGGGGTGATGCAGCCGACGACGCCCACGGGCTGCTTGATGGTGACGATCCGCTTGTCCGGCGCGGGGCCCGGGATGGTGTCGCCGTAAACGCGCTTGGCCTCTTCGGCGAACCATTCCAGATAGCTTGCCCCGTAGGCGATCTCGCCGCGCGCTTCAACGATGGGCTTGCCCATCTCGGCGGTAAGAATCTGCGCAAGATCCTCCTGATGCAGCATCATCAACTCGTAAAGCCGGCGCAGCACGCGCGCACGCTCCTTGGCCGTTCTCGCCCGCCAGTCCACCTGAGCACGCTCCGCCGCCTCGATGGCACGGCGGGTCTCCGCGGCGCCGCACCGCGCCACCGCGGCAACCACTTCTCCGGTTGCCGGATTGCGAACGTCGAAGGTTTCGCCGCTGTCTGCCGCCACCCACTCGCCGGCCACGTAAGCTGCGGTTCGCAGCAGACCCTTGTCGTCTAGACGCACGCCTGTCCCCTCCCCACCCGTGAAACACCCACGCATTCTAACGCCGACATGGCCGCCTGGCGCCGGTGTGAGACAGACCACCCAAGCGAGGGAATTTTTAAACAATTTACTTGTTATTCACGCTGCGCCTATTTAATATCAAGAATACTGACTATTTCTATTAAACACCCAGAGGGGGAGCGCTCGAAATGACACGTGGATTGATTACATTTTTGGCGATGGCGGCGCCGGGGCTGGCTTTTGCTGGACCAGAATGTCCTGATTTTATTTGTTCCGATCCGGTACCCGAACTCGACGGGGGAATGGCGGTACTGGCACTGGGTCTGACCGCCGCCGTCGTCGCCATCGTGCGGGAGCGTCTGCGCCGCCGCTGACATAGGCCGCTTGGCCGCGCGAGGGCAGGCGGCTTACATCAGCTTCGCTCGAGCGGCCTCAGCGCGGGCCCCGAATGTAAGCGAACCGGGAACACCGTAGGCTGCTTCCCTACATTCGGGCCACAACGGCACCACACGCTACATTCCGCGTGCGCCTATCGTTAAGCGCATGCGTGTTACACCCGTATCCGTAGGCATCCGAGCATGAGCAGCCGTGCCGACCTGCTGCGCCATGCGCCATTGCGCCTCGACGCCCGGGCCCGTCTGGCCGTCTTCGCCCTTCTGCTCACCGGCGAAGCGCTGTTCGTCAGCCTCACCTACGACGCCTGGGGAAGCGCCGCCGCAGGCGCGGGCTGGTGGCTCATCGCCCTAAACTACGCCGGTTACGCGCTCAAGGCGCTGATTGCCTTCATAGTCGCCATGCTGCTGGCGGTGGGTCCCCGACTGAAGGCCTACCACCTGGCGCTGTCCCCTATCTCCGTACGGGGCCTCCTCCTGCGAATGCTGCCGCAGCTGGGGGCCTTCGGCGCTTTCCTCGTGGCTACGGATGGGATTTTCGGGGCCGAATCCGGTCTCTTCCCCGCATGGCTACCCGCCGCGTGGCTTGCGCTTGCGGTGCTGGTCGCGGTGTTGGCGTTGCGATTGGTCGCCCGTATCGGGTTCTGGACGGGCTTTGCACGACAGGAAACCGGCGCCATGATCATGGCCGGCGCGGTCGCCATTGCAAGCCTGACCATCGCCATGGCCTCCCAGCAGCTGTGGGAGCCGCTCAGCGACCTCACGTTTGCCGTAAGCGCTCAGCTGCTCGGCCTGATGTATTCCGACATCTACGCAGATCCCGTCCTGCGCATACTCGGCACCGATACCTTCCGCGTTTCCATCGACACCGCCTGCTCAGGCTACGAAGGCATCGGGCTGGTCGTGGTGTTCACGGCCTTCGTCCTATCCCTGTTCAGGGCCGACTTCCGCTTCCCCCAGGCGCTGCTGCTGTTTCCCATCGGCATCGCCGCGATCTGGAGCTTCAACGCCATCCGCATCGCGCTGCTCATCGGCATCGGCCACGAGCTCTCACCCGAGATCGCGGTGGGAGGCTTCCACAGCCAGGCCGGCTGGATAAGCTTCGTCCTGGTCGCCGTGGGGCTGCTTGCCGGTGCCTACCGCATTTCGTTCTTCCGCGCCGACACTCCCGTACCCACGCGATCGGCCGTGGTCACGGCGGGCCTGAACGCGAACGTCGCCTACCTGCTGCCCATCGTCGCGCTGTTGGGATCGACGCTTCTGACGCTCGCCTTCACCGCCGATATGGACTGGCTGTACCCGCTGCGGGTAGTCATGGTCGGCGCCGTCCTGGCATTGGCGTGGCGCCACTTTCGATTCGTCTGGGCGCCCGTGTCCTGGGTCGCCGTGGGCGGGGGATTTCTCGTATTAGCGCTGTGGCTGGCGCTCGTGCCCACGGATCCCGCCCAGGACGCTCTCGTCGGCGCAAAGATCGGCGAAGCCCCGCTCTGGATAGCTGCGCTGTGGATCATATTCCGCTGCGTCGGCTCGGCGGTCACGGTTCCGCTCGCGGAGGAGCTGGCCTTTCGCGGCTATCTGATGGCCCGGCTCACGCCCGGAGAACCATCCCCCGCCGACCGCTTACCCTTCTCCTGGCTGGCGCTGCTCGTCTCGTCGGCCGTTTTTGGCCTGCTGCACGGGGCCTGGCTGGCCGGCGCCATTGCCGGGCTCACCTACGGTCTGATCCGCTATCACCGCGGCCGCGTAGCCGATGCGGTGGTCGCCCACGCGGTCACCAACGCACTGCTGTCGGTCTACGTGCTCGTCACCGGGCACTGGTCACTCTGGTAGCGGCCGGCGGTCGAGCCCCCGACAAAGCCACAACAAGCCACACACCGGCCCTATCAGGAGAAGGCGCAGCCGATGACGCCCAGCGGCCCGTAGTCAGCCCGGAACTCGTCGCCGGGTCGAACGGCCACCGGCCGGGTGAAGGACCCCGCCAGAACGATCTCCCCCCGCTCGAGGGACACGCCGTGCTCGGCGAACTTTCGGGCCAGCCAGACCACGCCGTTGCCCGGATGATCCAGCACCCCGGCAGCCACGCCGGTCTCCTCGACGATTCCGTTGCGGTACAGCAAGGCAGACACCCAGCGCAGATCGAGCTCATCGGGCCTCACACGGCGTCCGCCCACGATTACGCCCGCGTTGGCCGCGTTGTCAGAGATGGTATCGACCACCGTCCGCGGCGAACCGGTCTGCGGGTCCACTCGAAAGCTGCGGGCCGCGATGATCTCCAGCGCCGGGGTCACGTAGTCGGTCGCCTCGAGCACGTCGTCCAGCGTGACGTCCGCACCAGCCAGGGTCTGTCCGAGCACGAAAGCCAGCTCCACCTCGATGCGCGGATCCAGAAAGTCGCCCGCCTTCAGGCTCGCGCCGTCCTCGAACATCATGTCGTCCAGCAGCGTGCCGAAATCGGGCTCAGCGATCCGCATCGCCTCCTGCATGGCCCGGGACGTGAGCCCGACTTTGCGCCCGACGATGCGTCTGCCGGAATCGATCTTCAGCTTGACCCACGCGTCCTGCACCGCGTAGGCGTCGTCTACGGTCATTCCCTGAAACGTAACTGAAGTCGGCCGGATCTGACGCCGGCCGCGCTCGGCGGTGTCAAGTTCCATGGCCGCCGCGCGAGCCTGCTCGGGGTTCAGCATGGGCGCGGTGTCACTACCTGTGCTGGCCGATGACGCGGCATCGCTCCAGCTCGTCGATCTGCTCGTCCGTAAAGCCGTGCTCGCGGAGAATCTCACGGGAGTGCTCGCCGATCTCGGGCGCCCGCCCGTGAGAGCGTTTGGGGGCCTCGGCCATGTTGATGGGGTTCGCGATGGTAGCGGCGTAGCTCTCGTCGGGAGAAGCGGTGTCGACGATGATGCCCGCGGCGCGAAGATGAGGGTCGTCCACCACCTCGGCCATCTGGCTGACCACGCCGTAGGTGATGCCATGGGCATCCAGGGCCGCCGTGAGTTCTGCGAGCGTCATGGTCTCCGTGGCCTCACTGATCAGCCGGATGAGCTCGACCCGATTCCGGAACAGCGTTCTGAAATCGGCGAACCGCTCGTCTTCGAGCCACTCCTGGTGACCGAGCGCTTTGCACAGCGCCGGCCACTCGCGGGCCTGGTTGGTCACGGTCAGGAGCACGTAACGACCATCGCTGGACCCGTAGACGGAGGTGAACGGGTTGGTCCATCCCTTCTCCTGGCGGATGGCGCCGAGATCGATTCCCGCGATGACGCCCTGCAGCTGCATGCCGTTAGCCCAGACCCCGTTCGCCACCAGCGAGGTGGAGACATAGCTGCCCTCCCCCGTTCGCTCACGACGATACAAACCCATCATGATGGCTCCGAACAACGACATGGCGCTGGAGTGGTCGCCAAAGCCGGGCACGCCGATCAGCGGCGCCTGCCCCGGATCCCTCACCAGGTCCATCATCCCCGTGCGCGCCCACCAAGCGGTGGAATCGAATCCACGCTTGGCGGCATCCGGGCCCTCGGTCCCGTAACCCGTGAGGTGGGCGTAGACGATTCCGGGATTGTGCTGCCTGACCGTTTCGTACGCCAGGCCGAAACGGTGCAGCTGATCGCCGATGTAGTTGACGAGCAGAACGTCCGCATCGGCCATGAGAGTGCGGAGCACTTCCCGTCCTTCTTCCTGGTCGAGGTCGAGGGCAATGCTTCGCTTGTTGCGGGAAGTGAGCTGCCAGTTGTAGTCGATGGGGTAGTTGCCCCTGAGGGTGCGGTAGCCGTCGCCATGGAGCGGTTCGACCTTGATCACGTCCGCACCGAAATCCGATAGCACGGTCCCCGCCCCCGGCCCGGCCAGAAAAGAGGCGGCATCCACGACCTTCAGGCCGTCAAACAGATGATCCATAGCCAGATTCTCCCTGCTCGCCCCATTGTCAGAGACCCGCGCCCGGGGATCAATGCCAACCACCGTCAGAACAGAATCCATCGCCGGATCTCACCCGCGCAATCACCGAAACGCCGCGGGACGTTCGGGTCACGCAATCACGGCTTGGGCATCGTCCTGGCCACTTGCTGACTCGGCCGAGGCAACCAGCTTGGCAATGCGTTTCGCCAGATAGTACACGCGCTTGTAATGCTCGATCAGCTGGCTTTCGAGCCGATAGGTGGAGGTGCGGTGGGGCTCCTCGGCCACGAGTCGGTTCATCAGCCGGGAGCCTATCTCGTCCGCAATCCGGTTCACGGACTCCTTGGCGGCAATCACGTCACGAGCCAGCGACGCATCCTCCAGATCGACCGCGCGGGTCGCCGTCTCCAGCGCCCAGACGACCTTGTCCGCAAGCGCGCTCAACACGTTCTCCGTGTCCGCGCTGACCCGCACGTTGTGCCTGATACGCTCAGCGCCCACCCGCACGAGCTCTGTCTCGACGATATCCCCGACGCTTTCGTAGAGCGTTGCGATGTTCAGATACTGGTGAAGCTCGTCGGAGTCTCGAGGCGCGATCTCCTCCCTGGACACGCGCCCCAAAAAGCGGACGATCTCCACGTGCAGCTCATCGACCTCTCCATGCAGCTCCCGAATCCTGGCCAGATCCGCATGGGACCCGCGCAGCACCGCGGTCCCGCATCGCCTGATCATGGGCACGAGATGGTCGCCCATCCTGACGATCTCCCGCCGAGCGGCGTCCAGGGCAAGGGCCGGCGTCTGAACCAGGGCCGAGTCCAGGTAACGCGGCTCGAAGATCCCGGCGCCCGAGCTGCGCTTCCCCGGCGCGAGCCGAGTTACCGCCCACGCAAATGCCCCGGTAAACCAGATGAAGATCAGCGTATTCGTGACGTTGAACAGCGTATGGGCGTTGGCGATCTGCCTCGGGATCTCCTCCGCGAGACGATCCGCACCGACCAACCCCGGAGACGCAGGAGACAGCCATCGCGAGAAGGCGGCAAGCTCGTCTATGAAGGCGAACCACATCAGCACCCCGGCAACGTTGAAGGTGACGTGGACCAGGGCGACCTGGAGCCCGCGGTGTTTCTTTCCGATGGAAGCCAGCACGGCGGTCACGCAGGTGCCGATGTTGGCGCCGAAAACCAGAGCTATCCCCTGCTCGAGGGAAATGAGCCCCTGGCTGCCCAGCACGATGATCACGCCCGTGGTCGCCGACGAGCTCTGAATCAGGGCCGTAAATCCGGCGCTGAGGAGAATCGTGAGAACCCGGTTGTCCATCTGCGCCAGCAGGTCGACGAAAGGGGGGTAATCCCGCAGCGGCCGCGTCGCTTCGCCCATCATGAACATGCCGAAGAAGACGAGGCCCAGGCCGAAGACCATCGTCCCGTAGCGCTTGACCAGATCGTTGTCGAAGAACGCCTGCATGACGAACCCCACCACCACGGCGACCAGGGCATACTCGGTGATCTTGAAGGCAATGATCTGAGCGGTGATCGTGGTGCCGATCTCCGCGCCCATGATGACGCCAATGGACTGCTGCAGCGTCATCAGGCCCGCCGACACGAACCCGACGACGAGCACCGTGGTGACCGACGACGATTGGATCACGGCCGTGGTCACACCGCCGGCCAGAACCCCCTTGAACCGGTTCGTCGTCATCTTGGCCAGCAGGTCACCCATGCGCGCACCGGCGGTGACCTTGAGCATGTTGGTGAGCTGATCGAGCCCAAACAGAAAAATCGCCAGCCCGCCGAGAAGGCCGAGAAGCATGGTTCCCAGGTCGATGGCGTCACCCCCCATGCTCGCTATCTCACCCGACTCATCGTGACCGCCCCGTCACGTTGGCCGCGAGTGCCCAGGCGCTGAAGGAGCGCTCAGTTCGGCAATTCGAATACATACAACGCCTGGCCGTTGGCAGGCTGGTAGATGTCGGGGCTGATGACCGCGGTGAGCGCCCTGAAAACGCCCATCCCGGTAGGCACCGCCAGATACTGCTTCCCGCCCGCACGATAGGTGACGGGATACCCGTGTGTGGGCGCGCCGAGCCGTGCCTGCCACAGAAGGCGCCCGTCGGCGACGTCGAATGCCTTGACGTAACGGTCCAGGTCACCGATGAACACGAGACCACCTGCCGTGGTCAGGGCCCCGGTCATGAACATGGCCCGCTGCTCGTGAACCCAACGCTCCTCCAGGGTGGCAGCATCCACCGCAACCAGGCGGCCCAGGTTGCCATTGCTGCCAGGCATCTCGTAGGAGCGTGAATCACCCCCGAACCCGCCTTCTCCCACCTTCGACTCCACGGGGCGCCCGACCATGTCGGCACAGAGCCGATGCAGCGGAATGACGAGGCTTCGCGCCTGGGGGCTGTAAGCCATCGCCTGCCAGTTGTGACCGCCGTAGATACCCGGACAGGCGCTGAACGTCTCCCCGACGCCAGCGGACCGGATGTCCTCGCGATAGCGCACCCGACCGGTCTCGGGATCGACGTGCTCGAAGATGTTCTGCTCGATGGTTTCCACATGAGCCACGTACTGCCCCGTCGCCCGATCGAGTTTCCAGAGAATGCCGTCCTTGCCGACGGTAAACAGCAGCCGTGCGCCTTCGACGTCCACCAGCACCCGCTCGAACCCCACCTCCATGTCGATGGTTTCACCCGGAACGTGCTGGAAGTACCAGACGATCTTCCCGGTTCGCGGATCCATGGCCAGCGTGGAGTTGGTGTACAACGCCGCGTCGTCCACCGTCATGCCCCGACTCGCAGCTACCCAGGGCTTGGCCTGGGACGTTCCGATGAAAAAGAGTTTCAGCTTCGGATCGTAGCTGCCGGCAATCCAGGTGTCGCCGCCTGCTCTGAACGACGGCTCGAGTCCGCCCCAGCTGGCGTCGTTGACGTCCCCGGGCAATGCGATGGTGGACGTCCGCCACAGCTCACGACCCGTGTCCGCATCATGGCCGGTAACAAAACATCCATCCTCCTTGTAACGCTCGCACCCGTTGATGCCGCTGAGAACCACGCCATCGCCGACGATGGGCCCGCTGGTATGTGTATAGCCTTGTCTGTAATCGGCTTTGACCGCGCGCCAGACCTGCTCTCCGGTACGGGCATCCACAGCCACGAGAGCGGCGTCGTAGGTCGCCATGAAGAGCTTGTCACCATAGATGGCAATGTTACGCAGGGGACCGCCAAGAGTACGCGCGGCCTCGGGATACTCGTAGGCGTACTCCCAGATCACATCTCCCGACGAGCCATCGACGGCCTGGATCAGGTTGCGGGCATGGGTGAGGTACATCACCCCGTCGTGGACGAGGGGCGTGACCTGGTTGCTGCCGTCGCGCATGGCGAGCACCCAGGCGAGTTTCAGCTTGCCGACGGTCTCCCGATTGATGTCGTCCAGCGGGCTGTAGCCCTGCCCGTCCAGCGTTCGGCGCCAGCTGAGCCAGTCGCCCGCTGGCGGGCTGGCGAGCATCGCGTCGGTGACGGGAACGTAGCCCTGCACCTTCCGGTTGACGAAAGCAGACCGGCTGCGGGCGATGGCGTCGATGCTGGAGGCCTCGCCCCACGAGTCGAGCGCCTCGCCCGAATCCGGCTCGGGGTCCGCGCCGCCGCCTATCCGGCGCGGCGTCGAGAAGTCGAAGGGCG
>DATCZA010000038.1:0-55721 GCA_036526135.1 Pseudomonadales bacterium | reverse complement strand
CGGATCGCTTCGCTATCGGGGCCGCCAAGCGGCGAGGTAGTCGTTCAGGAACAGGCCGTCCGGATCGGCTCGGTCGCGGGCCTGCCACCAGTCCTGCCAGCGCGGGTGGATGCTCGCCAGCACGTCGGGTTCCAGGTAGTGAACCTTGCCCCAATGGGGACGACCGTCGAAGCTGCGGAATATTTCCTCGCAGGCGCGGAAGTAGGGTGTCTCGTCCAACGCGACGTCCTGGTGAACGGACACGGTGGCAGTCGGGCGGCCGTAAGCCGTGGACAGCCACACGTCGTCCTCGGCGAGGAGGCGGTACTCCACGGGCCAGCGCACGTCCGGGAACCTGCTGAGAATGAGCTCCCGTATGGCGCGCAGGCACTCGGGGCCCCGGTCTGCGGGGACGCTGTACTCCATTTCGGTGTGCGGCTGCACGCGTGAGTTCGGCAGCACCTCGTAGCTCCAGGCGCAGCGGGACCCTTCCTCTGCCAGCGGGTACTCGGGGTCGTCGTCCGTCTCGTTGATGGTCTTGACGATCGCCCCATCGTTATGGGGAAACCAGAAAAACTCGAAGTGGCGGTTTCCTGCTGCAAGGTGCGGGATCTGCGGCAGCAGCGAGTCGAACGGCTCTGTCCACCCGTGCTCCCGCAGCCGGTAAGGCTCGCGCAGCGTCAGCTGTAACCGGGTGATGATGCCCATGGCGCCCAGATTCAGGCGGGCCGCCTCCCACAGCTCCCGCTCGGCATCGGGTCCGCAATCTAGGATGCTCCCGTCGGCGAGAACCATGCGTGCTCCCGCCACGCTGGCAGACAGGCTGGCGAGAGCGGCCCCCGTGCCGTGAGTGCCCGTTGCGGTGGCTCCGGCGATGGCCTGACGGTCGATGTCGCCCTGATTGCCCAGGGCAAGTCCCGAGTCGTGCAGCGCTCGCCCGAGGGCGTAGATCGGGGTGCCCGCCCACACCCACGCCTGGCGCGTCTCCATGTTGGCCGAGATCACGCCGCTCAAACCCGACAGGTCCACCAGGGTCCCGTCCGTGACCAGCAATGGGGCGTGGCTGTGGCAGGCGCCCCGCGTGCGCACCGCGTGACCCTTCCGCTTTGCTGCGGCAACCACGGCGGCGGCATCGTCTTCGCTGCGAACGAACGCGATCTGATCGGGCTCGGCTGCGAGACGGCCGGACCAGTTGTTCCACTTCGGCATATGCGTGTCCTTTGCGTGTCCTCTGCCCGTCGTGGGGCTGGATCTGCGCATACGGTAGCGCCGCATTCTACGCAACGAAACTATACCGTCTGGACGGTATAGTTTTTTTGCGGTACGTTTGCGGCCATGAGTGCTGCAGGTCTGGCGAAAACGAAGATACTCAGCGCCGCCGCGGCGGTGGTGGGCCGCAGCGGTGCTGCCCATCTGACCATCGATGCCGTCGCCGCCGAGGCGAAGCTCTCCAAAGGCGGCGTGCTCTATCATTTTCCCAGCAAGCGCGCGATTCTGGAGGGCATGCTGGACCGTCTCATATCCCGCTATTCGGAGCGGATCAGCCGTTTCGAGGCCGAGCTGGGCGACGAGCCGGATGCGGCCATCCGGGCGGTCATCCTGGCCGACCGCGGGCAGGACGCCGAGGAACGCTCCATGGCGCTGGCGCTGCTGGCTGCCGCCGCCGAGGACCCGGAGCTCCTGGCGCCGGCGCGGGCCGTCATCGGGCAATGGTTCGAGGCCGTGGAGCAATCGTCCGGCAACGTCCAGCTGGGCATTCTCCTGCTGCTTGCCACGGAAGGTCTGCGATTCCTGGACATGCTCGACCTCCTGCCCGCGGGCGGCACCCGCCGAGAGCAACTCGGGCAGACGTTGCTCAACGTCGCCGAGGCCGGACGGCTGTGAGGCGCTTCCTGATCCTGCTGGTGCTGGTCTGCGCTGGTTGCGAACCGGCTGCCGAGATCGTCGTCGAGGAACAGGCCGTTCGGCCGGCCCGGATTTTTCGGGTTTCCAGCGAAGGCGTCACCGTGGAGAATCAGTTCGTGGCTCGGGTGGAAGCCGCGCAGACGGTGGACGTGTCCTTCGAGGTGTCGGGGCCGCTCGCCGAGCTCCCCGTTCGGGAAGGACAGACCATCGACAAAGGCACCCTGGTCGCTGCCCTGGACCCCACGGACTTTCAGCTTGCGGTGCGGGAAGCCGAAGTCCAGCTCAAGCTCGCGCGCCAGGATCTGCAGCGCAAGCAGAAGCTGCTGGCGGACCGCGGTATCTCTCAGTCCGTGGTCGACGATGCTCAGGCACTCCACGATCTGCGCAGCGTAAGGCTTGCCCAGGCACGGGAGGCGTTGGAGGACGCCCGCATCGTCGCGCCCTTCGATGCGTACGTCGCGCGCCGGTATACGGACAATTACGCCAACGTCCAGGCAGGGGACAAAATTGTCCGGCTCAATGACCTGAACGAGATTCATGTGGTTGCCAGCGTTCCGGAAAGCCTGGCTGCGACCGGTTCGGCCGATCAGCTGATTGGCGCTCACGCCGTTTTCCCCTTCCGTCCGGATCAGCGCTATCCGCTGACCTTCAGGGAAAACCTCGGCGAAGCCGATGCGGTTGCGCAGACCTACGAGGTGACGTTTGCCATGCCGCCCCCACCGAATCTTCAGATCCTGCCGGGCATGACGGCCACGCTCGAGCTGGAGATGATGGCAGCAGAGGGCGAAGGTCGGACGATGAACATTCCCACCTCTGCGCTGATCGCGGATTCCGACAAGCGCTTCATCGTCTGGATCTACGATCCCGAAACCCAGGCCGTGTCGAAACGGACGGTGGAGGTGGGTCCGGCCGTGGGCAGGGGAGTTGCGGTGGTTTCCGGGCTGGCCAACGGCGAGCTGATCGTTGCCACCGGCGCAAGCCAGCTCCAGAACGGCATGAAGATCCGCGTGCTGGGCGATCCGCTGACGGAGCTCTGAATCATGAGCCGCATCGCGCAATGGGCCATCGAACGACCGCTCTACCCCTGGTTGATCATGGCCGCCTGCTTCTTCGGTGGCCTCTACGGCATAGAGACCGTTGGGAGGCTTGAAGATCCGAATTTCCCGATCAAGACCGCCTACATCATCACGTCCTACCCCGGGGCCTCGGCAGTGGAGGTGGAGCAGGAGGTCACCGACGTCATCGAGGAAGCCCTGCTGGAGCTTCCCTACATCGACCACATAATCTCGAAGTCCGTCCCCGGCCGGTCGGAAGTGCAGGTAGACCTGCTCGAGCATTACGGCGAGGGAGACGTGCCGCAGATCTGGGACGAGCTCAGGCGCCGAGTCGTTGAGGCGGCCGAGCGCATGCCGCCGGGTGCGGGGCTGCCGCTCGTAGAAGACGATTTCGGTGACGTCTATGGCCTGCTCTACGCCATCGCAGCGCCCGACTACAGCCCGGCCGACATCCGTGACATGTCCCGCCAGATCAGCACCACGCTCAAGCGCGTCCCGGGTGTGGCCAAGGTGCAGACCAGCGGCGAGATTGGCGAGGCCATCTTCGTGGAGCTGAATCACGAGCGCCTGGTCCGGCTCGGCCTTCCGGTCGATGCGGTGTTCGGCAGCATCGCCCAGGAGAACAGCGTGGTGGAAGCCGGATCCGTTTCCTACGGCCAACGCCGAATCCGCATCGCGCCGGAACTCGCCTTCGATTCCGTGGCCGCCGTCGGCGACATGCGGGTGGGCCGGCCGGGCTCCGTGGAGATCATCCGGCTCGGCGACATCGCAGACATTTCCCGGGGACCGGTAGAGGTTCCACTGGACATCATCCGCCACAACGGCCGCCGGGTATTCACCGTCGGCGTCTCCGTGGTGGACGGGCGCAACGTGGTCGAGGTGGGCGAAGCGGTGGACGCCCGGCTGGAGCAGATGCTGGGCGATCTTCCCCTCGGGGTGGAGGTGATTCCCATATACCGCCAGCACGTGGTGGTCAGCCAAGCCATCGACGAGTTTGGCCGCAACCTGATGCTGTCGGTCGTCACGGTGGTGCTCGCGCTCTGCGTCTTCATGGGATGGCGCGCGGGAACGGTGGTGGGTAGCGTGCTGCTGCTCACGGTCATGGGCACCATCTGCGTCATGTCGTTTCTCGGCATCGAGCTGCAGCGCATCTCCCTGGGCGCGCTCATGATCGCCATGGGGATGCTGGTGGACAACGCCATCGTGGTCGCCGAGGGCATGGTCATCGGTGTCCGTCGGGGCTTTACCCCCAAGGAAGCCGCTGCGCTGTCGGTCCGTCGAACCATGTTTCCTCTGCTCGGCGCCACCGTCATCGGCATACTCGCCTTCGCTCCCATCGGGCTCTCGCCCGACAAGTCCGGCTACTACCTGCGCTCCCTGTTCGAGGTGGTTGCCATCTCGCTGCTGCTGAGCTGGCTGCTGGCGATAACCGTGGTGCCTCTGCTGGGCAACTACCTCCTGGTCGGCCGGGAAACTGCTCGGCCGGAGGAGCTCTACTCGGGCTGGGGGTACGCGCCGTACAGGGCCCTTCTCGGCTTCGGCCTGCGCCGTGCCTGGTTGGCGGTGCTGGTACTCCTGGCGGTGACCTTTGGCTGCATCTGGGGATTCCAGTACGTCAAGCAGGGCTTCTTCCCCGGCACCAACGCGCCCCTGTTCTACGTGGACTACTACCTGCCTCAGGGAACGGACATTCATGCCACTTCCGGCGGTATTGAAAACGTCGAAAGGATACTTAGAACATATCCAGAAGTTACTGATATATCAGCTTTTATAGGTAAGGGACCATCCCGCTTTACGTCGATTGTGCGCCCTGAGCAACCAAATCCGGCGTACGCTCATCTGGTGGTGCGGATCACCGACGTCAACTTGATGGACGCGGTGATTCGACGTGCCCGCCAGGCGGTGGCAGAACAGATTTTCGATGCCGACATCCAGATACGGCGCGGCGAGTTCACCTCCAGCGGGACCTCGAAGATCGAAGCGCGGTTCTCCGGCCCGGATCCGGACGTGCTCAGGCATTTGGCAGAGCAGGCGCTGGAGGTATACCTCGCCCACGACCTGGTTGAACGGAAGACGGACTGGCGGCAACCGGAGCTGCAGATCGTTCCGCGCTTCGACGAGGATCGCGCGCGGGTGGCGGGCGTCTCCCGGACGGACGTTTCCCGCGCGCTCGCGCTGGCCACGCTGGGCGTCGAGATCGGCCTCTTCCGGGACGGAAACAAGCTGCTGCCCATCATTGCCCGGGCGCCCCACGAAGAGAGGCTGGACGTTGGAGCCCTGTCGGACCGTCTCGTGTGGAGCCCCGCGCAGCAAGCCCACATACCCATGCGCCAGATCGTCTCCAGCTTCGAGCTGGTGGCGGAGAACAACACGATTTACCGACGCGACCGTGAGCGAACGATCCAGGCGCGGGCGAACCCGCCGCCGGGACACAACCCCACCATGGTGTTCAACTCCATACGGCCCGGCGTTGAAGCCATCGAGCTGCCGCCCGGATATATCCTGGAGTGGGGCGGTGAGCACGAATCGAGCGAGGACGCGAAGCGACTGCTGTCCAGCAAGATTCCGCTCACCTTCGGCCTCATGCTGTTCATCAGCATTCTCATGTTCGGCAAGCTTCGACAGCCCCTGGTGATCTGGCTTACCGTCCCCATGACCGTCTGCGGGGTCGTCGTCAGCCTGCTGGTTACCGATCTCACCTTCACGTTCACGGCGTTCCTCGGTTTTCTGAGTCTGTCCGGCATGCTGATCAAGAACTGCATCGTCCTCGTGGACGAGATCGACAAGCGGATGCTGGAGGGCGCCCATAGCCTGACGACCATCGTCGAGGCCAGCGTGAGCCGGCTGCGGCCGGTGATGCTCGCCGCCGGGACCACTATAGCGGGCATGTCGCCGTTGCTGGCCGACGCCTTCTTCCGGGAGATGGCGGTCTGCATCATGGGGGGGCTTACGTTTGCTACGTTGTTGACGTTGGTGGCCGTGCCGGTGTTCTACCGCATCGCTTTCAGGCGTCAGCTTTCCTCCGCGCAGCAAGCCTCTCCGGGTGTCCTGGCCGGCCAGGCAGGAGGCTGACGGGAGCGCCTTGACACTCGTGGTGAGCACGGCGAATCTGTAACGCGAGGGCGATGCGCATCGCCCGATCGCTTACTCTTCGTGGGGAAACGCAATGGCCGAAGCCGTCAAAGATCTGGATCCGGACAACATGGTCCGCTCGCCGGGCCTCACATATCAGCAGCTGCTCGATCAGGATACCCACCCGGTTCCCGACGTGCTGAGGCTGCAGTCGCCGAAGGATTTCGGCGATGCCGACATCTCAATCGAGCGATATATCTCCAAAGAGTGGCATGACCGTGAGGTGGAGCGGCTGTGGAAGCGCGTGTGGCAGTTCGCTTGTCGGGAGGAAGACATTCCCGACCCCGGCGATCACTATCGTTACGACATCGCAGGAATGTCGTTTCTCGTGGTCCGGACGGAAAGCGGCGCCATCAGGACGTATCCCAATGCCTGCCTGCACCGGGGGCGCATGCTCAAGGAGTTCGATGGCCATGCCTCGGAACTGCGCTGCCCGTTTCACGGCTTCGCCTGGCATCTGGATGGGTCGCTCAAGGACGTTCCCGCGAAATGGGACTTTCCCCACATCGATGACGATCAGTTCGGCCTGCCGGAGATACCGACGGCGGTCTGGGCCGGTTTCGTCTTCATCAACCCGGACCAGCAATGCGCGCCGTTCGAGGATTTCATCAGCGACATGGCCAGCCAGTTCGAGCGCTGGGACCTGGGCAGCCTTTACAAGCAGGCCCACGTGGCCAAGATCATGCCGGCTAACTGGAAGATCGCCCAGGAAGCTTTCTGCGAGGCATACCACGTCAACGGAACGCATCCGCAGATCTTGAGGAGCCTGGGCGACATCAACAGCCAGGTGGACGTCTGGGAGAACTGCGCCCGCGTCATCACGCCCTCCCTGACTCCCAGCCCCTTGCTCGAGTATGACCTGACCGACGGCGACGTGGTGCGCGCCATGCTCGATATCCCGGAAGGCCAGCCCGTCCCGGAGCTGCCGGAAGGTATGTCGCCGAGGGCCTGGAGCGCGGCCATGGCTCGGGAGACCTTGCGTCCGGACGCAGGCGACAGGGTAGACGAGTACTGCGATGCGGAGCTGGTAGACAACCTGGACTACACGGTGTTTCCCAACTTTCACCCGTGGGGCGCGTTCAACCGCATCGTCTATCGCTTTCGGCCGAACGGCAACGACCACAGGTCGGCCATCATGGAGTGCATCATGCTCGCCCCGTTCCAGGGAGAACGACCGCCTCCGGCGAAGATCCGCTGGCTGGCCGAAGACGAGCCCTGGTCATCGGCGCTCGGCTTTCTCGGCCGGGTCTTCGATCAGGACGCGTTCAACATGCCCAAGGTGCAGCAGGGCCTCGAGGCGACCTACAAGCCCGGCATCACCCTTGCGAACTACCAGGAGTCCAAGGTGCGCTGGCTGCACCATAAGCTCACCGAGTGGGTGGAGGACGGCGAGTGACCATCATCGAGCACCCGTTCACCGGTGCCATCTACCGGATGAACGACGAAGGTAACATCCTGGTCACGCAAGGCGATCGCCAGGGTGTTTTCCGGCCTGACGGACGATGGGTCTCCGGGGAGATCCGCGAGGCCGATCCGCAGATGTGTGTCTGGGTGTCCAACGTGCCGGCCAGCCCCGGGGAGTCGGACTGGCACGTTACCTCGGACAAGACCTGACCGCCGGAGCAATCGCCGCCGCGCCCCGTGGCGCAGGCGCATGGCGGGTGAGAAGAGGGCGGATCAGGACAGATCCAGGGCGTCGAACGCGGCAGTGAGCTCGCGGTAGCGTGCGTCCACGTCCTCTCGAATGTACGCCTGGGTCGGGATGAAGAAGAGTCCCTGAGCGAGGCCGCGCAAAGCGATCTCCGCGCATCTCTCGGTTGAGATGAAACGCTCCCGCAGGGTGCGCTCCACGTGCTCGGGAAACCGGCCCCGGATCTCCGGGTTGTCCGGGTCGTCGGCCAGGGCGTCGAAGGTGGCCGCGAGCCGTTCGGTCAGCACCGGCCCCGGCATGAGCAGGCTGACGGTGACGGCCGTGTCCCTCAACTCGTAGCGAAGCCATTCCGCGACGGCCAGCAGGGCGTGCTTGGTCCCTCCATATATACCCATGGCCAGATCCGCATTGGCCCGCGGCAGGACGAGGGAGTTCTCCGACCCGGTGAACATGACGTGGCCGGCGCGGTTCGCCTCGACCAGGCGTGGGATGTAGCTCTGCGCCAGGTGAATGGCCGAGTAGAGATTGGTGGAGAACTGGTGGTGCACGTCCGCCATGGGGGTCTCGAGAATCTGGCCCATGCCCCCTGCGCCGGCGTTGCAGAACGCCAGGTCGACGGGGCCCTCGGTGGCCCAGACGTCGTCGAAGAGGGCATCCACGGCATTTCGGTCGGTGGCATCGCAGCGAATGGCCCGAATGGGGCCGTGCTCGGACAGCTCCGCTACCGTCGTCGCCGCGATCTCGGAGTCCAGGTTCGTGATCACCACGCTCGCACCGCGTTGCAGGCAGGCGCGCGCCAGGCCTTTGCCGATACCCTGGGCGCCGCCGGTGACCAGGACGATTTTTTCGCTCAACGATTCCATTTTCATACCTCGGTTGCAGTCAATCGGCGCGATTGCCGAAGAAAATGCCGTCGAACTCTTCCCGGGAATTGACCCGTGGGAAGGCAGCGGCGGGCACGTCGCGCTGCAGAAAGTTGCACAGTGGCTCCCATCCTTCGCGGACGTCGAACACCAGCAGCCGCTCGGAGGGAATGTTGGCCATCACCTCGGCGGTGTGGGCTTCGAAGATCTCGACGGCGTGGGCGGCGCTGTCGATGTTTCCGCCGAAAGCGCCTTTCACAACCAGCTCGGTGCCCAGGCTGGGGCGGTCCGGGTGCTCGGCCATCGAACGACGAATGACCCGTAGCGTCGTCGCGTTCATGCTCTCGTACCATGCATGGGGGTCGCGCACGGTCAGCACCACCTTGGCCTGCGGGTAGTAGTCGGCGAGCTCCCGGTAGAAGTGGCAGGAGGGCCAGTCGACGCTGGCCAGGTAGCCGGCGAAGAGCTCGTCCCAATTGACCCGCTCGCCGCGCGCCGCGGCCATCCAGCCCTCAATCTGCGCCGGGCTTTGCAGCACCTCGATCATGTGGTGGCACTTCAGGTACCCGAGCTGTTCCAAAGCGGCTTTCAGCGACAGGGTTCCCGTCCGGCCGTAACCGGCGCCGATGACAGACAGAGCCACCCGCCTAAGCGCCGGTGTACTCAGGCGCCCGTTTCTCCAGAAATGCCTGCATACCTTCCCTGGCGTCGCTGGTCTTCGAGCAGAGCACCTGGTTACGGTTCTCTATGGCCATGGCGGCTTCCAGGCTGGCTGCATCCACCGCCATGTTGAGGCCCTCCTTGGTCAGGCGCAGGCCCATGGGTGATGTGGTCAGCATCTCGTCGATGTACGGCCTGGCCGCGTCCACGAGCTCCGCGTCGGGGACCACCTCGGATACCAGCCCCGTGGCCAGCGCCCTTGCAGCGTGGATGAACCGGCCGGTCAGCATCAACTCTGAGGCCACCGAGGTGCCGACGAGTCGTGGCAGAAAGTAGCTCACGCCCATGTCGCAGGCCGAAAGGCCGATGCGAATGAAGGCGGCGTTCATGCGTGCGCTCTCGCCGGCGATGCGGATGTCAGAGGCCAGCACGAAAGCAAAGCCGCCGCCGCAGGCCGGCCCCTGGATCAGCGAGATGATGGGCTGGGGGCAGCGGCGCATTCGGATGTAGACCTCGGCCAGGTAACCCTGGAAGCCCATGCCGGCCCCGAAGGGGTTGTCATGCTCGCCGGATCTGGCCTGCTTGATGTCCAGCCCGGCGCAGAAGGCGCGCCCGGCGCCCCGCATCACCACGATACGAGTGTCGGCGTTCTCCTGAAGACCGCCGAAATAATCCCGCAGCTCAGTCACCATGGGCGTGTTTATGGCGTTCAGAGACTCCGGCCGGTTCAGCGTCAGCCAGTCGACCTGGCCTTCGCTTTCGACCTCGATGGTGTCGTAGTGTCGTGTGGCCATGCTCGACTCCCTGCTGATAGGCCGGTGCGGATGTTCTCCGACCTCGCCTTTCAATGTTAATGTCCGTGAATCTCGACTTGAAGGGGATGAAAATTGATTCGAGGCATTCACCACGTCGCCGTGTCGACCCCAGATCTGGACAGGATCGTTCGTTTCTACTGTGACGTCATGGGGGCAGAGCAGGTCTATGAGGGGGGTTGGGAAAAGGGTTCCCAGCTCATCGACGGGATCGTCGGCTTGAAAGACTCGTCCTGCCGTCAGGCCATGCTGAAGCTGGGCAACGCCTATCTGGAGTTCTTCGAGTATCAGACGCCCGAGCCCCGACCGGGAGATCCTGCGAGACCGGTTTGCGATCACGGCTATACCCATTTCGCAATCGACGTCACCGACATCGATTCGGAGTACGAGCGCCTCAAAGCGGCCGGGGTCAAGTTCAACTGCCCGCCCCCCGATTTCGAAGGCGGTCCGATTCGCGCAACCTACGGACGCGATCCGGACGGCAACGTCATCGAGATTCAGGAAATCAAGGATACGGCGCACGAGTTCTACCTGGACGCCTGGTCGGGAGGGCGAAGTTGAAGGCGATGTCGTTGCTAGCCAAGTTGCGGGCGTTCGCGCTATTGTCGCGGCTACGTTGATGGGAGGAAGTGTGATGGCGGAAACGGCTCAGACCGTCCCGACGCTCGGGGTGTCCAGCGAGACGATGGCGGCTGCGCGGCAGGACATCGAGTACTTGAGGCGCTGGTATGCCAAGGCAACCGACCTGCTTGGTGAGAACACGCCGGAGTCAATCGCTGAAGGCACCAAGATTTATCACCGGATTTTCACGGCTGACGCCTACATTAGGACGTCGGGCGCCACCACCCAGCCGTTCGAGGCGACGGGGCCTGATGCCTGGGCGGAAGTGGCCAACACCGCTCTGGAGAGCTATGTGGCAACGCAGCACCTGATCGGCACGCAGATCGTGGACATCCACGAGCTGACGCAGGATGCGGGCGGGACGATCACGTCCGGCCGGGCGTCGATGACCAGCTACCTGCAGGCGTGGCATGCGGGTGAGGAGAATCTGTGGCTGTTCATCGGAACCTACATGGACGAAGTTCGGTTCACGCCGGGCGTGGGGTGGCAGATACACGACATGAATCTGGTTCAGGTTTCGGGGGAGCATCGTGCGCTCGGGGGGCCGCGTCCAACACCGTAGGTCAGGAGCGGTGTTCCTGATCCCGAATGACGAGGGTCAGAATCACAAGGGTCAATAGGGGGTAAGAAACGATGGAAATCTTAAGAAGCGCGTTGATCGGCGGGGTGCTGGCGGTAGCCGTGCTCATGCCTGAGTTCGCTGTCGCCGAGGGCGAAGGGGCGATGATCGAGGAGCTGGTGGTGACTGCCCGGCGCCGGGCGGAGTCCGTTCAGGACGTGCCCGGGACGGTAACGGCCATCGGGCAGTCGACCATCGAAGGGGCCGGGGTCGAGCGGGTGGAGGACTTCATCCGGCTCACTCCTGGTGTGACGCTGGTAAACACCGCTGAGGTAGGGGACACCCAGGTCAACATCCGCGGAATCAACGGCGCCCGCGACGCGGAGAACAGCTTTGCGTTCATCGTCGACGGCATCCTCCACACCAACCCGGCGGCGTTCAACCGCGAGTACCCGGGCCTGCAGCAGATCGAAGTGTTCAAAGGGCCCCAGGGCGCCATCTACGGCCGTAACGCCGCGGCCGGGGCGGTCATCGTCACCACGGAGCGGCCGACCGAGGAGTTTACCGGCAGCATCAAGACGAGCTACGCCAACGATGACAGCCTTTTCGTCCAGGGCACGGTGAGTGGCCCCATCGTGGAGGACGAGCTCTTCTTCCGCCTGTCCGGCACCTATCGCGACACGGACGGCTTCTGGCGCAACGAGTTCAAGAACGACTCGTCAACCATCGATCGTTTCAAGAACTACGACATCGACGGCCGTTTGCTCTGGGAGCCCAACGATCGCCTTTCGGTGGACATGAAGGGCCGTTACGGGGAGGTGGACGCCTCCGCCATCACCTTCAATGCCACCTTCCACCTGCCCATCTTTGCCGAGGGCGCCAACGCGCCGGCAGCGTTCGAGGACGTCAACGACCACGAGTTCGTCTTCCAGCACAACGTGGACTCGGACAATAACCAGGAGGCGTTGGAGCTCTCGGTGAAGGCCGACTACGAGTTCGAGAACGGCTACACGCTCACGGGCTGGATGCTCTACAGCGATATTCAGAACGACTTCATCGCGGACGGTACGTCGGCGGCGTTTGGGTTCTTCCAAGGCAATGACGCCTGTCTGGATTCCACAGCGACCCTGAATGCCCAAGGCGTGATTCTGCCACCACCGCAGATTCTCGGTGCGAGCCCCGTGGGCATCATCTTTACGCCGGATTTCTCAGGGTCCTTCTTCGGGCCCTATACGCCTACAACATGCGATGGCATCCAGGAGCAGGTGCGCGATCAGGATGATTTCAGCTTCGAGCTGCGTCTCGCATCGCCCGTCGATCAGGCGCTGCGCTGGATGGGCGGCGTCTACTTCCTGACCATCGACCGTCAGGTGGGGATTTCCCTGAACACGGACAGCGGCGAGAAGCCGATCCGCGGCCTGCTGCAGACCAGCGGCCCGAACCGGACCGAGGCCCTGGTTTACGACGACTTCGAAAGCGACGTCTTCGCCGTCTTCGGCCAGCTCGAGTACGACATCACCGATGCCGTGGAGCTCTCCTTCGCCCTGCGCTACGACCGTGAGGAGCGCGATGTTTCCAACCTCGTACCCACGGATGTGTATTCCACCGTGATCGATTTGGTCCCGGGTGACGAAGACCCGCTCAATCCCGGGCTGATTGGTGGCGCGATTCCCGACAAGAGCAAGACGTTCGAGGAGATCCAGCCCAAGGTGGCGCTGACCTGGGACGTGACCGAGGACTTCACGATCTTCGGCACCTGGGGCAAGGGCTTCAAGGCCGGCGGGTTCAACAACCAGGGCAGTCAGGCCACCGTCGACGGCTTCATCAACGGGCTGATCAACGGAGACGTGCTCGGAGGGCCTGCATTTGCCGACATTCTTGGCGTGCCGTTGCCGCAGATCAACGATGATTTCGAGGAGGAGACCTCCAGCGCCTTCGAGGTGGGCTTCAAGTCCCAGCTGTGGGATGGCCGATTGAGCCTCGAGGGCGCGGCCTATTACGTCGAGGTTGACGACATGCAGTTCTTCGAATTCTTCGTGGGTACCTTCGGGCTCCTGCGGGTGGTCTCAAACCTCGACGAGGTGGAGATCTACGGATTCGAGCTCGCCGCCACGGCCCAGCTGCACGACTACGTCAGCGTCTACGCGGGTGCGAACATCATAGAGAGCGAGATCAAGGACAACTCGGCGCGGCCCGACACCGTTGGGAACGACGCGCCGTACACACCCGACTACACCTTCAACGTCGGAGCGGAGCTGAATTACCCGTTGAGCGGCGACCTGAATCTCTTTGCCCGGGTGGACGCCCAGTTCGTGGGTGATACCTGGTTCCACACGGTTCAGAGCGGTCAGCGTCCGACGATTTTCTCCCCGCTATTCGAGATATCGATTTTCGGGGAAGGGTCGGGGCCTCTCGGCTTCGCGGACTTCGAGAATTCCAAGCGCGACGCCTACGTGACGGTGGACGTCCGTGCCGGCATTCAGGGCGAGAACTGGTCGGTTCTGGGTTTCGCCAAGAACATCGGCGACGAGAAGTATCTGGAGGAAGTGATCCCGGCGCCGGAGTTCGGCGGCGCGTTCGATCATCCGGGTGCCAGGCGCCGTTACGGGGTCGAGGTGAGCTACCGCTTCTAGGGTAGAACCTCGGGGAGGGCTGGATCGAAGATGTCGAAGCCTCTCGAGGGCATTCGCCTGCTGGACCTGACACACATGCTGTCGGGTCCATATGCAGGCATGATCCTTGCCGATCTCGGCTGCGACACCGTGAAGGTGGAGCCGCCGGGTACCGGCGAGGGCACCCGGCGCCTGCTCGAAACCGATCCCAAGAACTCGTTCAAAGGGATGGGCGCGTACTTCTTCACGCTCAACCGCAACAAGCGAAGCGTGGCCATCGACCTCAAATCGGAAACGGGTCGCCGGTACTTCTACGAGCTGGTCAAGGTCGCTGACATCGTTCTGGACAACTTCTCCGCCGATGTCACCAAGCGACTGCTCATTGATCATGACAGCCTGGCGGCGGTGAATCCCCGCATCGTGACCTGCTCGGTTTCCGGGTTCGGCGAAGACGGCCCCCACTACCGGCGGCCGGCTTTCGATCAGATCGTCCAGGGGCTCGGCGGGGGCATGTCCATCACTGGCAGCGGCCCCGGTGAGGCGGTCCGTGCCGGCATCCCCATCGGCGACCTCGGCGGTGGGATGTTCGCGGTCATGGGCGTGCAGGCTGCGCTTCTGGCGCGAGAGCGCACGGGCGTTGGCCAGCACGTGGACATCTCCATGCTCGATGTGCAGATCAGCCTGCTCAACTACATGGCGACCATGTACACCCTGTCCGGCGAGGTGCCCGGGCCCATCGGCAACAGCCACTTCGTGCACACCCCGTACAACACCTTCGAAACCGCGGACGACACGATCATCATCGCGGTGATCGGTGACACCTTCTGGCCGGCCCTGTGCGACCTGCTGGAGATCGATGAGCTGCGCAAGCCTGAGTTCGCCACGGCGCCCAAGCGGCTCGAGCACAAGGCGTACATCGAGGGTCTCATCGGTGAAAGGCTCCTTACCCGTCCGGCGGCGGAGTGGCTGGAAGCCCTGGAAGCGGCGCGCATCCCCTGCGCGCGGGTAAACAACATCGCGCAGGCCCTGGATGACCCCCAGATCCTCCATCGGCACATGGTCGTGGAGGTGGAGCATCCGGATGGCGGGCGCGTCAAAGTGCCCGGCAATCCCATCAAGCTCTCCGGCACGCCGGCGGAGACGTTCTCGCCGCCACCGCTGCTGGGAGCCCACACCCGGGAAGTCTTTGCCGAGTGGGCGGGGATGGCCGAAGCCCGGATCGCCGAAGGAATGGAAGCCGGCGCGATTGCCTGACCCGCGCAGCGGGCTGGACGAGGATTGGAAAGATGACCGAAACCGTAATCATCAACGACGTCGGGCCCCGGGACGGTCTGCAGAACGACGCTGCGGACGTAACGCCCGAGGACCGAGCGTTGCTCATCAACCGACTGATCGACGCCGGCGTGCCCGCGGTGGAGGTGGCGAGCTTCGTCAGCCCGCGGGCCGTGCCGAAGATGGCCGGCGCGGATCGGGTCGTTGCCGGCATTGATCTCTCTCGCGCCGATTGCAGCGCGCTGGTGCCTAATCACAAGGGCTACGAGCTGGCCCGTGACGCCGGGATCCGCTCCGTTGCCGTGGTGCTCTCGGCCACCGAGACCATGAATCTGAAGAACATCAACATGGATCTGGAGACCACGGTGCGCGTCTGCGAGGAGGTGGTCGGCCGGGCTGTTCAGGACGGTATCCACGCTCGTGCTTACGTATCGGTGGCAGTGGAGTGCCCTTACGAGGGTCTCGTCTCAGAAGAAACAGTAGCGTCCCTTGCCGGGCGCATGTTCGACGCGGGGGCGGCCGAAGTGATCGTGGCGGACACCATCGGCGCGGCGAATCCGGCCCAGGTGAAGTCTCTTTTTGAAAAGCTCATCGGCGCCTTCGGTGCTGAACGGCTCTCGGCCCACTTTCACGACACCCGAGCGCTGGCATTGGCAAACGCCTGGCAGGCGCTGGAATGCGGGATCCGCAAGTTCGATTCCAGCATAGGCGGGCTGGGGGGCTGCCCTTTCGCGCCGGGCGCTGCTGGCAATCTGGCCACGGAAGATCTGGCCTCCATGCTCGAGCAGGCCGGCTTCCATACGGGAATCGACATGGACTCGTTGCTCTCGGTGGTCGCGCTGGCGCGCGAGCTGGTGGGTCATGACCTGGGTGGCCGCTCGCTTGCCTGGCAGCTGGGCAGAAAGACGGAGGCGGCCTGACCATGACATACAAGCTGGGCGTAGATGTCGGTGGAACGTTCACGGACGTGTTGCTGATCGATTCCGAGAGCGGCGCCGTGCATACGGCCAAGGTTCCTTCGACGCCGGAGGACTCATCTGTGGGCGTGCTCAACGGCATTGCCAGGGCGTGCGCCAACGCGGGCGTGGATCCGGCGGCGATCACCCAGGTCACCCACGGCACCACCGTGGCAACCAATGCGGTCCTCACCGGCCGTGGCGCCCTGGTCGGTCTCGTGACCACGCGCGGGTACCGGCAGGTCCTGCAGATTGCCCGATCCTACGTGCCCGGCGGCTTGGGCGGCTGGGTGATCTACAACAAGTCGGATCCCATGGCGCCGCTGGAGTGCACGGTGGAGGTCCCCGAGCGCATCGGCGCTGACGGCTCGGTAGTCGAAGCGCTCGACGAAGACGCTGCCAGATCGGCGCTTCGTTCCCTGGGCGCCCGCGGCATCGAGGCATTGACCGTATCGCTCATCAACAGCTTTACCAACCCGGCCCACGAGGAGCGCCTAGCGGAGATCGCCGCGGAAGAGCTCCCCGGCGTGCCTGTTTCTCTGTCATCGGAAGTCATTCCGGAGATGCAGGAGTACGAACGCACCATCACGACCGTGGCTAACTCCTACGTCAGGCCCGAAGTGTCGCGTTACATCGACAATCTGCAGCGGGAACTCGACGAGCGCATGAACTCGCCGAAGCTATCGATTCTGAGATCGGACGGTGGCCTCTCCACGGCTCCGGCTGCGGCCAAATACCCGGTGAACCTGCTCATGAGCGGGCCGGCAGGTGGGGTTGCCGGCGCTCTTTGGGTCGGCCGGCAGGCCGGGTTCGACAACCTCCTGACCTTCGACATGGGCGGCACGTCCACGGATGTGTCCCTCATCGAGCAGGGCAAAGCCGTGGTGCGCAGGGAAACCACCGTTGGTGACGTCAACGTCCGGGCAAGCTCCATGGACGTGCGCACAGTGGGTGCCGGCGGCGGGTCCATCGCCTACGTGCCGGAGCTGACCGGCGCGCTGCGCGTAGGTCCGGATTCGGCCGGGGCGGTTCCCGGGCCGGCCGCCTATGATCTGGGCGGCGAGCGCCCGACGGTTACGGATGCCAACGTGGTTCTCGGCTACCTGCCCGCGGAGCAGAAGCTCGGCGGCGACATGACCATCAGCCGGGACAAAGCGGCGGCCGCCGTGCAGCAGATCGCTGACGCCATGGGGCTCTCCCTCGAAGCCGCGGCTGAAGGCATCGTCAAGATCGTCAACGAGAACATGTTTGGCGCCCTGCGGCTGGTCTCGGTGGAGAAGGGCTACGATCCACGCAACTTCTCGCTCATCGCGTTCGGCGGCGCGGGGCCGCTGCACGCCAACGCGCTGGGCAAGCTGACCCAGGCCTGGCCCGTGATCGTCCCGCCAGGACCCGGCGTGCTGTGTGCCTATGGCGACGCGACCACCAGGCTGCGCGACGAAGCTTCCCGGACGCTGATCTCCAAGCTGGACGACATCGAGCCGGCGGCCATTGCCGACGAGCTCAAGCAGCTCGAAGCGCTCGCCCGGCAGGCCATGCTGGCCGAAGGCGTCGGGGACGCTGCGGCTCAGGTCACCGATGCCGACATCACGGCGCAGTTCCAGGTCGACGTTCGCTACAGCGGCCAGGGCCTCGTGCTCACCGTGGATACCAGCGAAGAGGATCTGCTCTCAGATGGGTTCGCGAAGGTGTCGGAGGCGTTCGACCGGCTCCACGACCAGCTCTTCACCTTTGCGCTGGATGCGGACAAGGAGTTCGTCAATCTGCGTGTGGTGGTGGAAGGGCCGGAGGCGCACGTTTCCGCGTCCGAGTTGGAGCCGGGCGCGGCCGATCCCGCGGCCGCCTCCCTGGGGGAGCACCAGATATATGCCGACGGGCAGACCCACGCGGGAACGCTTTACGACCGGGCGCGACTCCACCCGGGTAACGTGGTGCCGGGGCCGGCGGTGATCATGGAGATGGACTCGACCACTCTTATCCTTCCGGGGCATCACGCCGAGGTCGACCGTATAGGCAATCTGCTCATCCGCCCGGACGGGCACGACGACTGAGGGGCGCTCACATGACAGGACGAATACTACAGACCAACGACGCTCCGTTCACGCGGCTGGACGTGGACCCGGTGACCCTGGACATCATCGAGAACGCGCTTCGCAATGCTCGGGTGGAAATGGACGCCACGCTGTTCCGGACGGCCATGTCGCCGGGCATCCGGGAGCAGGGGGATGCGTTCCCCATGATCGCCAACGTCGAAGGGAAGATGGTGGTGGGCCAGTTCGGCTCGTTCATCCACGGGTTCATGGAAGCCTTCGACGGGGTGCTCGAAGAAGGGGACATGATATTCACCAACGACCCGTACAGCTGCGGCGCCGCGGTGAGCCATCTCAACGACTGGCTGGTACTGAAGCCGATCTTCAAAGACGGCCGGCACCTCTGCTGGGCCGCCCACTTCGGCCACATGACCGACATCGGCGGCAAAGTGCCGGGCTCTCTGCCCATCGACGCCCGGGAGATCTTCGAGGAAGGCGTCGCGGTGCCGCCGGTGAAGATATTCCGCAAAGGCGAGCTGCAGGAAGACATCATCAGCATCGTCCTGCGCAACTCGCGCATGCCCCACTGGAACAAAGGGGACTTCAACGGGGTGATCGCCGCCTGCAACATGGCGGAGCGGCGCTGCATCGAGATCGCCGAGCGTTTCGGCGACGACGTGTTCTACTCTGCCATGGACGAGTTGCTGGCCCGCAACTGTCGGGCAATGACGCGGCTGATCCAGGATACCGTTCCGGAGACCAAGCAGGTTTTCGAGGACTACATCTGCGACGACGGCATGGGCATGGGGCCGTACAAGATCCGCTGTGCGATGTGGCGCGAAGGGGACAAGGTGATCTTCGATTTCGATGGCACCGATCCCCAGAGCTCGGGCTCCATCAATTTCCTGCTCAACGAAGAGATGTTCAAGATGTTCTGCGGGACGTTCATGATCTCGGTGTTCGACCCTCAGATTCTCTTCAACGACGGCTTCTACGACTTCATGGAGGTGCGCATCCCCGAGGGCTGCATGCTCAAGCCGCGCCGACCCGCGGCGCTGTCTTGCCGAACGCACGCTCTCGGACGCATCTTCGACGTGATCTCGGGTTTGCTCGGGCAGGGCAATCCCGAGTTCCTCTGCGCCGCCGGGTTCTCCGACAGCCCGCACCTGATGTACTCGGGCTACGACAAGGAGGGCGAGTGGTACCAGCTCTTCCAGATCGGCTTCGGAGGCATTCCGGGCCGGCCCATGGGTGACGGGCCCGACGGCCACTCGCTGTGGCCCGGCTTCACGAATGTTCCCAACGAGTACATCGAGGCCTACTTCCCGCTGCGCATCGAGACCTACGAGACGATCCCTGACTCCGGAGGGCCCGGCCAGAACAGGGGCGGCAACGGGATCCGGATGGGCTACCGTTTCCTGGAAGACGGCCAGATCTCCATACACGACGATCGCTGGCTCACCTATCCCTGGGGAGTCAACGGCGGGCTGCCCGGCGGCCGGGGCAGCAAGGTGCTGGTCAGGGTCGACGGCACCCAGGAACAGCTGCCATCCAAGTGCGACCGGATCGAGGTCGCCGAAGGAGACATCCTCTACTACAACACCTGGGGCGGCGGCGGCGCGGGTGATCCTTTCGAGCGTGAGCCCGAGCGGGTGGGCAAGGACGTCGAGCGCGGCCTGGTCACCGCGGAAGGTGCCCGCCGCTACGGCGTGGTCTGCGACGCTGCGGGGGTCGTCGATGCGGACGCCACCGAGCAGCTCAGGTCGCAGCTGCGGGCGGCGCGCCAGGAGATTCCCCTGTTCGACTTTGGCGGCACGGTGGATGAGATCAAGCGCCGATGCCGCGAGGAGACCGGTCTGGAGCCGCCGGATGCACCGGTATTTGCCCGCCGGGGAAGCGGTCTGGCGGCGGGGTAGCAGGTCGTGCCTGCCCTGGACAAGACGTCGGTCGGTCTGGGCGAGCGTCCGGCCCTTCTCGTGGTGGATGCGAGCGTGGCTTTCACTGACCCCGCGTGCGCGCTCGGCGCCGACTTCTCGGCTGAGATTGGCGTCATCGCGCAGCTGATGGCGCTGGCCGGCGAATCGGGCTGGCCCCGGTTTTTCTCCACCGTCTGGTACGAGTCCGATGACGAAGCCCGCGTGTTCCGGGAAAAGGTCCCCGCTCTGAATCTGCTCGATGCGGGCAGCCCCCTGGTCGCCATCGACCCGAGGTTGCCCGTGGATGCCTCCGACAGGGTGTTCCGCAAAACCCACGCATCCTGCTTCTTCGGCACCGATCTGTACCGCTGGCTTCGGGAGGCTTCGGTGGACGGCCTTGTCATAGCGGGATTCACCACCAGCGGTTGCGTGCGCGCCTCGGCGGTGGACGCTCTGCAGAACGACTATCGAACGACGGTGATTGAAGACGCCGTGGGCGACCGGGACCCCGCCGCCCACGCGGCCAACCTCTACGACATCGAGGCGAAGTACGGCGACGTTCGCTCTCTGGTCAGCCTGCTGGCCTGAACGATCAGTCCATTCGCGGCGTCTGGGTATCCAGACCCGATCTCAGGGTGGTGCCGGGCAAGGCGCCGGTATGGGTCCCATCCCGGACGATCTCGACACCGTTCACGATCACGTGATCCACGCCCACAGCGTCGGCATAGACCCGGGGCTCTCCCGCCGGGAGGTCCGATCGCACGTGCGTTGGGCCAGTGGCCACGGTTTCCGGGTCGAACACGACCACGTCCGCATGCCAGCCGCTCTCCAGGCGGCCGCGCTCCCGCAGTCCGAACAGTTCCGCAGGCACCTGGGTGATCTGGTGGACGGCTTCTTCCAGAGAGATCACGCCGTATTTGCGAACGCCGTTGCCGAGCACCTGGGTCGAAAAGGCAAAGGTGTCGATCATGTCCAGATGGGCGCCCGCGTCCGAGGCGCCGATGACCGTTCGCTCATCCTGCCAGAGCTCGCCGCGGACGGCCCACAGGGACTCGTCGCCGCTGCCCGCGAAAGCGGGGGGCATGAACGAGGTCCGCAGGCCCTCGGAGATGGCGAGGTCGAAGAGGGCGTCGATGGGCTCTTTGCCCTGCTCGTCGGCAATCGAGCCGATGGTGCGGCCCTCCAATTGTTTGTTCTCGGGTCGGAAGGTGGCGTGCACGAGCACTTTGCGCCACTCGGCCAGCTCCTTGAAGGGGCCGCCGGAGTTGGCGCTGGCATCGAGCGCGCGGCGCCGGGCGGGATCCTTCAGCGCTTCGATGCGCTCGGGAACGGGCAGCTCGAACAGCGGCGCCCAGCCGGGCATCGCGTCGAACACCATGCCGCCGTAGAGGTTGATTCTGAGCAGCACCGGCTGGGGAACCGTGAGCGCCACCACCTTGCCTCCGTTGCGTCTGGCGACGTCGCTGGCGTCGAGCTGGCTTGCCACGACTTCCGGATTGCCCGGTGTGAGCACGTTCCAGTTGACCGGGCGGCCTGCGGTTGTCGAAAGGTCCGACATCAGCTGCTTGGTTTCCTCGGAGAACGTCCCTACCTCGGGGAGAAACTCGATGCTGGTCCCCTCGTGCAGGCCGCACACGCGCGCCAGCTCGATGAGCTCTTCGCGACTGGCGTGCCGGGAGGGAACGGGCTGACCGTCCGCGTCGTTGTGGGTTGGGGAGAGCGTGGAGGAGAAGCCCATGGCACCTTCAGCCAGACAGCGATCCAGCAGGTCGGCCATGCTCCGGATCTCCGCGTCGCTGGCTTGATGGCCGACCGCGCGCTCACCCATGACGACCCGGCGGATGGCGCTGTGGCCGGCCATGAAACCCGCGTTGATCCCCAGCCGCCCATCGAGCTTGCCGAGATACTCGGCAAAGCTCTGCCAGTCCCAGGGCACTCCGGCCTCCAGGCTCGCCACCGGCATTCCTTCCACGCGGGCCAGCATGTGGAGCAGGTAGGGGGCCGCCTCGGTGCTCAGCGGCGCGATGCTGAAACCGCAATGGCCGCCGAATATGGTGGTCACGCCGTGGTAACACGACGGGCTCAGCGTGCCGTCCCAGAAGACCTGGGCATCGTAATGAGTGTGCACGTCCACGAAGCCGGGGGCGACCACCCGACCCGCCGCGTCTATTTCCCGCCGCGCGTCGTCGGCGACCGAGCCAACCGCGGCGATGCGTCCGCCGACTATGCCGAGATCGCCGCTGAACGCCGGCGCGCCGGTGCCGTCGATGATGCGGCCGTTCCTGATGATCAGATCGAGCATCTCGCTCCTCCCGTTGTTAGCCCGTAAGATATAGCTTTCCGGCGCGTTACCAAAGCCCGGTGATCAGCTCAAGCCCGGGAGGGGCCCCTTTGCAGTCTGCCAATGACGACGCGGCCGAATGGCCGTCCGCCGCGCGGGGATGGTACGCCACCATCATCCTGCTCATCGCCTTCACTTTCTCTTTCGTGGATCGGCAGGTACTGAACCTCCTGGTCGAGCCCATTCGGGATCACTTCGGGATCTCCGATACGGAAGTCAGCATCCTCCAGGGCTTTGCGTTCGCAGTCACCTACGTGCTTCTGAGCGTTCCCGTGGGGCGCATGGTGGATCGGTTCAACCGCGTGGCCATCATGATCGGCGGCGTGCTGGTCTGGAGCGCGACCACCATCTCCTGCGGGCTGTCGCGCACCTACACCCAGATACTCGTCTCGCGCCTGGGCGTGGGGGCTGGCGAGGCTTCGCTGGCGCCCGCGGCATGGTCCGTGCTGTCGGACTACTTTCGCCCGGAGCGTCTTTCGCGCCCCATCAGCGTCTACCTGATGGGTCCGTACCTCGGCGCCGGTATTGCCATGATCGCAGGCGCACAGGTGCTCGACTGGACCCGCGACGTCGACTTCGTGGAGGTGCCTTTGCTGGGCCAGCTGGCGCCATGGCAGCTGACCTTCATCGCGGTAGGGCTGCCCGGCGTGCTCATCGCGGCGCTGGTCGGCACGGTGCGTGAACCCGTCCGTCATGGTCGCAAGGACGCCGAGCTCATCGCCCCGCCCTGGCGGGACGTGCTTGGCTACCTGTGGCGACACAGAGGCATCTACACCTCCCTGCATCTCGGGGTGCCCTGCATCGTGGTGATGCTTTACGGGCTGCAGGCGTGGACGCCCACGGTGCTTGTGAGGGTCTACGAGTGGGATCTGGCTCAGGCGGGGCGGGTCTACGGCTTCATCGCGCTCTTTGCCGGTTCCGCGGGGGTGCTGTCGGGGCCCACCGTGGCACGTGTTCTGGAACGGCGCGGATACCCCGACTACCCGCTGCGGCTTGCCGTGATCGCTGCCGGCTGCGCGACGCTGAGCATGGTCGCGCTGCCCTGGCAGTCAAGCGCGGAGGGTGCGCTGGTCTGCATCGCGCTTGCGAGCTTCTTCGTCACTCTGCCTCTGGCGCTCATGACGTCCACTATGCAGTTCGTGACGCCCAACGAGATGCGCGGTGTCGTCGCGGGGATGTACGTTGTTACCACCAACGTGCTCGGTCTGGGGCTCGGGCCCACGCTCGTCGCCGCTTCCACCGATTTCATCTTTGCAGACACCTCGGCGCTGGCCTATTCCATGGCGCTGGTCTCTGTCGTCATGGGGCCTATGGCGGTGGTGCTGCTGAGCGTCGGCATGAAGCCCTACATCACCCGTGCGGCGGAGCTCGGCGCGCAGGGAGGGAAGCCGTAGGCCGGCCTGCCAGATCAGCCGTCCAGATAGCTGGCGCCGAGGACGATCTGCTTGATCTGGGTGAACTCCAGAATTCCTTCCGGTCCACACTCGCGGCCCCATCCCGACTGCTTGTACCCGCCGAATGGCTGGGTCAGCGAGACGCCGGCGGCGTTCACGGCCACGCTGCCGCTGCGCAGCTGGCGCGCCACCTGCATTGCCAGATCCTGGTCGCGGGTATAGACCGACGCCGCGAGCCCGAAAGGTGAGTCGTTGGCGATCTGCACCGCTTCGTCGATGCCCTCGTAGGGAATGACCGCGGTTACCGGGCCGAAGATCTCTTCCCTGGCCACCGTCATGCCGTTGTGGACGTCGGCCAGCAGGGTCGGCTCGTAGTACCAGCCGCGGTCCAGGTGGGGGGGCCGCCGACCGCCGGTGACGATCCGGGCGCCTTCCTGATGCGCGCCGGCGACGTAGCGTTCGGTGCGTTCCCGGGCCCGCTCCACGGCCAGTGGGCCGCGGTCTGTGGCGGGATCGAAGGGGTCGCCCACGCGCAAGGCAGCGTAGCGCTCGGCAAAGGCATCGACCACCTCGCCGTAACGACTGCGCGGCGCGAGTATGCGCGAGAGGCTCACGCAAACCTGGCCCATGAAGCCGGACGCGCCGTCGACGAGGGTCGCCATGACGTCCTCCAGGTCGACGTCCTCGGCGATGATGGCCGGCGACTTGCCACCGAGCTCCAGCGCGGTGCGGGCCAGCCTGTCGGCGGTGCGTTTGACCACATCTACGCCGATGGCCGTGCCGCCGGTCAGGGCCACCATGTCGACATCGGGATGGCCCACCAGATGCTGAGTGACCGGCGTGTCGGCGGCCAGGACGCTGAGCACGCCCTCCGGAAAGTCCGCTTCACGGATGGCCTCGGCGATGAGCCTGGAAGTCAGGGGCGACTCGGGAGCGTGTTTCACGATCACCGTGCACCCGGCCAGCAGGGCGGGAATGATCTTCATGCCCATCAGCACGATGGGCCCGTTGAACGTCAGAATCCCGAGAACCGTGCCGATGGGCTCCCGGACGATGAGCGTATCCCCCCGGTCTTCCTGCCACGGAAGTGACGCGGCCGCTTCCAGCGCGTTGCGCCAGATGGCCACGCCGGCGCCGGAGTTGATCATCTCGCCGTGAGCGATAGTGGCGCCCGACTCGAATGCCCAGGCGCGATTCAGCTGATCCAGACGGGCCTCGAGGGCGTCGCAAAGCCGTGCACAGACCTCGACGCGTTCCTCAACTGACATCAGGGCCCACGGTCCCATGTCGAACGCCGCTCGCGCTTCGGCGACAGCCCGGTCGGCGTCTGCCACCGTCGGCGCAGCCACCCGTGTGAGCACCTCCTCGGTTGAAGGAGATATGACGTCCACGAGCGTGTCCGGTGAAGAATCGCGCCAGACGCCGCCGATGAACTGCTGTGTCAGCCCTGGAATTTCCACGTCTAGCCCCATGGCCCGTTCCCTCAAATGGAAAAAGTTAGTTTGCGACAAAGGCGCGTCGATCGCCACAGCGGGCCGCGCGGCGTGCCCGGGTGATGCCATAATGGCGGCCTGTCGGCATGCAATACGGGGAATCAGATCAGGTGAGCAGGGGCGCCCCAATCGACTTGGCCCGCGGGGTTGTGATCCGCCTCGTCCTCGGCATCATCTCGGTGGCGATTGCCGTTGCCTGTGATCGGACGATGGGCACGGCGCGGGACAGCGACGCTGCGGTGCCCAGCGGAAGCTTTTCGCTGCCCGCGACGGAAGCGGTGGCGGAGACCATCACCGAACCGGCACGTCTCGTCGAGCTGTTCGCGGCGCTCGAGGAAACCGGGTTGCGGGTCCACCACGTCGATCATGAGGGCGAAGCCGCCATGCTGCTTGTCGAGGTGGACGAGCAGCACTTCGAGCCCGTTCTGGTTGGCGCCGACGGGCGCAGCCGAACGGGTGTAACCGCCGTGGAGGCGCTCACCGATTTCGGGCTGGACGTCGTCATCGGTAGCAGCTTCGTCTCCGAGCTGCACTCCCTCACCCCCGTGGGCCTGCTCCAGATCGAAGGCACCGTGATCAGCGAGCTGCAGGCCCATGGTTACACCCGAATTCTGGGCATCCGGCCGGCCGGTCTCGGTGTGGTTCCGATCCGGGCCTATCACCGCGGCATGTTCGACTCCGCCGTGCAAGCCGGTCCTGGGGTCGTGGAGGAGGGCAGGCTCGACATCTCCGAGCGGGACCTGACCAGACCCAAGTACTACCGGACCTTCGTGGGCCTTTGCAACGGTAAGGCCCTGCTGGGCGCCAGCCAGGTCCCCATGAACCTCCATACCGTTGGCAAACGGCTGCTCGAATACCTCGGGGAAACGGGACGGACGTGTGACGAGGTGGTCAACCTGGCCGGGGATCGCGAGGTGGTTCTGGCGCTGCGGTCGGCCGATAAGCGTCGGGTCGCCTTTTTCGGTCATCCGCTGACGGCCAAGGCCGGATTGCTCGGTTTTCGCCGCCGCCCGAAGGACTGAAATCAGCGCTCGGTGAGCTCGACCCGGGCGGAGCGAATGCGCGAATCATCCTCGCCCGGTTCGGTCCACGCGAAAATCAGGCTGTGCGCGTCGGAGATCATCTGTGGGAACCCCGAGGGCCGGGCCGCCGACGTTCGGGCGACGACCGTCTCCATGGCGACGGAGCCGTCAGGCGCGAGGCGGCTCAAACGCAGCTCGGCGGAATCGTCGTCCCCGCGACGCAGCCAGCTGACAAACGTTTCGCCGTCCGGGGACTGAACCACGTCCACGCGCCCGATGGGGCGGTCGGCGCTCACGTCGATTGGCGGGCCGAAGCCCGCGCCGCCGTCCCTCGACCGGCTCAGCCGGACGCGCGCCCGGCCCTGGGCCTCCGTGTACCAGGCGACGGCCACAGAGTTGCCGACAACATCGATGGCGGGGCCGTTGACCGGGCAGCCGGCGATCTCCCACCCGTCCTCGCCAACGGAGATATCCGCCTCCCATGCGTCATCGACAAAGCGGGCCAGCCGAATGTCCCGGATCTCGTCCGTCGTCCGGTTCCGGTAGACCACGAAAGGACCATCCGGACCCATGGCCGCGTCCGTCTGGCAGCAATCGCAGACGAGGTCGTCGATCAGCTCGCCGTCCCGGGCGTCGCCATCGGGACCGATGCGAGCGCCGCGCAGGGTCATCCCCTTCGATGCTGCGCTCCCCGACGGGGGTTCGGCCGTCCGGCGGCCGTCGAGCCAGACCACGCCCACGTCGCCATTCCACGGGAACAGGGTCACGAAGCCGTGCTCGGTCGCGGTCCCGTCCTGATGGGGCGTGCTGGGCGACGACCAGGTGGCGCCCGCGTCACGCGACGTCGCCATCGCGACGTCATAGGCGTAGTACCCGCCCCGGCTCTTCGTCAGCCAATGGGCGGCCCAGATCCTGCCACGGATGGGAACGACGGATGGGAAGTCGGCCCAGTTGACGAACCATCGGTCACCGCTGGCCACGGTGACCGGCAGGGTCCAGCCCGCATCGGACAGCCGCGCATGGCGCAGCGTGGCTGTGGCGTGTCGTTGCTCGACCCAGCTCATCACCACGGTGCCGTCCTCGCTTTTCGAAAGGTGGGGCAGCTGGCTGCTCGCCCCCGCCGGCACCGGGAGATCCCGTACGGCGATCTGCGTCCGGTCGGATTCCTGGCAGGCTGCGAGGAAGGCCAGCAGGACGACGAGGCAGATCGGGCGAACTCGAAGGCCGGATTGGTCAGTCAGGCTCATTTTCCGGTTTCCCCCTGTATGGTCGCGCTCATCCGCTGGAAAGCGAGGTCCACGGCGGCCTCCAGATAGTAGGAGGCGTAGTCCGACTCATGGTAGCCGGTCATTCGTGAGATGAGCTCTTTACCCTCATGGTCGAGAAACAGGAGGGTCGGGGTGAGCTTTGCATCGTAGTTTTCAGCCAACGTCGCGGCAGAGATCCGTGTGCCGGTGAAGTCGGCGATTGGCGCGCTGCGGTCCCACTCCAGCTCCCGGATGAGAATTTTCCCATCGATCTCGCCCGAGCGGATCAGGGGAAACAGCACGTCGTTCTCGAAGCGCCGGCAGAAACTGCAGTCGCTTCGGGACACGTACAGGAGAATCGGCAGGCCGAGCCGTTCGGCTCGGGCAGCCGTATGCTGGAGGTCGTCGGCGGGAGACAGGAGACTCGTCACGGCCGCCAGGGTGAGTGCGAAAAGCAAACGTCTACTCCTGAGTCCGCCCCGGAAGAGGGGGCCTTTTATCAGTTTTCATTAATATACGAAAATGATAATGTACGTTCCTGTCATCGTTCACCGTGGAGGTTCCTCCGTTGAGCAAGGATTACATCATTTCCTGGAAAGTCGCCGGGGTCGCGCTGGGTCTGCTGCTGACCCTTGCCACCGCCCTCGTCCAGCCGCTCGGTGTTTCTACCCAGTTCGTCGTGACGGACGCCATGGTAGCGCACAAAGTCGCGCCGCAATTCGCCGAATCCAACGAGTACCTCGCGAAGTACGGCGAGAAGACGGATTGGGGCGTCGGCTACGGCTGGATGCTGTTCCTGGGCATGCTGGTTGGGGGCGCGGTCACTCATCTCGTTCTCCGCAATCGCCAGCCGGAAGCGGATAAAGGCTCGATGCCGGCCATGTGGGTCGCCCGGTTCGGTGATTCCCACGCGAAGCGCTACGCGGCGGCCTTCTTCGGCGGCGTGCTGCTGTTGTTCGGGGCGCGGCTTGCAGGAGGGTGCACCAGCGGCCACATGATCTCCGGCATCTCGCAGCTGGCGGTGGGGTCGTTCATCTTCGGGGTCATGACCTTCGGTTCCGCCATTCTGATGGCCAAGTTTCTCTACCGGGCGCGCTGAGGAGGATCAGCAAATGAACACATTGATCATCGGTTTCCTCATCGGTTGTGCTTTCGGCGCGATTCTTTACATGGGCGGTGCCAGCAGCTATCGGCGGATCCTGGGCACTCTGCTGCTCAAGGACATGTGGATCATCAAGCTCATGGCTACGGCCATTGGCGTCGGCACGCTGGGCGTCTACCTGCTCGACCTCGGCGGTCTCGCCCACATGTCGATCAAGCCTGCCTACATCTGGGGGATCGCCCTGGGAGGCATCATCTTCGGGATCGGTTGGGCGGTCTCCGGGTATTGCCCGGGTACCTGTGTGGTGGGCACGTCAGAGGGCAAACGCGACGCGCTGTTCACCCTGCTCGGCGCCTTCGTGGGCGCTTTCGTGTTCTCCCTGGTCTTTCCTTACCTGGAGTCCGGGCTCATCGAACGAGCCAATTTCGGCAGCATCACCCTCGAGGACGTGCTCGGTTTCAACGGGATTTACCTGGCGATCCCGTTCAGTCTTGCGCTGATCGCCCTGGCCTTCTTCGGGTTGCGGGACCGCTACGGGCAGTGACGGAAGGGCGCCGCCACAGCGGCGCCGCCCGACCCTTCAAGGGTGCACGGGCACGTAGCCCTTAGCGATCTCTTCGATCATGAAAGCGACGCCGGTCTGTACCTCTCTCACGCCGGGCAGAACGACCGGCCGCTTGCCGTCGCGACGCTCGATGGTGTCCAGGGTGTTTCCACAGACGTAGAAACGCACGCCGTTCTCCATGAGGTTGGCGATCCGCTGCGTGTGCGGATTGTCCGTCGTCAGAAGTATCTTGACGCCTGAGCTGAAGGCGATGATCTCGATGTCCGCCATGTCGGGACCGCCGTAGTGCCGGGTGAGGTTGTTGGCTATGTCCAGCACCGTCTGGTGGCGCGAAGGATCCGCGTCGCTGACCTGAAGGATGACGTGTGCCTCGGCGAATGGCTTTTCGTCGTTCATGCCTTCTGCCAGGGCGTCAGCCCATGGCAGGCTCGCCAGGAGGCTTGCCAGCGCGAGCAGGCCGGCTTGGGGGATAGGGTTGGATCTCTGCATGGGTCTCCCAGGACGGATCGAATCTCAGGAGCAATCGTACCGCGCGATGCCGGGATCGTCTTTCACGCCCTCGAGCGTCGGCTCGTTGGCCTTGTCGATGCGGATGGTGCCCTGGTCGCGCAGGTAATCGGCGACCACGTCCCAGACGGGCGGCCCCGGAGAGCGCTCGCCGACGGTGGCCCAGCCGGCCACTTTGTAGGCGGCCCCGGCCTGCAGCGGAGTGCCGTCGGTGAGTTCGAGGTTCCTGATCCGTTCCCCGTTCGGCGCGTCCGGCGCGCAGCTGTAGCGCAGCCCGCCGACCCGCACCATGTCGCCACCCTGCTGGTAGTAGGGATCCGGATTGAAGAGGTTGTCTGCCACGCTTTCCAAGATTACGCGGATCTCTTCTCCGCGCATTTCCCGGACGTAGGTCTCCGGATAGGTCATCCCGGTCTGGTCCATCACGTTCTCCATCGTGATGGTCTGGCCCGGCAGCACGGACGTTCCCCACCGAAAACCCGGGGAAAGGCTGATCTGCGCATCGAGAACCTGGCGCAGGGCGTCGCAGATCACCTGATCGAACGTGCCGTTGAAGTTGCCGCGTCGGTATAAAAGAGAATCGGTGACCGCGAGGGGCTCCTCCAGGCGCTGCAGATACGGCTCGCGCACCCGATCGATGTGGGCCTGCATCTGGGGGTCGGGCTCGAGAAGGTTCGCAAACACGGGCAGCAGCCGGTAGCGGTAACCGTCGATGCCGGCCGCGCCGAACTTGATGTCCAGCACGCCAACGAACTTTCCGTTCGACCCGGCGTTGGTCACCACCGTTCTTCCACCCGGGTTGGCGACGACCGCCGGTACGGGGACGCCATCGTGAGTGTGGCCACCGAGTATGAAGTCGATTCCGGGCACGCGGCCGGCCAGCTTCAGGTCCACGTCCATGCCGTTGTGGGAGAGCAGGACCACTGCATCCACCCGCTCCCGGGAGCGAACCTGCGCCACGAGCTCCGCCAGATCTGATTCCCGAATACCGAAGGTCCAGTCCGGGATGAATCGCTGGGGGTTGGCGATGGGGGTATAGGGGAACGACTGGCCGATGATGGCGATCCGGCGGCCGTTTAGCTCCTTGACCACGTACGGCGGGAAGACGTGTCCGGTATCCTCATCGAATACGTGGGTTCCTTCGAAGAGTGAGTCCTCCGTGGCCCGGACGTTCTGCGAAACGAAGTCGGCGCTGAGCAGATCTGCGTTGTCGAGCACTTCCTGGGCCTGGTAGGTGAACTCCCAGTGTCCGGTCATCACGTCGACGCCGAGAAGGTTGCAGGCTTCCACCATGTCCCGTCCGCGGGTCCAAAGCGACGTTCCGGATCCCTGCCAGGTGTCGCCGCCATCGAGAAGCAGCGCCCCGGACTCGCCGCGCAGCGTGTCGATCAGCGTCTTCACGTAGGCGAAACCACCGACCCGACCATAGCGCTCGGCGGCCTCGGAAAAGTCGATGCAGGTGAACGCGTGAACGTCGCGGGGGTTCGTCGAAGTAAGCACGTCGAGCAGGTTGCGACCCACCAGGTGAGGCAGCTGGCCGCGCGCTGCGCCCACGCCGAGGTTGATGCTGGGTTCCCGGAAGTAGATGGGATTGAGCTGTGCGTGGGTGTCGGTGATGTGCAGCAGGCGGGCGTCGCCCCAGGCCGGGAGCGCGTAGTAATCGTCGGGCCGTGCGGTGCGAAGCGACGTGCAGCCGGAAAGCTGAGCGGTGATTGACGCCGCGCCGAGGATCTCCAGGAATTCTCGGCGGTTCATTGGGCTGGGGGCTTGGGAAAGCGGTCCTGCCAGGCGCCTTCTTCGGTGCGCGCCTGCGCCAGAGATGCCTCGGCCAGACGGAGCGCTTTCTCGCCCTGGGCGCCCGCGCTGGCGAAATCGCCCCGGGCGGCCGCCGTGCGCGCGTCTTCGAGGGCGCGGCTGGCGGTCACCCACGCGTGCCCCGCGGCCTGAGAATCAGCGTAGGCCGCCTGGGCGGCCTCGATGAGCCACGTTGCTCGCGCGGCGGGATCCAGACCCTCAGGTGGCTCGGCTCGCTGGACCGCAGCCGGTCCGTCTGTGGCGTCGGCTACCGATTCCTGCCCAGGCTCCGCGCAGCCGGCACACAGAATGCCGACGAGGGAGAGAACTCCGATTTTGCTCAGGTAGTTGATCATTTGCGCGTTGCCGGTCCGTTCAGCTCGAGCCCGTTGCTCATGTAGGCGAGAAAGTACTCCAGGTTCCGGTAGGGCTCGCTCTGCTCGTCGAACGGTTCCGCACCCACCTGGCTGTTGCATTCCTGGAAGCGCTTGTGGAGGCTGCCGACGTCCTCCCATTTGAAGCGGTAGACGGGCCAGTGGGTCACATGGCCCAGCGACGCGCTCAACCGCTCCGCCCGCAGCCGGTTGCCGGCAAGCTGTACGTGGCAGCTCGTGCACGCGAAATTCAGCTGGCCCCTGCGCGTGGCGTAAAAGCGTTTGCCGGCCTGGTAGGCGGCTGCCGCCGCCGCGCTGGCAGGCTCAGGCACGTTGATCTGCTGACCTCTCGAGGCGTAGGCGATGTAGGCGGTGAGCCTGGCCATCTCCGCCCCTTCGTAGGCAAGCGGTGCCTCCCCGTGACTATCCCGGCAGGCGTTTACGGCCATGGGCAGCGTGACCACGGTCGCTTCCTCCTCGCTGAAATGCGGGAACTGACCGGCCACGTCCCCCTCGTCACCGAAGCAGTCGCTGTAACCGGCTCCGCTGGTGAAGGGCGTGGAAAACAGCTCGGCACCCTCGTCGACGGCGAACTCGTATGGCGGGAACTCTTCCATCTCCATCCACTGCTCGCGCGCGCCGGCGTCGATGGCGTAAACACCGTCCCTGTGATCTTCCAGCGCGATCTGCGGGAAGCGGCCGGCGTAGTAGTCGCGCAGGGCCATGCGATCGCTCTCCGGATCCGCGCTTGCTCCTGAGCAGGAAACGAGCGCGAGCACGGCAATGGCCGTGGGCCGCCGCCAAGCGACGGGCCTCGGTCCGCGTCGGCGTTCAGGCGCGCTCACTTGAGAACCGCTTCGCCGGCCCCGGTGGCTCCGGTGTTGTCCACCCAGGTGATGCGGATGACGTCCCCGGGCGCCGCGTTCTTTACTCTGAAGGAGAGGAAGGGATTCTTGGAGATGGAAGCTCCCCAGTCCGCAGTCAGCACTTCCTGATCGTTCTTGTAGGCGGCGACCTTCTCGATGTAGTGGGCGGGGATCAGGTTGCCGTCGGCGTCCCGGCGCGTCCCGGTTTCCATCGGGTGCACCATGAGAGATTTTACGGTCGCTACGCCGTCTGTGATCTTGCCGCGAATTTTTACGTCATTTGCCATGTCGTCAGTTTCCTCGCTTGTCGCTCAGCCGCCGCAGCCGCCGATGGTGACCTTCACCTCTTTGCTCGTCGTGTAGACCTTGTCCGCGGTTCGCACGTAAGCGTGAACGACGGAGCTGTTTCCCATCTTGACCCGGGTGGATACGTCGGCGAAGGCTTCCGGAGATATGTTGAAGCTGGCCGACAACGGGTTGGGGTTCTCGTCCACGACTATGCTGATGTTCCGAACGCCGGGCATGTCCGTGGATACCGTCACGGGGACGACGGCGCCGTTCTCGGCGATGTCGGGGATTTTGAACTCGATGGCGGTACTCTCTTCCACCGGCAGATCGCCGAAGAGCTGCTTGAGCGCCGTGTTTGCATCCGCGGCCTTGAAAGCGGCTGCGGTATCCGCGAGCAGGCGAAGCGGCAGCAGCACTGCGGCGCCGGCCGTGGCCATGCTCGTGATCCATTTGCGTCGATTTAAAGCCATAGCTTCCTCGTGGTTTTACAGTGAGAGAACGTAGTCGACCACCCGGTCGATCTCCTCCTCGGTCAGAATCAGGTTGCGTCCGTAGGGCGGCATGACCGAATCCGGATTGCGCTCGGTGGCGTCCCAGATCTGCGCTCGCAGCACGGCCCGGTCCGGGAATCTCAGGCGCATCTGCAGCAGGGGCGGGCCGCTGTTGCCCGGCAGCTCGCCGTCTCCCATCATGTGACAGGACAGGCAGTTGCCGGCATTGCGATCAGATGCGATGGCCTTGCCCCGCTCCAGGTCGTCGGGGGCCTCGGCCTTGGCCTGGTCCGGCGCCAAAACGACCAGCAGGGCGGTTGTCAGGACCAGCGCGGCTCGTGCAATCATTGAGAACCCTCCACCATATAGGCCACCGCTGCATTGACCTCGTCGTCCGCCAGGTGCGCGAAGCCGCCTTTTGCCGGCATGACGCCAGCCTCCGATGCGATTCCGTTGATGGCGTTCATTTCCAGGGCCGCCATGCCGCGCTCGAGGCGCGATGACCAGGCAGCGGCGTCGCCGATGCGGGGTGCGCCGGCGACACCGACATCGTGACATATGCTGCAGTACTGATCGTACGTCGCCGCGCCCGGATGGGCCGGTTCGGCCTCGGCGATCTCCTCCATGGTCATGGAGGCCGGCACGTAGGTTGGAACTTCGGAGAGCACGCTGATGGCCGCGGGGTCGCGGCAATCGGTCATGCAGCGCGTGTTGCTCACGTCCGGCCGGGGGTCCGGCACGAAGTTGCCCTCGTTGGGAAGACGCACGGAGGCCAGATTTTCGTGGGTGAGCACGAAGTCGTCTTCGACCAGATCATTCAGGTACAGGACGTAGGCGGTCACCGCGTACGTCTCGTCGGCCGTCAGGGACTCCGGCTGCGTGAAGGGCATGGTGCGGCGGATGTAGTCGTACAGGGTGCTGGTGTAGGGCCAGTAGCTGCCAACGGTTTTGCTGGGCCGCGGGTCTGTCAGCGAGCCCTTTCCGCCAGACAGCACGGGGAAGCGCCCGACCCCTTCGCCGAAGGATCCGTGGCACTCGGCGCACTGCGCCTCGTAGAGCCACTCGCCGTCCTCGACGGATCCGCTCCCCTGGGGAAGTCCCAGGCCGTCCGGTCTGATGTCGATGTCCCACCCCGCGATTTCCTCGGCGCTCGCCGGCTTGCCGTAGCCGAAGTGGCCGACGCGGCTGTCGTCGTACGTCGGCTTGGATGGTTCGGCCGCCTCCTGGGGGGCACCGCAGCCAGCGGCGAGGACGACGAGCGCGGCACTAAGAAATCTGTACATTGCTCACCGTCCCGTTGGGTTCCAGCCGCCAGGTGTGAATGGCGTTCTTGTGATAGATGGAGTTGGTGCCGCGCACGGCCTTGAGCTGCCCGTAGGTGGGCTGAACATAGCCGGTCTCGTCGACGGCGCGGCTCTGGATCAGTGCGGGCGAGCCGTCCCAGTCCCACTCCAGGCCGAATCGCGTCAGCGCCCTTGGCAGCACCTGGCTGGTGAAGCGCGCTTCCCGCCAGGTCACGCCTCCATCCACCGAGACGTCCACGTGCCTGATCTTGCCGCGGCCGGACCAGGCGAGCCCTTCGATGAAATACTTTCCTTTGCCCTTGAGGGGCCTTTCGGGGCAGGGATGGGTCACGACGGAGTTGCACTCCTGGACGAAGGTGAACTCGCGTGCGGTGCCGTCTGCCATCAGGTCGGTGTACTTGGAGGTCTCTTCGCGGTGATGCCACGGTTTGTCGCCGACCTCGAGCCGTCGAAGCCACTTGATCGAGGTGTTGCCCTCCCATCCCGGATTCAGCAGGCGCACCGGATATCCCTGCTCCGGCCGCAGGGCCTCGCCGTTCTGGGCGTACACGATGAGCGCATCGTCCAGCGCCTTCTCCATGGGGATGCTGCGGCTCATGTGGGCGCCGTCCGCGCCTTCGGCCAGGATCCAGCTGGCGTCGGCCTCCAGCCCGACCTCCTCGAGCAGGGTGGAGAGCAGCACGCCCGTCCACTCGCAGCAGGCGAGCATGCCGTGGCTGAACTGCAGCCGGTCCATCTGGGCGCCTCGCCACTCCATGCCTCCGTTGGCGGGACATTCGAGAAACCGGATCATGCTCACCGACGGGAAGCGCATCAGATCATCCATGGTCAGAATGATCGGGCGCTTGACCATGCCGTGGATCATCAACCGGTGCTGGTTCGGGTCGATGGCCGGCGCGCCGGCGTGATAGCGCTCGAACACCACGCCGCTCGGCGTGATGATGCCGTTGAGATCGCCCAGAGGCGTGAAGCTGATGGCGGCGATTCGGTCCGCCGTCAGCCAGTCCACGGTGCGCCGCTGGACGTGGGATTCGAAGGGGGAGGGTTGGCCGTAGGGGTTGGTCAGAACGCCCGGACCCAGCCGCCGGGTCCATGACGGGACGTTTGGAGGAAGGTTGCCCGAATCCGCGAGCGCCCCGCCGGCGAAGCTCGCAGCCGCCGTGGCTCCGGCGAGGCTCAAACCCTGCCGCAGGAAGCGTCTTCGCTCCTCCCGTGGCAGCTTGTCGCCGGACTCGGCAACGGACTTCACGATCTGATCCAGCTGACGTTGACGCACGCTCCCTCCGCGTATATTTTCCGTCGCGCGATGCGAAGAGTTAGTATATTATAAATTTCTTAAGTAAAGGCAAGCCGAAATATCGGCTGGATTTGGAGGGTCGAAAAACGGCGGCCCGCCATCGGAGTATTCGTTGATGGAACTCGAAGTCATGCAGGAAAACGCCGGCCGGGCGGCCGACCTGATGAAGCTGCTCGGGCACCCGCACCGGCTCATGATTCTCTGCCAGCTCAAGGAAGGCGAATGCTCCGTGGGCGAGCTCAGCGAGAAGATCGGCATCAATCAGTCGCCGCTGTCCCAGCATCTTGCCCGCATGCGCCACGAGGGCGTGGTGAGCAGCAGGCGCGAGGCGCAGACGGTCTACTACTCGCTCGCCGGCCCGGAAGTCGCAGCGGTGATCTCGCTGCTCTACGAGCTCTACTGCCAACCGGCGAACGAGGAGATGCAGGCGCCGACTTCGGCGGCCCGCTGAGCCCCCTCGAGACGCTTTCAGGCGTCAGCCGTCCTTATCACAGTCGGTTCTACCCGGTCAGTATTCGGATCGGTGCTCGAAGCGCCCGCCCATGACGCCCACCGTCCACAGCAGCCCCAGGGTGACGGCCAGCAGAGCACTGCCATCGAAAACGGTGCGCCAGCCGTTTTCCATCGACGCCAGAATCGCGAAATCCCGAACGTAGATGGTCTCGCACGCGCCGTTGCCGGTGTCCGTACGCGTCGTGCTCGTTCCCCGTGAGAAACCGTACTCGTTGCCGTAGCTCGCAAGCCATCCCCGGATGCGGATCTGGTCGCCGATCCTTACCCGTTCGATCATGTCCCGAAGGTAGGGGTCCTCGGTTAGCAGGTGGTTGTTGGACAGCCCAGCCTTTTCAAACGCGCGCCAGGCGGCCTGATCCCTGGTTTTGAAAAAGCACGTGAACTGGCCGTTCCTGAACTCGAACTCGTTCAGGTCGAGCTGCGCGGCGTTCGCACCCCAAACCACGCACAGATCGGCGACGTTGAGATGATCGTTCCAGCGACGGTGGAGCATGCGGTCGCCGTCGTGATGCCGATAGGAAACCACCAGCCCGTGGAGGTCGTAGTCGTACTGGGGCTCCACCTGGTAGACGACGTCGTTCAGCTGGACTTCGAACGCCTCCGTGTGCGCCGGGTCCTGAACCGGCGCATTGCCGAGTTCTGGAAGGATCGCCATGTCCGGGACGAGGTCGTCTCGCTGCCAGCAGGAAATGGACATCAGACTGATCGATAGCAGGAACAGTGCCCGCACCAACCGCTCCACTGAGAAATCCTCATTGGGCCGATTCGTGCATTGTCCGTAACGGGTGCGACGGAGTCGTGGACGAGAGGCACGTTTTTGCCCGTTCCTGCGGTTCCTGTTTGAGCCAAGCCGGGCTAGAGTCCAGGGTTGCAGAGGGAGGAATACGCCATGGCGCTTTACGACAACCTGTTCGAGCCCATCGAGGTCGGCCCCGTGAGGATACCGAACCGGATCGTCCGCTCGCCCCACGGAACCGGGCTGCTCGGAGAAGATCTGATCGCCTATCACGAGGCGCGCGCGCGCGGCGGCGTCGGCATGTCGACCATCCAGGCAACGGGCGTTCACCCCGGGGCACCTTCGGGCATACCGATCTTCTCGGACAGTTGCCGCCCGCTGCTCGAGCAGATCGCCGAGCGCATGGCCCCTCACGGGATGAAGATGTTTCTGCAGGTCTACCATCCCGGCGCGGCCGGCGGCATGGGCAACGCGGAGGCCTGGTCCGCCAGCGCCATTCCCAACCCCCTCGCCGGCGTCGTGCCCATCGCCATGACGAAGACCATGATCGACGACGTGGTGGCCAGCTTCGCCGCCGCAGCGAAGCGCTGCTGCGAGTGCGGGCTGGACGGCGTCGACGTGCACGCCTCGAGCGGTTACCTGATTCACGAGTTCCTCTCGCCGGCGCTCAACCAGCGCACGGACGACTACGGCGGGTCTCTGGAAAACCGCATGCGTTTCATGCTCGAGGTCATCGAAGCCATCCGCAGCGAGCTTGGGGACGCGGCCTTCGCCGTGGGCGTGCGCCTGCCGAATCACGACTACGTCCCCGGCGGCCTGACGCCGGAGATGAACGCGGAGATTGCCCAGCGCGTTGATCCGCTTGTCGACTACGTCTCGCTCCACATGGGGGCCTACTGGCGGTTCCACAAGCTCATCGCGCCCTCCGACGACCCCCTCGGGGTGGAGATGCCCTCTAACGAGCCGATCACGAGGGTGGTTTCGAAGCCGACCATCGTGGTCGGGCGCATCATGACCCTCGACCATGCCAGCCACATCGTCGACACGGGCGCGGCCGACATGGTTTCCATGGTCCGGGCGCTGATCGCCGATCCGGAGCTGGTTAACAAGGCGCGCCGCCGGGACGAGCACAAGATCCGGCCGTGCATCGGGTCGAACATGGGATGCGTCGGCCAGCTCATGACCGCCGGACGCATCAGCTGCGTGGTGAACATAGCCGCGGCCCGCGAGGCCAAAGTGACCCACGATCCCGAGACCAAGGCCGCGGCACCCAAACGCATCATGGTGGTCGGCGGCGGGCCGGCCGGCCTCGAGTTCGCGCGCACGGCTGCCATGCGCGGTCACGAGGTGGAGCTTCACGAAGCCATGAAGGTGCTCGGCGGGCAGGTGACCATGGCGGCTTCAGCGCCTCACCGGGCGGACCTCGGCGCCATCACGAGCTGGCTGGCGGAGGAGATCGACGGGCTCGGCGTGACCGTGCATCTCAACTCCATGGTGGAGCCTGACATGATTGCCGAGCGGGCTCCGGACGAGGTGGTGATCGCAACCGGAACGACGCCCCGCGCGGACGGGTTTCAGGTGTCCACTCCCGCAGCCTCGGTGCCCGGCTACGACCTGCCCCACGTCTACTCCTCCTGGGACCTGCTCGGCTTTGGCGACATCACCCACATCGAGGGGCCGGCGGTGGTGTTCGACGACACCGGCTCGTTTGAGGCGATCTCGGTGGCCGACGTGCTGCTCGGCGCCGGCGTGCCGGTGACCATGGTTTCGCGCCTGAACGCCATCGGCGAGACCCTCCCTTACCCGCCCGTTACCGTTGGCGCGGCCCGGGAGAGATTGATGTCCGGTGATTTCGATTTCGTCGGCGGGCACTATCTGCGCTCGATCAACCCCCAGGAGGTGGAAGTGGGGGTGCTTTACACCGAGCGCAGCCGACGCATCGCGGCGCGCACGGTGATCCTGGTGTCTTTCAACGCACCCAACAGAGAAATCGCCGAGGCGCTCACGGCCCAGGGCCACACGCCTCACCTCATTGGCGACGTGCGGGCGCGCAGCAGCATCATGTCCGCCATTCATGGGGCGGCCGAGCTGGGGCGGCGCATCTGATACTGCGGCAATCCACGATAGCGGGTGCCGGGAGGGGAGGCTAGAAAGGCGGCATGGCAAACGAACTCAATCCCGAGCAGCTGCTTCGCCGTGTGGACGAAACCGGATTCCCCTTTGCGACCACGGCGGACGTCGTGGCGTTGGAGGGCCCGGTGGCTCAGACCCGGGCCCGGGAGGCCGTCGACTTCGGCGTCGGGATCAAGTTTCCCGGCTACAACGTGTACGCCCTCGGGCCGGCGCAGACCGACAAGAGGGCGCTGATCCTTGCGCGGTTGAAGGAGCTTGCCGGCGGCCAGGACGCTCCCGACGACTGGTGCTACCTGCAAAACTTCGAAGACCCCGCGCGACCGATCAGCCTGCGTCTGCCGGCTGGTGTGGGGCGCCGTTTCCGGCACCACGTCCAGAAGTTCATCAGCAGCGTGCGGACCATGGTGCCGGCTGCGCTGGTGTCCGACGAGTACCGTCAGAAGAGCCAGCAGCTGGCAAGCTCTCTGCAGCAGCGTCAGAGCAGCGACGCCGCTGCCCTTGAAGCCGAGGCGCGGGAGCTGGAACTCGCCATGCTGCCCTCGCCGAACGGCTTCATCTTTGCCCCCGTGAGTGACGGCAAGGTGATGGAAGAGGATGCCTTCATGGCGCTCGACGAAGGCGAGCGTCAGCGCATCCAGAAGGCCATCGAATCAATGACGGACCGACTGATCACGCGCCTTCGCGATTATCCCCAGTTTCAGCAGGAGCTCGTCCGGCAGCAGCGTGAGCTCGTGGAGAAGACGGCCGAGCAGGTCATCACGGTGCTGCTCGCCAGAGTCCGCCAGCGCTACCAGGTTTACGAAGAGGTGATGCGATATCTCGCTCGGGTGCAGAATGAGCTGCTTGCGAACGTGGACAAGATCGTCGCTCTGGAGCGAGGGCCGCAGACGCCGATGATGCCGGGAGTCGATCCGGAGCGCTTCCTGGAGAGGTTCAACGTCAACCTGATCGTCGACGGCTCCGAGGCGGACGGCGTGCCGGTGCTCTACGAGAGCAATCCGAGCCTCGACAACCTCGTGGGCAAGCTCGAGCACCGGATGGAGCTCGGGACGCCGGTGACGGATTTCAACCTGATCCGCCCGGGCGCGCTCCACCGGGCCAACGGGGGCTACCTGCTGCTGGATGCCGAACGCGTGATCCAGAAGCCGTTCGCCTGGGAAGCGCTCAAGCGAGCGCTGGCCGACCGCTCTGTACGGATCGAATCGGTGAGCCAGCTGATGAGCCTGACCTATTCCATCTCGTTGGAGCCGGATCCGATCCCTCTGGACGTGAAGATCGTTCTGCTCGGATCGCGCCGCCTCTACCACCTGCTGCGCGCTTACGATCCGGACTTCGAAGAGCTGTTCAAGGTGGTGGCCGATTTCGACGATCACGTGGACTGGTCGCCCGAGAACGTGGACGCCTACTTCGGCATGATCGCTCAGATCGTCAAGCAGACGGGTCTCAAGCACCTCACGGCCGGTGCCGTGGCGCGGGTCCTGGAGCACAGCGGGCGGATGGTCGAAGACCGTGAGCGTCTCTCCACGCACATCGCCGACGTGCGCGATCTTCTGAGCGAAGCGGACTACATCGCTGGTCAGACGGACGCGACCGCCATCGACCGGGAGCATGTCTCCAAAGCGGTGGAGCAGCGCATCTACCGCCTCGACCGGTTTCGCGAGCTGGTGCGGGAGAACGTGGCGCGCGGGGTGATCCTGGTCGAGTCGTCCGGTTCCCGCGTCGGCCAGATCAACGGCCTGTCGGTGGTCAATCTCGGTCAGCTGAGCTTCGGCCAGCCCATGCGGATCACGGCGACCGCCCGGCTTGGCCGGGGCGAGCTGATCGACATCGAGCGTGAATCCAAGCTTGGGGGCAACATCCATTCCAAGGCGGTTATGATCGTCTCGTCCTTTCTCGGCTCCCGGTACGCGCGTGAGATGCCGCTGTCTCTGCACGCCAGCCTGGTGTTCGAGCAGTCTTACGGCGGGGTGGAAGGCGACAGCGCGTCCATTGCCGAGGTCTGCGCGCTGATCTCCGCGATCAGCGAGCGCCCGATAAGGCAGTGCCTGGCGATCACGGGGTCCATGGACCAGCATGGCGTCGCCCAGGCGATCGGCGGCGTCAACGAGAAGATCGAGGGATTTTTCGACATCTGCGTCGAGCAGGGCTTGAGCGGTGACCAGGGGGTCATCATCCCCGTGTCGAACTGTGACCACCTGATGCTGCGGGAGGACGTGGTGGATGCCGTTCGTGAAGGGAAGTTCCACGTTTACTCCATGCGCACTGTAGACGATGCCATGCAGAGGCTGTTTGCCGCGGACGGCGAGACGCTCGCCGACGTCGAAACCATCGATGCCGCCGTGCGGGACCGCCTCACGCAATGGCATCGGATCTGGCGTCGCGCCGCTGCGGAAGCCGGCGCGGCGGAAGGCGCGGAAGGCGGGGAGAGGGGCATGGGGAAGGATGCCGGCGATGACTGAGCGGGTTACCAGGGTGCTGCTCACCCTGGAATGCGACCGTCTGGACGCCGACGCGATGAAGGCGGTGGTGCGGCTGGCCGGAGACGGCGAGCTCGAGATGCTCGGGCTGTTCGTGGAGGACGAGGACCTCCTGCGCGCTGCCCGGCTGCCGGGGCTCACCGAGGTGTCGGTGAACACGGGCGAGGTAAAGACCGTGTCCGTCGAGCAGATACAGGAACAGGTGGCCGGCCAGGCCCGGCGGGCCCGGGAGGTCTTCGAGGCTTCTGCCCGGGGGCTCAAGGTCAAGCACTCGTTCCGCATCGCCCGCGGGCGGGCCGTGGACGCCGTGGCGGAGGCAGCATTGACCTCCGACATCGTCGTCGTGAGCCGGGCACTGCGGGCGTCTGGACTGCGCTCGCGGCGCGGCGCTCATTTCGAATCGCTGGTTAAAAAGCATGGCAACATCCTGTTCGTCAACGAGCCTTGGGCGTCCGGCGCAAGCGTGGTCGTGCTCTGCGAGTCCACGCCGACCGATTGCGAGCGGCCGCTGAACGTAGCCCGTCGGATTGCGGATGCCGAGAACATAGAACTCGTGCTTGCCGTCCCGCCCGGCGCCCAGAGCGTGGAGCGATCACCGGCCGATCGGGTCGTTCATCTGGACGCCTGGTCGGAGGATGCCGTCGCCGCGCTCTGCGACCAGGAGGATGCCAGGCTGCTGGTCCTCCCGCCCACCGAGAAACTCGATTGGCGGGCATTGCTCATGAATATCGTGGACCGGGTGCCCTGCTCGCTGTTGAGGCTCGACTGAAGTGAGCCAGGAGCGCCGCCGGGTGGTCATCTGCGGAGCCGCCGGGCGTGATTTTCACAACTTCAACGTCGCGTTTCGCGATGATCCCCAGGTGCAGGTCGTGGCCTTCACGGCTGCCCAGATTCCGGGCATCGACAGGCGCCGCTACCCGGCCGAGCTCGCGGGTTCGCGGTATCCCGAGGGCATACCCATCATTCCGGAGGCTGAGCTCGAGTCCGTCTGCCGGCAGCAATCGGTGAGCGAGGTGATCTTTGCCTACAGCGACGTGAGCTACGCCGCGGTCATGGAAGTGGCCTCGCGGGTTCTGGCCACGGGTGCCGGGTTCGAACTTCTCGGGCCAGACGCAACGATGCTCAAGGCGGGCGTTCCCGTCATCGCCGTGTGTGCCGTGCGCACCGGTTGCGGTAAATCTCAGACGGCCCGCTTCGTGTCGAGTGAGCTCGTCAGGGGCGGCAGGCGCGTCGCCGTGATGCGTCATCCCATGCCCTACGGCGACATCGCGGCCCAACGGGTGCAGCGGTTTGCCTCCATGGCGGACATGGACGCGGCCGGCTGCACCCTGGAAGAGCGGGAAGAGTACGAGCCCCACGTGGCTGCCGGTGGGGTCGTGTATGCGGGGGCAGACTACGGAGCCGTTCTGGAGCAGGCCGAACAGGGCGTTGACGTGCTCGTCTGGGACGGGGGCAACAACGACTTTTCGTTCATTCGCCCCGATTTTCACATCGTCGTTGTCGACGCGCTGCGTCCTGAGCAGCTGGACACCCACTACCCCGGTGCCGCGGTGCTGCGAACGGCCGATCTGGTGGTGGTGAACAAGGTCCGCAGCGCGAGCGCGGATCAGCTGGATCAGGTGAGCGCGGGGCTGGACCGAATCGTGCCGGGTGTGCCGCGGGTGCTCGCGGCGTCTCCGGTGGTCCTGGACGAGCCGGAAAGGCTGACCGGTGCCCGGGTGCTCGTCGTGGAGGACGGTCCGACCATCACCCACGGTGGCATGCCCACCGGGGCCGGCTATCGGGCGGTGCATGAACTTCCGGTCGCCCGGATCATCGATCCGCGAACGTGCGCTGCGGGTTCGATCGCCGCGCTCTATGACAGATATCCGCACATAGGCCCCATTCTCCCGGCCATGGGGTACGGACCCGCGCAGCTAGACGAGCTGCGCGAGACGGTCGCACGATCAGGCGCGGACTACGTCGTGGCGGGAACGCCCATCGATCTCGCCCGGGCGCTGGAGACGGACATCCCCGTGTTGCGGGCCCGGTATTCGTACGTCGATGCCGGATCGCCCGGATTGATGGACCACGTCAAAGACTTTCTCGATGAGCGTATCTGATTCCCAGCCGCTGCTGATCGTCGCGCTGGGCGGCAATGCCCTGTCGCCGCCCGGGCGGGGCGGCGAAGGATACGCCGATGAGCGCCGGATCGTGGCGCAGACCGCCCGGACGCTGCGCGATCTGGCCGGCCTGGGTCGCCGACTGCTGATCGTTCATGGGAACGGGCCTCAGGTCGGGCGCCTGCTGCGGACCGACCCCGAGCCCGGCAACCTCGACATCCACGTGGCCCAGACCCAGGGCGAGCTGGGATATCTGATCGCCAGGGAGCTTGCGCCGGAGCCTGTGGTAGGCGTGCTGACACGGGTGGTCGTCTCCGAGCCGCTCGGCGCGCCGGTCAAGCCCATTGGCCCGATTCTCGCCGAACGCCCTCAGAAAGCGGCATCGGTGCCTGCGGGGTCGGGGTGGCGGCTAGTCGTGCCCTCGCCGAAACCGGCTCGCGTCGTCGAGATCAAGGCCGTAGCGCAGCTGCTGAAATCGAGCCACGTCGTGGCCGGCGGCGGCGGCGGGGTGCCCTTGGACGAAGAGGGTAACCCGCTGAACTGCGTGGTGGACAAAGATTGGGTTGCCAGCCTGTTTGCCGTTGGCCTGCACGCCCAGAGTCTCGTCTTTGCCACCGACGTGTCCGGCGTTCACCCGGACCCGGAACGCCAGGGTGAACGGATCGATCGGCTGAGCGTTGCCGACGCGGAGCAGCTGCTGGCTTCGGACGCCGTCGCGCCGGGGTCCATGGCTCCGAAGCTCGCCAGCGCCGTGGAGTTCGTCAGCTCATCGGGCCGGTCCGCGGGAATCTGTGATCTGGAGAGCCTCGCCGCGTTTGCGGGCGGAGACGAATCCGCCGGCACGGTGATCACACCCTGAGTCAGCGCTTGGACAGATCGCGAAGGGCCTGCAGCTGAGGCTCGCTGATGGGCTGGAAAGAACCGAGCGTGCAGCGCATCCCGGGCGAGCGGCGCGACAGGCTGTCCATCCAGTCCGACGCTACGAAGCTGTCGAGCTCGCAGATCCGCTCGCTCATGGTATGAGATCGAAAGGCCAGCGTATCGGCCCGCCGCAAGTCGGGGCAGCGAGCCCGAAGCTCGTTCAGCCACAGGCTGTTTCCAGGACCTTTGAACACGATGCGGCGGTCGTCGATGATGGCGAAGTCGCGGTACTCGTGGCCCGCCAGGCAGCGTTTGGCCTCACCGTACTCCGACGGGTCGAGGGGTTCGTTCAGAATCGTGGCAATGTCTTCCTCCCGCTGCTGCTGGGCCTGCTCGGCCTCGGGCGCCGACGCGCAGCCGGCGAGCAGCAGCATGGAGAGCATTAGAATCCGGGTGCTCATGGCGACGAACGTTAGCCCGAAACGCGGTCGACTGACAAATCGCCCCGCTGACCCCATTGGATGAGTCAACTGAACGCGTCGCCAGGGTTGTGAGCAACGTGGGATGGCTGTCCCGCCGGATCCTGATGGATGGTGATGTCAGCCTCCGGCTCGTGTTCGAGCAGGCGTCGCTCCACCTCCACGGCGATGCGGTGAGCCTCTCTGAGCGGGAGGTCCGGGTCCAGCTCCAGGTGCATCTGGATGACCTTGCGCTGTCCGGACTGCCAGGTGCGCAGCCCGTGAACGCCCAGCACCCCAGGCGTGCCGTCCACGACTCGCTTGATTTCCTCGCGCTCGGCTTGGGGCAGCTCCCGGTCCATCAGCAGGCTGACGGCGTCTCGACCGATGCGGCTGGCGGAGTAAAGGATGTAGGCTGCGATGGCCAGGCCGAACAGCGGATCCAACCCTGAGAAACCGTAGGCCGCCAGCAACAGCGCGAGCAGGGTGGCCGCGTTGGTGGCCAGGTCCGTTGCGTAGTGCAGCGCATCCGCGCGTATGGCAGTCGAACCGGTGCGGCGGATTACGTGCCGCTGAATCGTCAGCAGCACCAGCGTCATGACGATGGCGAATCCCATCACCGCCGAGCCTGCCGCGACGTGCTCGATCGTGACGGGATCCATTAGTCGGTCTACTGCGTGCAGTATCAGGAATATGGCGGAGCCGGCGATGAAGGTCGCCTGACCCAGACCGGCCAGCGCCTCGGCTTTGCCATGCCCGAAGCGGTGTTCCTGGTCGGCGGGCATGAGCGAGTAGCGCACGGCAAACAGATTGATCAGCGATGCTCCCACGTCCATGACCGAATCGACCAGTGAGGCCAGGACGCTCACCGAATCGGTGGCGAACCAGGCGGTCAGTTTCGCCGCGATGAGCACCGTGGCTGTAGCCACGGATGCGTAGGTCGCAAAGCGCAGAAGCTGTTCGGTGGTCATGGCGGGCATGGCCAGGCAGATCGGGTGGCCGGAGATGTTACACCACGACCGGTTGCGACGGGGCCTCGGGCAGGTGTTTTGACCATCCTCTTGCTCAATCAGAGGAACCAGTTGGCAACGGCACGGTGTAGGCGTTGTGGAGCGGGGGATCTCGCGATAGCCTTCGCTCATGAGCCTCGTGAATGCCCTTGTTGCGCATCTGCTGGTAGCGCTTATGCTGACGACGCCGCTCACGGCGTTGGCTGGTTCCTGCGAGGGGGCCGGCGAAGCACCTGCGCGTGCAGCCGGGCATCATGTGGGTCATGGTCCCGAGCACGCCGGTTACGATGAGCATCATGGCGACCATGGGGAGGTGTCCGTCGAAGACGGGGCCGCGGACTGTGATTGCTGCGACGAGTGTCTCCAGGAGTGTGCCGCCTCGGGATCGACGTCCTTTCTCGCCGGGAGTGCTCTGGAAGCGCCACTGCGATCCGGTCCGAAACGGTTCGTCACCGACTGGCTGAGCGGTCACGTCCGCGCGCCTCCCACGTCCTTATTCCGTCCTCCAATCCTCGACTGCTGATCGAGCGGCGCTGCTGGCGCCCCAGTTCCCATGGCCCGTTGCGGTCTTCTGGGAGTCGGCATGGTGCCGCTCATTTCTCGGTCATCAGTGAACTGAACGAGGGTGTGGCGGATGAAACGACGAATGATGAGGACGTGGCTGGTCGCGTCCCTGGCGGTTGCGGGTGTTGCCCAAGGCTCCGAGGACGGCGGCGATCTGCTCCGGACGGGTTTGACGCTGGAGCTGGCCCTGGAGAGAGCGGTGCGCACGAACCCGAACCTGGCGGGTATTCAGTCGCGCTATGAAGCGATGGCTGCGATACCCTCCCAGGTGGGAACTCTCCCTGATCCGGTGCTGAGCTTCGGTGCCGTGAACTTCCCCACGGACACTTTCCACGTGGGCCAGGAGCCCATGACCCAGCTGCAGGTGGGGATCAGCCAGACCATACCGTTTCCAGGCAAACGGGCGCTGCGCGAAGCGGCTTCCAGCCACGAGGCGGAGGCCGCTCGCAGCAGCGTAGCCGAGACCCGGCTGCGGCTGATCAGGGACGTGTCCTTCAACTGGTGGACCCTGCACTATCTCGATCGCGCCCAGGAGATCGTTCAGCGGAACCAGGAACTGCTGCGCCAGTTTGTCCAGATTGCCAAGACCCGCTACGAGGTGGGCGGTGGGCTGCAGCAGGATGTCCTGCTGGCGCAGCTGGAACTTTCAAAGCTGCTCGACCAGGCGATCCAGCTCAATGGCGCCCGCGACGTGGAAGCTGCCAGGCTGAACCGTCTGCTGGACCAGCCGGCCAACCAACCCATCGAGCTGCCCAGGACGCCCGTCGGCGTCTTTCCGGATCTCGTCGCGCAGCAGGAGCTGTACCAGCGCGGGGCGGAATCGCGTCCGCTGCTCAAGCGCCTGCGCAGCGAGATCGACGCGGCGGAATCCAGGCTCGAGCTTGCGCGCAAAGATTACTATCCCGATTTCACCGTGGGCGCGGCGTACGGCGCTCGATCCGGCGAGAACCCGATGCCTGGGGGTGGCGACAGAACGGATCTGTTGACCCTCAGGGTGAGCGTCAATCTGCCCATCTACCAGAGCCGGAAGCGCGCTCAGGCAGTCAGCCAGCGCCGCAGCGAGATGGATCGACACCGCTACGCGCTGCAGGACGAGGTCAATGCCATGCGGGCGGAGATTTCCCAAGCGGTCGCCGACTACCGGCGCGCCCGCGAGCAGCTGGTGCTGCTCGACTCGGGAATCATTCCTCAGGCGCGCCAGACGGTGCAGTCGATGCTGGCCGGTTATCAGGTCGGCGAGGTCGATTTTCTGAATCTCGTGCGCAGCCAGGTCACGCTCTACAACTACGAAACGCTGTACTGGAAAGCGGTCACTCTGGCGAATCAGGCCGTCGCGCGGTTGAGCGCCGCGGTGGGCGAGGAGGTGCGAGGTGGGTAAGAAATTTCTGCTGCTGATGATTGTGGCGCTCGCCGGCGGGGTGGGCGCGGGCTACTTCTTCGCGGAGCTGTCGGCGGGCAAACCGAGCGAAACGGCACCGCTGGAGCCGGAGGGGAGGGCGCGAGAACCCATCTTCTATCGTAACCCCATGAACCCGTCCGTCACCTCTGCGGTCCCGGCGAAAGACTCCATGGGTATGGACTACATCCCGGTTTACGCGGACGAGGAGGCTGCCGGCCCGGCGGGGACGGTTTCCATCGATCCCATCGTCGTGCAGAACATCGGCGTCAGAACGGCTCGCGCTCAGCGCGCCGCGCTCAGCCACACCGTGCGCGCGTTAGGCCGTATCGACTTCGACGAGCGGAGTATTGCCAGGCTGCACCCCAAGGTCGAAGGTTGGGTCGAGGAAATGTACGTGGACACCACCGGTGCTCAGGTCAGTGAGGACACCATGCTGTTGAGCGTGTACTCGCCGCGCCTGGTGGCCAGCCAGCAGGAATACGTGCTTGCGCTCAGGAACTACGAGTCGCTCAACGACAGCCCCATTCCCGACATCAGTCGCGGCGCGGCCGATCTCGTCGCGAGTTCCCGTGCCCGGCTCGAGCTGCTGGACGTGCCGGAGCATCAGATCGTCGAGCTGGAAAAATCCCGCGTCCCGCAGAAGTCGCTGCACATTCACTCGCCTGCTGAAGGCGTGGTCCTGAAGATCGGGGCCCGCCAGGGTCAGCACGTGACGCCCATGACCGAGCTCTACGTGATTGCCGATCTCTCCCGGGTGTGGGTTTACGCCGACGTGTTCGAGCACGATCTGCCCTGGGTTCGGGTGGGCGATGCGGTCGAGATGACGCTGGGAGCGCTGCCGGGAGAGACATTCGGGGGGTTGCTGGACTACATATACCCCTATGCGGAAGCGAAGACCCGAACGGTCAAGGCGCGCCTGGTTTTCGACAACCCGGACCGGCTTCTGAGACCGGAGATGTTCGCCGACGTGCTCATCCGTACGTCGACGGAGCCCAACGCGCTGGTCATTCCCGCGGAGGCGGTCGTCCGCTCGGGTCTGACCAATCAGGTGTTCGTCGTGCGTGCGCCCGGCCGCTTTGAGCCGCGGGTGGTCGAGCTCGGGGTGGAGTCCGAGGGTCGAGTCAGTGTTCTCGAAGGGCTTGCCGAGGGCGAGGAAGTGGTCACGTCCGGCCAGTTTCTGATCGATTCGGAATCCAAGCTCCGCGAGGCTGCTGCGAAGATGATGGCGCGCCCGGGTGATGAAGCGTCGTCGCCCGACGGAGTCGGCGATCACGACCATCACCACGGCGGGCATGACCGTGGAGCGTCGCCGTGATCGCGCGCATCATCGATGGGGCGATCGGCGAGCGTTTAATAGTTCTGCTCGGAGCGCTCATCCTCGCCGGTGCGGGTACATGGGCCTACCTCACCGTGCCCGTGGATGCCATTCCCGACCTGTCCGACGTGCAGGTGATCGTGTTTACCGACTATCCCGGACAGGCGCCCCAGGTCGTGGAAGATCAGGTGACCTACCCGCTCACCACAGCGATGCTCGCCGTTCCCAAGGCCCGCGTGGTCCGCGGATACTCTTTCTTCGGCTTGTCTTTCGTCTACGTGATATTCGAAGACGGCACCGACATGTACTGGGCGAGATCCAGAGTTCTGGAGTCGCTCAACTACGTCAGCGGCCGCCTGCCGGCCGGCGTCAACCCCGCGCTTGGCCCTGATGCGACGGGCGTGGGCTGGATATACGAGTACGCCCTGGTGGATCGGTCCGGCCGCCACGATCTGGCGCAGCTCAGGTCTCTTCAGGACTGGTATCTGCGCTATCCGCTGCAGACCGTGCCTGGCGTTGCGGAGGTTGCTTCCGTTGGCGGGTTTGTCAAGCAGTACCAGGTGGAGGTGGACCCCAACGCGCTCATGGCCCTTGGTATCCCGCTGTCGAAAATCAAGCAGGCCATTCAACGTTCGAACAACGATGTGGGCGGGCGGCTATTGGAAATCTCCGAGACCGAGTACATGGTGCGGGGCCTGGGCTACATTCGATCTCTGGAGGACCTCGGGTCGATACCGGTGGCCGCGGATCCGGGCGGTACGCCCATCCGCCTTGGGGATGTGGCGCGGATTCAGATAGGGCCCGAGCTCAGGCGTGGGCTGGTGGATCTGGATGGAGACGGCGAAGTGGTGGGCGGCATCGTGGTGATGCGTTATGGGGAAAATGCGCGCGCCACCATCGAAGGCGTGCGCCAACGGCTCGATGAGCTCAGGGCCGGTCTCCCGGAAGGTGTGGAGATCGTGACGGTCTATGACCGCGGGGATCTTATCGATCGGGCGGTGGATACCCTCAGCCGGTCGCTGCTCATCGAGATCGTCATCGTCAGCTTGGTGGTGATCGTCTTTCTGGCCCATGCAAGGTCGGCGATGGTGGCCGTCTTGATCCTCCCGCTGGGCGTGCTCATTGCTTTCCTGCTGATGCGCTGGCATGGCCTGAACGCCAACATCATGTCCCTTGGAGGGATCGCGATCACCATCGGTGCCATGGTGGATGGGGCGATCGTCATGGTTGAGAACGCGCACAAACACATGGCCCGCGACGCCGAGCGCAAGGGTGCCGAGCTCTCATCGGCCGAGCGATGGCAAGCCGTGGGCGCAGCGGCTCGCGAGGTTGGTCCGGCCCTGTTCTTCTCGCTGCTCGTGATCACCGTGGCCTTTCTGCCGGTATTCTCGATGCAGGCCCAGGAAGGGCGGTTATTCAGCCCGCTGGCTTTCACGGCGACCTACGCGATGGCGGGCGCAGCGATCCTGGCCATTACGCTGGTACCCGTGCTCATGGGCTATCTGGTCAGAGGGCGTATTCGGCCGGAGGAATCCAACCCCATCAACCGATGGCTGCACCGTCTCCACACGCCGCTGCTGGGTTTGGCCATGCGCTGGCGCTGGGCGACGGTGGTGATGGCCGGCTTGCTGCTGGCGCTCACGTGGGTGCCGTTCTCGCGTCTCGGGTCGGAATTCATGCCGCCGCTGGATGAGGGGGACATTCTCTACATGCCCACCACGTTTCCCGGAGTCTCCATCTCCAAGGCCAGGGAACTGCTCCAGCAGACCGACCGTATCCTTCGCGAGTTTCCCGAGGTCGGGCAGGTCTTCGGGAAAGCCGGTCGTGCGGAGACGGCCACGGATCCAGCGCCCCTGGCGATGTTCGAAACCACGATTCGGCTCAAGCCGCGCCGCGAGTGGCCCGATCCCACCAAGACCACGCGAGAACTCATCGACGAGATGGACCGCGAGCTGAAGCTGCCCGGCCTGGCCAACAGCTGGACCATGCCCATAAAGGCGAGGATCGACATGCTGTCCACCGGCATCAAAACCCCTGTGGGCATCAAGGTATCCGGCCCCGACCTGGAAGTGTTGCAGCGCCTCTCCCAGGAGATCGAGATCGTCATGAGTTCCATGCCGGAGACCCTTTCAGCCTTTGGCGATCGTGCCGTGGGCGGCTACTACATGGACTTCGACATCGACCGGACTCAAGCCGCCCGCTACGGGTTGACGGTGGGCGACGTGCAGGACGTCATCCAGAGCGCAATAGGAGGCATGAACGTCACGGCGACGGTGGAGGGCCTGGAGCGCTACCCGGTGAACGTGCGTTACCCTCGGGAGCTCCGCGATACGCCGGACGCGCTGCGCCGGGTGCTCATCGCCACGCCCACCGGGGTGCAGATCCCGCTCGAGGCGGTGGCGGATATCTCCATGAACCGGGGCGCGCCGGTGATCAAGAGCGAAAATGGACGTCCCAACGCCTGGATTTACGTGGACCCGAGGACCTCCGACATCGGCGGCTTCGTCGCCAAGGCCCAACGGCTGGTAGCCCAGCAGGTCGCGATCCCAGCCGGCTACACCATCCGCTGGTCCGGACAGTACGAGTACATGGAGCGAGCGCGTACCCGCCTGCAGATTCTTGTCCCGGTGACCCTGCTGGCCATTTTTCTCCTTCTCTACGGTCACTTCCGCAACGTGCTCGCACCGGCCGTGGTGATGCTTTCCATCCCGTTCGGACTCATCGGCGGGGTGTGGCTGACATTCGCCCTCGGCTACAACCTATCGGTTGCCGTCGCTGTGGGCTTCATCGCCCTGGCAGGCATGGCCGCCGAGATCGGGGTTCTGGTGCTGAGCTTCATCGACGCGGAGATCGCGCGTCTGCGCGGTGATGGCGGCCGCCTTTCGGCTGCCGCGATCCGGGAGGCGGCCCGGTCCGCCACGGCACAGCGGGTGCGTCCGGTGGTGATGACGGCGGCCTCGACCATGGCCGGCCTGCTACCCATCATGCTCAGCAGCGGGACGGGGTCGGACGTGACTCATCGCATCGCGGCGCCCATGCTCGGAGGCATGTTGACCGTGATGATTTTGAATCTCCTGGTGTTGCCGGTGATCTACAGCCTGGCTCTGCAACATCGCGAAAAGCGCCTCGGATCCGAGGGAACACGGCAGTCGGAGTCGTCGGCGTAGCTGTTTACAACCGCCATGGCATCATGTTGAGATCAGGGGTGCGGCGGCAATCTGGGGCCGCCGAAGGTTCGGGGGAATCGGGGGCTTTCAATCCACGGCCCATGCTGAGCACTGCAGATACCAAGTAGGAGATGAATATGCAGACTTACGACAAGTTTTACATCAACGGTGAGTGGGTCGCGCCTCACGGGACCGGGACCATCGAGGTCATCGATCCGTCCACGGAGGAAGTCTGCGGCGTCGTGCCGTCGGGCGACGACGTCGACGTCGACGCGGCGGTGGCCGCGGCAAAGGCGGCTTTCAAGACCTGGTCGCGATCGTCGGCCGCCGAGCGTTCCGAGATCATCGGGAAGCTGGCGGACAAGATTACCGAGAACATGGCCAAGATCGGCGAGCTCTGCGCCCGTGAGCTGGGCACCCCGCTGCAGGCGAGCATCGCCACCCACGGTGGGCTGGGCATCGGGGTGATGAGCTCGTACAAGGAAATACCCTTCGAGATGGAGAAGGAGGAGCAGATCGGCAACTCCATCGTCGTCAAGGAACCCATCGGGGTTTGCGCCTTCATCACCCCGTGGAACTTCCCGCTTCATCAGATCGTCGCCAAGCTGGCGCCGGCTCTGGCGGCCGGCTGCACCGTGGTGGTCAAGCCCAGTTCCGACACGCCGCTGACGGCCTACTTTCTGGCTGAGATGATCGAGGAGATCGGCGTGCCGGCCGGTGTGTTCAACCTGATCACGGGTCCCGGCAGGACGGTCGGAGAGGCCATGTGCACGCATCCGGACGTGGACCTGGTCTCCATCACGGGATCCACGGAAGCCGGCATTCGGGTCGCCCAGCTCGCAGCGGGAACCGTCAAGCGCGTGTGCCAGGAACTTGGTGGCAAGTCGCCCCTGGTTGCCCTGGAGGATGCGGACATCTCGGCTACCGCCGCCCGGGCGGCTGGTGGCATCTGCTTCAACAGCGGGCAGGTCTGCGCCGCGCTCAGCCGGCTCATCGTGCCCCGTGGGAAGCAGGATGAAGCCATCGCGGCGGCCAAGGCGGCAGCGGAATCCGTGGTGGTCGGTGGCGCTTTCGAGGAAGGGGTGACCATGGGGCCCGTGGCTTCCAAGTCGCAGTTCGACTCCGTGCGGGCGTACATCGAAAAGGGCATCGAGGAAGGCGCAACTCTGGTCACGGGCGGCACGGAAATGCCCGATGGGCGCAACGCCGGCTACTTCGTGAAACCGACGATCTTCGCGGACGTCCGCAACGACATGACCATCGCCCAGGAAGAGATATTCGGTCCGGTGCTCTGCATCATTCCTTACGACTCCGAAGAAGAGGCGGTCGAGATAGCCAACGACACCGTCTTCGGCCTGTCCGGCGCGGTGGACTCTGGCGATCCCGAGCGGGCCAAGGCGGTCGCACGGCAGATCCGCACGGGGCAGGTGTCGGTCAACGGTGGCGCGTTCAACGTGGCGGCACCCTTTGGCGGATACAAGCAGTCGGGCAACGGGCGCGAGCTCGGTCCCCACGGCCTGGCGGAGTACGTCGAGCTGAAATCCATGCAGACATAAATGGGGTAACATGCTCAGCAGAGGCGCCGGGCTGGCTTGCATAGAGCCAGACCGGCGTTAAGCAAAGCGCAGCTGCGGGGAAGCTGCATCATCGCCCAGGCGAGGTCCCGACCTCGTCGGTCGATGAATGCCTAAATCAAGAAAATCAGTGGAGAGATAGATGAGGACATGCATTCCAATACCGTTTGCCGTTCTGGCCGGCGTTCTGGCCGGCGTTCTGTCGGCAAGCCAAGTGCTGGCCGAAAGCGAGAGCCTGGCCATCGAGGAAGTGATCGTCACCGCGCAGAAGCGGGCGCAGAGCCTGCAGGAGGTCCCGATCGCGGTGTCGGCCTTTGATCAGCGGGCGCTCGAGGAGTACGCGTTCGATCACATCATGGATGTGGCCAACCACGTGCCGAATCTGAACATCAGCACGCCGTTCGCGGCGTCGAATCCCTTCATCTCCCTTCGGGGCATCGGCAACGGCGGCGATTTCAACCCCAACATCGACAGCGGTGTGGCGGTGCACATCGACGACGTCTTCCTGCAGGCGCCGGCCGGCCGGCTCGGGCAGATGTTCGACTTGGAGCGTCTCGAGGTGCTGCGGGGCCCCCAGGGCACTCTGTACGGCAAGAACACCACGGGCGGTGCGATCAACATGATCTCGCGCAAGCCGGGCGACGAGTTCGAAGCCAACATGACTTTCTCTGCGGGAGACTATGACCTGCTGTCGTTCGAGGGTGGCGTCAGCTTCCCCATCATTCAGGACAAGCTGGCCGCGCGCATCGCCATTACCAGCAACTCACGGGATGGGGTGGCGAAGAACCTCTATGATGGGAAGCGCGTGAACGACATCGACAACCAGGCCGGGCGTGCGGTTGTCGTGTTCACCCCCGATGACACCCTGACCGCGACGCTGACGTTCCACATGTTCGAGAACAGCTCGACCCAGCGGATCGGCAAAGGTCAGGTCCTGCTCAACGAGAGCTTCCAGTACGAGCGGTTTCCCGACGGGCAGATCGACCTCACCAATGCGGTCCAGGATTTTTCGGGTTTCAACGGCTTTGCGGACGATCCGGATCCCTATCGGGTGAACGTCAACAACGACGGCTACGAGGACGTGGAAACCTGGGGCACGTCGCTGACCATCGTCAAGGATTGGGAGCGGTTCTCGTTGACGTCGGTCACCGGGTACAACGACGTGGAGCGCGAGATCTACATCGACTTCGATTTCGGCCCGAACCAGCTCGGCGAGAACGGCGTGCGCGATGAGGCAGAGCATTTCTCCCAGGAGCTGCGCATGACGTACGACAATCAGGAAAATCTTTCCGCGATCGGCGGCG
>DATCZA010000037.1:0-20627 GCA_036526135.1 Pseudomonadales bacterium | reverse complement strand
GCGGCCGCCGATCTGGCCGCCCAGGAGGGCCGGAAGCTCGGCCTGCTGCTGCAGCACGATCCCGCCGTGGACGCGCCCGCGGCAGACGATCTCCACCACGTCGGCACTATCGTCAGCATCGTGCGCTACGTGAAGGCCCCGAACGGAACCCGGCACCTCATCTGCCAGGGCGAGGAGCGCTTCCGCGCCATCGGCTTCGCCAGCGGCTACCCGTTTCTGGCCTCCTATGCCGACACGCTGTCCGACGTCGCGGAAGAAGGCCCCGAGATCGCCGCGCGGACCGATCTGCTCAAGGAAAGGATCACGGAAATCACCTCGCTGCTACCGGAGACCCCCATGGAGTTCGCCACGGCGCTGGCCGCCGTGGAGCAGCCCGGCGCATTGGCCGACCTGGTCGCCGGTTTTCTCAGCATCGATGCGGAAACCAAGCAGACGATCCTGGAGACGAGGAACCTCAAAGACCGGCTCGACGCCGTCCTCGCCGCGGCGACCGAGCGCCTGGAGGTGCTGCGCATCTCCCAGGAAATCGGCGCCAAGAGCAAGGAGAAGATCGACAAGCAGCAGCGCGAGTACGTCCTGCGCGAGCAGCTGAAGACCATTCAGCGGGAGCTCGGCGAGGAAGGTGCCGGGCCAGAGCTCGCCGAGGTGGCGGAAGCCATCGATGCAGCCCGGATGCCGGAGGAGGCTGACAAGGAAGCGCGCAAGGAGCTCAAGCGCCTGCAGAGCATGCCGGAGTCCTCGGCCGAGTACTCCATGGTGCGCACGTACCTGGACTGGCTGACCGCGCTGCCGTGGTCAGAGCTCGACTCGGAGGAGATCGACATCGCCCGGGCACGGGCCATTCTGGACGACGACCACTACGGCCTGGAGAAGATCAAGCGCCGCATCCTCGAGTACCTCGCCGTGCGCAAGCTGAACCCGGACGGCCGCAGCCCCATCCTCTGCTTCGTGGGTCCGCCCGGCGTGGGCAAGACGTCCCTCGGTCAGAGCATCGCCCGGGCGCTCGGCCTGCAGTTCGTGCGGGCCAGCCTCGGCGGCGTGCACGACGAGGCCGAGATCCGCGGGCACCGGCGCACCTACATCGGCGCCCTGCCCGGCTCCATCGTCCAGAGCATGCGCAAGGCGGGCACCCGCAACCCCGTGTTCATGCTCGACGAGATGGACAAGCTCGGCGCCGGGTTCCACGGGGATCCGTCCTCGGCGCTGCTCGAGGTGCTGGACCCAGAGCAGAACGGCACCTTTGGCGACAACTACCTCGGCGTGCCCTTCGATCTGTCCAAGGTGCTGTTCATCGGCACCGCCAACGTGCTGGAGAACATCCCTGGCCCGTTGCGGGATCGCATGGAGGTCATCGAGCTGCCCGGCTACACCCAGGAGGAGAAACTCGAGATCGCCGAGCGCTATCTGATCGACAGGCAGCTCGAGGCGACGGGTCTGACCTCGGAGCAGGTCTCGGTGGATCGCGCCGCCCTCGTCGAGGTCATCGACGGCTATACGAGGGAAGCCGGGGTAAGGAACTTAGAGCGCGAGATCGGCGGCCTGTTCCGCCATGCCGCCATGCGCATAACGGAAGATGCGCAGGCTCACGTGCAGATCGGTGCCGAGGATGTGGCCGCCATCCTGGGGCCGCGCAAATTCGAGCAGGAGGTCCAGATGCGCACCAGCGTGACGGGCGTCGCCACGGGGCTTGCCTGGACACCGGTGGGCGGAGACATTCTCTTCATCGAGGCGACGGCGGTCCCCGGCCAGGGCAAGCTTATACTGACCGGCCAGCTCGGCGACGTCATGAAGGAAAGCGCCCAGGCCGCGCTCAGCCTCGCGAAAGGGCGCCTGGCCTCACTGCCCATGGAGCGGGAATGGCTCGACCAGAACGATCTGCACGTGCACGTGCCTGCCGGCGCCATACCCAAAGACGGGCCGAGCGCCGGGGTCGCCATGTTCGTGGCCATCATGTCGCTGCTCTCCGGCCGCAAGGTGCGTTCCGACATCGCCATGACGGGCGAGGTCAGCCTGCGCGGGCTGGTCATGCCCGTGGGCGGCGTCAAGGAGAAGACGCTCGCCGCGCTTCGCGCGGGGATCACCACCGTGGCCCTGCCGGCCCGCAACCGCAAAGACCTGGAGGACATCCCGGCGTCAGCCCGCAAGCAGCTGGAGTTCATCTGGCTGGAGACGGTGGAGGACGCCATGACGGCGGCCTTCGAGCTGGAGCCCGACGACACCGCGAAGGCCGCCTGAGCGCCGGGATGGGTATCGCGGGCGCCCGCGCCTGCGATCACCCGCACCACGTGCGCTCCGGAGTTGCACGCCCGTGCGCTGGCTGATCCTCGCCGGCCTGTGGCTGTGCTACATGTCCTTCGGGGTGGTGGTGACCTCCCTGGCTCCCCTGGTCCCCGTCATCCAGGCCGACCTCGCGATGTCCCACTCGGCCATGGGAAGCATCCTCGGCGCCTGGCAGCTGGTCTACATCGCCGCCGCCGTTCCCTGCGGCATTCTGCTCGACCGCCTGGGCGGGCGCTGGGCGCTGACCATCGGCGTGGGGATCATCGTCGTCTCCGCCGTCAGCCGGGCCCAGGCAGACGGCTACTGGGCGCTGCTGGCAGCGGTGATGCTGTTCGGCATCGGCGGCCCCATCGTCTCCTCCGGCGCCCCGAAGATCGTCACGGGTATCTTCACCGGCAGCCAGCGCGGCCTGGCCATGGGCATCTACATGACCGGCCCTACTCTGGGCGGCATCGCCTCCCTGACCCTGACCCACTCCCTGCTGCTCCCCATGTTCGACGGCGACTGGCGCGCCGTGATGCTGCTGTGGAGCGCCGTGGCGCTGGCGGCCGCCGTTGCGTGGTTCGCCATCGCATCCATTTGCGGTCCCCGCGTGCCTGGCTTCGATCAGGGCCCCATCGTCTCCACGGCCGGTCGGCCCAGCAGCCGCGGTGTCATCGCGGAGCTCTCCCGCGCGCCGGCCGTGCGGCTGGTGCTTGCACTGGCGGTGGGTTCGTTCCTCATCAACCACGGTCTCAACAACTGGCTGCCCGAGCTGCTGCGCAGCGGGGGCCTGGGCATCGTGGAGGCCGGCTACTGGGCGGCGCTTCCCATGGTGGTAGGCATCATCGGCTCCCTGACCATACCCCGGCTGGCTACCCCCGAGCGCCGCTTCCGCATTCTGTTCGCCCTGTGCGCGGCGGCCGCCATCGCAAGCGCGGCACTCACCTTCGGCGGCGACGTGGTGCTGACCTTCGCCCTGGTGCTGCAGGGGTTCGTGCGCGCCTCGCTGATGACCATCCTGATCCTGACGCTGATGGAGCTGCCGGTGGTGCAGGAGCGCCATGCGGGGACGGCGAGCGGGCTGTTCTTCTCGGCAGCCGAGATCGGCGGCGTGCTCGGCCCGCTGGGGCTCGGCCTGATGCACGACCTCACCGGCGGGTTCAACGCGGGGCTGTATGGGCTGGCCGCCATCGCGGCCGCCATGGCCCTGGGCGCGATGAGGCTCTCCGGGCTCGCCGGAGCCAGGCCCGGCTAGTCCAGCTCCGCGACGCTGCGCCGGTAGTGCTTCATTCCGAGCGCGATGGCGATCACCGCCAGCGGCGCGCCGATGCCGTTAACGAGCGTCAGGGAGTAGCCCACCATCATGTCGTCACCGAACACGTTGTGGGTGAGAAAGCCCACCGTCGCAGCACCAAGCGAAAGCCCGATGAAGTTGCTGAAGAACAGGTAGGCCGACGAGATCTTGGCCCGCATCTCGTTGGGCGTCACGGTCATCATGGCCGTGGCCGCGTGGCCCGCGGGGACCGCGCTGAAGAACGAATAAGGAGCGAAGACGATGGCCGCCCAGTGCCCGTCGGGAATGACCACGAATACCAGCACCGCCAGCGGCGCCAGAGGCAGCGAGCAGATGAGGGTCGCCCGGTAAGGCGCGTCAACGTAGCCGCGCCGCATCAGGTAGCTGGCAAACCAGCCGCCGAACAGCGCGCCGCCCGTCCCGAAGATGGCCACGATGGAGCCGTAGATCGTCCCGGCGTAGGCTTCGGACCAGCCGAAGGTGCGGATGAAGAACGTGGGGACCCAGGCGAAGTTGCCGAAGGCCACCAGCACCAGCATGGTGAAGCTGCCGAACAGGGTGGCGAACGTGCGCCAGTGCTGGCGAACGAACCCTCCGAAGGCCCTGAGCGACGTGGCGTCCGTCTCCGCCGTCGGCGCCGACAGGCCGCGGCGCAGCGGCTCGCGGACGGTGAAGATGAGCGCAGCGAGCAGCAGCCCCGGCAGGCCGATGACGATGAAGGCAAACTGCCAGGGTGCCACGTCGCCGAGACCCCAGATCACGATCTCGTCCAGGCTCTTGGCATAGCCGATCACCGCCCCGCCGATGATCATGGCGAGCCCGACGCCGGTGAGGTTGCCCATGGTGAAGATGCTCATGGCCAGGGGCAGAAGCTGACGCCGGAAATAGTCGCTGATCATGGAGTACGCGCACGGTGACAGGCACGCTTCTCCGCTGCCCACGCCGACCCGGGCGAGAAACAGATGCCAGAAGTTGCCGGCAAGGCCGCAGGCGGCGGTGGCCGCGCTCCAGAACGCCACGCCGGCGATGATGATGTTACGCCGGCTGTAGCGGTCGGCGGCCAGCGCAATGGGAATGGACATCAGCGCATAGAAAATGCCGAACGGCGGCCCCTGCAGCAACCCGATCTCGAAATCGTTTAAGCCCAGGTCCAGCTTGATGTCGTCCACCATCAGCGCGATGACCTGCCGATCGAGGAAGGAGAATATCGAGCAGATGAACAGGATGATGACCACGTACCAGGCGTAGCCCTGCCGCGGCCAGGCCATGTCGGAGTGCAGCGTTCCGGAGCCGGCGGTCATGGTGATGGGGGTCCGGACAAGGTTATCCTTAACTCTCGCTGCGCAGGGGACAGCCAATGACTATGCCAGATAACACCAGCATTACCCAGATGGGCTACGTGGTCGCCGATCTCGACGCTGCCATGGAGCGCTGGAAGACCACCGTCGGCGCAGGCCCGTTCGAGCGCCTGAATCACGTCGAGGTCGTCGACGGCCTGTACCGGGGAACGCCCACGAACGTGGACATCTCCGTGGCCATCGCCGAGGTGGGCGGCATCCAGCTCGAGCTCATCGAGCAGCACAACGACGTGCCCTCCTGCTACCGGGATCTCTTTGCCGCGGGCGAGGAGGGCCTGCACCACGTGGCCGTGCAGCCCGAGGATTTCGACGCGGAAGTGGCGCGCTACGAGGCGCTCGGCTGCCCCCAGGCCTTCGGCGGCCTCTACGAAGGCGCCCGCTTCGTCTACATGGACACGTCCGGCTCGCTGGGCATCATGGTCGAGCTCGTGGAGAGACGGGAGTGACGCGCCAGCCGGGGTGGTTCAGAGCCCGGCGTTGGGATTGATCAGATATTTCTGGCCCGTGGCTTTCTGCCCGTAGGCGGAGATCGCTTCGGGTTCCAGGGCGCCGGCCAGCGAGACCTCCTCGGCATAGTGGCTCGCGAACGTGGTCTTCACCTCATCCGCCACCCGCTCCTTCAGCCGCTGCGTCGCCTCGGGACCGATCTTCTGCAGGAACGGCGTGAGGAGCCAGCCCCCCACGCCCCAGTACATCCCGAAGGAGCGATGCAGCTGCGTGGGGCCGAGATCGAGACCGCCGTAGATGTAGACCTGCTTGTGGGTCGTCGATCCGTAGCGACTGTACTCAGTGGCCGCCCGGTTCGCGGCGGCTTCCATGCAGGCGAGTATGTCGCTGGCCAGCCGGCCCCCGCCGATGGCATCGAATCCCAGGGTCGCCCCCGTGGTCGCCAGCGCCTCGGTGAGATCGTCCTTGAAGTTCTCGGCCGCGGAGTTCACCACGTAAGCGGCACCAATCCCCCGCAGGATCTCCACCTGCTCGGGCTTGCGGACGATGTTGACCAGTTGCACGCCGTCGGCTGAGCAGATCTTCTGCAGCATCTGGCCGAGGTTGGAGGCCGCGGCCGTATGAACGAGAGCTGAGTGACCCTCCATGCGCATGGTCTCCACCATCCCCAGAGCCGTCAGCGGGTTCACGAAGCAGGCGGCCCCCTCACGCGGGGAAGTTTCCTCGCCAAGGGGCAGGCACATGGACACGTTCAGCACCCGATACTGGGCATACATGGCGCCCCCCAGCACGGCCACGGTCCGGCCCATGAGCGCTTGAGCAGCCTCGGAGGCGCCCGCCGCCACCACGACGCCCGCACCCTCATTGCCAACCGCCATGGGCTCGTCCAGCCGACCGGCCATGTGCTTCATGAAATTCCCGGGGATCCGTGCCTGCACCACCGGACGCTCCGGCGAGCCCGAGAATTCCGCCGTGGTCATGTCCGCCAGGCCGAAGAGCAGGCCAAGGTCGGACGGGTTGATGGGCGCTGCCTCTATGCGAACCACCACCTCGTCAGGGCCGGGGCTTCGCACCTCTGATTCAACCAGGGCCAGCTCGAGCACGCCCTCACTCTTTACCGTCGAGGTAAGCCTCAGGCCTCGCAGATTCTCCGTCATGATGCGTCCTCCTTTCTTCGCCCGGAGACCGTACACCGTTATGGCCTATGTACAACCCCTGATTTGCTTGCTCCGTAGAACGGCAAGAATAAGCGCTGGTTGGTGACAGAATGAAACGAGGAGGCAGGCGGTATGCTCGAACTCAATCCCGAGAGCGTGGCGCAGATCGCTGAGAAAGCGCGGGAGTTTCAATCCGAGGAGATCCTGCTGCCCCCGGAGCCGCCCCCCGTTCCCGTGGACGACACGGCTTTCGAGTATGCGGCCGAGTGGCACGGCGATCCCGGCTACAACGATCTGAAGGACGCCATCGAGGATCTCGAACCCGACCAGCAGTCGGTGCTGGTGGCGCTGATGTGGCTCGGCCGGGGCGACTACGGCATCGAGGAGTGGAACGAAGCGCTCGCCTACGCCGAGGAGGTGCACACCGACGCGACCGCCGACTACCTGATCGCAACCCCTCTTCTGGCCGACTACCTGCTGGGAGGCCTGGAGATGCACGGCTACGAGCCCGAATAGCGCGGCGCTCCCACGACGGCCGGGTTCACCCGGTTGCCAAAGCCGTTCAATCCGCCGAAACTCCAGGCTGCGGGAGGTTTCAGGAGAGGGGCATGAGCGAGGTCACCACCTCCGTCAGGATAACGACCGTGATTTCCGGCCCGGTTCGGCGCAGCGACAGGATCGACTCGCTGGACGTCATGCGCGGCGTGGCGCTTCTGGGCATCCTGCTCATGAACATCATCGCGTTCGGATTGCCGTTCGCCACCTACTACAACCCCAGCGTTGCCGGGATCGACAACCCCGCCAACCTCTGGGCCTACATCGTCAACTGGCTGTTCTTCGAAGGCACGATGCGCGCGCTGTTCTCCATGCTGTTCGGCGCGGGGATGGTGCTGATGACCACCCGGGCCGAGGAGCGCGGCGCCGGCATCGAAGCGGCCGACGTGTACTATCGGCGCCTGCTGTGGCTGATCCTCTTCGGCGTCATCGACGCCTACCTGCTTCTTTGGGTCGGCGACATTCTCTTCCTGTACGGCATCGCCGGCCTCTTTCTCTTCGTCTTCCGCGGCCTTGCGCCCCGCACCCTGTTCCTCATCGGCGTGGCGATGCTCGTCGTGCTCGGCATCAAGAACGTCAACGCCAGCAACGAGCTCGCTGAGCTTCGCCAGGTGACGGCGGAGGTCGAGTCGATCCGAGCAGCCGGCGGCGAGCCAAGCCGGGAGCAGCTGGCCGCCATTGACCACTTAGAGGAGATCCGGACGGAGTTCGAGCCGGACCCCGAGCAGATCCAGGAGCAGGTGGAGGCGAGACACTCCGGCTACATCGACCAGGTGAAATACCTCGTTCCCCTGAACATCGCCGCGCAGTCCACGCTGACCTACACGCTCGGCATCTGGGACGTGCTGATGATGATGTTCATGGGCATGGCGCTGATCAAGTGGGGCGTATTTTCCGCGGCGCGCAGCTGGGGCTTTTACGGGGCCATGGTGGTGGTCGGCTACGGGATCGGCCTGCCCATCAACTGGTACGAAGTCCGCATGGCCATCGAGTCAGGCTTCGCCATCGAGTGGTCGGGGATTCAGTACGTCTCCACCTATCAGATAGGCCGGGCGGGGACTGCCGCCGGGCACATCGGTCTGATCATGATGATCTGCAAGTCCGGCCTGTTCGGCTTCATCACGAAGCCCCTGGCCGCCGTCGGGCGCATGGCGCTGACCAACTATCTGGCACACAGCGTGATCTGCATGTTTCTGTTCACCGGGGTCGGCCTGGCATGGTTCGGCGAGCTCGAGCGCTACGAGCTCTACTACGTGGTGGGCGGGATCTGGCTGTTCCAGCTCATCGTCAGCCCGATCTGGCTGAGGTACTTCCGCTTCGGCCCCATGGAGTGGCTCTGGCGGTCGCTGACCTACGCGCAGACCCAGCCCATGCGCCGCTCACCCCCCGGGTAAGGCGGCCTCTCCCCGGGCTGCGGGCCGCGGCGCCCTCGACGTTGCCCGCCGGCTACTCCTCGTCGCTGCCCGCAAACGCGCCCATCAGCTCCTGGGCCGTCTGCGGCGTCACCTGGGCATAGCGGCTGAACGCCATGTCGAAGCTGCCCACGCCCCCCGTGAGCGACTTGAGCCTGGAATGATAGGCCTGCAGGTCCTTCAGCGGCGCCTCGCCGGAAATCTCGATCCGCCCGTCCGCCAGGACGCTGGTTCCGCGCACGGAGCCGCGCATGCCGGCCAGATCTCCCGAGACACCGCCCACGCAATCTTCCGGCACCGTGAAGGTGGCATGGACGACGGGCTCCATGACGATGGGCGACGCGCTGCGAATCGCGTCGACGAACGCTTTTCTGCCCGCCTGCACGAAGGCGATCTCCTTGGAGTCCACCGAGTGGTGCTTGCCGTCGTAGACGGTCACCTTGACGTCCTGCAGGGGATAGCCCGCGACGGCACCCCCGTCGAGAACCAGCCGCACGCCGGTTTCCACGGCGGGAATGAACTGTGACGGGATGGCTCCGCCGACGACCTCGCTGACGAACTCGAAACCTCCGCCCGGCGGCAGCGGCTCGATCCGCAGAAACACCTCGCCGAACTGGCCCGCGCCACCCGTCTGCTTTTTGTGCCGGCAATGGCCTTGCGCCGGTTTCGTGATGGTCTCCCGGTAGGCGATGGAGGGCAGCGCCGTTTCGACCCTGAGGTCGTGACGCGCTTCGATCTCTTCGAGCACCGAGCGCAGATGCAGCTCGCCCAGCCCGCGCAGCACGATCTCGTTCAACGCGGCGACGTGCTCGATCTGCAGCGAAGGATCCTCCGCTTCCATGATGTGCAGGGCGTCCGACGTTTTCTGGGCGTCGGCGTCGTTCCCGGGCTGGATGGCAAGACCGAACATGGGCGGCGGCAGCGGCTCGGAGCGCAGGTGAAAGTGGTCCTCGTCGTGGGAGTCGTGCAGAACGGCGTCGTAGTGTGCTTCGTCGACTCGCGGGATGGCGCAGATATCCCCCGGCAGACCCACCTCCACCTTGGAGTGGCCGTTGCCGTTGAGCTTCAAGAGCTGGTTGACCTTGATGGGCTTGCGGGCGTCGCCGACGTAGAGCTGCATGCCCGGGCGGATGCTGCCCTGATGGATCCGGAACACCGCCAGGCGGCCCTTGAAGGGGTCGACGTCCACCTGGACGACGTGGGCCACCACATGCTGCTCGGGATCCGGAACCACGCTGACGGGCTGGGCCTCGGCACCCTCGCCCTTCAGGAACTCGGGCGGGTTACCCTCTTCCGGATTCGGCATGAGCCGCTCGAAGACGTTCAGCAGATCGGCGACGCCCACGCCCGTGCGGGCGGAGACGAAGCACACGGGAATCAGGTGACCTTCCCGCAGCGCCCGCTCGAAGGGCTCATGCAGCTGCTCCGGCGCGAGGTCGTCGCCCTGCTCCAGGTAGAGCTCCATGAGCTCGTCGTCCACCTCCACCACCTGATCGATCAGCCGGGTGTGCGCTTGTTCCACGCTTCCGAACACGGTTTCCCCGCCGGAGGGATGGAAATAGCAGTCCACCACACCGTCGCCATGGGAGGCGGGCAGGTTGATAGGCAGGCACTCGCCACCGAAAGCCTCCTGAATCTCGCCGACGAGCCCGGCAAGATCGGCCTCGGCGCTGTCGATCTTGTTGACGACGATCATGCGGCACAGATGCTGGGCTTGTGCCGCCTCCATCATGCGCCGGGTCATCTCCTCGATGCCCTTCTCCGCGTTGATGACGATGACGGCGGTCTCCACTGCCGGGAGCACCGCCAGGGCTCGGCCGTAAAGGTCCCGGTAGCCGGGCGTGTCCACGACGTTCACGTGAATGCCGGCGTGATCCGTATGACACACCGCGGGATACAGAGAGTGGCCGATGGCGCGTTCGCGTTCGCTGTGGTCGGTAACGGTGTTGCCCTTGGCGACCTGCCCGCATTGGGCGATGGCGCCCCCTGCATACAGCAGCGCTTCGGCCAGCTGAGTCTTTCCGGCCTCGGCCGGTCCAAGCAGGCAGACGTTGCGGATGTCCGCAGTAGTGTAAGCCATGTGGTCTTCCCCCCTACCTCAAGCTCACCTTCGAAGCTTACCTCACGGAAACGGTCGGGTCACACCCGCCAGGATCGGGGTTCCACTACCCTGGGGGCCAGGAAGAGGGTGGCGCCCGGGCCTGTAACGATAAAGGCCCGAGCGCCGCGTGAAGTCCCGCTAAAGGAGACGAGACGCCGGGGGAAGAGAGGGGAGAGAGTCAATGCCAGCGTCTTTCACGCTCTACTCTTTGCAGAGACCGTGCCAACACCAAGGAAACGGACAAAACCGCCAGAAAACAGGGGGTTGACGGAGCGCCCCAGCACGCCACCCAGGTGGAAACGCCGCCCGCACGCACCGAATCGGTGCGCGCCCGCCTCACGCTGGGGCCGGGCCCGAGGAAACCTGGGCGCGGGCTTAAGAAACGAAACGTTCCCGGTCTTCCCAGTACGGCTTGCGAAGCTCGACCTTGAGGATCTTGCCCGACGGGTTTCGGGGAATCTCGTCGATCCAGTCCACCGAGGTGGGGCATTTGTAACCGGCCAGCTGGGAACGGCAGTACTCGATGATCTGCTGCTCGGTGAGGTCGGCATCGCTGCGCGTCACCAGCGCTTTGACCGTCTCTCCCCACCGCTCGCTGGGCACACCGATCACGGCCGCATCGGCAATCCCCTCGTGGGCCATCAGCACGTTCTCGATCTCCGCAGGGTAGATGTTCTCACCGCCCGAGATGATCATGTCCTTCACGCGGTCATGAATGAAGACGTACCCGTCGAGCAGATAGCCGGCATCCCCCGTCCTGAACCAACCGTCCTCGACCAGACTCTCGGCGCTCGCCTCGGGGTTCTTCCAGTAGCCCTTCATCACCTGGGGGCCGCGCACCCAGATCTCGCCCACCTCGCCATCGGGCATCTCCCTTCTGCTCTCGGGATCGACGATGCGTACCTCGTGATTGACGATGACCTTTCCGCAGGAGCGCAGCAGATGCGCCCTCGGGCCACCCGGATCGTGGTCTTCAGCAGCAAGCAGGCTCACGCCGCCGGTGGTTTCGGTCAGGCCGTAGCCCTGGATGAAATCGCAGCCGAACACGTCCATGGCCTCCACCAGCACGGCTTCCGTGATGGGCGAAGCGCCGTACAGAATGGTTTCGAACGACGACAGATCAGCATCGCGTACCCCGGGTTGGGCGAGCAGGAACTGCAGCACCGCGGGGACAAACATCGCGTGGGTAACACGTTGCTCGGGGACCACCCGAACGATGGCGGCCAGATCGACGTCCCGCAGGAGCACCATGTCGGCTCCCCAGTACATGCCCAGCACGCCGAACCCGCTGCCGGCGATGTGGAACAAGGGCATGCAGACCAGGCTGACGGACTCGGATCGGATACCCACGGGCGCGAGGGCCTGGTCAACGCAGTGGACAAAGTTGGCATGGGAAAGCTCCACGCCCTTGGGGAGGCCCGTGGTTCCCGAGGTGTAGAGCTGGTAGCAGGTGTCCCCGGGAGCGGCAGGCAGCGCGGGGTCATCATCTGGCTGACCGGCGATCCACTGATCGAACGTGATGTGACCGGTATCGCCGGGATCGCCCAGCACCACCACCCGGGTCACCGCCGGCAGGTCCATCTGGGCGAGATGGCCCAGGAACTCGTCACCGATGACCAGCACGCCCGCTTCGCTGTTGTTGAGTATGTACTCCATCTCCCGGGCCGCCAGGCGCCAGTTGACGGCTACGGAGACGGCGTTGATCTTGGCCCCGCCGAACAGGTAGAGAAAGTACTCGGGGGCGTTCTTGTCCAGGTAGGCGATGCGGCCGTGAGGCTCCACGCCGTCACCGAGGAGCGCGTTCGCCACGCGGTTCGCGTCGGCGTCGAGCTCCGCGTAGGTCCACTCGCGCCCGTCCTCGTCGTATCGCATCGCTCTGCGATCGGGCCTGTCTTTCGCGTGCTCCCGCGTGATGTCGGCCAACAGCTGAACTGCCATGCTCCCTCCTCTTGATCCGGTTGATCCGGCTGAACGCGACGGCTCAGCCCATGCGCATGCCGCCGGATATGGTGATGGTCTGCCCCGTCATGCCGTCTGACTCCCCGCTGCCGAGATAGACGGCAATGTGAGCCACCTCCTCCGGGGCGAGGAAGCGTCCCATGGGAATCCGCTGGGCGGCTACCGCGCGCTTGAACTCATCGAAGCTGATGCCCTGGGCGTCCGCGTGGGTTTTGAACTCACCCAGCATGTCCGTCTCCACCAGCCCGGGGCAGATGGCGTTGATGTTGAGCCCCCTGGAGGCGTTCTCCAGCGCCGCGCAGCGCGTCATTCCTACCACCGCGTGCTTGGAAGTGTTGTAGGCGGCCTGGTTGGGACTCTCCCACTTGCCGGCCGTGGACGCGATGTTGACGATCTTGCCGCGCCCCCTGGCCGTCATGTGCCGGATGGCCAGCTGCATGAGCTGGAACACCGAGTAGACGTTGATCTTCATGAGCCGGTCGAACTCTTCCAGGCTGTAGGCCTCGAAGGGCTTGCCGATGTAGATGCCCGCGTTGTTGACAAGAACGTCCACGCCGTCCCGCCACTCGGCGGCGGCGGCAAAGAGCGTTTCCAACTCGTCGGGCTTGCCCACGTCGGCGGCGTGGCAGGCAACTTCCACGCCCATGTCCGCCAGGCGATCCCGGGTGTCAGAGAGATTGTCGAGACGGGTGGCGGTGAGAAAGACGTTGGCGCCTTCCCGGCCATAAGCGAGCGCAATCGCGCGGCCGATACCACGACTGGCGCCGGTGACGAGCGCCGTTCTGCCTGCGAGCCGACCGTCGGTCATCTGATTCCTCCCCTTGCTTTGCTCAATCGTGCACCGGCTGAAGCCGCCGATCAAACAGCGGCGGCTGCTCAACCAGGCTTGCCCGGTGGGCGGCCACGGCGCGCTGAAGTCGCTTCACCACGTCCGGATGTCGACCCGCCGCATCGAACCGCTCGCCCGGATCCTCCCCCAGGTGGTAAAGCAGGGGCTGCTCGTGGACCACGCGCTCGGGCGGCCGGCCGTAGGCGCCCTGGGTAACCAGATGCAGCTTGTACTCGCCCTGGCGGAAGGCCATGAGCTCGCCGCTGCGATAGTAGGCGATACTCGAGCGCGGGCTCGGCCGGCCTTCCAGCAGCGTCCCGCTGAGATCGAAGCCGTCGATGTCGCCGGCGGCGCCGGCGTCAGCACCAGCCAGGGCCAGTGCCGTCGCGTAGAGATCCAGGATCGAGCCGATACCGACGGTCACCCCCGGCTTTATGCGGCCCGGCCACGAGAAGATCGCCGGCACCCGCACACCGCCCTCGAAGGTGGTGCCCTTGCCGTCCCGCAGCGGACCCGAAGACCCGCCGTGATGATCCATGGCAAGCCACGGCCCGTTGTCGCTGGTGAACACCACCAGGGTGTTTTCTGCAAGACCCAGCTCTTGCAGAGCATCTGCGATCGCGCCCGCGCTCCAGTCCAGCTCCTCCACCACGTCGCCGTAACGACCGCCCCGGCTCCCGCCGGCAAAAGCGTCGCCCGGGAACAGAGGCGTGTGGGGCATCGTGTACGGCAGGTAGAGGAAGAACGGCTGCGCCTGATGACGCCGGATGAAGGCCACGGCTTCGTCCGTGTAGCGGCTTGTCAACGACGCCTGCAGCGCCGGCCGCTCGACGACCTCGTCGGTGATGCCCGTCGCCAATCGTTGGCTGCGCACCAGCGGCACGTTCCAGTACTCGTTGCGTGGATCGAGATAGAGCGCCTGCCGGCGCGCGATCTCCTCTTCGACCTCGGGCATCCGACCCGCCGCGGCCAGCGCGAGCACTTCCTCGAAGGACATGGCGTCGACCCAGTCCATGTCGTTGGAGTACGGCAGCCCGAACCAGTAATCGAACCCGTGGCGGGTGGGGTAAGCCTCGGGCCGGTCTCCGAGGTGCCACTTGCCGACCACGGCCGTCGCGTAGCCCCGCTCACCCAGGGCTTCCGCGAGGGTGCGCTCCGCTGTCGGCAACCCGCCGGGGTCGTTCGGAAACAGCACGTTGAGCCGGCGCCCGTAAAGCCCCGTCCGGTTGGGCAGCCTGCCGGTCAGCAGCGCGCCCCGGCTGGGCGAGCAGACGGGGGCGGCCGCGTAAAAATCCGTCCAGCGCTGCCCGGCAGCGGCCAGCGCGTCCAGCCGGGGCGTCCGTATGGTCGGGTGACCGTAGCTGCCGAGATCTCCGTAGCCGAGGTCGTCGGCAAAGAGAATGATCACGTTCGGGGGCCGGTCGCTCCGGCCGGGCTCGAGATCACCGGTCGTGGGCCCCACCCCGCTCGCCGGATCCTGACAGGCTGCCAGGCCCGCACACAGCGACGCGATCAGGGCACGCAAGAGCAGGACGCGCACGCCTCAGCCGCTCAACCACAGCCGCAGCGCGCGCAGCACCCGCCCGTTCAGCAGCGCCACCAGAATCTCCAGCTGCGCAAAGCTGATCGCCCCTCGCGAGAACAGCGGCAGGGCCCTAAGCGGCATGTTGTTGGCCATCTCCTCGAACATCTTCTGCACGGTCTCGTCGCTGCTGCGCGCGCCCATGCGCTGCTGGAAGCCGGCCACCACCCGCGCCTTCACCAGACGGCCCAACCAGCTCTCGGCAATCTCGTTCACCGACGAGTTCAGGTGGTAGGGGCGCACCGGCTCGGGATCCGGAACCGGTCGCCCGAGCATGGCGGCAAACGCCGCGTCCGCCACCGCCAGGCCTGCGTCGGCGCTGCCCGGGTCCCCGGCGTTCGGGCTACCGGCGTTCGGGCTACCGGCGTTCGGGCCCCCGACGGCTTCGGTCGCCGGCGACAGGGTCTGATCGGAAACCACTGTGATTATGCGGGTCTGGCGGATGTCGCGACTCGATGCGCCCACGCGCAGCTCGAACTCACCCGCTTCCACGATCCAGGCTTTGGCCTCGGGATCGTAGACGGCGAAGGCGCCATCATCGAGAACGAACGTCACCCGCCGGGTCTCGCCCGGCTCCAGCCGCGTCTTGGCAAACCCCTTCAGCTCATGGAACGGCCGGTAGGCGCCCGAGGTCAGAGCGGCGACGTAGAGCTGCGCGGTCTCGGCGCCGGGGCGGTCGCCGACGTTCGTCACGTCGACGCTCACCTCTAGCCTGCCGCCCTGCTCGTAGCGCAGATCGTCCATGGCGATCTCGCCATACTCGAAGCGGGTGTAGCTGAGCCCGTGGCCGAACGGGAAGAGCACCCCCCGGTCGAAGGTGTCGAAGTAGCGGTAACCGACGTATAGACCCTCACGATACTGCACCTGGCGATCAGAGCCCGGAAACCACGCATCGGAGGGCACGTCGGCCTGGCGCATCGGGAAGGTCTCCGCCAGCTTGCCGCAGGGATTCGCCAGCCCGAACAGCAGGTCGGCCGCGGCGGAACCGCCCGCCTGACCGCCGAGATACGCTTCGAGCACCGCCGCCGGGCGGTCGACCCAGGGCATCTCCACCGGCGCGCCGTTGCTCAGCACCACCACCGTACTGGGGTTGGCATCGCAGACGGCTGCGATCAGACGGTTGTGCTGGTCGGGCAGGCGCATGTGGGCACGATCGAAACCTTCGGATTCGTAGATGCCCGGCAGGCCGGCAAACACCACCGCCACCTCGGCGGCGCGGGCCAGGTCGACGGCCTCGTCGATGAGAGCCTGATCGGGCTCGCTGCGGCGCGGATCGTAGCCGGCCGCGAAGGTAAGCCGGCCCGCCTCGGCAATTTTCTCCATGGCGTCCCAGGCGCAATCCAGGCGGGTCGGGCGCACCTGGGAGCTTCCGGCGCCCTGATATCGGGGACGCTGGGCAAAGGCACCAATGACGGCGATGGATACATCCCTGCCAAGGGGCAGCAGCCCGCCGTCGTTCTTCAGCAGCACGGCGCTCTGCGCCGCCGCCCGGCGCGCCAGGCCATGGTGGGCATCGTGGTCGACGTCCCGGGGCCGACCTTCCAGCTCGCCGCCGAGCAGGGCCAGGCTCGCATTGCGGGTTGCCGCCCGGTCGAGCACGGCCTCGGCCAACTCGCCCGAGCGCACGGCGGCTGCCACCCGGGCATCGTTGATCCCGCCGCTGGCCGGCATCTCCAGGTCCAGCCCGGCAGCCACCCCCCGGGCCCGCTCGTTGGCAGCACCCCAGTCGCTGACCACGAGGCCCGCGAAGCCCCACTCGTCGCGCAGCACCGAATCGAGCAGCCAGGCGTGCTCGCTGCAGTAGGTCCCGTTGAGGCGGTTGTAGGCGCACATGACCGTCCACGGCTGGGAGTTGCGCACCGCGATCTCGAATCCCCGCAGGTAGATCTCCCGCAACGTGCGCTCATCGACGATGGCATTCACCGTCATGCGCCCGTGTTCCTGATTGTTGGCCGCGAAGTGCTTGACGCTGGTGCCGACCCCCTGTGACTGGACACCGTCGATGAGGGCCGCGGCCAGCTCGCCGCACAGCAGCGGATCCTCGGAGAAATACTCGAAATTCCGCCCGCACAGGGGGTGACGCTTGATGTTCATGCCGGGCCCCAGCAGCACGGCCACCCGTTCCGCCACGCACTCCTCTCCGAGGGCCACGCCGATCTCCTGCAGCAGCTCGCGGTCCCACGAGCACGCCAGTGCCGACGCGGTGGGAAAACAGGTGGCCGGCACGCTGGCGTTCAGCCCCGCGTGATCGGCCTCCGCATCCTGCTTGCGCAGACCATGGGGGCCGTCGGTCACCATCACCGATGGCAATCCCAGCCTCGCCACGGGTTTCAGATGCCAGAAATCCCGGCCCGAGCAGAGCCCGGCCTTCTCCTCCAGGGTCATCTCGGCGACGAGAGCGGCCGCCTCGTTGTGCTTGGACCTGAGCCCTGCCGTCACGACGCTCCTCCGATCGAGCGCGCTAGAGGGTGAGCCAGCCACCGTCCACCGGCAGATAGATACCGGTGACGAAATCACTCAGGGAAGAGGCGAGAAAGACCGCCGCCTTGCCCTGCTCCATGGGGTCGCCCCAATGGCCGGCAGGCAGCCGGGCGATGCGGTCGGCCACCGTGTCCGCCAGCGGGTCACCAGTCGGTGCGGGAGGCTGGCCGCCAGTGGGCGGCGGGTCCCCTTCGCGCGTCCAGGTGGGGCCTGGTGCCAGGGCGTTGACGTTGATGCGGTGGGGTGCCAGCTCCAGGGCGAGGGCCTTGGTCATCTGGGTGACCGCCGCCTTGGAACCGTCGTAGGTCACGCCCACGCCCGGCGAGACTGCCTGGGTGGAGGCAATGTTGATGATGCGGCCGCCGTTGCCGGCCTCGATCATGATCCGCGCGGCCGCTCGGCAGCAGTAGAACACCCCGTCCACGTTGATGGACCACAGCGTGCGCCACATCTCGTCGGTGATCTCACGAACGGGTCCCCCGAACCCGATGTAGACGCCGGCGTTGTTGACCAGGATGTCCAGCGCGCCGAGCTCGTCAGCCGTGCGCTCGAGAGCGGCGTCCACCGCTGCACGATCGCTCACGTCGAGCTGCATGCCGAGCCCGCCGATCTCCTCCGCGGTCCGAGCTGCCGCTTCGCCATCCACGTCGCTCACGGCCAGCGTGGCCCCCGCCATGGCCAGCGCCCGCGCGATGCCCGCACCGATGCCTTTACCGGCGCCGGTCACATGGGCGACCTTCCCGCTCAGATCGATCCAGTCCGCAGCCTGCATGCCCACCCCGCGTCGTCATTCTTAGCGAGACTGTAGCACATCATCCCGGCTGCTCCGGCCGCGACGACGAGTGTCCCGATCCTTTGGGTTAGTATTGTCGCGGGCAGCGCCCGGGACGAGCAGAACGGGTGCAGGGAGGAAACCGCCATATGGAATTTTTCGCCAACTACCCCGCGAGCACCGGGGTGAAGCCCGATGTGTGGGCCCGGGAGAAGGAAGCACAGGGCTGGCACGGTATCTGCGCGAGCGATCACCTCTGGGTGGGCGCGACGCGCTACCCCCACGTGTTCGTCGCCGCCACTCAGATGGCCTGCGCCACCACGCGCACGCTGATCACCACGTCGTTCTGCAACAACCTGTTCCGCTCGCCGGTGGAGTTCGCCCAGGCGGCCCTCTCACTGCAGGCCGCATCCGGCGGGCGGTTCGAGGCAGGTCTCGGAGCGGGCTGGCTTCAGGACGAGATCGAGGCCATGGGCGACGTCTACCCGTCGGGTCCCGAGCGGGTATCCAGATACGTGGAAGCACTGACCGTCGTTCGTTCTCTGCTCGCCACCGGCCAGTGCGACTTCCAGGGCGACCACTACCAGGTGCGGATTCAGGGTGAGCACGCCCTGGGGCTCGTCACGGACTCTCCGCCGCCTCTGATCGCCTCCGCCGGCGGCCCCCGCGCGCTGCGCGAGGTGGCGCCGCTGGTGGACCGGGTCGAGGTGAAGGCCAGCGCCCGGGCAACCCGGGTGGGCTACCTGGACTTCGAGATCATGGCGACGGTCACCGAGGAAGAGGTGCGAGGCCAGGTCGAGCGCGTCCGCGCGGTGAACGCCGACGTGCCGCTCGGCATCTTCATCCTCACCGGCACGGGGGACAATCCCGCCGTGAAGGGGCTGAAGGCAGCGCTGGCGAACGGGTACCTTTCCCGTTTCGTAGGCGAGCCTGAGCAGGTGGCCGAGGCTCTGAACCAGCTCGGCGAGATCGGCATTGACCGGGTCCAGCTCACCGAGCTGGTGCCCGGCTCCCACGCAGAGCTCGCGCCCTACCTGCTCTCCGGCTGAGCGCCGGCTCAGCCGGAAATGCGCCGATGCTCGGGCGGGTGCGGCGGGATGACGATGGGCTCGCCCACCCAGGCACCGATGTTCTCACCTGAGCGGCCGTCGGCGAGCAGATCGATCATCTGCTGGGCGATCTGGGCCGGCCGCATCACCGTCTCGGCAAGATCCGGCGGCAGCTGCCCGTCGTCAAAAAGCCCGCGCAGCATCGGCGTGTCCGTGGCGCCCATGCACATGCCGTTCACCCGGATGTTGTCCTTGGCCAGGTACTTCGCCCAGGCATCCGTGAAGCCGTTGATGGCCCACTTCGAGGCGTTGTAGAGATCCGTCTCCGGCGAGTTCGTGCCCTCCGACTTGGCCGGGAGCACGTAGTAGGTGCTGATGTTGACGATGTCGCCGCCGCCGCGGGCCTGAAGGTGCGGCACGCAGGCGCGGGACAGCATGAGAAGCCCCTTGAGGTTGGTGTCCATGATGAAGTCCCAATCCGCCAGGGCCTGCTCCCAGGACGCATCCACCGGCGTGCGGCGCCAGTTGCCGGCATTGTTCACCAGCAGGTCCAGGCCGCCGAAGGTCTCGACGGTGGCGGCTACCACCCGTTCCACGTCGTCGCGTTTCGAGACGTCGGCCACCAATCCGAGTACCCGGTTGCCCGTCGCTCCCTCGATGGCGGCCGCCACGTCGCCGATGGTCTCCTGCACGTCGAAGGCGGTGACGATGGCCCCCTGCTCGCTCAGCGCCCGGGCGAAGGCTTCGCCGAGCCCCTGGGCGGCGCCGCTGACGATGGCGACTTTTCCCTCAAGCGCTGACATTGAGACTCTCCTCGGTGATGTAGACGTTGGGCAACGGCGGCTCGAGCTTGGTCGGCCGGCCCACGCAGAGGTTGATGTTCTGGGCCGTGCGGCCCTCTGGGCCTTCCTTGAGCAGGTTCATCACCACCTGGGCCGTATCCCCCTTGGCCATCCAGGTGGACACCTCCTCCATCTGCTCCTCGGTCTCCTCCCCCGGCGTCTGCGGAAACCCGTAGAAGTCCCGGATCATCCAGGAGTCCGTCGCGCCCATGCACATGCCGTTGACGCGGATACCGTGGGGGCGAAGCGCTTTCGCCCAGGCGAATAGAAATCCGTTCAGCGCCCACTTGGACGCATCGTAGACGTCCATCACATCACCCCCGCCCGTGGGCCGGGGAGAATCCGCCCAGGGACAGGTTTCGAGCTTCGGGCAGATCTCGAACGGAGAGCCGCAGGTGACCATGTGGTCGGTGGCCACGTTGACGATCTCGCCGCCGCGGCCCTGCTTGAGCATCTCGGCGATCACCGCTCTGCCCATGAGGTATTCGCCTTTGAGGTTGGTCCCCACCATCCCCTCGTAGTCGGCG
>DATCZA010000036.1:0-2352 GCA_036526135.1 Pseudomonadales bacterium | reverse complement strand
TCGCCGTCAGGTGGCTTACGACGGCCTCGGGATCGAGATGATCCGCGTGGAAGTGAGTCACGAGGATGGCCTGGACACGGTCGAAGGGCGCCCGGGCCGACTCGAGATCATCGCGCGTCTTCGGATCGAGCGTCGCATAGCCGGCCACGCCGCCCCGGAACAGGGCATCGATGAGGACCGCCTCGTCCCGCCAGGTGATCATCACACCCTCGTTGGCGAGGTAGGTGAGCTTGGCTTCCTTCGCTGGAGTCAACGAAGCAGCCTTCTGCCCCCAGACGGACGCAGTGCCGACTAGCCCGGATATTTCATGAGTCGACGGGGATTTGCGCGTAAAGAAGGCCTTCGGCCTGGTATGATAGGGTTTGCTCAGACTCGATCATCCGCAGGCACGGAGGCCGTTCATGACAGAGTGTAACCGAAAACCGTTCTCCTTTTCCAGCGTTTCCCGCAGGAGAATCGAGGCTGATTTCGATGGCGGGACGCTGACCTCCGACGCCGGCGGACTGCTGCTGCGGGAGGTGGATCGGCGGCTCGGCCTGATCGACCAGTTGGCCGGCTGCCTGACCGACCCCCGTGATCCTGCCAAGATTCAACATGACCAGCGGACCATGCTGGCCCAGCGGATCTACGGCATCGCCTTGGGCTACGAGGACCTCAACGACCACGACGAGCTACGGCACGATCCACTCTTTGGCGTGCTGGCCGAGACGGCGCCGGAGCCGGATGAGGGGCTGGCGAGTTCGCCCACGCTCTGCCGCTTCGAGAAACGCATCGATCGCAAGGCCCTGGCACGGCTCAGCGGCGTGTTCGTCGAGCAGTTCATCGCGTCGTTCGCCAACCCGCCGAAGGAGCTGATCCTGGACTTCGACCCCACCGACGTGCCGGTCCACGGGGAGCAGGAGCACCGCTTCTTCCACGGCTACTACGATCACTACTGCTTCCTGCCGCTGTACGTCTTCTGCGGCCCGCAACTGCTGGTGGCCTACCTTCGGCCGAGCAACATCGATCCGGCGTTGCACGCCCGGGCGGTGCTGTGTCTGCTGGTGAAGCGTTTGCGCCAGGCCTGGCCCGACGTGCGGATCCTCTTCCGCGGTGACTCCGGCTTCGCCCGATGGAAGCTGATGCGTTGGTGCGAGAAAAACCGGGTCGATTACGTCATCGGCCTGGCCCGCAACGAGGTGCTCAAGCGCCTGGCCGAGCCGTTCCTGGAAGCCGCCGGGGCCGAGTACGAAAAGACCGGCCGGAAGGTTCGACTCTTCGACAACATCGCCTATGCGGCCGACACATGGGATCGCGAGCGTCGCGTGATCGTCAAGGCCGAGCGTCTGCCCGAGGGCCCCAACCTACGCTTCGTGGTCACGAACCTGGTCGACCTGTGTCCCCACTGTGTGTACGACGCGATGTACACCCCCCGCGGCGACATGGAGAACCGGATCAAGGAGCAGCAGCTCATGCTCTTTGCCGATCGGGCCAGCTGTCACGCCTTCCTGGCCAACCAGTTCCGGCTGTTGCTCAGCAGTGCATCCTATGTGCTCGTCGAGACCCTGCGGCGTACCGCCTTGGCGGGCACGGAGCTGGCCACGGCTCAGGTGAATACGATCCGCCTGAAGCTGTTCAAGGTGGCCGCCCGGGTGGTGGTCAGCGTGCGCCGGGTGGTGTTCCACCTCTCGACGGCGTATCCCCTCCAGTCCGTCTTCCGCCGAATTCACCGCCACTTGTGCACCACCGGCCCGCCGATCTGACGCCCCGTTGCCGTAGTGCACAATCCGCTTCCGACAATCGAATTCAGCGTGGGGGAACGGGGGCGGTACATCCGCCCCAGGCGCCCCGCCCGAGGCGCACCTCCCGACCACACGACGCAATCATTCATGAAATATGTGGGCTAGACCCGCGGCTCACCATCCGTGGTCTTCCGTGGCAAGCGGCGGGGCCACACATGCTCGCTCACCGGTTGGAAACCGGTGCCACATAAAGTGGGCGAGGGGTCAGTCGGTTCGCAGGGTCTGGGCGTAGACGCCGATGTCGGCGGCGAGTTGGGGGTCGTATTCGATGAGGTCCGTTGCGGTCATGGGTGAGCCGGGGTGGCCGAAGCGGACCTTGTGGAGGAACTCCCACGGGTTGAAGACGGCGACCGTGCCGACGTACTCCGGGTCGGCGGGTGTGCCGAAGTTGAGGTCGCGGCCGTCCCCGCCGTGGCAGGTGCCGCAGGTGGTGCCGTAAAGCAGGTTGCCGGAGAGTTCACTGCCGATAAACGCGCCGGTTCCGTCGATGTACGAGTCCGTATCGATGACGCCTTCGAGCGTCATCTTGACCAGGTCCCACAGGTCGGCGTCGGTGAGGCCGTAGGCGTCC
>DATCZA010000035.1:0-2492 GCA_036526135.1 Pseudomonadales bacterium | reverse complement strand
CAAGTCAAAAACGTTGTCTCAAAGGGCCGGGCCAGGTCTCGTTGCCACCGGCCGCGTTGGGCGCGGTCGGCAACGCTCAGTCTTCATAGACCTCGAACTCGAAAGTTTCCGTATCGACCGTGCGCTGCATGACACCGGAATAGCGGTTGCCCGCTACCGATTCCGGGGCGAATAGATCGCTCAGCTGCTCTACCACCTGCCCGGGGAGCTCGACGCGCAGCGCGTGGAAGTTCTGCTCCAGATGATCGATGCGCGTGGTGCCCGGAATCGTCACCACATGATCACCCTGAGCCAGCACCCAGGCCAGCGCAAGCTCCGGAACGCCGCAACCGACTTTCTCGGCGATCTGCCGCGTGGCCTCGAGCTTCAGCAGATTCTGCGCGTAGTTGTCAGGCTGAAAGCGCGGCATCGAAGCCCGCAGATCGGTGTCGTGAAACGTTTCCGGCTTCAACGCCTCATCGGCAAAAAATCCTCGGCCCACCGGGCTGAACGCCACGAAGGTGGCCCCCAGCTCGGCGCAGGCGTCCAGCACACCGATTTCCGGGTTGCGGGTCCAGAGCGAGTATTCGGACTGCATGGCGGCGATGGGATGCACCGCGCAGGCGCGGCGCAGCGTAGCGGCCGACATTTCCGACAGGCCGATGTGCCGGATCTTGCCTGCAGCCACCATCTCGGCCAGCGCACCGACGGAGTCTTCGATCGGCACGGAGCGATCCAGACGATGCATGTAATACAGGTCGATGACGTCCGTCTGCAGCCGCTTCAGGCTCTCATCGCACTGCGACTTCAGATTCTCCGGTCGACCGTCGAGCACCCGCTTGCCATCGCGCATGCCCATGACGCACTTGCTGGCAAGGAAAAACTCCGATCGCCGATGGGCGATGGCTTTCCCGAGCAGCGCTTCGTTCGTCCCGAGCCCGTATATGGTTGCCGTGTCGAAGAAGTCGTAGCCGGTATCCAGCGCGTGCTGGAACAGCCGTATGGCGTCCTCCTCGGGCTGGGCCGGGCCGTAAGCATGGCTGACATTCATGCAGCCGAGCCCGACGGAGTTAACGCTGGAATTTCCAATGACGCGGGGCGCGAGCATCCGCCTTCCTCCAGATCTTAGTGACGGGGTGTCAGTGTATTCGGGTCTCAGCCGCAGTAACAACTGCGCCGGCCAAATGACCCCCCAGTATGCTTCAGACCATCGTGGAGAGACTTTGAACCGGACTATCGCCCGGTGAACTTCGGCGGACGCTTTTCCTGAAACGCCGCCACGGCCTCCCGATGATCGCTCGTGTGCATGGTCTGCTGCTCGTAGCGCAGACCAATGGGCATGACCATCGCCGAGACGGAGCGAAGATAGGCGTTCACCGCCGCCTTCGACGCGGCGATCGCCTGAGGCGCGCCAGCGGCAAGCCGGTGCGCTATCTCCAGCGCCTTCGGCATGAGGTCGTCGTGATCCTCCACGCAGAAGCTGGCGAGCCCCATTTCTGCGGCCTCCCTCCCGTCGATCCGATCCCCCGACATCAGGTAGTACTTGGCGCGATTCACACCGATCAGGTGCGGCCAGATGAGCTGGCCCCCGTCACCCGCGCCAATGCCCATGGCCACGTGGGTGTCCGCAATCACGGCTTTGGGAGACACGACCACGACGTCGGCCAGCAGCGCAACGGTAGCGCCAAGCCCCATGGCGTACCCGTTGACGGCCGAGATGATGGGTTTTTCGCATTCCAGCATGCGGTCGACGATCTGCCGGGCTTCCGCCCACATGTCGGTCCCATCGGGATTTGAACCCACCGGGTCGTCGGGGCTGAAATCGCCTCCCGCGCAGAACGCCCGGCCCGCGCCAGTGACGACCAGCACGCGCAGGTCCGGGTCGCTGGCAAAGTCCAGGCTGAAGCGCGCAAGCTCCGAATGCATGGTGCCGTTCACCGCGTTGAGACGCTCGGGGCGATTGAGCGTAAGCACACCGACGCCGTTCTCCCGTCTCTCGACGAGCATGGTCCGATAGTTTTCCGTCTTGAGCATGTGAGATGTCCTCCGAGTTGTCAGCCAGCTTTGTTGAAACCTGCACCACCATCTTCGATCCGCTACTCTACGGCGAAACGATCCGACAGAGAATGAATCATCCCCTGGACCCACACCCGAGCGCGCGATAGAGGAAGACCAGCATGAAGACCATCGCCGGAGCAGATGCCCCGTTCGAGATCTGCTGGGACCACCTCGGCATCCCCCATGTATATGCCTCCACGGTCGCCGACGCCTACCGGGGCATGGGCTACGTGGAGGGCTACGAGCGCCTGTGGCAGATTCACCTGAGCTGCCTGTTCGCCAACGGCAATGCCGCCGCCGACATGGGAGAGCGGTTCGTGGCTCAGGACGCCCTGCATCGCGCCTTCGGCGTGCCTGCCAGCTACGATCTTCCCGAGAGTCCCGGTGACTGGGTGGTGGACGCCTATCTCGAGGGATTGAACGCCTACGTCGACACCCTCGATGACCCTCCCCCC
>DATCZA010000034.1:0-158952 GCA_036526135.1 Pseudomonadales bacterium | reverse complement strand
CGATCTGCCGAAAATAGAGTTACGTCTGTTATCGACTCCAGCCCCCGGCTACGGCATGCCCGCGGCTCGTAGGATTTCGACCCATCTACTAGTGAGACATTGCCGATTTCACCTTCGCGGCGTCTCATCCACCGGCAAACTCGCGCGACATGACCGTGAAACTCAAACAACACGCGCCTCACCATCTATCAGTCAGACTGAACGACGCTGTTATCGAGAGCGCAGCATTTTCTGAGCGGCATTTCGTACTTTACGGTTGCCTAGCTTGGTTGGGCCCTTTGGCCACAGTTCATGATGTCTTGATAGGACAATCAGGCTACGACACCTTTCCAATCAGGCTATCTGCCGCCGTTCTAGCGTTGCCTCTTATTTTCTCTAGAAGGGCAAAACATCTCAGCATTTTTCCCTACTACTTCGTTTTCATAGTCACCTACGGATTCCCCTTTTCCTTTGGTTATATGTTGATTGCGAACGCCGCTTCCGCACCACCCGATACCGAGATTCACATGATATGGATCTTTCAGTATTTCGTTGCGCTGTTCTTATTTATCCAGTTGATTAATCATGGCGCTCTGACGGTTATTCTCTGGGTGATTGTAAGCTTCGCCTGTGGGATTCCGATTATATTGTCTCCCGACCCGAACTTAGCCGAGGTTGAGCGAGTGGTGGTTTTGCCCGTGTTTGGCTACCTCACCGCCCTCATCTTCGGGATTCTGACGAATCGGAACATTGACATCGTCAACACCGAGAAGGTGCGTACGGCAGCCGCAATTGGTAGCAACATCGCTCACGAGCTGAGAACTCCGCTTGCAAGCATCAGGTCGATTGCCGGCGGGATGAAGCGCCATCTCCCATCCCTGATAGCCGGGTACGAAAGAGCGAGAGCCGAGAATCTTGTGCAAGACGAGATCAGTACGAGGCAGATCGCTCAGATCACAAGGGCTCTTTCCACTATCGAATCGGAGGTCGAGTACTCCAACACGGTGATCGACATGCTACTCGTGAACACCGCAGATAAGCCGTTGGCCGGACTGGAGTACGACGTGTTCACGGCGTCCTCAGTCATGTCAGAGAGTTTCGGGCGTTACCCCTTCAACAACGCTAACGAGCGGGCGCTCATTACTCTCGCGGTCGAGGAGGATTTTGAAATCCACGCACCTCGCCTGCTGGTGGTTCACGTCCTTTTCAACCTGATCAAGAATGCTCTCTACTACGTGCAGCGAGCAGGCAAGGGCTCGATCACGATCTCTTGTGCTCGACGCTGCATCACCGTGCACGATACCGGATCAGGTATTTCCCGCGTCGCCAGGAGTCAGGTGTTCGATCGGTTCTACACTACCACCAGCACCGGACAGGGTGCGGGAATCGGGTTGAGCTTCTGCAAGATGGTCATGGAATCCATCGGGGGCAGCATTACCTTCGAGTCGGCGGAAGACGAGCACACCACCTTCATTCTCGAGTTTCCCGCGGCGACCTAGCTTCAGCATCTGCGCCGTCTCACCGGCCGCAACCGCTGCCTGAAAAACGGCCCTCCCGCTAGGAGCCCTGGCACGGTGCGCTTAAACTGCACCGTCGCTCGGCTGATACTCAATGCCCCACACGGATCTGACACAAGGCCCAGTTGCCACATCACTGTTTCGTCTGACGGCGCCGATGATGCTTGGCGTATCGAGCAGTATCCTCGTCGCGATGCTCGAGATCGGGTTCATCGGGCAGCTGGGTACGGAATCGGTCGCCGCCATCACCTTCACCTTTCCGGTCGTGATGATCCTTTCGAGCATCGCGCTGGGTGTCGGAATCGGGACCTCCTCCGTAATCGCCCGCAGCGTTGGGGCCGGCCAGCTTGAGGATGGCCGGCGCCTCGGGACCCACAGCCTGCTGCTGGTCGTGGCCATGATATCGGCTCTGTCTTTCATTGGTTGGCTGGCTATCGATCCGGTCTTTCTGGCTCTGGGCGCCCCTGCACACATGCTGCCGCTCATCCACAGCTACCTCGACATCTACTATCCGAGCGTCGTGTTTTTCGCCACCACCATGGCCGCCGGCAACATCATGCGCGCCAGCGGAAGCGCCAACGTGCCCGGCCTGGTGATGACCCTTGGCGCGGTGGTCAACCTTGCGCTCGATCCGATTTTCATCTTCGGCTGGTTCGGGTTTCCACGGCTGGAACTTGCAGGCGCGGCCGTGGCCGGAGCCATCTCCAGAGTAGGCACGGCCGCGATTCTGCTCTATTTCGTTGCCAGGGGCGGCCTGTTGCTGACAACCGGGTGGAAGCCCAGATTTCTCAACTCGTGCCATCGGATTCTGGAGGTCGGCCTTCCCGCCATGGCCACCCAGCTCATCGGACCGGTTTCCTCGGCCGTGATCACTCGACTCCTGGCCGGTCATGGGGAGATCGTGGTTGCGGGCTTCGGAGTTGCGACCCGGGTCGAGGCCGTGGCGGTCATGTTGCTCTTCGCCTTGTCCGGCAGCATTGGTCCATTCGTTGGCCAGAACTGGGGCGCAGGCCGGTCCGAGCGTGTCCGGGAAGGCCTGCGCTTCACCTACCTCTTCTGCCTGGCCTGGGGGCTGGCAGCCGCGATTCTCATGGCGTTCTTCGGCAGCACCGTCGCATCATGGGTAGACTCTGAGCCCGGTGTGATCGGAACCGCGGCGTTTTATCTTGCGGTGGTCCCCTGGAGCTACGGTCTCTGGGGCGTTCTGATGATGTCATCGGCGTCGTTCAACGCGCTGGGCAAGCCGATACCCTCCACCATCCTCTCGTTTACGCGGATGTTCATCATGTACATTCCGCTGGCCGTGCTGCTGGAAGGGCAGTTCGGCTATACGGGAATATTCGTCGCGACCGCAGCAACCAACGGCGTCATGGGCATACTGGCGTTCCTCTGGTTCCGAAGCGCGTTTTTTGCAGATGCTCGTTAGGCGCTTGATCACGATTCCGGCATTCATTGCGGCCACGGTGGCCGTTACCGCGGCGCTTCCCGTGCTGGCGATAGCGGCGGCCATTTGCAGCGTCGTTCCAGCTACCAAAGGCGCGCTGCCGACGCTTGGATTCATCGCCGGCTACCTGTGGTGCGAGACCATCGGGATCGTCACGGCATTCGCGATCTGGATCCGGCATCGGGAGGCAGACCGATTCCTCCAGGCGAACTTCAGGCTCCAATGCTGGTGGGCCAACGCGCTCAAGGTCATCGCGGAGAGGCTCTTCAGGCTGACCTTCGATGTCGAGGGCGAAGAGTGTCTTTCGGGTCCGGCGGCAATCATGCTGCCGCGACACGCCAGCATCGCCGACACGATCATCCCCATGGTCTACTACGCAATTCCCCGGCAAATCAGGCTCAGGTACGTGCTGAAACGGGAGCTGCTGGCTGACCCCTGCCTGGACATAGTCGGCCACCGGCTACCCAACTACTTCGTCGATCGGCACGGCCAGGACAGCGAGCGGGCCCGACGAGGTGTGGCCGCGTTGCTCGCCGACATCGGTGATGATGAGGGCGCGCTGATCTACCCGGAAGGCACCCGGTTCTCCGAAGCAAAACGATCGCAGTTACTCGAGCGCTACGCGGCTTCGGAGGACATGCTCGCCCAGCTTAGACGCTGGACCGAACTGCTGCCCCCGCGTCTGGGCGGAACCCTTGCGCTGCTCGATGCCAATCCGGGGCGGGATCTGATTTTCTGCGCGCACACGGGCTTCGAGGGGTCGAGCCACTTCGCCACGCTCATCAATGGATCCTGGATCGGCGCCCACATCCGCATCTCCTTCTGGCGCGTGCCAGGCCAGGCCGTGCCGGCGGAGACCGATGCCCAGCGCGAATTCCTGTTCGACCAATGGGACAGGATGCAGGCTGAGGTGCTTCGTCTGCAGGCCGCTCCGGGAGGAACGGCCCCGTGACCCACTACGAGGTTCGCTCCGTCTCCCTGAGCTGTCCGTATTGCGGCGAGACCATCGAGATTCTGATCGACCTCAGCCTGTCGGAGCAGGAATACATCGAAGACTGCTCCGTTTGCTGCCGGCCCATCCTGCTGGACGTCTCCGTGACCGACGACGAGCCCCTGGTGACCGCGCGCAGCGAGAACGAGTGACGCGCTAGGCGGCGCTAGGCAGCCTCTCCCGATCACCACCCCTGTGCCGGGCATGAACCTCACCCAGACGGTCCTGCAGAAGCCGGGTCGCGGCGGCTACGTCGCTCCCCGCAGAGAACCTCACCGGTTCCAGAATCTCGATTCCACCCACCCCTCGGGCAACCTCCCGCGTGCCTTTGGGCCTGATTTTCTGCGCTCCCGCGATGTAGACGGGCACGACGGGAACGCCTGCTTCGAGCGCGAGGATGGCCGCGCCGTGCTTGAACTCCCCGACCTCCGTCGAGGTTGCACGGGTGCCCTCGGGAAAGAGGAACACGTGCTGCCCACGGTCGAGCAGCCAGCTGGCGTACGCCAGCGCTCTGGTGCCGCCGCCACGGAGGATGGGAAAGTTTCCGAGAGCCAGCGACTGATACCAGGGCTTGAGTACGAGCTTCCTCTTACCTTTGACGAACCATCTATCCTGAGCTGCGCCGAAGTAGATTTTCGAACGGATCTTCTCCGGCAGCACGGCGTGTACCAGTATGGTGTCGAGATGGCTCTGGTGATTGGCAATGAAGACGCAAGGCCCCTCAACCGAGTCGAGGTGCTCCGCACCCGAGACTTCGATGCGGCTGAACGCCTGCCGTGCCCAACGGGTGTATGCCCGGTAGCGCCAGAGCCGCCGAGCCACCCGTGCCCACGCCCGAATCTGCCACCGGTGCGGCCCGGCGTACTTCGACTCGTCCGCCTCGTACAGGGTGGGGACCTTTTTGCTCCTGACGTTTACTACCGCCGACATCACTGACCTCCAATGCCTTGTTGATGACCTCGCCCGAAGGAGCGTTGCACTCCAGGACGCGTCCATGACAGGACCGTTACCCCATGGAGATTGCAATTTGCAGGCCAAAGTGAAGGCACCGTATTTCGGCCTTCGCCCGGCATCGGCGGGTAACCGGCGCACCAACTTGGGACCACTGGGTTCGGCCGCGCACCACTTCGATGCAAAGCGAGACGCGGCCGGTCGGATGGGAGGTCAGGTAATCGGCGCGCGCAGGTGCCCGGTCTCGTTGAGGCTGACCAGATTGCGCTCACCGGAACGAGCGCACAGGAACCGGTGGATACTCGTGTAAGCCGGCTCGAAGAACAGACGAGGCGTGATCCCGATGACGTGCGCCGTCCACACATTGATCACGCCGCCGTGGCAGAACACGGCAATTCGCTGACCGGAGTGGCGGGCGATGAGCTGTTCCAGGGAGTTCACCACCTCGGCGTGGAACTGGTGAATGTCCACCTGCTCGTTATAGCCGCCGGCGACGAACGCCCGCCACGCTTCCGGATCCTCAGCTTTGAGCTCCTCGAGGGGCACGTAGCTGGACTCGTGGCGGTCGAACTCGGCGATTCCCTCCCGCTCGACGACCTCCAGCCCGATAGCGGCCGCGTAGGGCTGTGCCGTCTGCCGCGCCCTTTGCATGGTGCTCGAGTAGACGGCATCGACGGGCGCATCGGCCAGCCACAGCGCGACGCGCTCAGCCTGCGCCCTGCCGGTCTCTGAAAGCGGCGGGTCCGCACGTCCGGTCTCCAGTTCCTCGCGAACGGGTAATCCGTGACGAACGAGTATCAACTCCATGATGAGGTCCTCTGTGGTGTCTTCGGCCTGCGACGGCGGACCGCCCGGAAGCTGGAGGTGCCGGATCGGCCGCGGGGCGGGCCGAGCGACCCGCGTCGAAGTATAGCCGAGGCTCACCGACCAGCGGCACGGCAGGGCTCGTCGGGTCATTGCAGGGCGATTGCACCTCCAGGCGCCATGGCCGAGACTTGCGGTTCATGACTCGATTGGGGAGGGAGCATGGTCGGCGTCTATCGCATCCACGAAGCAGGTGGTCCCGAGGTTCTCAGCTGGGAGTCGGAAGAGCTTCCCGACCCGACCGGCGAGCTGGTGCGCATCAGACACACTGCGATCGGTCTGAATTACATCGACACCTACCATCGCAGCGGTCTCTACCCACTTCCCTACCCCACCCGACTCGGCGTGGAAGCGGCAGGCTTCGTCGAGGCCGCAGGGGACGCCGTGACGGATCTAAAGGAAGGGGATCGAGTGGCATATGCGGGCGGGATGGGCGCCTATGCGGAGGCAAACAACGTGCCTGCCAGCAGACTGGTCCGTATCCCGGACAACCTCGCCGACGAGACGGTCGCCGCCTGCCTGCTCAAGGGACTCACAGCCTGCTACCTGCTGACGCGCACCTACCCCCTGGCCGCCAACGACACGATGCTGCTCCATGCCGCGGCCGGCGGTACCGGCCTGATCATGTGCCAGTGGGCGCGCCATATCGGAGCGACGGTCATCGGGACAGCGGGTAGCCAGGAAAAGGCCGAGCTGGCCGAGCACAACGGTGCCGACCACACGATTCTTTATCGGGAGGAGGACGTGGTAGCCAGGGTGAGGGAAATCACCGGCGGACGAGGCGTCAACGTCGCCTACGACTCCGTTGGCCTGGACACCTACCAGGTGACTCTGAAAAGTCTGGCTCCGCTCGGCATGTTCGTGAGCTTCGGCAACGCTTCCGGCAAGGTTCCGCCGGTAGACCCCCAGGATCTCGTCAGCAACGGCTCGCTTTTCTTTACCCGACCTTCCCTGGCGCATTACACGCTCCGGCCGGAGGACCTGCGAGCCATGGCCGATCAGCTGCTGGGACTGGTCGCAAACCGAACGGTCGAGATTCACATCAATCAACGCTATGCGCTCAAGGACCTGGTCCAGGCCCATCGCGATCTGGAATCCCGCAGCACGTCCGGTTCAACCATCATCATTCCGTAGCCCCGATTCAGGAAACCAAGGTCATGGAAAAGTCAGACTTCTACGCCAACGCGCGCAGCGATCTCCCCGGGCCGTATCACGGGGTCGTCGTCGTGGAGGCGACCACCACCTGGGCAGGACCGATGGCAGGATGCATCCTGGCCGACTTCGGGGCGCGGGTGATCAAGGTGGAGCACCCCTCCGGAGAGGTGATCCGGGTTCTGCCCCCGTACCTGCCAGGCTCCACGCTCACCGTTCCGAACGAGACGGTTAATAGAAACAAGGAAAACGTCTCCCTCGACCTGCACTCGACCGAGGGACGCGAGATCTTCCTGAAACTATGCGAGCGCGCCGACATTGTCATCGAGAATTTCCGTCCAGGGACCTTGGCTTCCTGGGGCGTCGGCTATGAGGACGTGGCCGCCGTCAAACCCGACATCGTCTACGTCTCCATCAGCGGCTTCGGGCAGTTCGGCCTCCTTAGCCATCGGGTCGGATACGATCCCATCGCACAGGCTTTTTCCGGATGGGCGTCCCTCAACGGCGAGCCGGAAGGCGAGCCGACGAAAGCGCCCACTTTCCTCGGCGACGACACGGCCGGTCTGCACGGGGCCCTTGCCGCCATGGCGGCGCTGCGCCACCGGGAGCAGACCGGAGAAGGGCAGCACGTGGACGTCTCCCTCGTGGATGGCCTGCTCTACCAGAGCAACGGCTACCCGACAGCGGGGGCGCTTGGGCTTCCGCTCCAGCGGTGGGCCAACCAGTTCGGCATCGCCGCGCCAGCCAACGTCTACGAGTGCACCGACGGCTCCGTCTTTGCAGGCGTTCTGCTCGACACCCACTGGCGCGTTCTCTGCGAGCTTCTGGAGCGGGAGGATCTGGCCGACTTGAACACCATGGAACGCATCTCACGCCGTGAGGAAGTCGATCCCATCCTGGCCGACTGGTGCGCGTCCCACACGGCGCGCGAAGTAGAGGAAATCTTTGCCGATCTAGGCCTTCCCGCCACTCGGGTCAACACCTACGAGGACGTGGCGACGAACGAGCACGTCGCCTCGAGAGAGATGCTCCAGACCACTCGCCTGGTGGACGGCAACGAGATTCCCCTGACGGCGCCCCCGGCCAAATTTTCACGCACCCCCACCCGGATCCGCAGCGCCGCTCCGGCGCTGGGCCAACACAACGCCTCCGTGTACGCCGAGATCGGCCTGGACGAGCAAACGCTCGTGAATCTGAAGGAGAGGGGCATCATCTGACGCGATCCCGACGCGCAGAGAACCACCTCAGTTCCTCGAGCCGCGGTCGGTACTGCCGCGTTCGCCGCTGGCGCGATGGTAAACGCTAGGGGGGATTGATTGGTCGGGCCCCGCCCTGGCTCAGGGCGGCTCCCAGATGGGCGAGCCAGCGAGACCGTCCCGCGTGACTAGTGTTCGAGAAACGGCAGGGACAGCCGCGACCACTGGATCAGACCCCCGCTCACGTTCGCCACCTCATCGTATCCCGCTTTAATGAGGATCTCCGCGGCCCGCGCGGACCTCTTGCCCGACTGGCAGACGGTTACCACCGGCCGGTCGTTGGGGACCTCGGAAATCCTTTCGTTCAGCTGATTGAGGGGTATCAGGTGCGCGCCTTCCAGATGGCCAAGCTCACCTTCGAACTCGCCGGGCTCCCGCACATCGAGCACGTACAGCTCCGCCATGTGCCGCGCCACCCAGTCGGGACGGATCTCCGGTACCCCGGCAAACGTCGTCACGACCGGCCCCCAGGACACGTCCTCGGGCAGCGCATCGTTCTCCGGGCGGCCGAGGCGCATGTTGGCCGGGACCGCGATGTCGATCAGTCGCGGGTGGGGCAGGGTCAGGTTGTCCATGTAGCCAACGAAGTCCTCTTCCTGCGCGTCTCCTCCGATCCGCGGATTGAAGCGCTTTTCCTCGCCGACCGTGGAGACGGTTCTGCCTGCATAATCGTGTCCCGGATAGATGAGGCACTCATCGGGCAGGGTAAAGATCTGCTCGCGTATGCTGCGCCACATCTCGTGGACGTCACCTGCCTGAAAATCGGTGCGGCCTGCGCCCCGGATCATCAGGCAATCGCCCGTGAAGGCCATGTCCTGGCCATTGGTCACGTAGGTCACACAGCCGCTGGTATGACCGGGCGTTGCCCTCACCGTCAGGGAGCAATTGCCGAATGCAAGGACGTCGCCGTGGTCCACGGCGACGTCGACGCCTTCGATCCCGTAACGTCGCGAGAGCACAATCTCGGCATCGAGGGAACTGTGCATCAGCCAAGCACTGGTCACATGATCCGCATGGACGTGGGTGTCGAGCACGTACCTGACTTTCAAACCGAGCTCTCTGATGAGCGCGCAATCGCGGCCGTGCTGCTCGAAGACGGGGTCGATGATGACCGCATCGCGAGTATCCGCGCACCCGAGCAGGTAGGTATACGTGGACGAGTCCGCATCGAAAAGCTGTCTGAATATCATGACGTTCCCTCACCCTACCGGTGCGCTCAAAGTCTACCCCGCGAGCCGATACCTCGCATCCTGACGTGTATACTCCCTTTGCCGCCGCCACGGAGCGGGTGCCGAATTTCGCGGCGTCCGGACTCATCATTCGTAGCCAGGGCCCTTCTGCTCCAGACCCCGAAACTCAACGTCTGCCCCGGGCGATTGCCTCGCTCCCAGGCGTTGCCGACCGGCACCTGAATCTCGCCAAGCAGCTCGAGCGTCAACTCGCGCGCTTCACTGACGCCGGTCAGGCCGATGCGACAGTCGCCGAATCCGCCCGGACGCTCTGGCGCGCCGCGGTGAGCGATGTCCAGAATGGCCTGGACGACGATCGCCCGCTCTACTGGGGGCGACTGGCACTTCGGCGATCCGTCTACCGCAGCGCCCTCCGTGAAAAGGACTCGCTGCTTCGGTCCATCGAGCACTACTCCCGAGGCATGGGTGACCTTCGGCTCGGCGATGATGTCCTCAACGTGCTGATCACGGGATTCGACCCATTTCACCTGGACACCCGGCTCGATCAGAGCAACCCGTCCGGGTTGGCAGCGCTGGCGCTGAACGGATCCGAGTTCGGTTCCGGCGGTGGGCGGGCCAGAGTCTGCGCGAGCATATTTCCCGTCAGGTTCGAAGATTTCGACGACGGCATCGTCGAGCGCTTTTTCCAGCAGATCCTTGCTGAGCGCGAGCCCGCCATGGTGGTGACGCTGAGCATGGGCCGCGACGCCTTCGACCTGGAACGTTTCCCGGGACGGCGGCGCTCCGCGCAGGATCCGGACAATCACAACGTGCTAACCGGCGCGAGCCCGGACAAACCTTTGCCCCCGGGCAAAACCGGGTCGCACCTGGAGGGCCCCGAGTTCCTGGAGTTCTCTCTCCCGGTGCATGCCATGCGGGCGGCGGACGGCCACTGGCCGGTCCGCGACAACCGATGGGTCACCACCATCGAGCGTGGGGAGTTCGAGGCGGGATCGCTGGCGGACCTGCAATCCCAGCTGGCCGTGCGAGGTTCTGGAGGGGGTTACCTGTCCAACGAGATCGCGTACCGAAGCCGTCTGCTCCATGGGCAACTCGGCTGCAGCTGCCCCATCGGCCACGTCCACACCCCCGCTCTCCAGGGCCACAACGCAGCGCTGGAGCGACTCATGGTGGGACAGATCCGGCAGATGCTGGCGCAGGCTGCCGCCAGCCTGACGCCCCGGCCGCCGTCCTAGCTCGGATCCGCGATCTTCAGCAGCTGCTTGCCGAGGTTACGACCGGTGAACAGCCTGTTCAGGGTGTCCGGAATGTTCTCGAAGCCTTCCTGAACGTCTTCCTGATGAACGATCTCGCCGCTGTTGATCCAACCGAGCAGCTCGGGGACCGCGATGTGCGAACGGTCCATGTAATCGATGACGATGAAGCCCTCCATGCGCGCCCGCATGATGACCAGGTTCATGAGGTTCACCGGCCCCGGCTGCGGCTCCGTGGCGTTGTACGCCGATATGCCCCCGCAGAGGACGACGCGCGCGCGCATGTTGATGTGATTCAGCGCGGCCTCGAGGATTCCGCCGCCAACGTTGTCGAAAAAGACGTCCACCCGGTTCGGGCACAACTCGCCGATCCGGCGGTCGACGTCTTCGTTCTTGTAATCGATCACGTCGTCGAAGCGCGCCTCGTCCTTGAGCCACGCGCACTTCTCCGGGCCACCGGCGATCCCGACCACCCGACATCCTTTGATACGCGCGATCTGGCCGGCTACCGATCCCGTCGCGCCCGCGGCCCCCGATACGAGCACCGTCTCCCCGGCCTTCGGCTGGCCAAGATCCAGCATGCCCCAATAGGCGGTCAGCCCGGTCACCCCGAGCGCGCCCAGGGCAAGACGCGGTGTTACCCCCTCCGGCAGCTTGCGCAGCCCCATGGGCCCCATGCCCGCCGACATCACCGTGAAGTCCTGCCAGCCCCCCGTGGTCTGAACGAGATCACCGGCGCTGAAGTCGTCGCTTCTGCTCTCAACGACCTGACCCACGGACCCCGCGCGCATCACCTCGCCGATCTGGACTGGCGGCAGGTAGCTTTCACGATCCTCCATCCATCCGCGCTGAGTCGGATCGAAAGAGAGGTAAAGATTGCGGATGAGCACTTCGCCATCTCCGGGCTCCGGAATGGTTTCTTCCCGATACTCGAAGTTGTCTTTGGTGACCATTCCATACGGCCGTTTGGCCAGTACCCATTGTCTGTTGACGTTCATCAGCGGTCCTCCATGCGAGCGCTTGATTAAATCATCGGCAAAGGTCAGAGTCACCGCGGTCTGCGAATCTGATAGGGGACAATGAGCGACATCGCGTTCCTCTCGGCCACCGAGCTCGCCCGCAGGATCCGCGACCGCGAGCTTTCCAGCGAAGAGCTGCTGCTGCATTACTTGCAGAGGGTCGACCGCTACAACGGCGCCCTCAACGCCATCGTGGTGGACATCCGGGAGGAGGCATTGATGGCGGCGCGCGCCGCCGATGCGGCGGTAGCCCGAGGCGTCGACGTGCCCCCCTTTCACGGTGTGCCCATGACGGTTAAGGAGTCATACAACGTCGCCGGCACCCCCACGACCTGGGGCAACCCCAAATGGAGGGGCAACGTCGCGTTCGAGGACGCCGAATCGGTGAAGCGTCTGAAGGACGCCGGCGTGATCATCTTCGGGAAGACCAACGTTCCTCTCGCGCTGGCCGACTTCCAGAGCTTCAACGCCATCTACGGCACCACCAACAACCCATTCGATCACTCGCGCGCGCCGGGCGGCTCGTCGGGGGGGTCGGCGGCGGCGCTGGCGGCCGGGCTCACGGGTCTCGAGGCCGGCTCCGACATCGGAGGTTCTATTCGCAATCCCGCACACTTCTGCGGGGTCTTCGGTCACAAGCCGACATGGAACCTCCTGTGGATGCGCGGACACGCACCGCCAGGCGATGTGCGAGCGAGCTCAGACATCTCCGTCATCGGGCCGCTGGGTCGATCTGCCGCAGACCTGGAAACCGCGGTTCGTACCATGGCCGGGCCCGACGACATCATGGCGCGGGGGTACACGCTGAGCCTGCCGACCCTGAAGAGAGGGGGGCTCGGAGGGCTCAGGATCGCCATATGGGAGGACGACCCCGTGTGTCCGGTGAGCGCCGAGACGAAGGCCCGCGTGCTCGCCGTGGCGAGCGCATGCAGGGACGCCGGTGCCGAGATCATCGAGGGCGCGCGGCCCGACTTCAGCTCAGAGCACAGCCACGAGACCTACCAGAATCTTCTCCAGCCCACCATGGCATCACGCATGCCGGACGAGGAGTACGAGAGTCTTCTGGAATATGTGGCCAATCTCGATCCGCGGGACACCAGCCGGACGGCGCGGGTGCTTAGAGCCCAGGTCGCCAGGTTCCGGGATTGGAAACGCAGCCACGAGCTGCGCGAGCACCTGCGCTGGAAGTGGCACCTGTTCTTCCAGGACTACGATCTGATGCTGACCCCGATGATGCCGACCTCGGCGTTTCCCCACGATCACCGCCCCATCAGCCAGCGCACCATAGAAGTCGACGGGACCAGCATGCCGTATATGGATCAGATCTTCTGGGCCGGGCTGACCGGGGTGGCCTACCTGCCGTCCACGGTCATACCGACCGGCCTGGACGACTCGGGCCTGCCCATCGGCGTGCAGCTGGTTGGGCCGGAGTACGGGGACCTCATCACCATCGGCGTGGCCAGGGAGCTGGAGACCGCCGGCTTCCGCTTCGTTGCGCCACCGGCTTACGCCTGACGGGTTGCAGCCATGGGCACAACGGCTCGCGCGCATCCGAACATTGCGCTGATCAAGTACTGGGGAAAAGCGCCGGGGCAGGAAAACATCCCGGCCACGCCCTCACTGTCCATCACCCTGGATTCCCTGGTTACCGAAACCCACGTTGCCACCGGGCCATCCCGGGACGAGCTCTACTTCGACGACGAGCCGGTGGCGGACCGCAAGGTGCTCGACTGGCTCGAGGTGCTGCGTCAACGCTACGACATACCACCGCTGGAAATCCGCACGGCCAACAATTTCCCAACCGCCGCCGGGCTGGCGTCGTCCGCGTCCGGCTTCGCCGCGCTGGCCGTGGCTTTGGATGCCCAATGCGGCCTGCAGCTGGATGCGGCCACGCTCTCGGATCTCGCCCGCCGCGCGTCGGGATCCGCCGCGCGTTCGATATTCGGCGGCTACGTCGCCGTGCAGGGGCCGCGCTGGGTCGCCCAGCCCGTTCTCAGCCCGGAAGCCTGGCCCCTGAAGACGGTCATCGCGGTGACGACCACGGCCCGAAAATCCGTCTCGTCCTCCGAGGGAATGGCCATTTCCGCTGCCACCTCACCCTACTACCCGGGATGGGTGGAGAGCACCAGGGCCGACTTCACCGACGCCCTGGCCGCCGTCAGAACGCGCGATTTTCAGGCGCTGGCTGAGCTTGCGGAGTTCAGCTGCCTGAAAATGCACGGCCTCATGCTGGGCTCGCGGCCCGGGCTTTTGTACTGGAAGGCCGCCACCGTCTCCTGCCTCCACGCGGTTCGCGCGCTGAGACAGGACGGCGTGGACGTCTTCTTTACGGTGGATGCGGGCCCCCAGGTCAAGGCGATCTGCAAACCGAGCGCCGAGAGCGACGTGAGAGCGGCCCTGGCAGCGGTGCCGGGTGTGGAGCAGATCGTCGTCACGGGTCTGGGTTCCGGCGCGCGGGTCATCGATCCGTGATCCACGCGAGCGCCCCGGGTAAGGTCGTGCTCTGGGGCGAGTACGCGGTGCTCACCGGCGCCCCCGGACTGGTGCTGGCCGTCGATCGCCGGGCCAGCTGCACGCTGACGCCGGGGGGCGATACCTGGCACTTCGAAACCCGGGGACTGCCCGAGCCAGCCGTGGATCTCGACGTTGCCGATCTGACCGGAGCGCACCCGCCCGGCCCGTCGGGCGGCGCGCTGGCATGGCACGTTCTGCGGCATCTGGACAGCGAGGTCCCGGCCGGCGCGACCCTGACGACCGACACCGCCAGCTTCCAGGACGGCGGCCACAAGCTTGGCATCGGGTCGAGCGCAGCGGTTTGCACCGCCGTCTACGGGGCATTCTGTGAGCTGCTCGGAATCGGCCCGAGCCTGAACGACGCCCTCGCCGTGCACCGAAGCCTGCAGGGTGGAAGCGGCAGCGGCATCGACGTCGCCGCGGCGTATCTCGGCGGGTCGTTGCGCTACCAGCTGCGCGGCGGGGCCCGGCCTCCGGCGGCAGAGCCGTTCGATCTGCCTGACGGGTTGATCCTGCGCTTCATCTGGACGGGAACCCCGGCACAAACCACCCGGCACGTCGCGCGGTTCGAGGCATGGCGGGCGGAAAACCAGACGAGCACCCTGACCGAGCTCGCCCAGGCATCTGCCGCCCTGTTCGAAAGCGGGCATCTCGTCGACGACCTGGCCGAATACGCCGAGCGACTCTACGCAATGGACCGCGCCGCCGGATTGGGCATCTACACCGACGCGCATCTGCAGCTGTCGCAAGTTGCGAAAGAATGCAAAGTAGTCTACAAACCCTGCGGCGCCGGTGGGGGCGACATCGGCGTCGCAGCCAGTAACAACGAGTATCGGGTCGAGCGATTCGTTTCGGCCGCCCTCGGGTTGGGCTTCCAGATCGTAGAAATGGAGAAAACCGAACATGGCATCCAGCTCGCCAGCTGAAAGTGGATCGCGGATACCCAATTTTTTCCGAATGAGCGTGGCTGAGCGCATCGCCGCGCTTCATGCCCGGGGGCTCCTGAGTTCGGAAGACGTTCATCGGCTGACCGCCGGTGACCACACCCTGCGACTGCCCGTGGCGGACAAGATGATCGAGAACGTCGTCGGCGTTTTCGGGCTACCCATGGGCGTCGCGCTCAACTTTCTGGTCAACGGCCGCGACTACGTCGTCCCCCTGGTCGTCGAAGAGCCTTCCATCGTCGCCGGGCTTTCCGGGGCCGCACGGCTGGCCCGGCTCGGCGGCGGGTTCCGAGCCAGCAGCACGGAGCCGATCCTCATCGGGCAGGTCCAGGTGGTCAACGTCGACGACCCCGATAAGGCCATGGCCGACCTGCTCGCCAATCGGGATGAAATTCTCGCCCTGGCCAACAGCCTGCACCCGAAGATGGTCGCGCGCGGTGGGGGTGCCCTGGACATCGAGGTATTCCATCATCACGCGCCCGAAGACGGGCGCGAGATGGTCGTTCTGCACCTGCTGGTGGACACCCGCGACGCCATGGGCGCCAACCTGGTCAACACCATGTGCGAGGGTATCGCCTCGATGGTCGAGACCATCACCGACGGCAAGGTTTTCCTCAGGATCCTTTCCAACCTGACCGACCGCGCCGTGGCCACGGCCTCCGTGCGCATACCAGCGCAGAACCTGGAGGGGAAAGGATTCAGCGGCGAAGACGTCCGGGACGGCATCATCCTCGCCGCGGACCTGGCCACGGTGGATCCGTACCGCGCCGCCACGCACAACAAGGGTGTCATGAACGGGGTGGATGCCGTGGCCATCGCCACAGGCAACGACTGGCGCGCCATCGAAGCCGCCGCTCACGCGTACGCGGCCCGCGATGGCCAGTACCGCTCGCTGACACGCTGGTACAAGAACGAGGACGGCGACCTCGTCGGGGAAATCCAAATCCCCATGAAGGTCGGGACCGTGGGCGGCTCGCTGGAAACCAACCCCAGCGTCCGCATCAATCACCGGCTCCTGGGCACCCCGGGGGCGACGGAGCTCGCCGGCATCATGGCTGCAGTAGGGCTCGCGCAGAACTTTGCCGCTCTGCGCGCGCTGTCGACAGATGGGATACAGCAGAATCACATGACCCTGCACGCCCGCAGCGTGGCGAGCACGGCCAACGTTCCCGAGGAGCTGTTCGACACGGTGGTCGAAGCGCTCATCGAGTCAGGCGAGATCAAAGTCTGGAAGGCTCAAGAAATCGTAAAGAACCTGACCCGGAAGATCGCCATGCCCGCAGACGTGGAGCGAAGCTCGGCGTGTGGCAAGGTGATACTGCTGGGTGAGCACGCCGTGGTTTACGGAAGACCCGCCCTGGCGGTGCCAATCCCCCTGGCGGTAGAGGCCTCCGTGCGTCGCGGCGGCGGGGACGGCATCAACCTGGTCATACCGCGCTGGGGACTGGAGCAGAAGGTCCGCGCCAGCAACGCCCAGGGACTCAGCGGCATCTTGTATCACGTTCTCGAGCAGCTGGGGCTGGACCAGGAGAACATGACCATCGAGGTCATTCCTCACGTGCCCCGCGCCATGGGGCTGGGTGGCTCATCGGCCAACGCCGTGGCGATCCTGCGCGCGCTGGACCACACCTTCCGGCTCAGGTTGAGCGACGGGCGCCTCAACGAGCTCGCCTACGAATGCGAGACGGGCGCTCACGGCACGGCCTCCGGAATCGACAACACCATCGCCACCTACGGCGCGCCGCTGGTCTTCGAGCGGGGCGAGGACGGTCCCAGGTTCGAAGAGATCCGCGTGGCCGAGCCGCTGCCGCTGGTCATCGGCATCACCGGAAAGGAGTGCCTCACCGCAAACACCGTCGCCCTGGTCAGGCGGGCGTGGGAAGCCCACCAGGCGCGCTACGACGGGATCTTCGACCAGATCGCCACGCTGACCCGCGCCGGCGTAGACGCCATGCGGGACGCTCATTTCGCCGAGCTCGGCGAGCTGATGAACCTTTGCCAGGGCTATCTGAACGCCCTGCAGCTTTCGACCCCCGAGCTGGAGGAGCTGATCCATACGGCCCGCGCCAATGGCGCGTTGGGAGCCAAGCTGACGGGAGGTGGTGGCGGCGGGTCCATGGTCGCCCTGTGCCCGGATAGCCAGGATCAGGTCGCGCGCGCCATGGAGGCTGCCGGCTACCAGGCGCTCAAGGTGACGATTCAGCCGTAGTTCACTCGACCGCCATACTCAGGTGTGAGACGTCCGGCGAAGTGACGTCGGCGTCGTCCGACGGATCGCCGATGTCCGCACCGACCTCGGCAACGTCGAACTCGATGGCGGCCACATCGACCACGGGCGCGGTGTCCACCGCAAGATTCGGTATCAGGCTTCCAGGCTCGGCAAGGTCGAAATCCGCTTTGATGCCGGGATGCTCACGGGAAATGCGCTCTGCCAGGTCGACGCCGAGATCTGCCACGGAGTAATCCGGGGCGACGATTTCCGGCGCGGCCGAAACGGGCACCTCGGGCGCCCAGTCGAGCACCGCCAGGTGGCTGAGATCGATCTCGAGCTCCTCGAACGTGGAGCGTTCGTCGGCACGCAGAACGTCGCTGCCGCTCGGCATGACCTCCAGCGCGGACGCACCGGAGCTTGCGCCCGCATCCGTCGCCGTGGTTTCTTCGGCCGCCGGTGCTTCCGAGGCCAGCGGCATCACGCGCAATCTGGCGCCGGCCTGTTTGAACAGGTCCTGATAGCGTGCTGCAGTAGCCGCGTCCGCGCGCTTCTTGACCACCACCGGGTGACCGCTGAAGAGCTTCTCCGCCTGCGCGTCGTTCAGCTGGAGCGCCTGCACCAGGCGTTTCCTGGCCACCGCGGGGTGCTGTCCTTCCAGGAACTCGCCGCGGAACACCAATCGGTAAGCTTCGTCCATCATGAGCATTCTAGAACTGTGCGCCACATCTACTTCGGCGCAATGACCGCATGTTCACACTTCTCGCAAGCGGAAAATGGGCACGGGCGCACAAGTCGCGCCAGTGATTGGTAAAAGCGTCCCAGATATCGGCGTTGAGCCGTGGGCACCCGTGCGTTTGTTACTCGACGTCCCTCATGGCGCTGGTTAAGGTATCTCGAACGGCGCAAGCGGGCGCCGCGCGCGCAAAGGCACATTGGACTCCAGATGAGCATCAACATCGGGAAATTCGAGTATCCAGCGCACCCCAAGCTGACAGCGCACCCCACGCTGTGGAAAGTGCTGCCAGACGCAAGGGAGCTGGTCACCGCGAACGTCGAGCGGCTCTCCGAGCTGCAGGAGCGACTGTACGCCAACAACCGCTATTCGGTTCTCATGATCTTCCAGGGCATGGACGCAGCGGGGAAGGACAGCACCATCAAGTACGTCACCAGCGGCGTCAATCCCATGGGCTTTCAAGTGGTCAACTTCAAGCAGCCCACCTACAAGGAACTCGACCACAACTACCTGTGGCGCTACTGGCGCGCCATGCCGGAGCGAGGCCGCATCGGCATCTTCAACCGTTCGCACTACGAAGAGGTCGGAGTCGCCCGCGTTCACCCCGAGATCATCGAGCGGCAGAATCTGCCCAGCGAGCATGTCAACGGCGATTTCTGGGAGAACCGCTTCGAGGATATCCGTGCCATGGAACGGCACCTGCACACCAACGGCACCATCGTATTGAAGTTCTTTCTGAACGTTTCCAAGAAAGAGCAGAAAGCGCGCCTGATGAAGCGCCTGACGAACCGCGACAAGCACTGGAAGTTCGACCCCCGCGACATCGACGAGCGCGTGCACTGGGACGACCACATGAAAGCCTACGAGGCCGCCATCGCGGCCACCCACTTCGATCACGCGCCCTGGTACGTGATTCCGGCGGACGACAAATGGACCATGCGCGTCATCGTCGCCGAGGTGCTCTGCACGCACCTCGAGCAGCTCAGGCTCAGCTACCCGCCGGCCAAGGGCGCGCACAAGCACGCGCTGGCCGAGGCGCTATCACGTCTTGAAGCCGAGAAGGAGTGAGCCTAGCCGCGGCCCATGACGGCAAGCGCCGCGCGGTTCAAGGACACCCCACGATCATCGCCCAGAAGGCTCGGTTCCATGCGATTCATCACGTAAGCGATGCACATGCGCGACTGAGGAGCGACGACCACCGAGGACCCGCCCCAGCCGCCCCAGAACGCGAGTTCCCTTGGAGATTGTCCGTGTAACAGGGCATATCCCATACCGAACGTGAGCGGCGCTTTGAGAACGAGGTCGCGGCCGTGGGTCTGCTCGTCGAAAACCGCCCGGCACCCAGCCTCGGACAGGATCCGAGTTCCAGCAGACACGCCGCCATTGGCGATCACCGTCTGGATGCGGGCCACGGATCGCGCGTTGCCGTGACCGTTGGCGGCCGGGATCTCCGCTTCGCGCCATTCCGCGGTCGCCGCATCTTCCGCCCGCACGAACGGGCTGCGGAACGCGCGCACCGCGATGCTGGCCGCTCGGCCCTCGCCTCCACCTCTCCCTGAGGGCTCATGCGCAAGAGCCCCGCCGAGGCTCACACCCGGCGGCAGCAGGTCGCCAATGCGCGAGAAGTGTTCGGGAGCGGTGCCGATGTGAAAGTCGGCGCCCAGAGGCTCAGCTATCTCGCGCCGGAAGAACGTGCCGCAGGACATACCCGTCACGCGGCGCACGACCTCGCCGATGAGGTGTCCCTGAGTGATCGCGTGGTATCCGCTCGCCGTTCCGGGTTCCCACCAGGGCGCCTGCCTTTCAAGCGCGTTGACGACCCGCTCCCAGTCGTAGAGAGCTTCACCACGAATCGGCTCATCGGTGCCGGCAAGGCCGGCGGAGTGGCTCATGAAGTGTCTTACCTCGATCTTCTCTTTGCCGTTCTGGCCGAACGCCGGCCAGTACCGGGTGACCGGGGCGTAAAGATCGATCTCGCCGCGATCGGCGAGCACCAGGGCGCAAAGCGCTGACATGGTCTTGGTGGTCGACCACACGTTGACGATGGTGTCCTGCTCCCAGGGCAGAGACTTTGCGGCATCCCGGTGGCCGGCCCACATGTCGACGACCATCTCGCCCTCAACCGTCAGGGCGAGCGAAGCCCCAACCTCGTCCTTGTCGGCAAAGTTTCGGGCAAAGACCTCACGCACGGGCGAGAAGCGCTCGTCACAGTAGCCGTGGATTTCGATCATGCTGAACTCCGAGTTCAAGGGCAGAATTAGTCGGCCAGAAGCCTCCACTGCAGCAGCGTGAAGGGTTCGTCCACGTCCTCGTGATGCTCGAACACGGCCTCCACGGCCGAGCCGATCTCCACATCCTGGAGCGGGTCGCCGAGCAGGTTGCCGACCAATCGCACCCCGTCCGCCTGGGGAATCTCGACCAGAACGACCAGGTAAGGGCCCTGCTCGGCAAGCGCGGGATGGACCGGGTGCCAGACCCTTTCGTAGCTGTAGACGATACCGCGTGGTGTTACCGCTTCGAAAGCAAGCTCAAAGCCGAGACAGTGGTGGCAGATCCACTCGGGACCCCACTGCCAGCCACCGCACTGCGCGCACCGCTGCAGCATCAGCCGATCCTCGCGCAGCCCGTCCCAGTAAGGTCGGTCCAGGCCGTCCGGAAGCGGCGCGGGCTGTGGCAGGCCGGGTCTGAGGTAGTAGCTCATAGCGCCGCCTCCGAACCCAGGATGCACGCGCTCACCGGGGTGACCATGGGGCCCGAGATCACCATGGATATCTCTGCGCCCATCACCTGATTGGTGGACTCACCGCGAATCTGCCTAACCGCTTCGATGTTGAGCCCCAGACCGTGCATGTAGCACTCGGCGAGATTTCCGCCGCTGGTATTCAGCGGAAGGTCCCCATCGGGCGCCGTCAACCGCTCCGGGACGAAGAACTCGTTGCACCGTTGCGCCTCGCAGAATCCGTGCTCGACGATGCTCATGAGCACGCCGCCAGTGAAGTTCTCGTAGCTCTGCAGCACGTCGACGTCGGCGGGGACCACCCCGGCCATCTCGTACAGGCGGGGAGCCAGCGTCTTGAACGTGCTCGTCGCGTAGTCGGGCGTGTTGTGCACCGACGCCCCGGCCCGATAGTGGGAACCGGACACGGCACCAAGCAGATAGGCAGGAACCGGGCGGCAGTCGCCTGCACGATCCGCCGGCACCACGATCATGGCAGCCGCGCCGTCGTTCTCGAGACAGCAATCGTAGAGATGAAACGGCTCGACGATCCATCGAGACGCATCGTAAGTCGCCTCATCCAGAGGCCGTCCGTGCATGACCGCACGGGGGTTGTTCTGAGCATGGTGGTAAGACGCCAAGGAGATCGCCCGCAGCGCCGACTGCTCAACACCGTGGTCGTGCATGAATCGCTGCACCTTCATCGCGAACATCTGAGCTGGCGACATCAGGCCGTACGGCACCACGTGGGCCATGTCACCGGCGATGACGTTGCGTCGCGGGCCCTGCCCGAACCGGCCGAACTGCCCCTGGGCGAGCGCGCGAAAAACCACCACGCAATCGGCCATGCCAGTGGCAACGGCGGCCGCGGCGTTGCCGAGCGCCCCGGAGCCGCCCCCTCCGCCACCGCCCCACTGCATGTTGGCAAAGCGGAGTTCACGACAACCCAGCGCTGCGGCCAGCCGCGACGGGTCGCTGCGGTCGTTGCTGTAGGAAGCGAAACCATCGACGTCCTTCGGGTCGATGCCTGCATCCTCGCAGGCCGCGAGGATCGCCTTGAGCGCGAGCTTGAACTCGGCATCCGGCGATTGGCCGGCCTTGTAGTACATGGTCTCGCCCACGCCGACGACGGCGACCCGGCCCCTGAGCGAGCGATTCATCTGGTTTCCCCCATCCCGGGGAATCTACACCGAATCACCGCCATGCGACACCACGGAACCGACCGCTGCCACCGGCTCGGCAAACGTCTGGGTTCGGTAGTAGAAAACCTCTGTGGCATCCGACCAGTGGCCAGCCGGGAAGCCGGCTTTGGCCTTGAGCTCGTCCAGGAAAACGCGTGGATCCGGCAGGCTTTCCCAGACCTTGGGCAGAAAGGTACCGCGCCGGCCGCCTTCCTCGATCACCAGACCCATGGACGGCTCGAGACGCTCCAGGAGCTCCCCCTCGCTGGCTACCCGCATCCGCTCCAGGGGGGAGAGAACCGAAAGCTCGATGCGCAGACGGTTCAGCTCGCCTGCCTGAACCGGAGGGAAGCGCGGGTCGCGAAATGCGGAGTGGCAGGCGTTTTCCACCACATCGAGCGCGAGCGGCCTCAACGCCTCCAGCGAACCCGTGCAACCGCGCAACGACCCGGCTTGGGTCAGGGTGACGAACGTCGCTCGAGGCTCGAGAAGCTCGGGAAGCAGGCTGGGAACGTCCACCACGGACATCGGGTCCGCGACGCCATGGCGTTCGAGACCAATCCGAATGGCGTCCCGCGCGATGCCCAGCAGGGCCTGTCGCGCGTCGGGGCCGTAATCAGTCGAGGGCAAACGCGCCATAACCCACCACCCGATCACGGTCGCCGGCCGTATCGCCCGAATTGCGAAGGTCGAGCTCCCGCACCTGAAGGTCGTGACCGGTAGCCGCCAGCATCAAACCGTTGATGGCGACCGCTCCGCACGCCTGCTCGCCGGTCAGGTTGCAGGCGCGAGCGAGAATCTCGCCTGCCGTCGCCGCATCGAGCGCCTGAGCCACCTCGTAGGGATGATAGTGGGACAGATCGGAACTCACGACGATGAGGGTTTCGTCTCCGCCCCAGAGCAGGTCGAGCACGTCGGCCACCAGCTCGCTCGAGCACGCGCCGACGACCACGGGAACGATGGAAAAACGATCAAGCACCGCCTGGAGGAAGGGCAGGTGCACCTCCAGGCAGTGCTCGGCGGCGTGGGCCTGGTCAGAGGCCAGCACTCCGGGGAGCTCGAGCAGTCGGGCCACGGCTTCGACGTCCACCGGCACGTTACCCGTCGGGACCGCAAACGCATCAGTCTCGGGGACCGCCAGGCCTTCCAGATACACCCGATGGGCCGGGCCCATGAGGATCACACGTTCCACCTCGTGCCGAAAAGGCTCGAGGGTCCGATACGCCGTCGCCGCCACCGGCCCGGAGTATGCGTAGCCGGCGTGAGGCACGATCAGCGCCTTCGGTCGCAGGGCGACCGTGGGCGCATCCGCGCGGTCCAGGTACGCCCGCACCGTCCCGGCCAGCTCGGCCGGATCTCCGGGATAGAACAGGTCCGCTACGGCGGGCGATCTGCTGACCATGGCATTCGGAAGATTGTTAAGGCGCTTGGTATATGGGGGTACCGACCCCATAAAGCAACCATGGATCAGACAATCGTGCCCACGCGCTACTGGCATACGCTGGACGATGGCCGCACTCAGTGCGACGTTTGTCCGCGCCACTGCCGCCTGCGCGAGGGCCAGCGGGGACTGTGCTACGTGCGCCAGTGTCTCGACGGTGAGGTGAAGCTCGTCAGCTACGGCAGATCGTCGGGGTTCTGCGTGGACCCCATCGAGAAGAAACCGCTGAACCACTTCTACCCCGGCAGCAGCGTGCTCTCCTTCGGCACCGCGGGCTGCAACCTCGCCTGCAAGTTCTGCCAGAACTGGGACATGAGCAAGTCCCGCGAGATGGACACCCTGGCCGATCGAGCCATGCCGGAGCGGCTGGCCGAAGCCGCGGTGGATCTGGCGTGCCGAAGCGTGGCTTTCACCTACAACGACCCGGTCATCTTCCTGGAGTACGCCGTCGACGTCGCCGACGCCTGTCGCGAAGTCGGCGTGAAGTCCGTGGCCGTGACGGCCGGATACGTGGACCCCGAGCCCCGGCGCGAGTTTTTCTCCGCGGTGGACGCCGCCAACGTCGACCTCAAGGCGTTCAGCGAGCGCTTCTACCACAAGATCTGCGGCGGCCACCTCGCGCCGGTTCTGGAGACGCTGGAATTCATCCGCCACGAGACCAACACCTGGCTCGAGCTGACCACGCTGTTGATACCGGGCGAGAACGACTCCGACGAGGAGCTCGACGAGATGACGGGCTGGGTCGTCGAGCACTTGGGTCCCGACGTGCCCATGCACTTCACCGCCTTTCACCCGGACTGGAAGATGCGCGACGTGCCCAGCACGCCCCCAGGCACCCTGACCCGGGCTCGCAGCATTGCCAGGCGCAACGGGGTGCACTTCGCCTACACCGGCAACGTGCACGATCCTGCCGGCTCCAGCACCTACTGCTCGGCCTGCGATGCCCTGCTCATCGAGCGCGACTGGTATCAGCTGGGCCGCTGGGGACTGGACGGGGCCGGACGCTGCAGCGCCTGCGGCGAGCCGCTGGCCGGACATCTCGAAGGGCCTCCGGGCCAGTTCGGAAGCCGGCGCATCCCGGTGCGACTCGATCAATGAGCATAATTTCAGCGCAATCAACTGATGACAAAGCCGCTGACTATGGTAGGGTTCGCTTCCGAGAAAAACCTGGCTGAGTGAGGCCCCCAAGTGAAAAATCTTTTCTTTGCCATGATCGCCACCCTGCTGCTCGCAGGCTGCGCAACTACCGAACAGGTCGAGGCTCTCCAGAACCGCGTCAGCGCGCTGGAGAACCAGATTGGCTCCGCTAACGACGCTGCCGGAGATGCCGCTTCTGCTGCTTCCCGAGCGGCGAGCGACGCCGCGGCTGCTCAGTCCACCGCGGAGCGTGCGCTGGACGCCGCCAATGCGGCCAACGAGCGGGCGGAGCGGATTTCGGAGACCTGCTGCTCCCGGAAGTAGTGCTCCGTTAAAGCCTGACCGGAATCCCGGTCAGTGCTGCACTGACCTCGTCGACGCGACGCCAGTCCACACTGGCGTCGCGTTTTTCTGTGGCATCGACAATCAGCGCAACGAGTTCGGAAGCCTGGTTTTCGCCATATAGGTTGCGGTGCGCCTCTATCCAGAGCTCGCCATCGCGCCATCCCACCTTGTAGGGCTCATTGACGATGTATACGGGCGTCCCGTTCGGAACGAGCTCCGACAGCGTCTCTATGTGGCCCGGATACAGGCGGACGCAGCCGTGGCTGACACCCTGACCTACGCCGAACGGTTTGTTGGTGCCGTGAATGAAATATCCAGGCGCGCTCAGCTGAATGGCTAGATGCCCCAGAGGGTTGTCAGGCCCTGGCGGCACCACGTGGGGAAGCGGATCACCCATCTCTGCATGCTCCCGCCGGGCCGCATCTGTTGGGGTCCAGCTAGGGTTCTCTATCCTGGTGACCACCTTGGTGCTGATGAGCGGCGTGGGGAAGTCCATCCGCCCTACCCCCACCGGGAACGTGATGACCGAGCCGCGACCAGGCGGATAGTAGTAGAGCCGATACTCGGCGACGTTTATGACGATCCCTTCCCTTGGCGCGGAGGGCAGCACGTAGGCGGTGGGCATGACGATACGGGCACCATCTCCGGGTAGCCAGGGATCCACCCCGGGGTTGGCATCCACCAGTTCCTGATAGCCCACGCCGAATTGCTGAGCCACACCTGCAAAGGTGTCTTCGTAGGCGAGCGTCAGGCTGATGCTGGCGCCGATGACGTCCTCTCCGCCTTCGGGCAGCCGATAGGACGCCGCTTCGGTCGCGGCCGCCGCAACAAGCAGGCAGGCCAGCAGGGCTGCGGCAGAAGTCCGTGATGTCGGGACAGACAAGTCGTTCTCAAACCATCGGCCGGGAGGACGCCATTGTCCCCATCTGGATTCCCAGGTCCAGTCCGCTGCCGCGGCTGCATTCGCGTTGATCGCAATGGGGCCCACGGCTATGGTAGCGGGCATCCATGTAAGCGGGAGGATCTTCGCATGCCAATCAACCCAGATGCCGTCGGCGCCGAGGGACGTCCGGTGCGCCGCAGCTGGTCGTCCAAAGATGCTTTGCTCTACGCTGTGGGCGTCGGTTCAGGCACCGATGAGCTCGCTTTCACCACCGAGAACACAAAGGACGTGGCGCAACGGGTTCTGCCCACCTTCGCCGTGATCATCGGCGGCGGCGGTGTGCCGATGGACGCCATCGGGTCCTTCAACCCCGCGCTCATGGTCCATGGCGAGCAGGGCATCGAGCTCTACGACGAGATCCCGCCGGACGGAGAGATCGATAGCGTGGGTAAAGTGACCGCCATCTGGGACAAAGGCTCCGCGGCGGTGCTGGAGTTCGAATCCACATCCACGAACGTCGCCACGGGCAAGCCGCTTCTGAAGACACGAACGAGCCTCTTCTGCCGCGGCGAAGGGGGCTGGGGCGGCGATCGAGGGCCCAGCGAGAAAGTGGAATTTCCCGACCGCGAGCCGGACCATCAGGTCACCTACGCGACCAGGGAGGATCAGGCGCTCACCTACCGGCTCTCAGGCGATCGCAACCCGCTGCATTCGGATCCTTCCTTTGCGGCGCTCGGCGGCTTCGAGAAGCCCATACTGCACGGGCTGTGCACGTGGGGATTCACAGGTCGCGCCCTCCTGCACACCCTTTGCGACGGAGACCCGAGCCGATTCAAGAGCATGAACAGCCGGTTTTCCAAGCCCGTGATCCCCGGGGACGAGTTGACGATCTCGATATGGGTGGTGGACGAAGGCAGGGCTTTGTTCAGGACGACCAATCAGAACGGCGACGCGGTCATCGATCAGGGCGTGTTCACATACGCCTGATAGCGTGCGCCTGCGGCGAGCGGCAATGATCGAGCTTGTTCTGCGGCTGTCGCTCTGGATAAGCCTGCCGCTCAACGCCGGTGCTGCCTACATCCTGGCTTTCCCCTCGTCCTGGCCGGGTCAGCTGCTGGGCCTGCCGGCAGCGCCCGATCCCGTGTACGCCTACCTTGCAGCATATCTGGTGGCCCTGCTCGGGCTCGCCTACGGCTGGATGGCCCTGCAACCGAGCATCGTCAGGCCCCTGCTGTGGTTGGGCGCCCTTGGCAAAGGGGGCGCCTTCGCGGTGGCGGCAGCCCTTTGGCTTGCCGGTCTGGCTCGCGCTCCCCTGGCGGCCGCCGTGACCGTCGACCTGCTGCTCGCGGCGTTCTGGATCGCCTGGCTCACAGGCACGCGGGGAAAGGCGAGCGCTGACGGTTGATCGCTTGATTTCCGGGTCAGGCGTAGCCAGCGACGCCGGGCGTCGGGGCCCGGTCAGGGAATGGGATGCGCGTCCAGGCCGAGAGCGCTTTCGAACGCGCTGCCGACACGAACGAGGGTAGGCTCTCCCAGGGGTCGCGCGATGAGCTGAAAGGCTCTCGGCAGGCTGCCCCGTTCGAGCTTCGCCGGCAGGGTGATGGTCGGGTGACCGGAATAATTGAAAGGCGCGGTAAAGGTGATGAGATCCGCCCGATCTGACGACCGTCGTGGTCCGTCCGCCAATGCGTCGGCTGGGGGCGGCAACTCGGGCATGCAGGGAGCGATGATGACGTCGGCGCTTTCCAGGCACCCGTTGAGCCCATCGCGAAACTCCGCGCGGACGGTTTCGAGCAATCCGTAATCCTCCCGGGAAACCGCCCGCCCGTAATCGATGAAGGCCGCCAGCACGGGTCCGTATTCCGCCTTGCGGTCGGGATAGAAATCCCGGTGGGCACGCGCGCACTCCATACCGCAGGTGACTCCCCACCCTCGCACGAGCGTCGCGGCACTCGCCGGCACCTCGATATCGACCACCGTGGCGCCGAGCTCCCGAAAGATCTCCAGGGCTTCCCGGATCGTCTCCACCACGGGCTCGTCGACGCCTTTGGACACGTAGTCCCAGTCGACGCCAATTCGAAGGCCCGGCAGGGTATCGGCCACAGAGGCAGCGTAGTTGGGCACTGGGTCGGGCTGCGTGGTGACGTCGTACGGATCGGCGCCCGCGAGCACCTGAAGCAGCCGGGCGGCGTCCTCAACGCTGCGCGCCATGGGGCCCACGTGATCCAGCGACTCGGCTAGGGGAAACGCACCGTATCGGCTTACCCTTCCGTACGTAGGCTTGATGCCGACGAGCCCGCAGCAGGCGCTCGGAAAACGGATGCTGCCGCCCGTGTCCGAGCCGAGCGCGCCAAAGGACAGCCCTGCCGCCACCGCCACCCCGGATCCCGAAGACGATACGCCGGGCCAGTAGTCGCCGTCCCAGGGGTTCTTCGGCGGGTCCACGTCCGGGTGATGGGTCCCGTAGGCACCCTCCGTGAGCTGCGTCTTGCCGACGATCACCGCACCTGCATCCTTGAGCCGGCGCACCACCGTGGCATCCTCGTCCGGAACCCGCTCGCCCATGACCCGAGTGCCGCTGGCGGTTACCACGCCGCGGGTATCGAACAGGTCCTTCACCGCGACGGGAACGCCGTGGAGGGCGCCCAGCGGCTTGCCGTCCGCACGATCCTGATCGAGGCGGGCAGCAACCGCGCGGGCCTCGTCGGCCATGACCGTTGCAAAGCTGTTCAGGTTCGAGTCGAGGGCTTCGATACGGGCCAGTATCGCCTCGGTGACCGCCGACGCGCTGAGCTCGCCGCTCTTCATCCGGCGACACACACCGGCCAGCGACAGGTAGTGAAGGTCGGTCATGCAGCCGCTTCGTTCACCGATGCGCTGTCGAAGATCTTGCCGGGATTGAGGATGCCCTTGGGATCGAGGGCCCGCTTGATCGTCCTCATCAGCTCGATTTCCTGCTCGCTGCGGGAAATGCCGAGATAGGGCTTCTTCTCGAGACCAACGCCATGCTCCGCGGAGACCGAGCCCTGAATCGCAGCAAGCGGCTCGTAGACGCACGCCTCCACTGCCCTGCGAGTCTCGGGACCTCCCTCCCCGACGGAGATGACCAGGTGCAGGTTTCCGTCTCCCATGTGACCGAAGGTGAAATTGTTGACGTCCTGATAACGCGCTTCCAGGCGGGCATTGACCTCCGCGAGGTATGACTCCATGTGGGAGATGCGCAGGCTCACGTCGAAAGTGTAGATCGGGGCGTAACGGGCCGTGTGCTCCACGCTGTCTCGCAACGCCCACAGCGCCAGGCGCTGAGCTTCCGACTGCGCGATGACCGCATCCGTAATGAGAGATTTTTCGTAAGCCTCGGCGAGGGCGGCTTCCACCGCAGCGTCATCGCTGCCCATGGCCTCGACCAGCGCGTAGTAGGGATAATCCCGGGGAATCGGCGCCTGGTTCTCCGCGGGCGGCGTGGTGACCAGGGTATAGAAGTTGTTCCACATGACCTCGAAGGCGGAAAGCGCGCCTCCCAGCGCTGCGTCCATGTGCTTGAGGAACTGCGCCAGCTTGGCGAACTCGTCCAGCGAGACGAGCAGGGTCGCACGGCAGGCAGGCTGCTCACGCAGCCGCAACACTGCCCGGGTGACCACCCCGAGGCTTCCTTCCGTGCCGATGAAAAGCTGCTTGAGGTCGTAGCCGGCGTTGTTCTTGATCATCTGGTTCATGCTGGAGAGCACCGTGCCGTCAGCGAGCACCGCTTCCAGGCCCAGAACCATGTCCCGCGTCATGCCGTAGCGAATGACCCGATTCCCTCCGGCGTTGGTAGATATGTTGCCGCCGATGGTGCAGCTGCCGCGCCCGCCCAGATCGAGCGGAAACATGAGCTGGTGCTCCTCGGCAGCTTCCTGAAGCACCTGCAGAATTACCCCGCTCTGAACCACCATGGTTCGATCTACCGGATTGATTTCCTCGATCCGGTTCATGCGTTCCAGCGAGAGAGCGACGTCGTCCGGGCCGGTAATGGCGCTTTCCACCAGCCCGGTCAGCCCGCCATGGGGAACGATGCTCTGGCCGTGGGCATTGCAGATGGCCAGGGTGCGGCTGACTTCCGCAGTGGTCCTGGGCCGGACGAGCGCTTTGGCCTGGATCGTATCCGAGCGCCAGATGCCAGCCTGGCGGCTGTGCACGTCTTCCCCGGTCAAAACGCAGTCTTCCCCCAAAGCTTCGATGAGTTCGGCTACGACGACGTCAGTCATGGCTTGATGTCCTGGAATGCGGCGGAAGCCGAGCTTACCTCAGAAGCGAACGTCCTGCCTCAAGGCCACCCATCCCCGCTGGCCGGGAGGGTGCAGCATTGTTTACCTTTGGTTCTCGCCCGACCCTCAACGAGCACGTCATGGCCAGAACCTTCAACAAAGCCTACTACGACCGCTACTACCGCGACCCGCGGACCCGCGTGACCACCCCGGCGGGCACCCGGCGCCAGGCCGGGTTCATCGCCGCTTATCTCGACTATCTGGAGCTCCGGCCGCGCAGCATCGTGGACCTCGGCTGCGGAACGGGCACCCTGCTGCGCGCGCTGGGCAAGCACTTTCCACGAGCGAGGCTGACGGGGGTGGAGGTGAGCGACTACCTGTGCCGTCGCCACGGGTGGCTGCAGGGATCGGTAGCGGATTTCCAGGCCGAGCATCCTTTCGATCTCGTCGTCTGCAACGACGTCCTCGCCTATCTCGACGATGCGGGCTGCAACCGGGCCCTGCGCAACCTCGCCTCGCTGACCGGTGCCGCGCTCTTTCTCGGCGTGCTCACCGAGGAGGACCTGAAACTGTGTGATCGCCGCCGCACGGACCCGTCCCAGCACGCGCGGCCGGCTGCCTGGTACCGACGACGGCTGAACAGACACTGGGCGAACGTGGGCGGCGGGCTCTATCTCAAGCGCCCCCTCGGCGTAACCGTCTGGACCCTCGATGCGCTGAACACCGTCCCCTCCTAGAGACGTCGAAGGTTGTCGTCGGGATTGCGGTCGATCATCTTGTTGTAAGGATCGATGCCTACCCGCTCGGGGCGCTCGTCCACGCGTACCGTGAACGTCTGCTCTCCCGATACCACCTGGCGCCTCTCGGCGAGGAGCGGATCCGGCAGATCATCCTCGCTCAGATCTTCGGGCGCTTCCGGAAAGACGGCCAGATCGAACATCTGGCTGAGCGGCACCTCCGCCTCCCTGCCCTCGCCGTCCGCGTCGAGCTTGCGGGCCGCAACCGTGATCGTCACATCGAAACCCCCGTCGTTCTCAGCCACCGATGCGTCCGTCACCGCGAGGTCGTATACCGTGATCCTCTCGAACAGATCCGTGATGAGCGGCTGGTGCTCCGCCCCGGCCACGGCCCGGAACTCGTCCAGCAGATCCCTGGAGGTTGGAAACAAGCCTTCCTTGAACCCGTATTTCGCGATGAAGCTCTTGAGCGCGGCGTTGACCTTGTCCTCGCCGATGGCATCCTTGAGCGCATACATCACCACGCTGCCCTTGCTGTAATGGATGTACCCCTGGTTCTCCACGTAAAGCAGAGGCAGCTCCTCGATCAGCTCACCGCCGCGGGACTGCAGATAGTTGTCCAGCTCGTACTTGAGGAAACGGCGCATGCGCTCGGGCCCATACTCCTGCTCCATCACCATCAGCGCCGAGTACTGAGCCAGAGTCTCGACGATGACGGTCATCCCCTGCATCTGCGCCCCGACCACCTGATGCGCCCACCACTGGTGGGCAAGCTCGTGCGCGGTCACGTAGAACACGTAATCGATTTCCGCGGGATCGCGAAGATCGGCGATGAACCCGATGCCCTCGGAGTAGGGAATCGTGTTCGGGAACGACTGTGCGAACGACGCGTACGCGGGAAACTCCAGGATCCGGAACTGGCGGTACTGGTAGGGGGAGAATTCCCGGGTGAAGTAGTCCAGCGACTTCTTCGTGGCGGTGATCATGGTCTCGACGTTGTACGGGTGCTTGGGGTCGTGGTACACCTCTAAGTCCACGTCGTCCCACTTGTCGCGGGCCACGACGTATCGCGCGGACGAGACGGACACGAAGGGCCAGATCGGCTGATCCATCGCGTACTCGAAGAAGCGTCGATCATCTTCCACCCACTCTCGCTGGAGATAGCCCGGGGCCACGGCAATCTGATCGGCCGAGGTGCTGACCACGGCGCGAAAGTCGCTGCGAACGCTGACGCCGAGCTGGTTGGTCCCCAGCCAGTCCGGATCGCCCAGCTTGGGAAGGCGCTCCACGGGCGGCAGCCCATACTCGCGACGGACGTTGTTGTCGTTTAGTTCCCGGCCGCTGTCGTAGCCGAGCGTCGGGGCTATCTCGGTGCTGTCGACGAAAGTGCCGTTGCCAACCACCCGAGTCGTAGCGCCCGAATTCGGAAAACCCTCGTTGATCCAGGACAGGTCCCAGGAAAGCGTCGTTTCCGCTCCCGGCGGCAACGCTTCATCGAGGACGTACTGGTAGTAGCCGAGCCGCTCGTCTTCGGCGACGAGCCCGGCTCGCTCTAGGGACAGCTCGTTGACCCGGAGGAGCGGCGGCAGCGTAAGGTGAACGTCGCTGACCGGCTGCTCGTTGGCGTTGATCAGACGCGCGGTGCCCCTCGACTCCAACCGGCGCTCATCGGGAAACACGTCGACCGCTAGGTTCAGATCCACGACCTGCAAAGGCGGCAGCCGACGGTGCTGTCGGTAAGCCTTTTCGTAATCCGCCTGGGCTTCCTCCAGGTCCTCGGAGGTCAGGTACTCGTTCAAGACGTTGGTGTTGTAGAAGATCCAACCCCCCAGGCCGCAGAAGGTGAGGGCGGCGAGGACCACCAGGGCGCCAACCCCGCCCGAGAAACGCTGACGGGCCGTCGCCAGCCTCTCTGCCGCCGTCTGCAGGCCGCGGGGATAGAAAAGATGGGCGACGACGACGAGGATGACGCACAAGCTCGCCCAGTACGCAAACGCCGAAACGATTCGCCCGACGAAATGCCCGTAGCCGTTCATGTCCGAATAAGGTGCGGCGGGCAGCCCGAAGTTGTAGAGCATGTGTTCGAAGCCGAAACCCTCCAGGGTTGTCAGGCCCAGAAAGATCACCAGCAGCGCCGCCATGCCGAGAAACTTGTTCGACGCCAGCGACTGGATGAGCACCGCCGGGACCGCCCACAGATAGAACGAACCGCCGATCACGCCGAACACGCTGACGAGATAGAGCAACGGCTCGAACTCCCGGTAGCCGTTGAGCGCCTGGACGAGCATGCCGGCAAGCACGACCACCAGGTACAGCAGGCTGATCACCAACCAGAGACCGAACACCTTGGAGAGGATCATGATGCCGTTGGGATACGGCGCGGCGTCGAGGTAGTCGGCCACCCCGCTCTGGCGCTCGCGATGCACCAGCTCGCCGGAATAGTAGATGAGGATCAGCAGCACCACGAACGCAAAGGTGCTCCCCACCACCTGAGTCATGATGCGGGTGACGGGGTAAACCTCCGTTCCGTACCACTGGCTGACGGCTCCGTAGAAACCACCGATCACGTTCAGCATCCCGAAGGCCAGCAGCACGTAAAAGGGAACACTGCGGATGATCCCCCGGAAGTCCATGCGCAGCTGCGAGAGGAGGCTCGCAGTCATCCCGGCACTTGCCCGGGCAACGTCAACCACGTGACGGGGCGCGGCTCGCGCCTCGGACCGGTTCGGCCGGCGTCGCCACCACCGCTTGCGGGCAGGCTTCAGCTCGAAGGCAAATCGGGCCACCGTGATCCCCAGGACGGCCGTCGCGACGAGGACCCAGATCACGCGGTTGAGCAGCAGCGTCCCCGCGAGCTCCGGAACCCGGAAGTTCCGATCGAACACTGTCCAGTATCGGGTGATTTCTCCCAGCGCCACCTGTCCGAACGGTTCTCCGAGCGCCAGATACCGGATGTTCTCAGGATCGGTGGCGCTGCCGATCACCGCGAAAGAGACCAGAAACCCGAGCGCGGCGACGTAGGACGCCATCATCGATCGGGTCAGAGCCGCCACGCTGAAGAACAAAGCGCAGATGATGAACATGTTCGGCAGCACGATGACCAGCATGCTGAACACATAAGGCGCCAGGCTGAAGCTGCCGATACGCTCCGCATCGAGCCAGGGCATGAAGGTGCCCAGCATGGTCCCGACGACGCCGGCGGTCACCGCGGCGGTGGCGAAGACGCACCCCCCGGCAAATCGTCCCAGCAGATAGCTCCTCTCGGATATCCCGCTGCTGTAGAAGATCTCGGCCGTCTTGGTTTCGCGATCGCGCGTGATGGCGCTGGCCACGAAGGCTATTGCCGCAAACATGCCGATGATGGTGAGCACCGTGATCGTCTGGATGATGGCAAACGATGCGTTCAGGTTCAGGTTGCTGCCGACACCGCCGACGCTCACCGACTCGCTGCCGGTGATCAGAAAACCAAAAAGGAACCACACCGTGGATATCGTCAGGAACAGCGGGGAGCGGACCTGAAAGCGGCTTTCGAATCTGAAGACCTCGAGAAACATGGCGCCTCCTCTCAGTCGACCACCGGGTTCATGCCGTGCTTCATGAGGGTGGCGAAGTAAACGTCCTCCAGGCTCGGCTCGACCGCGGCGAGGCCACCCTCGGGGTCCTGCTCCGAGAGCACCCTTAGTTCCACCTGCCCCGCCACCAGTCGCGTCGACACCACCGGCAGGGAACGCCGCAACCCTTCGGCCTCGTCGCGGGGAACCACTTTCGACCACAGCCGTCCCGCAAGACGCCCGGTCAGCTCCTTGGGTTCACCCTGCACCAGAATCCGCCCGCCGCCCATGACGGCCATGTTCGGGCAAAGCTCGGCAACGTCCTCGACGATGTGGGTGGAGAGAATGACCACCACCTCCTCGCCGATTCTGGCCAGCAGGTTATGAAAGCGCCGGCGCTCTGCGGGATCGAGCCCCGCCGTTGGCTCGTCGACGATCACCAGCTGCGGATCGCCGATGAGCGCCTGGGCGATCCCGAAGCGTTGGCGCATACCCCCGGAAAAGCTGTCGATGCTCTTCTTGCGCACGTCCCAGAGGTTCGTCTGCACCAGCAGCTGCTCGACGAGCGCTTTGCGAGCGCCGCGACCGCCAATGCCCTTGAGCGCTGCGATGTGATCGAGCATCACTTCCGGAGACGTGCGCGGATACGCGCCGAACTCCTGCGGGAGGTAGCCCAGCACGCGACGCAGGGCGTTGGGATCCGCGAGCACATCGACGTCGTTGAAGTGAATGGAACCGCTGTCCGGGCTCTGCAGCGTCGCGATGGTGCGCATGAGCGTGGACTTGCCGGCACCGTTCGGCCCGAGCAACCCGAACATGCCCTTGGCGATCTCCAGATCCACGCCGTCCAGCGCCTGCACACCGTTGGGATAGGTCTTCGACAAAGCGTTTATCTTCAGCATGCTTTCTCCTTGCAGAGCTCGATCGGTCGTTCCTCGACGCCCGAGAACCACCGCGCTCCCGGCGCGGCCCGTTCCACCAACAGTTCGACCATGCCGGCCAACCGCAATGCGTGCGCGCCACCACCTTGCCGGCGCGCGTTGGCGAATCGAGAATACCTCAATGAGCGAACTGGCGCGGCAAGCGGCTCTTGATACTGCCGGGATGATTCGACGGGGAGACGCATCCGCCGTGGAAGTCATGGACGCACACTACGATCGCATCGAAATCCTGAACCCCCAGATCAATGCGCTCGTCAACGTTCTGCCCAGAGAGGCGGCACTCGAGCTGGCTCGCCAAGCGGATCGGGCGCGCAGCCGCGGTGAGCCGTGCGGTCCTCTGCACGGTCTGCCCATGGCCGTCAAGGACACCCATGACGCCGCAGGCTTTCCGACCACCTGGGGATTTGTCCCCTGGGCCGAACGCGTGGCTAGGCACGATGGAGCGGTGGCCGCACGCCAACGGGCCGCAGGCGCACTTTTCATCGCGAAATCCAACGTGCCCGAGTTCGCCCTGGGATCACACACGTTCAATAACCTCTTCGGAACCACGAGCAATCCCTACGACCTGTCGCGCACGGCCGGAGGCAGCAGTGGCGGCGCCGCCGCGGCGCTGGCAACGGGGATGCTTCCCCTGGCCGACGGGTCGGACATGGGCGGATCGCTGCGCAACCCGGCCGGGTACTGCAACGTTGTCGGCCTTAGGCCCTCATTGGGGCGCGTCCCGGCGGATGGCCCGTTCGGCTGGTTTGCTCGGCTGCTCACCCCCGGCCCCATGGCTCGTAACGTGCCCGACGCGGCTCTGCTGCTGTCCGTTCAGGCAGGCCCCAATCAGGACGACCCCCTGAGCCGGCCGGAGCCGGGCCGACACTTCCGCGATCTGCCCCACGCCGATCCGGCAACCCTGAAGATCGCCTGGTCCGCAGATCTCGGCTTTGCACCCGTGGACGCCGCCATGGTCCGGCTGCTCGAGGCAGCGGCGGTCGTTTTCGAAGACCTCGGCTGCGAGGTGGAGAATGCCTGTCCGGACCTGCGCGGAGGCATGTCGGTATTCCAGACCCAGCGCGCGGCCAGCCTGGCCCAGACCGGCCGGGCCCTGGATCGCTCGCTACCGCGCTGGCGCGAACATGCCAAGGAAACCATGATCTGGAACGTGGAGCAGGGCTACGCGCTCACCGCAGAGGATCTGTTGCGCTGCGAGGTCGAACGTACGGCGATTTACCAGCGCGTCGGCGCTTTCTTTGCCCACCACGACGCGCTGCTGCTGCCTTCTGCCCAGGTACCACCGTTCGACAAGTCGCTGGATTGGGTGCGCGAGATCGATGGCCGGGCCATGGAGACGTACATCGACTGGATGACCATCTGCTGCGCCGTGACCGTCACCGATCTCCCCGCGATCTCAGTCCCCGGCGGGTTCACGGACGACGGCCTGCCCCTGGGCCTGCAGATCGTCGGGCGACCTCACGGCGACCTCGATCTGCTGGCCATCGCCCGGCTGTTCGAGGAGGCTACCGGCCATGGCCAGCGGCGTCCCCCGCAGAGCGAGCATGCCGGCTGAATAACGACCCTAGAGCGCGGGAAACAGGCTCGGCTTGAAGAGGACGATCTCCTCGTCGACCACGAGCGTGTCCAGAACCTCCCGGACGGGAAATTTGCGGTAGATGGGGACGGTGCCGGCTTCCTGAGCTTTCCGGCGAGCCTCCACGAGCACGTAGTCCTGCAACGAGGCGATGTCCACCACGGTGTACACGTCCTCATCGGCGCAAAAATCGCGACCGACGAGACAGCGAAAGTCGCTTCTCAAAACCAACGAACAACGGCCCGAAGCGGGTCCAACCCCCAACACCCACAGTCTATCCACGCCGTAAATGGTTGATGTAAAAAGGATGTAAGAGATGTAACGGAGACCTGACGCCATGCCGGAATCGTTACGAGTCATGGTCGTCTGCGCCCATCCCGACGATGCGGAGTTTCACGCCGGCGGGCTGCTCGTCCAGCTGGCCGCAGCGGGCACGGACATCCACCTGCTCACCCTCACGGACGGCTCCGCCGGTCACGCCGAGCTGGATCGCGCCTCGCTCGCCCGACGACGGGCCAGGGAAGCCCAGGCCGCCGCTCGCCGGCTCGGCGCGCGGTGCACCGTCTGGGATACGCCAGACGGCGAGCTCGAGCCGAGCCTCCAGCTGCGCGGGCGACTGATCGTCGCCGTGCGCGAATTCGCTCCCCACGTGCTGATCACGCACCGCTCGGGCGATTACCACCCGGACCACCGAGCAGCAGCCCAGCTGGTCCAGGACGCCAGCTTCCTGCTGCGCGTACCGAACGTCCAGCCCGATGCGCCCATCATGAACGAGGATCCGGTAATCCTGGGATTCTGCGACTTCTTCCGTCGCCCCTCGCCCTTCCGGTCAGACCTTCTGGTGGACACGGAAGAGCAGCTGGAAGCCGTGGTGGAGCTGCTGGCGTGCCACGAATCCCAGGTTTACGAGTGGTTGCCTCACATCATGGGCCTCGAGGTGGGGGAGAACCGTCGCAGCTGGCTGAGAGAGTTCTACACACAGCGGCCGGCGGCCGTCGCCCATGCCCATGCCCATGCCGACGACGGTGCCCGCTACGCCGAGGCTTTCGAGCTGTCAGAGTACGGGCGACAGGTCACGCCACAAGAGCTGGCCGGGCTGCTCGCCGCGGGCTCTGCCAAAGCCAACCACAGCGGCTGACTTCAACCCGCCGACCGCTCGGCAGGGGGGCAGCAGCCCTGGGCTTCGGGCTCGGCCGGCGCGCAGCACGCCAGGGCCTCGGGCTCCGCGAAGAAAGTCGGGGAGTCCTCCACCACCCGATACCACTCCCACATCATGCCCTGCGGATCGTAGCTGACGACTTTGTTCTGCTTTGCGAAGCAGCAGACCTCTTCGGTCTGCACCTCGTGCTCCACGCGCGCATCCTCGAGCCGTCCGGCCACCGCCTCGATGTCCTCGTCGGCAAAGGCCTCGAAGCCCAGGTGATTCAGCCGCTCGTCGGCTCCGGGCGCTTCGAAGAGCACGAGCTTGAGCGCCGGGTCTTCAATCACGAAGTTGGCATAGCCCGGCTCCCGCTTGTTGGCCGCCACGCCCAGGATCCGCGAGTAGTAGCTCACCGCCTCGTCTATGTCTGCGACGTTCAGTGCCAGTTGAAGACGCATGCGATTCTCCTGCATCAATACTTTGAAAATATATTTCCACTTTATTCGAAATAATTGACCCGCGCCAATACCGTTTCGTTATTTCTAGCCTCATGGAAATAACGTAAACTGCGATGGCCCGAAGGATTCAAGCAGACTCCAGATGAAACTAGATGCCGCCTCGGCATGCCTCGAAAGCCTCGGCAACAGCACCCGGCTCGCCATCTACAGAGCCCTCGTGCGTGCCGGACCGGCCGGCTTGCCCGTCGGAAAGCTTCAGGCTCGTCTGGACATTCCCGGGTCCACCCTTTCGCATCACATCGCTCACCTGGTGAAAAACGATCTGGTCTCCCAGACCCGCGAGGGCCGCGTGCTTCGCTGCACGGCGAACTACAGGACCATGAACGATCTGATCACCTACCTGTCCGACGAGTGCTGTCGGGACACCCCGAGGACCACCTGATGGCTCGCCGGCTTGCAGGCGAGTTCATGGGCACCCTGCTGCTGCTGGCCACCGTCGTGGGATCGGGGATCATGGGAGAGCAGCTTTCCGGGGGCAACGCGGCCATCGCCCTGCTCGGCAACACCATCGCCACCGGCGCCATCCTGGTGGTCATCATTTTGATGTTCGCGCCCGTCTCCGGAGCCCACTTCAACCCCGCGGTCACGCTCACGTTCCTCCTGCGGCGCGAGATCCCCGCGGGTGCGGCGGCCGCCTACTGCGTGACCCAGGTGGCCGCTGGGCTGGCCGGCGTGTGGCTGGCCCATGGGATGTTCGGGCTGGAAATCGTTCAGACATCCGAGAATTCCCGGTCAGGCTTCGGGCAATGGCTGGCCGAGGGGGTCGCCACCTTCGGCCTGGTAGCGACCATACTCGCCGTGCTGCGCTCCCGTCCCGACCTGGTAGCGTTCGCCGTGGGGCTCTACATCTCCGCCGGCTACTGGTTCACCGCGTCGACGTCCTTCGCCAACCCCGCAGTGACCATCGCCCGGGCGTTCACGGACACGTTTTCGGGAATTCAGCCCGACCACGTCCCCGCATTCATCGCAGCCCAGCTCGTCGGAGCCGCGCTCGCAACCTGGACGTTCGGCTGGCTGCTCTCCGAGGGCGAAAGGACCAACTAACCGTCCCGCTGAGGCTTCGAGCTTGCTGCGGCCACCCGCGAGCGAAAGTCCTCGGTGCTGTTCACCCAGGGATATGGCTCGTCGGGCACCGGCAGATCAAGAAAATCGCACAACGGTCCCCAACCGGCACTCGCCTCGAAGACGAGGAGCTTTTCCGGCGGCAGCGCATCGATGACGTGCTGGCCGTGGGCTTCGTAGATCGCGATGACGTGCTCTTTGTCATCCATGCGCCCGTCGAACAGACCATCCCAGATCACCTCGAACACCATGTCCATGTGCTCGCGGATCGCCGGATCCGCCTGCTCGCGCCGGGCAACGCTCGACGGATAGATCGTGTTCATGACGCTGGCGTACCAGCGCTCGGGGTCCCGGCGGGTGAGGATGACCTTGGCGTCGGCAAAGTGCTGAAGCTGCGCTTCCCAGAAGTTGCAGGAGGGCCAGTCCACCGAAGCCTGGTAGCCGGCAAAGAGGCCGTCCCAGCCCACCGACTCGCCCCGTGCCGCCGCCCGCCAGACGGCCGCGTGACCCTCGTTCTGCATGACCTCGAGCATGTGGTAACACTTCTCCAGCCCCAGGCGTTCCAGGGCGAGCTTGAGCGAGAGCGTGCCCGTTCGGCCGAAGCCCGCGCCGATGACTTTCAGCGTCACGATGAGTTCCTCGACCTTGTCCTCACGGCTGGTCGGCGACCGTGACCGTGATCAACTCGGACATCACCGGGGGATCGTGAGGCACGTGCAGATAATTGCCCAGCATGAGCTGCAGGCGGTAGGTTCCGGCCGGAAGGCTGAGCTGTGTTTCCGTCTGGCCGCCGCCGAAGTGGCGAACCTGATCCGTGGCAGGCAGCGGCACTTCGGGATTCACCGCTTCCTCGAGATTGATCAGGAGGTGGTGGTGGCCGGTGTTGGGCGCGTCCACGCCGGCCGGGGCGACGCCCATGCCTTTCAGGCCGAACTTCACCGTGAACGGCCCACTCACCACGGCGCCATCGGCGGGGGCTATGAAATAGAGCGACGCCCCTTCTGGTGCCGGCGAGCGGATGCCGTCCGCCAGCACGGCCGCCGACGTCACCAGAGCCAGCGCCAAGGCAATTGATCTCAAGCCGTTCATCGTGATCCTCCGTCGATGTTTTCAGGTTTGCCGTGCCCGCCCGTCGGCCTCCGGGATCAGGCGGAACAACGGGATGACCCGTCCTGCCCGCTGCTCGTAGCGTCGGTATCCCGGGTAGATGGCGACCGCCGACTCCCAGGCCGCGTCTCGATCCGCCCCGCTGAGCTCCTCCACCCGGAAGGTGCCCTCGCGGCCGGCGAGCAGGCAGCTGACCCGGCGCTGGGCACGGAGATTGTGACACCAGGCCGGATCATACGGCTTTCCGCCGTTGGAACCCACGAGCAGCGCCCCGTCGCCCTCGGGAACGTAGAGCAGCGGCACCTCCCTGAGCAGGCCGCTGCGCGCCCCCGTGCACCGCAACAGCAACGTCGGGATCACGAAGCTGAGGCGGATGCGTCCGGAAGTTGCCCGCATGAGGGGTCTGTCGACCCAGGTGGCGAGATTCATGAAGAATACGGTCACCGGCTTGAGCGACACGAAGAGGGAAAATCCCCGCCAGACGGCGTCCCGAATGGTCACGTCAGGCGATAGGCTCGAGCGGCCGTGTCGTGAAAGAGCGAAGCCTTCTCCGCCGGAGACCCATCGGCCACCATCTTCTTGAAGGCATTCCAGAGCACGTGATAGGAGCAGCTCTGCTTGTCCACCGGGAAGTTGCTTTCGAACATGCACCTGTCCACGCCGAAGCAGTCGATGGCATGCCGGTAGTAGCGGCCGGTCGCCGCCACGATCTCATCGGAGGTAGCGGGCCGTTCACGCTTGTGAAACCCGAAGCCGTTGACGGGCATGACCAGGCCACCGAGCTTGGCGTAGACGTTGTGACACTCGGCCAGCGCAGCCACGTCGCGCTGCCAGGCGGCGAAAATCTGGTCCTGCCGGCCTTCGTAGGGGCCGATGCCGAGGGGCCCGCCGAAGTGATCGAAGATGATCGTCGTGTGCGGGAAAGCTCGCGCCAGGTCGGTGAGCTGGGGGATCTGTGGGTGGTAGAGCCAGGCGTCGAAGCTCAATCCGCGCTTGCCGAGCTCCGCAAAACCCGCCCGGAATTCGTCGTCGAGCAACAAACCCTCGGACGGGTTGGTGTGGGAGTTGCGAACCTTCTCGCTGGGATCCCAGCCGGCGGCGTGACGAATCCCCTTGAACCGGTCGCTCGCCGCCATGTGGGCGTCGAGCACGGGGCCCGCGGAGGATCCGAGGGTCAGGTCTACGTAGCCGACGATACCGGCACACACCCGGGCGGGCCCGTAATCGCCGCTTGCTGACATGGCCGCGACGCCGTTGACGAACTCCGTTTCACCCAGGGATCTCAGCTCCTCGGGTCCGTCGGCTCGATACATGCTGGCACACTCCACGAAAACCGTAGCTACCACGTTGTGCCCGCTGCCCGTGTCGGCAAGCAGCTCGTCGAGAAGGTACCGGCTCCCAGGATGGTCCCACAGGTGATGGTGGGGATCGCAGATGGGCAGATCCGGTTCGAGGACGTCCTCGACAACCTGATTCAGCCAGCTCGCCTGGTCGCGGGCCATGCGGTCTCTCCGGGAATGATTCGATTTGCGACGAGGCTATCGCTTCGCAGGCGAAAAGCAATACCACGCGAATGGATGGCGTCTGCTACGCTTTGCCGTGTGCGCTTCGAGCTGAGAGTCAAAAACTGGCGCAGCTACATTCCGATTCTCGATGTGATCACCCACTATCGACGATCGGATTTCAGCCGCGACCTGACGTCAGGACTGGTGGTCGGCGTCATCACGATCCCCCAGGCCATCGCCTACGCCTTCCTTGCGGGCCTCCCCGCACAGGCAGGCCTGTACGCGTGCCTGGTGCCCATGGTGATCTACGCAATTCTCGGGTCTTCCCGACACCTGGTAGTGGGGCCGGTCGCGGTGGCAGCGCTGATGGTGGCGGCCGCCGTGGGCGAGCACGCGCCGCTGTACAACGAGTCCTACCTCGGCATTACGGCCGTGCTGGGCCTGCAGGCCGGCATATTCCTCTGGCTGCTGAGGCTTTGGAAGATGGGCGGCGTCGTCAATCTCCTCAGCCATCCCGTGATCGTCGGCTTCGTCAACGCGGCCGCGCTGCTGATCATAGTCAGCCAGCTCAACGCGTTCACCGGCATTGCCGACGAAGGCAGCAAGAATCCGATAGATCGCCTCGGTCAGCTCGTCTCGAAGCTGGGCGAGCTGCACACAACGACCACGATCATTGGCGTGTGCTGTGTTGTCGGGCTCTGGCTGGTACGGCGCTGGGGGGTGTCTGTCGCCGAGCTCCTGGTGCACCCGCTGGGCTTCAGCCTGGGCGACCGGCAACTGATCGCGCGGCTGGGGCCACTCCTGGTGGCCTCGGTCGCGGTGATCGTCGTCTGGGCAGGGGATCTGAACGGCACGGCAGGCGTCGCCACCATCGGCCTGGTTCCCGGCGGTCTGCCGTCACTCACCGTGCCGCCTTTCAACTGGGACATGTGGGTAGACCTCGCCCCGTCATCCGCGATGATCGCGGTGGTCGCCTACGTCGAAAGCTTCTCCATCGGGACCATGATCGCGACGCGGCAGCGAACGCGGATCAATGCGCACCAGGAGCTCATCGCGCTGGGCGCCGCCAACATCGGCGCGGCTTTCACGGGCGCCTATCCGGTGGCCGGGAGCTTCTCCCGATCAAGCGTCAACTACCAGACCGGAGCGAGAACGCCAGTCAGCTCGCTGGTCTGCGCGGCGGTGATCATTCTCACGCTGCTGTTCTTCACCCCGCTGTTCACCTACCTGCCTCATGCGGCGCTCGCCGCCATCGTCATCGTATCCGTAACGAGCCTGCTCGACTTCCGCAGCTTCCGCACACACTGGCGGATACACCGTGAGGACAGCGTGACCCAGATGGTCACCCTGGCCTCGGTGCTGCTTTTCGGCGTGGAAGCCGGGCTCCTCACGGGCGTCACTCTTTCCATCGCGTTCTTCATCCGTCAGTCCAGCCGTCCCAACGTGACGCTGGTTGGTCGGATGGGGGACACGGAGCAGTTCCGCTCCGCACGACGCTACCCCGTCAAAACGTTCGAGCACGTAGCGGCCGTGCGCGTTGACGAGAACCTCTACTTCGGGAACGCCAACCAGGTGGAAAACAAGCTGCTGAAAGTCGTGCATCGAAGGCCCGCCACCAAGCACCTGGTACTGGTGTGCAGCGCCATCAACATGATCGACGTCAGCGGCCTGGAAATGCTCTACCGCATCAACCAGAACCTGACCGACATGGGAATCACGCTGCACCTTTCCGAGGTGAAAGGCCCCGTGATGGAGCAGCTGGCCGCCACCGACTTCATCTCGGCGCTGGCGGGCACCGTCTACTTCACCACCGACCAGGCCATGCGCGACCTGGCGCCCAGGACCTGAGCGCTAGCGGCGTGACCGACGAACTCGACACCGCAGACTGGGAATGCGTTCTCGAAGGGCCCCGGGGAGCCATGACGGAGGCAGGATTCGTTCTGACAGCGGTGGCCATCGAGCACCGCATCGAGCTCTGCGGACGCATTTCCAGGTTACTGGTCCCCCCATCGCAGCTGGCCCAGGCGATGGCGGAGCTCGAGAGTTACCAGCAGGAAAACCGACCGTTGCCTGGCTCCGTATACAGCGTGCCGACGGTGGACGGCGGCTGGGCGGGCGTGCTCGGCTATCTGATGGTGATCTGGCTGCAGCCGTCCCTGGAGGCAAACCAGGCCTTCGGCTGGGATTGGCGCGAAGCCGGACACCTTCAGGCAGGCCTCGTCGCCGCCGGCGAGTGGTGGCGCTGCATCACTGCGCTCACCCTGCACGGCGACCTGGGCCACATCGTAGCCAACTCGCTGTTCGGCTCGCTGTTCGGCCTGTACGTCGGCCGGTACCTCGGCTCCGGCTTCGGCTGGCTTTTGATCCTCGCCAGCGGCGCGCTCGGCAACGCCATGAACGCGTGGATCCAGCCGGACGCGTTCAGCTCCATCGGCGCATCCACCGCGAGCTTCGGCGCCCTGGGCGTGAGCGCGGCTTTCGTGTGGCGCCGCGGCTATTACCGCAACCGCGACTGGCGCCGCAGCCTTGCGCCGATATTCGCGGGTATAGCCCTGCTGGCGTTCACCGGCACCGGGGGGGAGAACACCGACGTGGTCGCGCACTTCACCGGCTTTGCCGCGGGCGCCCTCCTCGGCGCCGCAGCCGCCGCGTTCGACATCCGTCGTCTGGGCGTCTCCGGGCAGTATCTTGCGGGGGCCGCGGCCATCACCCTCGTCGTGACGGCCTGGTCGTTCGCCGGCACAGTCGGTTGATCACCGCCTGCTGCGCACGGAGGCAGTCAGAATCACCCGCATGGCGTCCTCTACGCCGATGTCCAACGGCGACACCCGATCTTCCGGGACCATGAGCGTGTAGCCGCCAATCTGGTAACTCATGGGAAAGTAGACGGCGATCCGCCGGCTGCCGCCTTGGTCCATGAAGGATGGAGAGGGGCCGGTCACGAAGCCAATGACCGAGACGTCATCTGAGACGTCCACGCTCACGACCCTCGCCGCGCCGTCGGCCGGCCCGCTGGAGAAGAACTGGTAAAAGTCGCTGATTGCCGTGTACACCGTTTTGACCAGCGGAATTCGGTCCAGGAGATTCCGGGCGTGCCGCCATAGGCTCTGCAGGAAAAAGATCTGAGCGAGCACGCCGACCCCGTAGACCATCACGATGCCGAAAATGAGGCCCAGGCCCGGCAGGTAGAGGCCCTCCGGCAGGATGACCAGGAACACCGAGCGCAGCAGGGACTCCGTGGTCACGGCCAGCCAGACGACGAACCAGATGGTCAGGGAAAGGGGCAGCACGACGCCGAGACCGCGCAAAAAGGTAGTGGTGATGTGGCTCATGACGATACGACCTTGAAGTTGATGCAGCGAAGTCTAGCCGTTCGCGCGACGCCGCGTTCAACCGCGCCGATGGTCGGCCCGACGGGCGGCCGCCACTTGAGTTAAGCTCCAGGCAAAAGTCGCGCAGGAGCTGACGATGAAACTGGGACTGGCTTTAGGGTATTCGGGCGCGTACCTGAACATCCCATTGAAGAAGGTTCAGCTGGCCGAGCGGCTGGGCTACGACTCCGTCTGGACGGCCGAGGCCTACGGTTCCGACGCGATAACGCCGCTGGCTTACATCGCGGCTCACACCGAGCGCATCCGGCTCGGCACCGGCGTCATCCAGCTCGCTGCCCGTACGCCGGCCAACGCCGCCATGGCGTTCGCCACGCTCGATCAGCTGGCGGGCGGCAACCGTGCCATCTGCGGTATCGGGGTTTCCGGCCCGCAGATCGTCGAGGGCTGGTACGGACAGCCCTGGGGACGGCCCTACTACCGGATCAAGGATTACGTGGCCATCATGAAGAAGATCTTCGCCCGGGAAGAGCCCGTCACCCACGCCGGCAAGGAGATCAGCCTGCCTTACCAGGGCGAGGGCGCCCTGGGGATCGGCAAACCGCTGAAGTCGATCCTCCACATGAACCCGAACATACCCATCTTCCTGGGAACTGGCATGGAGTCCACCGTGCGCCTGACGGCCGAGGTCGCCGACGGGTGGCTGCCGCTGGGATTCGTGCCCGAAACCGCAGCGCTCTACGATGGCTGGATCGATGAGGGCCTTGCCAAAGGCGGCAAGACGTCGGAGCAGTTCGAGCGGCAGGCAGGTACGTCGGTCCAGGTGACCGACGACGTGAAAAGCGCTCTGGACCGGCTCAAGCCAGGCATCGCGCTGTACGTCGGCGGCATGGGCCACAAGACCAAGAACTTCCACAAGGAGATGATGATCAGGCGCGGCTTCGGCGAAGCCGCAGAGCGGATCCAGGAGCTCTACCTGGCAAAGCGCAAGGACGAGGCCATCGCCGCCGTTCCCGACGAGTTCGTCGACCAGGGCGCCCTGGTGGGTCCCAAGGAGCGCATCGCCAGGCGTTTCCGGGACTGGGAGGATTCGGGCCTCACCGGTCTGACCATTTCCGGGGACGAGGAAGCCGTGCGCTTCATGGCCGAGTGCGCGCGGCTGAATTTCGCCGCCGAGTGAGCCTGCGGCGCCTAGCGGCCGGAAGCGCCCGCTGAGCGCCCCGAACCCAGGGCGTACCGCAGACCCACCATCATCGAGTGGGTCTGCTGGTAGGCCTCCACCGGGCCGCCGTCCGGCCCCGTCATCTTCAGATCGCTCGAAATCCAGTACCGGTATTCCGCCGACACCGTCAGCCGCTGGGACACGCTGACCTCTGCACCCAGGCGAAACTCGGCCGCGTAAGATTGGTCCTTGTCGTCCACGAACAGCTCATCGAGAACGTCTACGTCGTAGTCGGCCCACACGAGCCCCGCGCCGACACCCAGGTAAGGGCGGGTCCGGGCTTCCGGAAAGAACTGGTAGATGCCGGACGCGAGCAGGCTGGTGGAGCGGATCCGGCCCGAGCCCTGCTTGGAACCGAACCTGAGCCCGAAATCCAGAAGCTCGACCTCGTTCTTCCGAAACGCGGTTTCCAGCTCGAAGCGCCAGCGCCGGCTGAGCGCGTAACCAACCCCGAACGCCGCCACCGGGCCCACGTCCAGAGCGTCGAAATTCGTCTGACCGGGATCGATCTCGACGTCCACGGAGAATCCCGCGCCCGCAAAGGTGGTGAGGTAGAAGCCCCGGGGCGAAGGCCGAGGGGACGCTGCCGGCCGCGACCGCTCGACGCCGCCGGAACGGTAGCGCAGCTGCAGCCAGCCTGAATGAACGGCATGTTTCGTATCGAGCTTGGTCCCTGTGAACTCCTTCAGCTTTACGGACGGCGCCTGCCAGTAACGGTACTCGACCCCCAGATCCATCCTTCGGGTCAGGGGCAGGCTGATCCCCCCGATCAGTTGAAATGCAAAGCTCGTGGCCTGGTCGTCGACTAAAGGATCTCTGGGCTCGGGATCAATCTGCGCCTCTATGCTGCCATCGGTTATGTCCAGTTCCGTCCAGGCCAACCCGACGCCAGCGCCGAGGTAAGGGCGAAAGTCCCTTCCCACCGCAAACTCGCGCACCGCGTTGATCGCCAACGTCGTCGCGGAAAAAGCGTTCTCGGGAGCGGGGTCGAGGGCGGCGGCAGACGCCGATACCGGCGCGGAAAACGACACGAGCTCCACGTCGTTGCGCTGCCGCGACGCCTCGACTTCCACCCGCCAGTCCGGCCCGAAAGCCCAACCCAGCGCCGCAGACCAGACCGGAGCGCCGAAGTCGTAGTCGACGACGCCGCCCAACTCGTCCAGCTCCATGTTCTCGGCGTGATTCCAGCCGATCCCCACGCCCGCATACCAGCCGCCAGCCTGGTCCGCGGCAGCACAGGAGCTCCAAAGGAGGGCACACCCCAGCATGGACGCCAGAGCGCCCTGGCACCAGTGGCGACTCACGCCGGGATCGACCGGCGACCGGATGGTTGCCGATACGGGGTCATCGGGATTCCTCGCCAAGCTCTGCACACAGCTCGCCCATCCGCAGCTCGCCTTCCCGGGTTTGCCCGCCGATCTGGAGGAACCTGCGCATGTTGCGCTGGGCGCCTTCCGTGCGCAGCAGCCGCTGAAACAGGTAGGCTTCGTTCGAGAGCCCTTGGTGAACGGGGGTCTCGGCCCCCAGAACGGCCTCTTTCGCCAGCCTCACGGCCTCCACCGGGTACGACGCGATCCGTCGCGCAAGCGCCGCCACGAACCCGCCGATTTCCTCCGGCTCGAATATGCGGTTCAGATAGCCCCAGCTTTCCGCCGTCTCGGCATCGAGATCAGCGCCGCCCAGCACGATCTCCAGCGCGCGCCCCCGACCCACCAGCCTAGGCAGACGCTGTGTTCCGGTCCCGCCAGGGAGAATGCCCAGGGGCACCTCCATCTGGTTGATCTTCGTTCGACCGCGCACCCCGAAACGCATGTCGAAGCTTGCTGCCAGCTCGCTTCCGCCACCGCCGACGCGCCCTTCGATCTGCGCGATGGTCACCTTGTCCATGGTGCGGAACCGCTCGCACATGAGGTGGTACTCCGAAAGCTCGGCGGAGCGTTGGGCCTCACCGTCCACGGGGAACGAAAGAATGGTTTCCACGTCGAAATGCGCGAGAAAGAAGTCCGGGTCCGCACTCTTCATCACCACCACCGTTAGGTTCGGGTCGGCCCGAAGCTCGGCGCCGAGACTCGCAAGCTCGCGGTAGAGGGCCACGGTGATGAGGTTGATGGGCGGATTGCTGACGGTTACCGTCGCTACCCGCCCATCGATGTCCACGTCGAGCAGCTCGTAATCGTAAGCCACGGATATCTCCCTTCCTGGTGATCAAAGCGCCGCGGCATTCCTCTGGAGGCGTGCCGCACGATGCCCCATACTCGAGGGCATTATATCGACCTGACCGGAATATGGACGGAAGACAGCAGGCCATCGTCAACCGAATCGACGAGCTCGCCGACGAGCTGCTCGCCGTGTCCCATGCCATTCACGCCAATCCGGAGCTCGCTTTCGAGGAGCACGATGCCTGCGCGCTGCTGGCAAGCACGGCCAGGCGGTTCGATCTTCCGGTGGAAACGGGCGTTTTCACGCTGGAAACCGCCTTCCAGGGAAGCTTTGGCGGGCGCACGTCGGGGCCCACCGTGGCGATTCTCGCGGAGTACGATGCTCTGCCCGGGATCGGCCACGCGTGCGGCCACAACCTCATCGCGACATCCGCTCTCGGTGCCGCTCTGGGGCTCAAGGCGGTGGAAGATGAGCTGCCCGGGACCGTCCGACTCATCGGGACCCCTGCCGAGGAACGCGGGGGCGGAAAGGAACTGATGGCGCGGGCGGGCGCATTCGACGGCGTGGACGCGGCGATGATGATCCATCCCGCGGGGGTGAATCTTGCGACCATGCCCTGCATCTGCGTTGCCGAGGTGGAGGTGATCTATCACGGCCGCTCTGCCCACGCCTCGGCGATGCCTCACAAGGGCATCAATGCCCTCGACGGCCTCCTGCTCGCCTACCAGGCCATATCCAACCTGCGCCAGCACATACGCGATCACGAGCGCATCCACGGCATCGTCACCGAAGGAGGCCTGGCACCGAACATCGTCCCCGACCGGGCCGCCGGGGCCTTCTACGTGCGAGCCGCCAACGAACAGGATCTTGCCCGCCTGAAGCCGCGCGTGCAGGCATGTTTCGAGGCAGGCGCAAAAGGGAGCGGCTGCGAATTAGAGGTCAACTGGGCGAACGTCGACTACCTGGACCTGAACACCAACTGGCCTCTTGCCAACCGCTTCCAGGCCCACGGCGAGCGTCTGGGGCGCGAGTTTCTCAAACCCGCTTCCCTCGGCGGCGCGGGCAGCACCGACATGGGGAACGTCAGCTACCGGGTACCATCCATACATCCGATGCTGGCCTGTGCTCCACCCAACGTCGTCATCCACAACCCGGAGTTCGCCAAGTGGGCTCGTTCCGAGCAGGGCGACGCCGCGGCCATCGACGGCGCGAAAGCCCTGGCTCTGACCGCCGCCGACTACCTCCTGGATGGCTCGCTGCAGGCGGAGGTGAACAAAGCGTTCGCGATCTCGAAGGGCCTGGCCTGACCGCCCGCCCGGCCTGATGAACGTCTGGCTGTTCGGCTACGGATCCCTCATCTGGCGCCCGGAGATCGCTTACGTGGAGCGCCGCCCCGCCCGCCTCCACGGCTGGGCGCGCCGCTTCTGGCAGGGCTCCCACGACCACCGCGGCATGCCCCGCCAGCCCGGCAGGGTGGTGACCCTCATCGAGGAGGAAGGCGGTCATTGCGACGGCATGGCCTATCTCGTGGACAGGGGCGATGTCGAAGCCATATTCGCGGCGCTGGATCATCGAGAGAAGAACGGCTATCGGCGCTTCGACGTGGAACTGCATTTCTCTCGCTACAATCCTGCGCCGGCCACCACGGGAGTGGTCTACATCGCGCCCCCGGGCAATCACGCTTTCCTGGGACCCGCCCCGCTTGCGGAGATGGCTCGCCAGATCAGCGAGTGCGCGGGGCCGAGCGGCCGCAACGTCGACTACCTGCTCGACCTGGCCGAAGCGCTGCGTCAGCTTGACGCCCAGGACGCCCATGTGTTCGAGTTGGAAGCGGCCGTCCGGCACGTATCCGGGAGCAGATAATGGACATTTCCTTCAGCGCGGAGCACGAACGCTTCCGCGACGAGGTTCGGGTTTTTCTCGACGGGGCCCTGGACGACGAGCTGCGCGAAGCCCAGCGCTTCTGCCCCGGCATCTTCCTGGATTACGAGCACAACATCCGCTGGCACCGCATCCTGCACGCCAAGGGCTGGGTCGCCCCCGCGTGGCCCCGGGAATACGGGGGCACCGGCTGGGACCTGACGCGCCGGTACATCTGGTCCACGGAGACCACCCTTGCCGGCGCACCCTCGCTCGCGCCGATGGGCCTTGGCATGTGCGGCCCGATGCTGATCGGCTACGGAACCGAAGCCCAGAAAGCTTATTACCTCCCGCGGATTCTCTCCGGCGAGGACTACTGGTGCCAGGGCTACTCGGAGCCGGGTTCCGGGTCGGATCTCGCCTCCCTCAAGCTCCGGGCAGACGGCGACGGCGACCACTACGTCCTGAACGGAACCAAGATCTGGACCACCCACGCGCATTACGCCAATCGCATGTTCTGCCTCGTCAGAACCGACGACGGGGGACGTCCCCAGCAGGGGATCACGTTTCTGCTTCTCGACATGGACACGCCGGGCATCAGCGTGGAGCCCATCGTGTTCGCATCGGGCACTCACGAGGTCAATCAGGTGTTCTTCGACGATGTCAGGGTTCCCAAGGCCAACCGTGTCGGTGAGGAGAACGACGGCTGGACCGTGGCCAAGTACCTGCTCGAGTTCGAACGAGGTGGCGGCGGCAGCGCCGCCTACCGGACGGCCCTGACCCGGGTTCGCAAACTGGCCGGCCAGGTTCCCGCCGATGGCGCTTCCCTGGCCGAAGACCCGGATTTCAAGCGGGCGCTGGACGAAACCGACGTAAAGCTGCAGGCCATTCAATACACCGAGTTTCGCATCATGGCCGCGCTCTCCCGGGGCCAGAACCCCGGGCCCGAATCCTCCATAATGAAGAACCTGGGCGCCGACATCGGCCAGCGCCTCACCGAGCTGACCGTCGAAGCCATGGGCCAGTACATCGCGCCCCATCAGCCCGAGGCCCGGCAGGTGGGCAGCAACGTCCCCGTGGTAGGACCCGCGGACGGCGCAACCGCCATGCCGCGCTACTTCAACCTGCGCGCCAGCTCCATCGCTGGAGGCACCAACGAGGTGCAGAAGAACATCGTCGCCAAGCTGGTCCTCGGCCTGTGAACGGGGCGCTGGCCGACAACTCTCAAGGGAAGTGACATGAGCGAACTCGTACTGCGGGAGGACCGCGAAGGTCTGGCAATCCTCACCCTGAACAGACCGGAAGCCTTGAACGCGCTGAGCCCCAGCCTGTTTGTGGAGCTGCGCCGCCACGTGGACGACATAGCGCAAGATGTCGACAACGTGGGCTGCGTGCTGCTGCGCGGCGAAGGAAGGTCCTTCTCCGCCGGGAACGACCTGAAAGCCATTCAGGCCGGGGAGCGCGCGCCGGGCCCGCACTTCCAGGCCGAAACGCTGGATGCCATCGAGGGGCTGCCACAGCCGGTCATCGCGGCCGTTCAGGGCCATTGCTACACGGGCTCGCTGGAGCTTGCGCTGGCCTGCGATCTCATCATCACCGCCCGCGGCGCGAAGATTGCGGACACCCACGGCAAGTGGGCAATGTCACCAACCTGGGGGATGAGCCAGCGCCTGCCTAGAAGAGTCGGCCTGGCTCGCGCCAAGGAGCTCATGTACAGCGGCCGCGTCATCGACGGTGAGGAGGCGGCCGCCATCGGTCTAGCGGTGCGCTGCGTGCCGGATGAGGAACTGCTCGAGGCAGCCGTCGCCATGGCCCGCACGTTCCTGGAGAACTCCTGGTTCACGCTGCGAGCCGACAAGATGCTGGTGAACGGCGGGTTGAACCACACGCTAGCCGACGGCCTTGCGTTCGAACGAAGCAACAGCCCAGGCAGGGGGCCCGATCTCGAGGAGCGGCTCGAGCGCTTCGGCAAGTGAGACCGGTGGTGGCCCGTCGTCAGCCGAGCTCGTCGATGCTCGAGATGATTCGACCCACGATGCCGTACTCCACCGACTCTTCGGCGCTCATCCAGTAGTCGCGGTCGGTGTCCTCTTCCACCCGTTCGAGGGGCTGGCCCGTCTGCTCCGCGATGATGGCGTTGATGCGCTGACGGGTTCTGACGATCTCGCGGGCGTGGATCTCCACGTCCGATGCGCTCCCGCCAAAGCCGCCCGCAGGCTGATGGATGAGAAACCGGGTGTTGGGGAGGCAGAAGCGGTCCTCGCGGTCGGGCGCGAGGTAGATGTGCGTTGCGATGCTCCCGACCCAGCCGGTGCCCACGGCTTTCACGTTCGGCTTGATATACCGGATCATGTCGAAAATCGTATCGCCCGACTCCACGTGCCCACCGGGGGATCCGATGTAGAGCACGATGGGGTCGTCCGACTCGTATGCCAGCGCCAGAAGTTTCTCCGCCGTGCGCTGGGCGACGTCCTTGTTGATCTCCCCGAACAGGGTCAAGGTTCGGTTCTTGAGCAGCGTGTTCTCCAGAAACTGAAACTGCTTGGCTACCTCCGCCGCTTCTTCCACGCCATCAAGCCTCGTCATCCGGTGTCTCCAGATATCTTTCGGTTTAAACTTGGGGCGCATTCTACACGGGGGATACGAATGCCGTTAGCGCCGGAATACCAGAGTTTTCTCGAGCAGCTCGCCCAGGTGCCGGGACCTCCCCTGCACGAACTGTCGCCCGCCGATGCCCGCGCCGCTTACCGCCTCTTGCGGCCGAGGGACGAGCAGATCACCGTCGCCGCGGTGAACGAGCTGGCCGCGCCCGGGCCAGCCGGATCCATTGCGCTGCGCGTCTACCGTCCCCAGGGAGATGGCCCGTTTCCCATGCTGGTGAACTTTCACGGCGGGGGCTGGGTATTCGGCGACCTCGATACCGCCGATACCGTCTGCCGCAATCTCTGCCGAAACACGGGGTGCCTGGTCGTCTCCGTGGATTACCGGCTGGCGCCCGAGCATCCCTACCCCGCGGCCATCGACGACGCGTACGCCGCCACTTGCTGGCTGGCGGAACACGCGAGCGAGCTGGAGGGCAACGGCCGCCTGGCAGTGGCCGGCGAAAGCGCGGGCGGAAATCTGGCCGCCGCCGTGAGCCTGCGCGCACGGGACGAAGGCGGTCCGGCCATCGACTATCAGCTGCTCTTCTATCCCGTTATCGATGCGGACTTCAACCGGGCCTCCTACGAGGAGAACCGGAGCGGCTACCTGCTCGAGACGGCAACGATGATCTGGTTCTGGGACCACTACGTGCCCGATAGGTCACGCCGTTCTCAGGCGTACGCTTCGCCCATTCGGGCAGACGATCTGGGCCGCCTGCCGCCAGCGCTGATCCTGACCGCGGAGTTCGACCCGCTCCGGGACGAAGGCAACGCTTTCGCCGAGGCGTTGAAAGCCGCGGGCACGCGGGCAGAGCTGATCTGCTGCGCCGGCCTGATTCACGACTTCTGCGGCACCGCGCATCTTTTCGAGTCGAGCCGAAAGCCGTTCGAGGATGCCTGTGCCGCCCTGCGCCGGGCCATGAGCGGCACGCCCGAAAGCTGAAGCCGAACACCCCCGCAAAACTGAAGCCTGACCGAGGAAGAAGCATGCTTTACGTGATGATCTGCGAAGACAAACCGGACAGCGAGGCGCTGCGTCTGGCGAACCGGGCCGACCATTTGGAATGGGTGGGCGGGAAGACGGCGATGATACGGCTCGCCGGCCCCATGCTGAGCGACGACGGTGAGCACATGCGCGGATCCCTGTTCATCATCCAGGCCGAGTCAGCCGATGCGGTGAGACAGTTCAATGGGGAGGATCCCTACACGCGCGCGGGGCTCTGGGGCAAGGTGACCATCCGGCCCTTCAGACAGGTCCTGCCAGCAGATTCATGAGGCGACCCAGACCATGAGAAAAGCCGTCATCCTCGGCGTCGGGCCCGACCTCGGGCTCGGCGCCCAGCTGTGCAAACGATTTGCCGGCGAGGGTCTCCACGTGATGGTCGCCGGACGCACGGATACTTCCGTGGAGGCAGTGGCCGGGGACATCCGCGCCAATGGCGGCGCCGCCACCGCCGTAGTGGCGGACGCGACTTCAGAGGACGATGTCCGCGCCCTTTTCGACCAGGCCGGCGACGACCTCGACCTGGCCATCTACAACGCCGGCAACAACATGCCCGGCCGCATCATCGACATGGAAGCCGACTACTTCGAGAACAGCTGGCGCGTGGGCTGCTTTGGCGGTTTCCTTTTCGGCCGGGAGGCCGTCCGCCGCATGGTTCCAAAAGGGGCCGGGACCCTGCTGTTCACCGGTGCGAGCGCTTCGCTGCGCGGTCGCGCCAAGTTCGGCGCCTTCAACTCGGCCAAGGGCGCCCTACGCAATCTGGCTCAGGCAATGGCCAAGGAGTACGGGGCAGACGGCATCCACGTGGGTCACGTGATCATCGACGGACCCATCGCGGGAGACAAGATAATCAAAGCCTTCCCGGAGTACGCGCAGAGGCTGGGGCCGGAGGGCATGATCGGCATCGAAGGTATCGTCGAGGGCTTCGCCTTCCTGTACCGCCAACCGCGCAACGCCTGGACGTTCGAGGTGGACGTGCGCACTTCCCTGGAGAAGTGGTAACCCGGGCAGACCCCCTGAGCCCATCGGCGAGACCACGAAGGTCCACCGGGCCTCATGGCCTCTGCCCCGTTCAGTCGACGCGGGCTTCTGCGTAACCGGAAAGCACCACCGCGCCATCCTGATTGGTGGTTTCCACGTTCAGCTTCACGATGCCGTCGGCCACTTCGTCCACCGTGGCGGTCGCGTTCAGCGTGTCGCCCGGCCAGACCTGGTTGGTAAAGCGCACGCCGTACTTGGTGAGCCGTCCGTCCCCCACGTAGTTGGTCAGCATTCGGCCTGTCATGCCCATGGTCAGCATCCCGTGGGCGAAAACCGACGGGTAGCCGGCGATCTGCGTCGTGAACACCTCGTCGGAGTGCAGCGGGTTGTAATCCCCCGATGTGCCGGCATACATGACGATCTGGGTCCGGCTCAGGTTCTCGACGAGACACTCGGTGTAGGTGTCGCCGGCGTTGAGGTCGCTTGCGTTCAGTGCCATCTCTCCCTCCCTTATCGGTCCACCGGGCGCTCGGTGCGCACACCTACGCCGCGGGCAGTGATCACCAGCTCACCGTTCTGATCCCGATACTCGGTGATCGTCTCACTGAACAGCAGCTTGCCCGCCCGTTTGCTCGCCTTCTCCCAGGTCTTGCCGGGCTTTACCTCCGCGCTCAGGACGTCGCCGGGCTTCAGGTGCCGGTGATACTCGAAGTGCTGCTCGGCATGCAGGCCGCCGCCTCCACCGCCCCCGCTGCCGCCGCCTTCGCGCTTGACCCCGGTGGCTTCTTTGGCAGAGCCGAACCAGGGCTCACCGATCTTCGGCCGGAGGAAATAATCCGGATCGAACTGGGCGCTCGCCTGGGCGAACGTCGGTGGGGCGATGATGGTGCCCGGCTCGGTTCCTTTCGCGTACTCCTCGTCGTAGTAGATCTGATTGTCGTCGGCAATCGAGCGTGCAAACATCATGATGTGGCTTGCCTCGATCGGGAATCTGTCCACGGACATCGTCGTTTCCCCCTCGTGTTCGTTGTGCGCGTTGGCGCTCTACCCCTCGCCGATATACGGCGTCTCAGAGCAAAGGAGCGGAAGTATCCCCCAATGGTCTGGGGGGGATCAACGACCCTTGAATTCCGGGTCGCGCTTCTCCAGAAAGGCCGTGATGCCTTCTACTTTGTCATCGGTCTGAACCAACGCCCCCTGGGCATACTTCTCGAACATGAGCGCGCCGGCCAGGCTCGCCTCCATGCCGAAATGCACCATCGCCTTCATCGTGCGGGGCACGAAGGGGGCGAAGCCGGCCAGGTGGTCGGCCATGCGGCGTGCCTCAGGGATCAGCTCGGCCGGCTCAACGACTCGCGTCACGAGACCTATCTGCAGAGCCCTTTCGGCATCTACCGGCTCGCCCATGAGCAGCATCTCCATCCCCCAGCCCCTCCCCACGATTCGGGGCAGGCGGGCCGTGGCCCCGCCACCGGGGATGATGCCCAGCTTTCCTTCGGGGGTCGCAAAGCGCGCCTTCGGCACCGCGATCCTCAGGTCACAGCCGAGAGCGACTTCCAGACCTCCACCCATGCAGATCCCGTTGATGGCCGCGATGGTCGGCTTCGGCATGCGCTCCAGCTGGTCCGCCAGGCCCTGCACGATGGGCTCGAGCGCCTTCCTGAAATCGCGGTGCAGGACCTCAGAGAGGTCGGATCCCGAAGCAAAGGCCTTATCCCCGGCGCCGGTGATGGTCAGCACCCTCACCGCGTCGTCCGCCGCGGCGAGGCCCACCGCCTGATGCAGCTCGTCTAGGGTGGCCAGGGAGATCGCGTTGTGCTTGTCCGCCCGGTTGATGGTGATGAGCCCCATGGGGCCCTGGACTTCGTAGAGGATGTTCTCGAATTCGCTCACGTGCCTGGTTCCGTTGTTTAGCCCATCGTCTGCTGCGCGGGTCAGCCGTCGACCAGCTGCATCTCTTCGATGAAGGCCTGGGATTGCGCAATGGACGCTTCCATCTCGCGGATGAGGCCCGCCACGTCCGCTTCTATGGAGGTTAGCTCGCTTTTCAGGGACGCGATGGCCCGGGCGTTGAGATTGTGCTTCAAAAACAGAACGTGGTCCCGGAAAGTGTCCAGCACCGGCTCCATTTTCCGTTCCGCCCGCCGCATTCCCTTGATCAGCTCGTCGTACTTTCGCTGTGAGGCTCGCAGCTGGCTGGCGCTGGCGCTTTTGAGCTTCGGGTTGCCGATCAGCTCGATCTCCTCACTCCACTCGTCGAAAAGATCTTCCGAGACGTCTTCGACCGAATCGATACGGTCCCGAACCCGCTCGGCTCGATCCTCCGCCGAATCGTAGGCATCCGACAGTTCCTCGTAGGTGTCCTTTAGTCTCGATGGCTCTACAGCAACCACGCTGGCGAACTGCTCTAAAGCGTCTGCGAACTCCTCCTTGGCGTCTTGCTGGGCTTCCACGGCGTCCTCGACGCGATCCACGAGTATGTCGCGCTTGTAAACGCCAACCTGCTCCATCGCACCGTAATAGGCCGTTTCGCAGCCTGCTGACCCCAGCGCTACGAGCCCGGCTACAAGCGCCGTTTTCCAATTCGCCACCAGCCTTCTCCCAACCCGATACAAACCCTTTCCACGACCCGACCAATCTCAACGAACTCGGGAACACGGTGCTGAACGCTCAGGTCGGGCTGTTGTTTCTCGCGCCGATCCTTAGGACAATCGCGTCCCAAATCAGGCGCTCAACGCAGAAGCGCGCGCATAGCGTGCCCGAGCCCCATCAAAACAACAACCACTGAAACACGGGAGGCCACACCCCATGGAGGAGATTTCCACAGAGCAGATGACTGCTTACACCGACACCGCCATCGAGCTGCTGATGACCTACGGACCCAAGTTCCTGTTGGCGCTCGTCGTTCTCATCATCGGCCTGTGGATCATCAAGCGCGTCGTCAAAGTCACGTCAAAGGCGATGGAGCGTGGGAACGCCGAGCCCACCCTTGCGAAGTTTGTCGCAAGCCTCGTCTCCGTAGGCTTGAAAGCCCTGTTGATCATCAGCGTGGCATCGATGATCGGCATAGAGACCACGTCCTTCATCGCCATTCTCGGTGCCGCCGGCCTGGCCGTCGGTCTGGCTCTGCAGGGCACCCTCGCGAATTTTGCGGGCGGCGCTCTGATCCTGCTCTTTCGCCCTTACAAGGTTGGTGACTGGATCGACGCTCAGGGCGTTGCAGGAACGGTGCACGCCATTCAGATTTTCAACACGATTCTGAAGACACCGGACAACCGGACCATCATCATCCCGAACGGCGCCATATCGAACGGCATCATCACCAACAACTCCACCGAGCCGACCCGCCGCGTGGACTTCGTGTTCGGCATCGGCTACGGGGACGACATTGCCAAAGCCAAAGGCATCATCGAGAGGCTGATCGGGGCCGACGAGCGGACCCTTTCCGACCCCGCGGCTCAGATCGTGGTTTCCGCGCTCGCCGACAGCTCGGTCAACCTCACCGTAAGGGTCTGGGTCAACGCCGCCGATTACTGGGGCGTGTTCTTCGATCTCACCGAGAAGGTCAAGCTCGCATTCGACGAGGAGGGAGTTTCCATTCCGTTCCCTCAGCAGGACGTGCACATGCACCAGGCAGGCTGACGCTCGCTGGGGTGTTTTCGGGCGCCGCCTGACCAGCGGCGCTCGAGCAAAAAAAAACGCCGGCTTGGAGAGAAAGCCGGCGTCTAAAGGACCTTTTACAAGGTCTCAAGGGGATAGAGATTGCCTCATGGGGAAGCGGTTTAACCCGCTTCGAGGTCCAATATGAGGGAAAGACGTTTCGCCGCGATTTCCTGCCGCGACCTTTTTGTGACATTTTGTTTCCCGATGCCCACCGGTTCGACCTAGAGCGTAACAAAGACGTCGATCTCGCCGTTGTCCGCTTCCTGAATGGCCACTCGCCAGCCCTGCGCCTGGCAAAGCTGCTGGACGATGGCCAGCCCGAGGCCGCTGCCACCCGTGGCTACACTGCGTGAATCGTCAAGGCGAAAGAAAGGCTGAAAGACCCGCTCCCGGTACTCTTCGGGGATGCCCGGCCCGCTGTCGAGGACGTGCACCTCCCGGCCGGCAATGTGGACGCGCACGCCCTTGCCGTGCTGCAAGGCGTTGGTGATCAGGTTTATCAACACACGCTGCAGCGCGCCCGGGGCGACGCTGACGCGAACGTCGTCTCCGTCACTGGTCAGCGGGATGGACTGGTCGAAGCTGGCAACCACATCCTCCACGAAGGGCTTGAGCTCCACCTCCTGCGCCACCTCGGAAGTCCCCCGCGCAAATCGCAGGGCGTCGGTGATCAGCTCGTCCATGGATTCGAGATTGCGCTCAAATCGCTCAACGAGCTTGGGGTCGACATTGTCCGGCAGCAATTCGAGCGCCAGCCGCATTCGCGTGAGGGGGGTGCGCAGGTCGTGGGAGATGCCGGCAAGCAGCGTCGTGCGATTGGCGAGCAGAGCGGTGATCTCACGCGCCATGGTGTTGAAATTGCGGGTCAGCGAGACCAGCTCCCGAGGCCCACGCTCCGGCAGCGGCTCGAAATTCTCGCCACCGCGATAGGTCTCGGCGCGTTCGGCGGTCTCGACCAGAGGGCGCGCGATCCTGAGCACGATGAGCAGCGACGTGATGAACACCACGGCAGCACCAAGCCCGACGATGATGATCCCGACGTAAAGGGGCTGGATGTCGCGCCGGTTGGACGCGAAGCCTATCTGGATGTCATACCCGCCCATGGGCACGGTGACCCAGATGAGGTCATCGCCCTCACGCAGGCGAGCCGGCGTGTTCAGGCGCTGGCTGAGCTTCTCCTCGACCAGAGAAAGGTAGGGCTGGTCCAGGTCTGCGAAAGGCAGATCGCGAACCTCTGCGCTCACGATCAGATCGTGATTCTGCGCCAGCTCGATCTCGAAGTACGGGCGGGCTGCCGGCGGCAACTCTACCCAGGTCTGGGCAGAAAGCACGAGCAGGGCCGCTTCGTCGTCCGCCGAGCGCTCCGCGATGGGCTCGATGACGAAAACGTTGAGCGCGGCGATGGCGATCAGCGCGATGACCAGCGAACCGACTGCCAGGATGAGGTTGGTCCGTGCGAGCAGAGACGCCGGACCCCAGAGCCCCCGCCGCCCCTCAGGCACGGCCATCGGGGCAGAACATGTACCCTTTACCCCAGATGGTCTTGATGAATACCGGCGTGGAGGGATCCGGCTCGATTTTCGCCCGCAGCCGGGTCACCCGCACGTCGATGCTGCGATCGAAGGGCGACCGCTCGGCTCCGGTCAGCAGATCCAGGATGCGGTCTCGGTCCAGAACCTTGTTGGGATGGGAGACGAGGATCGCGAGCAGATCGAACTCTCCCGACGTGAGCGGTACCGTCTTGCCATCTGCCGTCAGCTGATGAGCCGAAAGGTCCAGCTCGAAGCTCCCGAAACACACGCGGTTCTCTGCGGACGACGCCTGCCCGGTTCGCTGAGCGCGGCGCAGCACGGCTCGAACCCGGGCAAGCAGCTCGCGGGGGTTGAACGGCTTGCCGATGTAGTCGTCTGCGCCAACCTCGAGCCCGACGATGCGGTCGATCTCTTCGCCCTGGGCAGACACGATTATGATGGGGACATCGCCGTCGGTCTTGAGCCGGCGGGCGATCGAAAGGCCGTGCTCACCGGGCAGCATGAGATCGAGAATGATGAGATCCACCTCGTTGGATTCCAGGTAGGCGTCCATGGCCTCGCCGCTGTCGACGCAGTCCACCTCGAATCCCTGCTGGGAGAGATAGGCCTGTGCCAGCTCACGAATCTCTGGGTCGTCGTCAACGACTAGAAGCTTGGCACCTTCAGCATCCACGGCGGGGGCTTACGGTGAGGGATCCTTGACCGTGATGACCGGCGGCGACTGCTCCTCCCGCTGGCCGTCTGCGGTCCTTTGCTCGAAGCCTACGCCGTAGGTTTGATTGCCCGCCGCGCCGGGGCGGACTCGAACCACGTTGGTCTCGATCCGAACCACGGATCCGTCCGGATTGCGGATGATGCGGCCGTAACGGCGCTGAAACGTGATGCGGATGGTGCCGTCCGGACCGCGCTGGCGCGCCATACGCATCTTGACCTCGGTCAACAGGGCCCGGCGCTCGGCGGTGTCCAGGGATTCCCACTGGGCGGCGAGAGCCGTCAGCTCCTGGTCGGATTTGGCTGCATAGACGTTCGGGATGCTGGCCGCATCGCCCGCACGCACAGCCTCGTCGGCGGCGAAAGCGCCGCCGGACAGTGACGTGAAGAGCAAAACGCTCAGGGTCAGGCTTCTGATGAACGTAACCCCTGTTCCATTCGGAGCTCCGACCGCATCCGCGCACCGGATGCTCCCATTTTCCGCCCCGTGATGATTGGACCACTATAAATGCTTATGGTGCCGGCAGCCTCTACGTGTCCTACAAGAACGCGCACAGGCCTCGCGAATTATCCCCAGAGCGACGGCAATTCTGACTCTGCGCTGTTTCAGCGCCATTTCCCTTGGGTTTCAATTTGTTACTTAACCCCGGGGGCTGATCAGGCTGCCTCGAACAGACCTGCTGCACCCTGGCCACCGCCAATGCACATGGTGACGACTCCGTACCTCTTGCCACGCCTTTTCAGCTCGCGGAGAACCAGGCCCGTCATGCGCGAGCCGGTCATCCCGAACGGATGGCCGATGCTGATGCTGCCGCCGTTGACGTTGTAAATCTCGTTGTCGATGCCCAGCGCATCCCGACAATACAGGCACTGCGACGCGAACGCCTCGTTGAGCTCCCACAGATCGACGTCATCCTGCTTGAGACCCGCGTTTTCCAGCAGCCGCGGGATGGCGAACACCGGGCCGATACCCATCTCGTCGGGCTCGCAGCCGGCCACGGTGAAGCCCCGGTAGATGCCCAACGGTTCTAGGCCCAGCTGCGCTGCGCGCTCAGCGCTCATGAGCAGCGTCATGGACGCGCCGTCGGAGAGCTGAGAAGCATTTCCCGCAGTGACGGAGCCATCTTCCTCGAAGGCCGGCGGCAGCGATGCCAGACCTTCCAGGGTGGTGGTGGGGCGGTTGCACTCGTCCCGGTCGACGACGACGTCCACGCGGCTTTCTTCACCCGTCTCCTTGTCCACCTTGAGCATGGTGGCCGCCATGGGCACGATCTCTTCGGCGACATATCCGGCCTCAGCGGCGGCCGCGTATCTTTGCTGGCTCTGCAGGGCATACTCGTCCTGGGCTTCGCGGGTCACCTGATAGCGCCGCGCGACCACCTCGGCGGTATTCCCCATGGCCATGTAGATGTCCGGTTTCTCCTCCACCAGCCGCTTGTTGAGCTCGGCCTTGGCCGCCTCCTGACGGGTACGCATGGAGATCGAGTCGACGCCGCCTGCAATGGCGACCTGAGTCTGGCCGGTCGCAATCTGGTTGGCGGCGATGGCGATGGACTGCAGGCCGGACGAGCAGAAGCGATTGATGGTCAGGCCGGCGGTCGTGATCGGCAGCTTCGACAGCACCACGGCCAGTCGGGCCAGGTTGCCGTCCTGCTCGCCGACGTGGCTAGCCGCCCCCACCACGACGTCTTCCACCTCGTGCGGCGATACGCCGCCGTTCCTGTCGAGCAGCGCGTCGATGCAGTGCGCGAGCATGTCGTCGGAGCGGGTGAGGTTGAAGCTCCCACGGAAGGATTTGGCGAGCCCGGTTCGAACGCTATCGACGATGACCACGTCTTTCATGATGTTCCCCTTTCAAGTTGTTCGCTCAACGCAGGCCCTGGGTTTTGCAGCGCCCCGACAAAAGTGCCCCGGGAGCGTACCAGAAAAAGAAAAGACACGGTCTCGGCTGGCTGGGCCCGCACCCTCGTCATACGCGCGCCAATGACGCCGACCGCTTCGCTGCAGGGCAAACAGAAACGGCCCGAGGCTGGCGCACCGCGCCGCGTTCGGACCGTTACCTGATCACGAGCGGGCCAGACTTCGAACAGTTCGAAACTGCACTGACCCGTTGGCTGGAAGTGGAAGGCGGCTAGTTGGAGCCCGGCGGGGTGATGTTCATCTCCCCCATGGCCGATTCGGCTGCCTCTTCTGCCTCCGCGGCTGCTTCTTCCATCATCTCGGCTGCCTCTGCTGCAGCTTCGGTGGCGGTTTCGTCAGCGGCTTCCTCAAGCGCTTCCATCCCCTCGTCCATAGCCTCTTCGGCTGCTTCAGCGGCAGGCTGAATGAACCCACCCGCGGTCTCATCCGCGGCTGCCTCTTCCGCCGCGGCGGGCGCATCAGCGGGTCCGGACCCTGCGTCCTGGCCGCAGCCGACAAACCCGACGAGAACGACAACGCCGAGCAGCGCCATCATCCAGTTCTTGATCGTACTCATCTATCCCTCCTCGTTGCTTTCGACCCAGGGCCAGACCCTGCAGGCTGAGCAGACGCAGGCCTTATTGCCACCGTCATTCCCCAGCGGTCGAGGTATTCGCAAGACTACAGAAAAAGGTCTGGCCAACCAACCTGTACCTGTCGGCGTGCTAAGCTAAGCGGCCACCTCTGGAGGGTCCATGGAAACGATCACTTTGGTCGATGGCCTGTGCTTCGGCGAGGGGCCGCGCTGGCGAGACGGCCGTCTGTGGCTGTCTGATATGCACGCTCAACAGGTGATCGCCGTGGACGGCGACGGCCACGTTCAGGTCGTGGTCGAGGTGCCGAACCTCCCCTCCGGCCTGGGATGGCTCCCGGACGGCGACCTCCTGATCGTCTCCATGCGCGATCGGCGCGTTCTTCGCCACGACGGCGCCCGCCTGCACACCCATGCTGACCTGTCACAGCTGGCAAGTTTCGACTGCAACGACATGGTGGTGGACGTCCACGGTAGGGCCTACGTGGGAAACTTCGGTTTCGATCTTCACGGCGGAGAAGCGCCCAGGGCCGCGGAGCTAATCTGCGTGGAACCTGACGGAACCGCGAGGATCGTCGCAGACGACCTGCTCTTTCCCAACGGGACGGTCATCACGCCGGACGGCAACACGCTGATCGTTGCAGAATCCTGGGGCGGCCGACTGACCGCTTTCGACATCGACCAGGCCGGCAACCTGTCGAACCGCAGAGACTGGGCCAAGCTCCCCGACGGCGCCGTGCCTGACGGCATCTGCCTGGATTCCGACGGGGGAATCTGGACTGCCTCGCCCGCGACCAACGAGTGCCTGCGCCAGATCGAAGGGGGCACCGTCACGCACCGGGTCCCGGTGAACCAGGGCGCTTTTGCGTGCATGCTCGGGGGAGACGACGGCCGCTCCCTCTTCATCCTCACCGCCGGGTCATCGGCCCCCGACGCCTGCCGTGCGGCCCGCTCCGGACGCGTGGAGCTCGTTACCGCCCCGTTCCCGCACGCCGGCTGGCCGTAAAAGCCGCGCAACCGACTCACACGAGGAAACAAGACGTGCTGTACGAAAACTACGAGTCACCCTGGCTGAACGATGAGCTTCGCCTGCTCCAGGACGCCGCAGCGAAGTTTTTTCAGCAGGAGTTCGTGCCGCTGAACGAGAAGTGGATCAACCAGGGCAAGGTGGACCGTGAAGCCTGGTACAAGGCCGGCGAGGCAGGCCTGCTCTGCGCGGAGATGCCCGTCGAGTACGGGGGCGGTGGCGGCGACTACCGCCACGAGACCGTCATCATGGAGGAGCAGCTCGCCACCGGGGTGACCGGCTTCGGCAACCAGGTCCACAGCAGCATCGTCGCCCCGTACATCCTGCATTATGGCTCCGAAGACCAGAAACAGCGCTGGCTGCCGAAGATGGCCACCGGCGAGCTCGTCGGCGCCATCGCCATGACCGAGCCCAATACGGGCTCCGATCTTCAGGCCGTGCGCACGTCGGCGATCCGCGACGGTGACGAGTACGTCATCAACGGCTCCAAGACCTACATTTCCAACGGCCAGCACGCCGATCTGGTCATCGTCGTGGCAAAGACCGATCCGGCCCAGGGCGCGAAGGGCATATCGCTGATCGTGGTGGAGACGGGCAAGAGTCCGGGTTTCGAGCGGGGACGCAACCTCAAGAAGCTGGGACAGAAGGCCGCCGACACCTCGGAGCTGTTCTTTGCCGACTGCCGGGTTCCCGTCACGAACCGCCTCGGCGAGGAGGAAGGACGAGGCTTCGTCCAGCTGATGCAGCAGCTGCCTCAGGAACGCCTGAACATCGGCCAGGCAGCCGTGGTGGCCATGGAACGCGCCATCGGGATCACGCTCGACTTCGTCAGGGAGAGACGCGCCTTCGGTCAGCGGATCCTGGATTTCCAGAACACCAGATTCAAGCTGTCCGAGTGCAAGACGGAGGCCCTCATCGCCCGCACCTTCGTGGACCAGTGCGTGCTCAAGCTCGTCAACGGCGAGCTCGACGCCGTCACGGCATCCATGGCCAAGTACTGGTGCACCCAGAAGCAGTGCGAAATCATCGACGAGTGCCTGCAGCTGCACGGCGGTGCCGGCTACATGGACGAGTACGAGATCTCGCGGATGTACGCCGATGCAAGAGTGCAGACGATTTACGGCGGCACCAACGAGATCATGAAGGAGCTCATCGGCCGCAGCCTGGGATAGTTCCAGGATGATCCGGTACTGGCGCTTCTACTGGCCTCTCGCCCTCACCGGCCTGGCCATGGTACTGGCCGTGCAGTTCCAGAACGCGGCGCTCGCCCGTTTCCCGGAAGCCGTTACCGAGCTGGCCGTGTTCGCGCTGGCATACAGCGCGTACGCCCTTTTCCACGCCAGCCTGAACTTCGTCGCGCAACTCTCGAACGTCTACGCTCGCAGCCCCCAGGGCACCTCACGCAGCTGGCGATTCGCCACCGCTGCGAGCGCGTGCATCATGCTGCCGCTGCTCGCGCTCGCTCACACCGACTACGGCGCCGACGCGCTGGGCTCGATCTACGGCATCGACGACGGGCTCGTCGAGCGGGTCACGGAATACCTCGCCTACCTCGCTCCTCTCCTGCTGATCAGCGCGCAGCGCTTCTACTACAACGGTCTGCTCGTGCAGGCCCGATTGACCGGCTGGGTGACCACGCTGACCGTCGTCTACCTCACCAGCGTGCTGGTCGGGCTGATCATCGGCTTCACGCTGGGACTCAAGCCCGTGCACGTTCTGGTCGGCGCGGAGGGCATCGCCCTGCTGATCCAGCTGGCGCTGTCCGTGCTGATCAAAGCAAGCCGCTACGCCCCTCCGGCAGACCCGGAGCACGCGGACCTGTCCTACGGCGAGCTGCTTCGGTTTTATCTCCCGGTGTCGACCACGGCGGTCATGTTCGCGCTGTCACGGCCCATCCTCTACGCGTTCGTGGCACGCACGCCCAACGGAGTGCTCGCCATCGCCGCCATGCGCGTAGCGTTCGACTTCGCCACCATTTTTCAGCAGGCCGCCAACCAGTTTCGCCACTTCTTCGTGACCTTCGGTTGGAACGACCTGGGAATCAAGCGCCGCTTCCTCACCGTGATCTGCGCGGGTATCACCGCGATCATGCTGGCCGTGGCGCTCACACCCCTGTCCGAGCTCATCTGGGGCAAGCTGATGGGCATCCCGGAACCGGTCCGCGACATAGCCGAGCATGTGCTTGTGGTGATGTGCCTGATGCCAGCTCTGATCGTGTTCCGGAACTACTATCACGGCCGGCTGATGGTCGAGCGCCGGACGTCGGGCATGGCCGCTGGCGGCATTCTCAGAGTCATCGCGATACTTCTTGCGGCGCAGGCATGCACGATGATGGGCTGGCTGAACTACCTGAGCGCGTCGTTCATCCTGATTCTGGGCTTTCTGGTGGAAGCGCTGGTGGCGCTCGTAGCGGCTCAGAAAGGCCAGGGACTGCGGGCAAATGCCACCGCGAATATGTAGCCTACGCTTGCCAGGGCACCAGCGAACCCAGCGAGCTTCAGCGCCGTCGAGCTCGCCCGCATCGTGAGGACTCCGAATCCGATGTAGGCCAGGAGCCCGGCGAGCTTTGCTGCCAGCCAGCCTTCCAGTGGCGAAACGCTGAGCTGCACGGCCAGCGCCACACCGAGCACGAGCAGCGCCGTATCGATGACGTGCGGCGAGATACGCACCCACTTCTGGTTCTTCAGCGGAGAGTCGACCAGGGACCAGATTCCCCTGACCACAAACCCGAGCACCGTCAGGTAGGCAAGAATCAGATGGATCGATTTCAGCATTGTCTCTCCCCGGGCGGTCCTCGATCACTTCGTTTATGATCGGCCTCCCAGCGCATTCAAGCAACCCGACACCTCGGAAAACTATCTATGAATATTGATCAGGCCATCGACCAGGCCATGCGGCCCCTTGCGGACGCGGTGTCCGGATTCATCTTCTTCTCTGTGCCCGTTCTCGGAACCCAGATCCCGCTGATCGTGGTCTGGCTTATCCTCGGGGGGCTTTTCTTCACAGTGTATCTGCGCTTCGTCAACATTCGCGGCTTCGCCCACGCCATCGGGCTGGTCAGCGGGCGCTACCACAACGACCAACACCCGGGTGAGATCTCGCAGTTCCAGGCTTTGACGACTGCGGTATCGGGCACGGTGGGAATAGGCAACATCGCCGGGGTAGCCGTGGCCATTTCCATGGGCGGGCCCGGCGCGACGCTGTGGCTGATCATCGCCGGCCTGCTGGGCATGTCGACGAAGTTCGCCGAATGCACCCTCGGGCTCAAGTTTCGGCGGCATCACGAGGACGGCTCGGTTTCCGGAGGCCCGATGTATTATCTCGAGCGCGGCCTGGCGGAGCGCAACTGGCCGCGGGTCGGGCGCGGGCTCGGGCTGTTCTACGCGGCATCCATGGTCATCGGCTGTCTCGGTATCGGCAACATGTTTCAGTCGAACCAGGCGGCAGCCATCTTCATAGACGTCAGCGGCGGCGATGCGAGCTACTTCCAGGACAAGGCTTGGCTACTGGGCCTGATCATGGCCGGCGCGGTAGGGCTGGTAATCATCGGCGGCATCCGTTCCATTGCGCGCACCACCTCGAGGCTGGTCCCCGGTATGGCGCTGCTGTACGTGATCTCGGCGCTTGCCATCATCGCCATCAACGCGGCCGAACTGCCTGCCGCCTTCGCCGCCATCTGGGCGGGCGCCTTCTCTCCGGAGGGTATAGCCGGAGGCCTCATCGGCGTCATGATCATCGGTTTCCGCAGAGCCGTGTTCTCCAACGAGGCCGGGCTCGGCTCCGCTGCCATCGCCCACTCCACGGCGAAGACCGAACGCCCGGTGAGCGAAGGCTACGTCGCTCTCCTGGAGCCCTTCATCGACACCGTCGTGATCTGCACCATGACCGCCCTGGTCATCATCACGACGGTGTACGAACCCGGGCTGACCAGCGGCAACGTGAGCGGGATCGAGCTCACCACCCGCGCGTTTGCGAGCACGCTGTCATGGTCGCCGATACCACTGTCCATCGCCGCCATCCTCTTCGCGTTCTCCACCATGATTGCCTGGTCCTACTACGGCCTGAAGGCCTTCACCTATCTGGTGGGCCACCACCGGGTCGCCGACCTGGGCTTCAAGATCTTCTTCCTCGTCTTCGTGGTTCTGGGCAGCAGCGTTCAGCTGGGTGCCCTGGTGGACCTCTCCGACGCGCTCGTGTTCGTGGTCGCGATCCCCAACCTGCTGGGGCTGTACCTGCTTGCCCCCACAGTGCGGGCCGAGCTGAGGGCCTATGAATCCAACATGCCGGTGCCCAACGGCGCGGCGCCGGCTCCCGACAGCACCTGAGCCGGGCGCGTTATAATGCGCGAGCTCTCAGCACGCCGGAACGCTTTATCGACAATGGAAGGACCCACCTCCCACGTTTACTTCTCCCAGCGGCTCAGGCTGCATTACGTGGATTGGGGCAACCCCGACGCTCCACCCATGCTGATGATTCACGGCGGCCGCGATCACTGCAGGAACTGGGATTGGGTGGCCCGGTCACTTCGCGACCGCTACCACATCATCGCCCCCGACCTGCGCGGTCACGGCGACTCTCAGTGGATGCTCGGCGGGAGCTACAACCAGATCGACTACGTGTACGACATCGCCCAGCTGCTGACTCAGAAGGACATGACGCCGGTGACGATCATCGGGCACTCGCTGGGTGGCTCCATCGCGCTCACTTACTCGGGTCTGTTCCCGGAGACCGTGAAGAAGCTGGTAGCCATCGAGGGCATGGGGCCGCCGCCCGAGTTCATCAAGGAACGGCTCGCCGTACCAGTGGCGGACCGGCTGCACCAGTGGATCTCCGATCTGCGCGAGCTTTCGGGAAGGATCCCCCGTCGCTACGCGACCCTGGAGGAAGCCTACGAGCGCATGCAGACGGAAAATCCTCACTTGAGCGAGGAGCAGGCACGGCACCTGACGATACATGGCAGCAACCAGAACGAGGACGGCACCTACAGCTGGAAGTTCGACAACTACGTACGGGCTTTCCCGCCCATCGGCATCGACTTCGAGGAGCAGTACAAGCTCCATGGCCGCATCACCTGCCCCACCCTGCTGATTCGCGGCACCGAGTCCTGGGCGTCCGACCCCAGCGAGGACGGCCGCGCCGCGCGCTTCCAGAACGCCACCGTGCGCAACATCGAAAGGGCCGGACACTGGGTCCACCACGATCAGCTCGACGAGTTTCTGGAAATCGTGGACGGTTTTCTCGCCGACTGAGAATGAGTCAGCGCGCGGTCATTCTGCACCGCTCCCCCTGGCAGGGCGTGTTCCACGTAACCGGCGGCGGATCGGGTCTGCTGGCCGAGCTGCTGACCACGCCCGGCGCCTCGGGTACCGTCCTGGAGGCGGTGGTTCCGTACGCCCAGGCAGCACTGGCCGACCTCCTCGGCCGCGCGCCCGACCAGGCCTGCTCGCCGTCCACCGCCCGCTCCCTTGCCATGAGCGCCTTCGACCGCGCCCGGGATCTCGGGGCCCGCGAGCCCTTCGGGCTCGGTTGCACGGCGAGCCTGGCAACCGAACGGATGAAGCGCGGGAAACACCGCGCCTGCATAGCCGTGCAGACGACGACCAGCACCTACAGCGCCACGCTGCAGCTGGAAGGCGACCGGGCCAGCGAGGAGCGCGATCTGGTGGAGCTCATCTGGCACGCGCTCAGCCGGACGCTAGAGCTGCACCTGGAGTCGGCACCGCCCGATACTTTCGACGGCGGTCTGACCAGCGCGCTGGAACACTGGCGCGCGCTGGTGCTCGGTGAGGAGACCGCCCACGCCACCGCACCGCACGACGGCCGTCTGCTGCTGCCCGGCTCGTTCAATCCGCTCCATCGGGCGCACCGCCGGATGCTCGAGCTGGCCGAGCATCTCACCGGCCTCGAGGGGGCATACGAGCTGTCGATCGTGAACGTGGACAAACCGCTGCTGGACTACACGGAAATCGAGGAGCGGCTCAGCCAGTTCGAGGCGCCCGTCTGGCTGACCCGACTGCCGACTTTCGTCGACAAGGCCCGTTACTTCCCGGGCGCTCATTTTGCCGTCGGCGTGGACACGATCATCCGCATCACCGAAGCCGGCTACTACGGCAGCCAGGCCGACCGGGACGCGGCCCTTGACGAGCTTGCCACTCTCGGTACGCGCTTTCTCGTCTTCGGCAGAATTCTGAACGACGCCTTCCTGACGCTCTCCGATCTGGACCTGCCGGCGACGTTCCGGGCGCTGTGCCGCGAGGTGACCGAGGCGGAGTTCAACGAGCCGATCTCCTCAACGGAGATCCGGCGACGCTAGCCCAACGGGGCCGCTCAGCCGCCCTCGAGCTCTTCCACCCGCTTCGGCCAGTTCTCCTTGAGCAGGCGGGACAGGGACCGGTCCGCCAGCAGGCGCCCGCCCGTCTGGCATCGAGCGCAGTAGTTGGCCTCGTTCTCGGCATACACGATGCGCTGCACGGGAGCGCCGCAAACGGGACACGGCTGGCGATACTTTCCGTGCACGGACATCTCCGGATGGAAAGCGGTCACCTTCGACGGGAAGTCGTCCCCGGCCGCCGCCCGGAGACGGTCCGTCCACTCGCCAAGCACGCCCTTGGTTGCCTCATGGAGCCGCTGGATCTCACCGTCCGCCATGTCCCGCGGGCGCTTGAACGGCGACAGCCTTGCCCGCAGCAGGATCTCGTCGGAGTAGGCGTTGCCGATGCCCGCAAAGACGTGCTGATCCGTCAGAGCCCGCTTCAGCGTGTGGTTGGATTCGCGCAGTCGAGACGCAAAGGCGGCAAGATCGGCCGAGAGGACCTCGAGACCGCCCGGATTCAGCGCTCCAAGGGCGTGGGCGCCGCGCACCAGCCGCAGCGACGCCCGCTTCTTGCTGCTGGCTTCCGTGAGCAGCAGGCTGCCCGCGGGAACGTCGAAGGCGGCCAGCGCGTTGGGTTTTGGCAGGGGCGCGCTCGGCTTCTGCCACTTCAGCCGGCCCGCGATCATGAGGTGAACGACCACGAAGTGCTCGCCCTCCAGCTCCATGACCAGCTGCTTGGCGAGCCGATGGCAACCCAAGATACGCCGGCCGCAGACCTCGTCCACCGTCGGTTCGACCGAGCGGAGCACGAAAGGGTTGGCAATGCGGATGGCCTCGAGCGGCTGGCCCACCAGTCGCCTCTCGAGATGCTCGACGTAGACGGTCAGGTCGGGCAGCTCAGGCACCGAGGGCCTCCGGTTCCCGGTAGCGGATGGCCGTTTTCCAGCGGCCGCCGCGGAACCGCGAGATGAGCAGGACGCCCTTGAGCAGGTAGTCGCCGATCAGTGCTGCGTACACCCAGAACACGGGCACGCCGAGATAGGTGGCCAGGGCCGCGAGCCCGCAGCGCATGCCGATGAGCCCGAGAAAGGTCGCCATGAGCGGGAAGCGGGTGTCGCCAGCACCCCTGAGCGCGCCGCCGATGGTGAACTCGACGGCCAGCAGCGGCATCATGGCGCCGAGGATGTAGGTGAACTGCACCGTGTAGTCCACGGTAAGGGGCTCGTCACCTATGAAAAAGACGGCCAGCTCCTCTGCATAGAAGCAGACGACCCCCCCCAAGCCACCCATGGCGAGCACCGCAAGGCCCGTGGAGCGCCAGCCGCTGCGGGCGGCGCCGTCCGGATCGTTCGCGCCGAGGTGCTGGCCCACCAGCGTCGCGCCGGCGATGGAGAAGCCGAACCCGACGGTCATGCACACCATGAGCATGTTGGCGCCGATGTTGTAGGCGGCGAAAGCTTCGGTACCGTAGAAGTTTCCGATCAGCATCAGGAAGATGAAGAAGCCGAGCTGGAACACCCCCTGCTCGACCGCTGCCGGGTAGCCGATGTCGAGAAGCTGGCGCAACCGCGCCTTGCGCCACCAGCCGCTCGCCACGTGCTTGACCCGGAACTTCTGTTTGACCCAGAGCCCGAGAAGGACGGCCCCGCCGATGGAGAACGCGATGCCGGCCGCAATGGCTGCTCCGGCAACCCCCATGCGGGGAAAACCGAACTCGCCGAAGATGAACACGTAGAGCAGCGGAACGTTGACGACGTTGACCGCGCCGCTGATCCAAAGAGGCGACCAGGCATCTCCAGATGCGCGCAGCGCGGCGCCCAGGATGAAGTTGACGGCGAAGGCGACGTTGAAAACACACAGCCAGCGGATGTTCTCTGAGGCCATGCCAAGCGTTTCCGGATCGAGCCCGAAGACGCCGGCAATGACAGGGGCGAAAAACAGACCGATCACCGCGACCACGACCGAGAAGGCGCCGGCGAGAACCAGCGAGGCCATGGTGACGCGGCTCGCCTCGACGTAGTCCCCGGCGCCCCAGGCTCTGGCCACTAGAGCCGTGGTGCCCGCGCTGACCGCCATCAGAATGGCCTGCATGGCAAAGAAGACACGCTGCCCTGCGCCCACGGCCGCGAGCGCCTGGGCACCCAGCTCGCCGACGAACTTGGTCTGCACAAGACCAACGAGGGTGAATGACAGGTTGCTCAGGATGGACGGAAACGCCAGTTCCCAGATGCCCGGTCGCCGTCCCTGAAGTTCTCCTGCCTGACCGCCTTCGGACATCTGCCTCCTTCTCGAACGCACCAGGTTGCTTATGGAATGCCCGCCGCGCTGGCTGCTAATATCCTCCGCTCGCTCGAATTCAGCAAACGGGGATAAGGATCTTGACTGAATACACCGACATCGGCGTGACCCGGGACGGCCACGTCACTACCGTGGAGATACAGCGTCCGCCAAACAATTTCTTCGATCACAGCCTGATCAGGCAGATCGCCGACGCGTTCAACGCAGCAGACGAGGATCCGAACTGCAGGGCCATCGTTCTGGCAGCACAGGGCCGGCATTTCTGCGCGGGGGCCAATTTCGGCAGCGGAAAGGACGACGACTCCGGAAGCGAGGATTTTACAGAGGAGGGCTTTCGCAACACCACGGGCATTCTCTACCGCGAGGCCGCGCGGCTGTTCGGCAGCAAGAAACCGGTAATCGGCGCGATCCAAGGCGCCGCCATCGGCGGAGGCCTGGGTCTGTCCCTGGTCCCGGATTTTCGCGTCGCCTGTCCGGAGGCGCGATTCGGAGCCAACTTCGTCAAGCTCGGCATTCACCAGGGCTTCGGCATCTCCGTCAGCCTGCCCCGCATCATCGGTCAGCAGGCTGCAAGCATGCTGCTGCTGACAGGCCGGCGCATCGGCGGCGAAGAGGCGTTCAAGCTCGGCCTGGTGGACGTACTGACCGACGCCGAGAGCCTGCGCGACGAGGCGATGAAGCTGGCGCAGGAAATCGCCGAGAACGCCCCGCTGGCCGTCCTGTCAGTCAGGGGCACCATGCGCGCCGGGCTCGCTGAGGCCGTTATCGAGGCCACCGAGCACGAGCTCAAGGAGCAGCAATGGCTGCGCGCCACCGAGGACGCCCAGGAAGGCATCCGCTCCGTGGCCGAGCGTCGGCCCGGCAACTTCCAGGGCCGTTGAGGTGAAGCTCGGCAAGCTCGGCGTCTGGTACTTTCTCGACGGCCTGCCGGCGGATGCCGCGGCCGCCGCCGCTCAGCGCATCGAGGAACTGGGTTACAGCGCTCTGTGGATACCGGAGGCGACGGGGCGCAACCCCATGGTTCACGCCTCGTGGCTGCTGGCCAACACCAAGCAGCTGATCGTGGCCACGGGAATCGCCAACATCTACCACCGGGAACCCGGCGTCACGGTCTCGGCGCAAAAGGCCCTGGCCGAGCAGTCGGGCGACCGGTTCCTGCTCGGAATTGGTGTTTCTCACAAGCCCTTCGTGGAGGGCGTGCGCGGCCTGACTTACGGCCCGCCCGTGGCGAGCATGCGGGACTATCTGGACAAGATGGCCGCTGCGCCCTACACGAGCGTTCCGCCGGCCGAAGACCCGCCCACGGTGATCGCCGCGCTGGGCCCGAAGATGCTGGCCCTGGCCGCCGAGAAGACTGCAGGCGCACACCCCTACTTCGTTTCGCCCGACCACACCGCCATGGCCAGCGAAGTCCTCGGTCCGGACAAGTGGCTGTGCGTAGAGCAGAAAGTCATTCTGGAGACGGATCCTTCCCGGGCCCGGGAGCTCGCCCGCCCGGCGGCGCAGATGTACCTGGCCCTGCCCAACTACCGAAACAACTGGTTGCGCATGGGCTTCACCGAAGCCGACCTCGGCAACGGCGGTTCCGATCGGTTCATCGACGCCACCTTTGCCTGGGGCAGCGCGGCCCAGGTTGAAGCCCGCATTCGCGAGCATTTTGATGCCGGCGCGACCCACGTCTGCATCCAGCCCGTCAATCCCAACGGTCAGTTTGGCGATCTACACTGGGAAGCCCTGGAGGCGCTCGCGCCATGAGCAGCGACTATACAGGCAACGTAGTCGTCGTCACGGGCGCGGCCGGCGCCCTGGGCCGTGCCGTGGTCGAGCACTTCGCCGCAAGCGGCGCCACCGTGGCGCAGCTAGACGTGGTGGCCATCGACAACGCCCACTTCTCCGACACCTGTGATCTGACCGACCCGGACAGCTGCAGGCAGGCGGTCACCCGGATAATCGAGACGCTGGGGCGTATCGACGTGCTGGCCAACATCGCCGGCGGCTTCACCATGGGAGAGGCCGTTCACGAAACCTCCGAGGAGACCTGGGATTTCATGATGGGCCTGAACGCGCGCTCGGTGCTGAACATGGCCCGGGCCGTGGTCCCCATCATGCTTCAGCAGGGGGCCGGCAAGATCGTCAACGTCGGCGCCGGCGCAGGGCTCGCCGGAGTCGCAAACATGGGTGCCTACAGCGCGTCTAAGAGCGTGGTCATCCGATTGACGGAAGCCATGTCCGCGGAGCTCAAGGAGCGACGCATCAACGTCAACTGCGTGCTGCCGTCCATCATCGATACCGAGCGCAACCGGGCCGACATGCCCGACGCCGATTTCCACCGTTGGGTGACGCCCGCGGCCATGGCCGGGGTCATCGGCTTTCTGGCGTCACCTGCAGCGGACCCCATTCACGGCGCCGCCGTGCCCGTCAGCGGGCTGAGCTGAGGGGCGCGGGCCGACCGGCCCGCGACGCTGCGGATCAGGCTCCAAATACCTGGTTCCCGTCCATCCACGTCTGGCTCACCCCGATCTCGGAGATGGCCTTGGGCTCGACCTTCCTCGGGTCGTCCTCCAGCACGACCAGATCGGCCAGCTTGCCTTCCGCTAGGCTGCCGACCTCGGTCTCCGAGTGACACTGCCATGCCGCGTTGATGGTGACGGCCCTTATCGCCGCCTCCACGGAAACGCGCTCGTGGGGCGCAAGTGTGGTGTCGGGCTCCTTCCAGAGGTCGCGGGCCACCGCAACCCGGATCTTGTGCAGGGTGCCAAGCGGTGACACCGGCGCGTCGCTGTGCATCGTCCAAGTGATGCCGGCATCTTCGACGCTCCGGCAGCGATCGAGCAGCTGCACTTTCTCCGGGCCGAACACCTTGTCGCGCATGGCGTGACCCCAATAGTGCACGTGGTTGATGAGAAAGCTGGGGCCCATGCCCAGCTCGCGAATGCGCTGGATCTGCCCATCGTGGAGGATCGACGCGTGCTCGATGCGGCAGCGCAGCTTTCCCACGTCCACGCCCGCATCCGCCGCCGCCTGCACCGCGTCCAGAATGCTGTCGATCGCGGCGTCGCCGTTGCCGTGCAGCACCAGCGGCCAGCCTCGACGGCCACGGCTGAGCACCATTTCATTCAGCGCTTCGGGCGCGACGTAGTACATGCCCCGATTGTCCGAGTCTAGATACGGCTCACGCTGCCGGCCCGTGAAACCCTGGTTGGACCCATCGGTCACGATCTTCCAGCCCACAATGCGCATCAGGGCGTCCCCGTCACCGAAGGCAACGCCGTTGTCGTCCCACTCCGCGGCCGTCTCGGAATAGAGCGAGGCGCGAATCCGCGCGCTCATCCGGCTCGAGGCAAACATCTGCCGGTAGAAGTCGATATCGCCCATGCCGGCAATGCCCCCGGTGGCCTGGTCACAGAGGGTGGTGATCCCGAGCGCGGCCGCCTCTTCGCCGACCCGCAACCCGGCCTCAACGAACCCGGAGCCAAGAACCGCGATGAGCGCCTCGTTCCGCATCATCACCGGCTGGTAGGCGACCTGGGACATGGCGCCGTTGGGCCGCCCATCGGGGTCACGGAAATACTCCCCGCCGGGCGGATCCGGCGTGTCCCTGTCGATGCCAGCGAACTCCAGCAGGCGGGAGTTACCGTAGGCGAGATGGCCCGAGGCGTTCAGCACAAAGACGGGCCGGTCTGTTGACACGGTATCTAGCTCCCGGGTCGTCAGCATCTCGGGACCCGTCTGAAGGCTGGGATCGAACTGACGGGCAACGATCCACTCATCAGCCGGCGTCTCCCTGGCAATGAGGCGCAGAGCGGCGAGCGCGTCCTCGGTGCTTTCGTGTTTGAACGGGCCGATGTCAGGCCAGTGGCCCAGCCCGGCCATCAGCGCGAAGTGCATGTGGGGTTCGATGAATCCCGGCAGGAGGACCCGGCCATCGAGATCGACCACCTGGGGGTCTTTCCCCGCCGCCGCCAGCACGTCGTCGTCATCCCCGACGGCAAGGATGCGGTTTCCGCGGATGGCAATCGCCCTCTGCTCGGAGAATCCCGCATCCACCGGCAACACCACGCCGCTGCGGAAAACGACGGCGCGGCCGGGACCCGCAACCTGCCCGTCGCCGGCCCCGGCAGACCTCGGACGGGTATCAGCACCGCAACCCCACAGCGACAAGCCGGCAGCCGTCAGGGCGCCGGCCTCTACGAATCGTCTTCTGTTAACCATCCCGGCGGGCCTCCAAAATCTGTTCTTCCCTCGACTTCCGGTGAGTCCTGCCGCCAACGGGCCACGGTCTCCTTTGCTGCGTCAGCGTACACGGCGAGCCAGCCGAAACGAAGCAACCCGATACATGCACGGCTCATGCTGGCGGCAATGGAATCCTCTCGGTATCCTTCGCGGCGCGTCGAGATCTCGAGAGTCGAGCCAGCCTCGATTCGGGCAGCACCACGCTGCCGGATTGCGAGCCCGACGCTCAACCGTTCTGACACAGAGGTAGACGATGACATCGTATGATCCGTTCCTGCGTGGCCCGCATCCGGTCGGCGTGCGCACCTTTCACCGGACCGACAAAACAAGGCAACGAACGTTACCCGTGGAAGTGTGGTACCCGGCCGACGACGAGCACGCCGGGCAGGATCTCGACCCGGATACCCAGGATCACTTCCAGCCCATGAGCCTGTCGCCACCGGTACCCCAGGCAGCCGTTCGCGACGCGGCACCGGCCGAGGGTGAGCCCCGGCCCCTGCTGATCTTCTCTCATGGCTTCGGCGGGACCGGCCGCCAGACGACACACCTGTGCACCCATTGGGCCAGTCACGGCTACGTGGTCGCCGCCATGGACCACGTCGGCAACACCACGGAGGACGTGATGGCGGCGGCCGCCCAGCCAGTGGATCCAGCGACCCTGCTCGAGCGCCTGAAATCGTTTGCCGCAGACCGGCCAGTGGACGTCAGCTTCGTGATCGACCGGATGGTGGCCGGCGATGCCGGCCTGACCGTCGATCCCGACCGCGTTGGCGTCTCCGGGCACAGCTTCGGCGGCTGGACCACCCTGGCATCGGCCGGAATGGATCCACGCATCCGCGCCGCCTTGCCCCTGGCACCGGCCGGGGGCCAATCGAGCCAGTGGCAGTCGAGCATCGCCGACCGCCTGGCAGACGCGCTCGCCATGAGCTGGGAGCGCGAGGTACCCACGCTGTTTCTGGTCGCCGAGCACGACGTGGTCCTGCCGCTGGACAGCATGCACGACCTCATCGAGCGAACGCCGCACCCGCGCCGCGCCGTGAATCTACTGAACGCCGATCACTTCCACTTCTGCGATCGGGTGGAGCAGACCCACGACATGGTGAGGATGATGGGACAGATGATCTTCGGCACGCGCAGCGAAGCGGACCAGGAAGCGCCCTCCGCGCTGGCGGCCATGAAGCCGAGCAGCGAGCTGTGCCCTGGCGATCACGCCTACGCGCTGCTTCAGGGGCTGGGCCTGGCCCATATGGACGCCCACGTGAGGGAGCTCGACCGGGCCCACGCGCTGCTGGCGGGCGACCTGGCGTCGCTGATGGCCGAACGGGGCGTGGCGGTCACGGTCATGGCCTGAGCAGCGCACGCCGGCACCCCCCGTTCCCCCGTCCGGGTGACGGCCCGGCAGATCAGAAGACGAGGCGACCCAGGCTTTCGGCCACCAGCGCCGGCTTTTCCTGACCCTCGATCTCGACCACGATCTCGTTCATGGTCTCGATCATGCCGCCCTTGATCTCGGCGCGGCGCGGCGTGCTGGTGGCGCGGATCCTGTCGCCCACCCGCACGGGCGCGGGAAAACGGATACGGTCGAAGCCGTAGTTGATGCTGAGCTTGTGGCCCTCCAGCGGTGGCTGGGAGGCCGTCTCAGATCGCGGCAGGTGGCCCATCACGGCGATGGTCAGGTTGCCGTGGGCGATGGGCGCACCGAACGGCCCCTGCTTGGCCCGCTCGACGTCGACGTGGATCCACTGGTGATCCATGCTGACGTCGGCATAGTCGTTGACCCGATCCTGAGTGATCTCGAACCAGTCTGAGGAGGGGTTAGGCTGGTCGAGACGCTGTCGCAGAATCTCCAGGGCGTTGTTCATGTTGGTTTCGGTGTCGGACATGATCTCGTTCTCCGGTAATCGTCAAAAATCAAACGGGCGGGGCCCACCGGCTGGCATCGTCGTTCGCATCGAGGGAGCCGATGAGGTCCACGATCGGGCCGGCGCCGCTCAGCGAAGCAGGTTCGAAGTTCGAGCGAGCGCCTGCTCGGCCCCGTAAACCAGCTCGTCGAATATTTCCCGGGCCGGGCGGACGGCCTTTATCATGCCGATGCCCTGGCCGGCGAAACCCGGGTTGATGTCGCCCCGGCCATCGCGGTTCGCCGCGGCCAGCACCGGCTGGGAGACCAAGCCCTGGAAGGGCATCGGCAGGGGATCCCGCTCGCCCCGCGCCCAGTAATCGGTCCATTTGCTGCGAATGATCCGTGCCGGCTTACCCGTCACGGACCGGGACACGGAGGTTCCCTCCTCGGTGGCATCGACGATGGCCTGCTTCTGAAAATCGAAGATGTTGGCTTCCTGGGACGCGAGAAACGCGGAGCCGATCCAGACCCCCTCGGCTCCGAGCATCATGGCTGCAGCAATGCCTCGGCCGTCGACGATGCCACCGGCGCCCAGCACCGGCGTATCGCCCACCGCGTCCACCACCTGGGGTATCAGCGCCATGGTGCCGATGGGCGAATTGTGACCGCCGCCGTCGTGACCCTGGGCCACGATGATGTCGAGCCCGGAGGACTTCACCTGAATCGCGTGCCGGACGGCGCCCACCACGGCCATCACCTTGGTGCCGTTGGCGCGCAGCTCGTCCATCCACGGTCCGGGGTTGCCCAGACCGGACGCGTAAACGGGGACCCGCTCCTCGATGACCACGCGCATCTGCGCCTCGAAGAAATCTTTCGTGAACACGGCGGGCTCGTCGGACGTTCGCGGCGGCCGCGGCGACTCGCTCGCCACCGGCTCCAGGCCTTCGCGTTCCATGAACTCAGCCGCGTAGGCCTGGGTCTCAGGCAGCAGATCCATGGGCGTCGGCCCCTCGGTCTCGTCGTAGTTGGCGCGCCGAACCGAGGCAGGCAGCAGCGTGTCGACACCGAAGGGTCTGTCGGTGAGCTCGCGCGTCTCGCGGATCCAGCGCCGCAGGAGCTCCGGACCACATCCCGCGGCTCCCAGCACACCGAGCCCGCCGGCGTTGGATACCGCCGCGGCCAGGGCCGGGCAGCTCGCCCCGCCCATTCCTGCGAGAACGATGGGGTGCTCGATTTCTAGCACTTCGCAGACGCGCGTCTTCAGATTCATCACAGTCCCTCGAATTGACCATAGCCGCCGCGGAAGAACAGGAGCGGCGGCTTGTCGGGGTTGACGATGCTGACCTCACGCACCAGCCCGACGGCAAGCGTATGGTCGCCCGCATCGTGCTCGGCATGCAGGTCGCAGTCGACGTAGGCGATCACGTCGGCCAGAACGGGGGATCCCGTTGCCCCCGGCGACCAGTCGAGGCTGGCAAACTTTTCGACCCCCGATTGCGCGAAAACGTCGCAGACGGCCTTCTGATCCTCGCCGAGAATGTTGATGCAGAAGCTGCCCGAGTCCCTGAGCTTCGGCCAGCTGGTGCTCGTCTTGGCGGGGCACAGCACGACCAGCGGCGGGTCCAGCGAAACCGAGCTGAAGGACTGGGCGGCGAAACCGGCCGGCTCGCCCTCTCGGCAGCCCGTCGCAATCACCACCCCCGTGCAGAACTGTCCCATGGTGTCGCGAAACACCCGTTGGTCGATTTCCGACATCCCGCTCCCCTGGGATCGAAGAGCCGCGGACTATAACCTTCCGCTGCTGCCCTGGCCAACGAGCCCGTTTCCTTTAGAATTCCGAGTCCGGCAGATAGGGCGCAGCAGAGGTTCAGACAGCGGTGACAGATCTTAACGAGTTTCGCAAAGAGGTCAGAAACTGGCTAGAGGAGAACTGCCCGCCCAGCATGCGCACGTCCACGCCCGAGGGCGAGACCGTCTGGGGCGGCCGCCGGGAGAAGTTCGCGAATCCGGACTCCAGGATCTGGCTGGACCGCATGGCCGAGCGCGGGTGGACGGCACCCACGTGGCCCCGGGAGTACGGCGGCGGCGGCCTTACGGCCGACGAGGACAAGGTGCTCCAGCAGGAACTGCGCAGCATCAATGCCAGGCCGGCGCTGCAGAGCTTCGGCATCTGGATGCTGGGGCCGGCCCTGCTGGAGTTCGCCAGCGAGGAGCAGAAACTCGAGCACATACCGCAGATCGTTCGCGGCGAGATCCGCTGGTGCCAGGGCTACTCGGAGCCGGGCTACGGCTCGGACCTGGCCGGGCTGCAGACCAAGGCGGAGGACCAGGGCGACCACTTCCTGGTCAACGGTTCCAAGATCTGGACCTCCTACGCGGACGTTGCGGACTGGATCTTCTGCCTGGTCCGCACCGACAACGACGCGCCGAAGCACGAGGGCATCAGCTTTCTCCTCTTCGACATGGACTCCGAGGGCGTGACCACCTCCCCCATCGAGCTGATCAGCGGCGCCTCGCCCTTCTGCCAGACGTTCTTCGACAACGTGAGGGTGCCCAAGGCAAACCTGGTGGGCGGGCTCAACAAGGGCTGGAGCATCGCCAAGCGGCTGCTGCAGCACGAGCGCCAGATGGTGGCCGGGATCGGCGGGATGAGCGCCCTCGGAGGCACCGGCCGCCGGCTCGAGGACGTGGCCAAGGCGTACGTCGGCGAGGCACAGGGGCGCATCGGGGACCCGGCCGTCCGCAGCAGCGTCATCGAGCACCGCATGAACGACCGAGCCTTTCAGCTGACTCTGGAGCGCAGCGGGGACGAAGCCAAGGCGGGGCAGGCGGACGGCAATCTGGCCAGCATGTTCAAGTACTATGGCACCGAGCAGAACAAACGAAAGTACGAGCTGATGCTGCAGGCCATGGGCACCCAGAGCATGGGTTGGGAGGGCGAGGCTTTCTCAGCCAAAGAGCTCGGCACCACGCGGCAATGGCTGCGCTCCAAGGCGAACTCCATCGAGGGGGGAACCAGCGAGGTGCAGCTCAACGTGATCGCAAAGCGAGTACTGGGGCTGCCGGACTGAACGCCGGAGTTCCCGGACCGACATCCGGCCAAGGAGGAGATCGTGGAAACCATCATCGTGCTCGTCATCATAGCGGCGCTCGCTTTCTGGGTGATCGCCATCTACAACCGGCTGGTGACCCTGAAGAACCGCTTCAAGAACGCCTTCTCGCAGATCGAGGTGCAGCTCAAGCGGCGCTACGACCTCATCCCGAACCTGGTCGAGACCGCCAAGGCGTACATGTCACACGAGCGGGAGACCCTCGAAGCGGTGATCGCCGCCCGCAACCAGGCCCTGGCCGGCCTGCAGACGGCCGCTCAGGACCCTGGCAACGCCGATGCGATTCGTCAGCTGGCAAGCGCCGAAGGGGCGCTGGGCGGCGCGCTGGGGCGGCTGAACGTGGTGATGGAGGCCTACCCCGACCTCAAGGCGAACCAGAACATGATGCAGGTTTCCGAGGAGCTGACGAGCACCGAGAATCGCGTGGCGTTCGCCCGGCAGGCGTACAACGACCAGGTGACCGACTACAACACCTACAAGCAGAGCTTTCCTGCGATGCTGCTCGCCGGGCCCTTCGGTCACGCTGGCGACGCGGCCCTGCTGGAGTACGAGGACAGCGAGGCAATGCAGGAGGCCCCGAAGGTTTCCTTCAGCTGATCGTCCCCGGGGTCGGATGAACTTCTTTCGCGCCCAGGACGACGCGAAGCGCAAGACCTGGCGCCTGGCGCTGCTGTTCGCGGCCGCCGTGGGCTCGCTGATCGTGCTCACGAACCTCCTGCTGATGGGCGTCTACCGCTGGACCACGGACGTCGGAGTGGCCACCTCGCCGGACGCTACCGCGGCCTTCACCAACGTGCCCACCGAGCAGTGGCTCATCGTCACCGCAGCCGTGGTCGCCGTGGTGGGGATAGCGAGCCTGTACAAGTACCTGGTCATTCGCGACGGAGGGAAGACCATTGCAGAGGCGCTCGGAGGCCGCCGGATCAACGCCAACACCACCGATCCGGCCGAACGGCGCCTGCTCAACGTGGTCGAGGAGATGGCCATCGCCTCCGGCACCGCCGTGCCCCCCGTCTATCTCATTCCGGAGCACAGCATCAACGCCTTCGCGGCCGGATTCACGCCCGATGACGCCGTGATCGGGATCAACCAGGGCACCCTTGACCAGCTGAACAGGGACGAGCTTCAGGGGGTGGTCGGCCACGAGTTCAGCCACATCTTGAACGGCGACAGCCGCATCAACCTGCGCCTGATCGCGATGCTGCACGGCATCCTCTTCATCGGCATCATCGGTTACGGCATCCTCCGGGGCATGGCCCACGGCGGCAACCGCCGATCCGGGGGCAACGCGGCGGTGCCGGTGATGGCCCTCGGCCTGGGGCTGCTGATCATCGGCTACTCGGGCACCTTCTTCGGCAATCTCATCAAGGCCGCGGTGAGCCGACAGCGCGAGTATCTGGCAGATGCTGCGGCGGTGCAGTTCACGCGAAACCCCAGCGGCCTGGCCAATGCGCTCAAGCGCATCGGCGGCCTGCCCGTGGGGTCGACCATGTCGGGATCGAATGCCCGTGAGATCAGCCACATGTTCTTCGGCCAGTGCTCTCGTCCGTTTTTCAGCGGTCTGATGTCTACCCATCCCCCCCTCGAAGACCGGATCCGCGCCATCGAACCGCGCTGGGACGGTCGGCTCCTGGAACGTGGCCAACCGTCCCCGACGCGCCCTGCCGGCGCCGCGGGATTTGCGGGTACCGGCGCAGCGGGCATTCAAGCACCGGGGGGCATCTCGGTGGGGGTCCCCGCGGAGAGCATCGCGGACGAGGTCGGCCGCCTGGACCAGACGAGCCTGGACAACGCGGTGGGCATCATCGCGAGCATCGATCCGAAGCTGCGCGAAGCTGCTCACGACCCCTGGTCCGGTCGCGGGCTGATCTACGCGACCCTCACCCACGCCGATGGCTATGCGCGCGACCGACAGCTCGCCTATCTCGAGGAAAACGCGGAACCCGGCGTGCCCGAACACGTCTTTCGCCTGGTTCCCGCGGTCAGGCATCTCGACGAGCCCCGCAAGCTCGCGCTGGTGGAAATGGCGGTGCCGGCATTGAAAGAGCTGTCCGACCCCCAGTTCAGGCGGTTCATCGACAATGTGGTTGCGATGATCAGGTCCGATCGCCAAATCGACCTGTTCGAGTGGGTCATGCACAGGCTGCTGATCAAGGAGCTGCGTCCGCACTTCGACGGCCCGGAGCGGATCAGGGCCCGCTACCGCTCCCCCGACCAGGTGGCCGATGCAGCGCTGACGGTGCTTTCCGCGCTGGCACGTTCCGGTCATGGGGATGTCGGGGCTCAGGCCAAGGCCCTGGCGACCGGCGCCGAGCTGCTCGACCTTGCCCCTCGAATGGACACAGAAGACGACCCCAACTTCGTCCGTCTCGGTCAGGCCCTTTGGCAGCTTCGCCATCTAAAGCCGCTGGTGAAGCCGCGCGTGCTGAAAGCCTGCGCTGCCGTAGCGCTTGCCGACGGCCAGGTAAGCGGCCGAGAGGGCGCCCTGCTGCAGGGCATCGCAGCGACGCTGGATTGCCCGTTACCGCCCTCGATCTACGCTCCGAAGTCCTGAGAGGGAGCAAGCGCCCCCGCTTGCGCGTCCGACCTTGCTCTATAGAATGACGCTTTCGATCCGCACTGGGCCCCATGACCGAGGCCACTCTCAACTACGGCGACGTCACCCAGCTCGCGGCACTGGACCTGGGCTCAAACAGCTTTCATCTCATCGTCGCTCAGGAAACCAACGGGCGGCTGCAGATCATCGACAAGATCAAGGAGATGGTCAGGCTCGCAAACGGCCTTGACGAGAAGAACGAGCTGACCGGGCCCGCCACGGATACAGCGCTCGCCTGCCTCGAGCGGTTCGGCCAGCGGCTGAACAGCCTGCAGCGCCGCAACGTTCGCGTCGTGGGGACCAATACCTTGAGGCGCGCGCGCAACGCGGCCGCCTTCATCGAACGGGCCGAGCAGGCTCTAGGCCACCCGGTGGAGATCATCTCCGGGCGCGAGGAGGCCCGCCTGATCTATCTGGGCGTATCTCACTCCATCGAGGACAACTACGAACGCCGCCTGGTCATCGACATCGGCGGCGGCAGCACGGAGCTCATCCTCGGCCGCCATTTCGAGGCGGAGAAAACCGAGAGCCTGCACATGGGATGCGTGGGGATCTCGCGACAGTTCTTCGGCGACGGACGTATCCGGGCCGGACAGTTTCGAGCGGCCGTCAATCACGCCAGAAAAGAGCTCGTTCCGGTGGCCGGAACCTACGGCAGAAAGTCCCGGGACACGGTGATCGGCGCCTCGGGTACCATCCTGGCCGCTCAGGCCGTGCTTGCAGAGATGGACGGGAGCAGGGACATTTCGCTCGATGGTCTGGAACGCGTGCGCGAGGCCCTGATCGATGCCGGCCACGTGGACAAGCTGGCTTTGCCCGGTCTGCCCCCCGAGCGGGCGCCAGTATTCCCGGGAGGCCTTGCCGTGCTCATCGCCGCCTTCAAACAGCTCGACATCGCGAGCATGGAGGCTACCAGCGGCGCTCTCCGCGAAGGGCTGCTCTACGATCTGCTGGGTCGGGTGCACCACCAGGACGTGCGGGAGAACAGCGTCGCGGACCTGTGCATGCGCTATCACGTCGACCAGACACACGCGCGCCGGGTGAGGGAGATGGCGCTGGCCCTCCTGGCCCAGGTAGCCCTCGAATGGGATCTCACCGAGCCGAGACATCAGCTCCTGCTGGGGTGGGCGGCCGATCTGCATGAGATCGGCATGGACATCGCGCACAGCCAGTACCACAGGCACAGCGGCTACCTGCTCGCCAACATGGACCTTCCGGGCTTCTCCAAAGGCGACCAGCTGGAGCTGGCCGCGCTGGTCCGAGCCCACCGGCGCAAGTTCCAGCAGGAAGACGGCGATTATCCCCCCCATGCCCTGAGGCTAGCGGTGCTGCTGAGACTGGCCGTGCTCCTGCACCGCAACCGCGCCAACACGGCGCTCCCTCACGTCGCGCTGCGAGCAGACGGAGACGCGCTGCTGCTGAAGTTTCCCCGCGGCTGGCTCAAACGCCACCCGCTCACCCGCCTGGATCTGGACCAGGAAGCCGACTACCTGTCGGCGGTCGGAGTCGGTCTGCGCATCGACGAGAACGAAAACGCCGCGCGATCAGTCGCCGGCTAACTCTTCGAGCAGCCCTTCCTGAGCGCTTCGACGCTCGCCCTCCGGAGGGACAAGCCGCCGGTACTTCCCGTCCGCTGCGAGCATCCAAGACTGGCAGTTGTCGCCGAGATACATCCCGAGCTCCCTGTAGATCCGGTCACGCAGGGAGGCGTCCTCAATGGGAAAGCAGGCCTCAACCCGGTCGAAGAAGTTACGGTTCATCCAGTCCGCGCTGGACAGATAGACCCTCGGATCGCCTTCGTTCTCAAAGTAGAACACCCTGGTGTGCTCTAGAAACCGCCCGATGATCGAGCGAACGGTGACGTTCTCGGACACGCCCTCGATACCCGGGCGCAGTCCGCATACGCCGCGGACCACGAGGTCGATCTTCACCCCGGCCTGACTCGCGGCGTACAGCGCCTGTATGACCTGCGGCTCGATGAGCGAGTTCATCTTGGCCAGTATCCGCGCCGGTCGCCCCGCGCGGGCGTTCTCGGCTTCGCGCTCGATGAAGACGAGCATGGACGAATGCATCGTGAACGGTGCCTGCAGCAGCTTCTTCAGCCCGCTGGTCTTGCCCATGGACGTGAGCTGCTGAAAGAGCTGCTGAACGTCGTCGCCGATGTCGGGGTCGCAGGTGAACAGGCCGTAGTCGGTGTAAAGCCGCGTGGTGCGCGTGTGGTAGTTGCCGGTGCCCAGATGCACATAGCGGCGCAGCGGACGGCCTTCCCGACGGATGACCATGCTCATCTTCGCGTGGGTCTTGTGCCCCACCACGCCGTAAACCACCTGTGCGCCCGCGCGCTGAAGGTAGTTGGCGAGCTCGATGTTCGCCTCCTCGTCGAAACGCGCACGCAACTCGATGACCACCAGCACTTCCTTGCCGTTGGTCGCCGCGTCCCGCAGCGCTTCCACCACCGCCGACTCCGTCCCCGTGCGATAGAGCGTCTGACGGATCGAAAGCACCTGGGGATCGGCGGCCGCCTGTCGCAGAAAGTCGATGAAAGGCGCGAACGACTCGAAAGGGTGATGCAGCAGCACGTCTCCCTGACGGATGACCTCGAACATGTCGTTGGCGTTACGCAGCCGATCGGGAATACCCGGCGTGAACCCCGGAAACTTCAGCTCCGGGCGATCGACGAGGTCCGGAACGGTCGCCAGGCGCATCAGGTTGACGGGGCCACTGCAGCGATAGACGTCTTCGGGCTTGAGGTGGAACTGGCCGGTGAGAAAAGCTTCCAGAGGATCGGGACAGTCCCGGGCGACTTCGAGGCGAACGGCATCCCCGAACCGGCGCGAGGAAAGCTCGCCTTCGAGCGCCCGCAACAGGTCGTCGACTTCTTCCATGTCGACGAAAAGATCGCTGTTGCGCGTCACGCGAAACTGAAAACAGCCCGTGCTCTTCATGCCCGGGAACAGGTCACCGACGTGCACCTCGATGATCGACGAGAGCAGAACGAACTCGTTCGGCGTGGCGGCGCAGGACTCCGGCAGGCGCACCACCCTGGAGAGCGCGCGAGGTGCCTGAACGATGGCTTTGCCGCTGCGGCGGCCGAAGGCGTCTTCGCCTTCGAGGGTGACGATGAAGGTGAGGCTCTTGTTCAGCGGCTGGGGGAAGGGGTGCGCGGGGTCGAGCGCGATGGGGCTCATGATCGGCGCGAGCTCCCGCTTGAAGTACCGCTTGAGCCACTGCCTTTGCTTGCTGCTCCACTCGTCCGGATCCAGAATTCGGATGCCCTGATCGTCGAGACTCGGAAGCAGATCTTCGTTGAGAACCCGGTACTGTTCTTCAACAAGCTCTCGGACGGTCTCGAAGATGCGCCGCAGCTGCTCGCTGGGAGACAGGTTGTCCGGTCCCCGCTGTGTGGCGCGATACGCCTCCTGCTGCTTGAGACCGGCGACCCGGATCTCGAAAAACTCGTCGAGCACCGAGCTCGATATGCACAGATAGCGCAAGCGTTCCAAGAGCGGCACGCGCTCTTCCTGGGCCTGGGCGAGCACGCGGCGATGAAACTCTAGCAGCGAGAGCTCACGATTGATGTAGAGCTCCGGATTCGCGAGCCCGGCGAAGTCCGTGGAAGGGTTTGCGCTCAACTGAGACTCTGACTAACAATTGACACCGCATTTTACCATGCGCGCCGGAGGCCAATGTTAAAGCTTCGTGTTGCCGAAGGGGGGCCGCCTCCTTGAGTTCCCGCGACCGCGTCTACCGCGAATCAAAAAGACAGATCGTCGACTTCGCCTTCGACGAAGCCGTGGCCGACGTGTTTCCCGACATGATTCGCCGCTCCGTCCCCGGCTACGAAACCGTGATCCCGATCACGGGAATGCTGGCGGCCAGGCATCTCGAGCACATGCCCGACGAGCGCCGTCTGGCTTACGACCTGGGTTGCTCGCTGGGCGCCACCACCACCGCCGTCCTGGACCAACTGGACGAACGGCCCGCTCGCGTCATTGCCGTGGACAACGCTGCGGCCATGATCGCCCGAGCGGTCGACGCCATCCGTGACCCGCGGGCGCGCTTCGAGGTTGCCGACGTTACCATGCTGGAGTTCGAACCTGCCGGCGTCGTGCTGATGAACTTCGTGCTCCAGTTCATCGACCCCACGCAACGGGTGCCACTCCTGAAACGAATCAGGCAAGCGCTCGAACCAGACGGCTTGCTCATCGTCTCCGAGAAGCTGCGCTTCGAAGATCCTTACACCCAGGCCCTGTTCGAGCGGGCCCACCTCGACTACAAGCGTGCCAACGGATACTCTGAGCTCGAGATCAGCCAGAAACGGTCAGCACTGGAAAAGGTGATGATTGTCGACACCGAAGCAGAGCATCGCAGCCGCTTCGAAGCCGCCGGATTCGCAACCACCAACAGATGGTTCCAGTGCCTGAACTGGGTTTCCTACCTCGTTGCCCCATGATCTTTGAGCCCGTCCTGGATCTCATACCCGAATGGCGCCGGCTCGGCCCGGACTTAAACGCGCGCCTGTCGACGAAGGGGCACGGCGACTACCCGCGCTGGGAAGCCGCGCTCGCAGCGCTGCCCGACCTCCAGGCAGAGCAGGCCGCCCTCAGCGATCGGGTAACGGTGAGCGGGAACGCCTCCGAAGACCAGCGGCGCGACCTGCGGGAATCGCTGATGGCCCTGCATCCGTGGCGCAAGGGACCCTTCAGCCTGTTCGAAGTGGACATCGACTGCGAGTGGCGCTCGGACTGGAAGTGGCTGCGCGTGCTCCCCCACCTGGATTCCCTTTCCGGGCGCCGCGTCCTCGACGTGGGATGCGGCAACGGCTACTACGGCTGGCGCATGCTGGAAGCCGGCGCCACCGCGGTTTTCGGCGTGGATCCCACGCTGGTTTTCTGCATGCAGCATTTGGCAGTCAGCCGCTACCTGTCCGGCGCGGCCAACTGGGTGCTGCCCCTGAGGTTCGAGCAGCTTCCTCCGCATCCGTTCGATACCGTTTTCAGCATGGGCGTGATTTATCACCGACGGGATCCCGCCGAGCACGCCCGCCGGCTTGCGGAGTTCACGAGGCCCGGTGGCCAGGTCGTGGTGGAATCACTCGTGGTCGAGCACGGCCGATCTTTGAAGCCCGTAGGCCGCTACGCGCGAATGCGCAACGTTCACGTGGTGCCCACGACGAAACGGCTCGCGCGCTGGCTCAAGGACGCGGGCTTCGTCGATCCGGAGCTCGTCGACCTGACACCTACCACGGTCGCCGAGCAGCGCGCGACGACGTGGATGCGATTCGAATCCCTCGAGGACGCTCTAGATCCCAAGATGCGGAACCGAACCATCGAAGGTCATCCCGCCCCCGTCCGAGCCGTCATGGTCGCGCGCAAGCCGGTCTGATTCGCGCCGGCGGGCGTGGAAATGCGCTTTGAAACCGCGTACGGTCTCAAGACGGCAAAGCCGCAGAACACAACCATGATGCTCGGGATCATTCCCATCAGTTTTCGCTTCCGCGGCAAGATCATGCGGCTGGAGGACATGTATCACTGCTTTCGGGAGCATCCCGGAACCGGGCTGCATCCAACGCAGATATCCCGCTATACGGGCCTGGGTCTGGCCGAGGTGAACGCCAGACTGGAAGCGACTCCCGAGCTCTTCGTGCGCCTTCCGAAACGCCCCGACGGCATAACGCGCTACCGGCTGACCAGTGCCACCACGGCAAAGGCGCCCGAGGACGTTGAGAAGTTCCTCCGCCAGGCGGCCAGGCGCGAAAGCCTGATGCTTTACGCCGTGGGAAGCATGGTGCTGTTGATTCTGCTCATCGTCGTCATCCTCGTCGGGCCTGCCGTCTAGATGCCCGAACTGCTCGACGATAAGCAGCGCGCGCTTCGCGAGCACGCCGCGGCCTTCGCCCGTGAGCAGCTGGAACCCAGACGCAGCATGGACAACAAGCAGGCGCGTGAGGAAATCGTCCGCGCTGCCAAAGCCGCCGGTTTCTACGCCATGACCCAGCCCGCGGAGTTCGGCGGCAACCCGGCGTCGGTTCTGGAACTCACGATCGTCCGGGACGAGTTGGCGGCGAGCAACGCGCCCCACGCCGATGCCGTGTTCGGGCCGGGTCCGGGGGTGCTGGCCGGCGTGGGAGAGCCCCTGGCTAGCGACTACCTTGGGCCCGTGCTGGCAGGCACCAAGCAAGGCGCGTTCGGTTTCACCGAGCCCGATGACGCCCCCGGACCAACCAGCGGGCGGCTGGAATCAGACGAGCTGATCGTCAGCGGGCAGAAGTCGTACGTCACCGGCGGCGAGCAGGCCGACTTCATCAACACCCTCGTGCAGATCGAGGGCCACGGCCCCGCGCTGGTCGTGATCGATACCCATGCCGCCGGGGTGATCCGCGAGCGAACCTTCTCGTCGCTAGACGGCAGCCGTCACGCCGCCTTTCGATTCGAAGAAGTGCGCGTGCCCCGCTCGCACGTGATCGGCAAGCCCGGCGAGGGGCTGCCGCGAGCCATGCGCCAGATCGGCGATACGCGCCTGGCCATCGCCGCCCAGTGCGTGGGGGCCATGCGATTCGTTCTCGAACTGCTCACGACGCACCTCAAGGCGCCCGACCGCTCCGGCCGGGCGCGCGGCAGCAAGGAAGGCGTGCGGCTTCGCTACGCCGATCTGCGCATCAAAGCGTATGCCGCGCGCAGCATGGTTTACCGGACGGCCAGGCTCGCGGACTCCGGGTCCAACGTGATCAACGAGGGGATCGCCTGCAAAGTGTTTGCAACGGAAACCGCCGGCGAGATCGTCGACACCGGGATCCAGCTGGTTGGCGGGAGCGCGCTGGTGGAGTCCCACCCGCTGGCCGAGCTCTACCGACGGCTGCGCGCGCTGCGGCTGGCAGAGGGTGGCAGCGACGTGCTGCGACTGAACCTGGCGCGAGGGCGCCTGGACCTGGACAAAGGCCGGATCTGAAAATGCCCGCCCGCGGGCACAGCTTCAGCCGGGTTCCTCGGCTTCCCCCTTGCCGCCATATTGCTCGCGATTATTTTCACGGGCCTGAGGGGACTTCTTCAGCAGCACGTAGCAGGCGCCGGTACCGCCCTGGTTGTTCTGGGCGCTGTGATAGGCGATCACCTCGGGCACCTGAGCAAGCCAGGCGGCCACGTAGCTTTTGATACGCGCCGGGGTCTCGCTCTGCTCGCCGCGGCCGTGGGCGATGAGCACCATGCGCCAGCCCTTCGCCATGGCGAGATTGAGAAACCGGAACACGGCGGCTCGGGCTTCCCTCACCGTTTGCCGGTGCAGATCCACAGAACCCTCCACCGGATACTTTCCCGCCTTCAGCCGCGCGAAGACGGCGTTCTGCACACCGTCCTTCTTCCACTCGACAATCTCCCGCGGCTGCCGCTGGGGCACCTCGCCAAGGGTCAGGTAATTCGGGTCCGCGGCCTCGCGGTCCCGGTTGCCGAGGGCGAATTCGCGGCGTTCGAGCTGCGCGGAGGTCGCCTCGACCGGCCCTCGCTCGGGTTGCGCGCGCTGCTTGCGCTGCAGCGGCGCAACGTCGCTCATGGCCTCGCGAAAGACGTCCTCGTCGCCCATGATTCGGCTACAGCGGCACTCCCGGATACTGCGCAGACCGGGTATCCGGGATCGGCCGGTTGTCGGCGGTGTGGTACGTGGTCACCACGGAAAGCTTCACCTCGTCCGTGAGATTCTTGCCTGCCGCGTGGAACAACCGGCAGTGAAAAAACAGCACGTCGCCTGCTTCAAGCGGGACCGTCTGGGCATGCTCAACGAGCTCGGCGTTCTCGGCGAGCTCGGGGCGCAGGAAAAGATCCCGGTCGAGCCGGCCCCGATCGATGTTCATGGCGTGACTGCCCGGAATGACCTTGAGCGCGCCGTTTTCCTCCGTCTCTTCGCCCAGCGCGAGCCAGACGGAGACGAGCTCGGGGCGGTCGAACGACCAGTACCGGATGTCCTGATGCCACAGCGTCGCGCTGCTGTAGCCGGGATGCTTGGTCATCACGCAGTTGTGATGACATTGCGACATCATCACGTCCGCGCCCCCGAAAAGAACGCGGAGAACGGCCCCCACGGAGCTTCCTGTGGCCCAGTCCCTGAAAACAGAATCTCGAGCGTAGGCATGCAGGAGACGGCGGCACGTATCGCCCCCATCCGAAGCGCGGCTCGCAGGGGATCCGGGATACCCCACGTCAGCTTCGAACTCTGCGGGCCCCAGCAGGGGCTGGAGATAGGAAGAGGCGCGATCGCGAATCCGCCTCACCAGCCCCGGGTCGCAGCAGCCGCGCACCACGACGAAGCCGTCGCGCTCAAAAGCGCGCGGCTCGAGGCGGTCGATCTCGCTGCTGCCGGATTCCAAGGTACGCTCAACGCATCTGGGCGCGGATGGCCTTGAGCATCTTCTCGCCGTAGGGCGGACGCAGGCCGGCCAGCTCGGCCACGTTGACCTTGCTCTGGGTGAAGATCGACTTGGCGTGGCTGAATGTCTTGAAGCCGTCGTGCCCATGGTAGGCGCCCATGCCCGACGGCCCCACCCCGCCGAACGGCAGATCCTCCTGAGCCACGTGCATAACCACGTCGTTCACCGTCACCCCGCCCGAGGTGGTGTGCGAAAGGACCTTTCCTTCCTCTTCGCGGTCGTCGCCGAAGTAGTACAGTCCCAGCGGCCGGGGATGGTGGTTGATGTAGTCGATGGTGTCGGCAACGTTGGCGTACCCTTTGACCGGAAGAATCGGCCCGAAGATCTCGTCCTGCATGACCTGCAGCGACTCGTCCGGGTCGACGATCAGCGTCGGCGGGATCTTGTGATGCGGTTGCTGACGGAAGTCCTCGTTGGCCGGGTTGACCTCTACTACCTTGGCGCCTTTCTCCCGAGCCTCCTCCACGTAGCCCTGGAGGCGGTCGTAGTGACGCTGATTGATCACCGACGTGTAGTCCGGATTGTCCAGCAGCGTCGGGTACATCTTCTCGACGGAACGCGCCGAGGACTCGACGAACTCATCGACCCGCTCTTCGGGCACGAAGACGTAATCCGGAGCGAGGCAGATCTGTCCCGCGTTCATCATCTTGCCGGTCATGATCGCATCCGTGGTTTTCTGGATGTCGGCAGAGCGCCCGACCACCACCGGCGATTTGCCCCCGAGCTCCAGGGTCACGGGCACCAGGTTTTCCGACGCCGCCCGCATCACGTGCCTGGCGATGGATGTGGCTCCCGTGAACAGAAGATGATCGAACGGCAGCCCCGAGAAATCCGCGCCCACCTGAGGGCCACCGGTGACCACCGCTATCTCCAGCTCGTCGAAGGCCGTCGGGAAGATCTCTGCCATAACCTCCGAGGTGGCCGGCGTGTACTCGGACGGCTTGATCATGCACCGGTTGCCGGCGCCGAGGATGCCGGCCAGGGGCGTAAACGTCAGGTTGACCGGAAAATTCCACGGGCTGATGACGCCCACCACGCCGAGGGGCTGGTACTCCACCCTCGCCTTCGCGCCGAGCACGTTCAGCGGGAACGGTCCAACCTTGCGGCGCTCCGGGCGCATCCAGCGGGCCAGGTGCTTCTGAGCATGCCGCAGCGGTCCGATGGAGCCGGCAACGTCGGTAAGCATCGACTGATGCTCGCTGCGATGGCCGAAGTCCGCCGTCATGGCCTCTACCAGCCGCTTCTCGTGCGTCTTGAGGAGACCCACAGCCCGCTCGAGGCGATCCACGCGCTTGGCCAACGAAACGGTTCCTTCCCCAAGGTAATCCTCTCGCTGGCGCTCGAGAAGCGCCAGCATCTGCTCAAGGGTCATGTCCTGCATGTCTGCTCCCAGTTCGTAATCTCGGCGTTTCGAGGACCGGCCATCATACTCGCCTTCAATCTCGATCTCGACGCGCCTCATCGGCCCGTCTGCAGGGGGCGGCGCTCATCCCTCAAGACAGCGATCGGTCGTAAATCCCGTCACCATTGACCGTCACCTTCAGGCGTCGGTTCCCTGCCCAGTAACGGGCCTCTATGTAATGGTGCTCCTCCCACTGGAGCTCGACGTTGGTCCAGACGTACTGAGGCTCCCGGCCCGTCGGCTCGCGACGCTTGCGCAGGCACCCGTCGACATGGAGTTCCAGGGCGCCGTCGTCCGCCAGGCGGATCTCGAACTCCTTGCCGCGATGGCTCAATGCGACGACGTCTGGCAAACCAGGCTCCAGGTGTTGAAATCGAGAGGTCGAGGGAGGCGGCAATTACCGCTAAGCTTGCGGGCTCGAATTCTGCCCGCAGGCGCCACGCGATGCCAGCAAGCCCTGACCAACCCCGCTTTGCCCGAGTGCTGAAGAGCCGGGAAGTCATCACCCTGGCGCTGGGCGCCATGATCGGCTGGAGCTGGGTTCTGATGACCGGGTTCTGGGTGCAGACAGCCGGCAGCCTGGGCACGCTCATCGCCTTCGCCGCGGGCGGTCTGGCCATCGCGCTGATCGGGCTGACCTACAGCGAGCTCGCCTCCGCCTTGCCGCGCGCGGGCGGCGAGCACGTCTACACCCATCGCGCGCTGGGACACCGCTGGTCGTTCGTTTGCACCTGGGCCCTCCTGTTTGCCTACGTGAACGTGTGCCTGTTCGAATCCATCGCTTTGCCCACGGCGGTGGAGTATCTGCTGCCCGGTATTCGCATGGGTACCCTCTGGAGCGTTCTCGGTGCGGACGTTGACGTCGGCTTCGTGATCGTGGGCGCGGGCAGCGCGCTTCTGGTCACCGTGGTCAACGTGCTGGGCATCAAGGCCGCCGCGCGGCTGCAGAGCGCGGCCATCGGGCTGATCCTGCTGGCCGGCGTGATTCTCGTCAGCGGTGCGGTGGTCTTCGGGGAGACCGACAATGCCAGGCCTTGGATCGCCACGCCGGCCACCGGGATTCTCAGCGTGCTGATCATGGTGCCCGCCATGCTGGTGGGCTTTGACGTGATTCCCCAGTCCGCCGAGGAGATCAACCTCCAACCCGCCCGCATCGGCAAGCTGCTCATCGTATCCGTGCTCCTCGCAGTAGCCTGGTACGGGCTGATCGCCTTCGCCGTCGCCACGGCGCTAAGCAAACCCGAGCTGGCCACGAGCTCCATGGCCACGGGCGACGCCGCCACCGCTCTCTGGGGTGACCCCATCGCCGGGCGCCTCCTCGTTCTCGGCGGCGTGGCCGGCATCCTCACCAGCTGGAACGCCTTCGTGATCGGGGGCAGCCGCGTGATGTTCGCTCTGGCGGAGTCAGGCTCCATCCCGGCCATATTCGCCCGGCTGCATCCCCGCTACCGGACGCCCTACGTCGGGGTCATCACCATCGGCGTGATGTGCTGCTTTGCGCCTCTATTCGGACGCACCGTGCTGGTCTGGCTCATCGATGCGGGGAGCTTCGCCGTGGTGGTGGCTTACCTGTTCGTGCCCCTGGCCTTTCTGGCCCTGCGACGCCAGGAGCCCGACCTGCCCCGGCCGTTCAAGGTCTCCCATCCGCGCCTGGTGGGTGTCGGCGCCTTCGTGCTCGCCATCGGCCTGCTCACCGCCTACCTGCCCGGCAGCCCGTCTGCGCTCATCTGGCCCTACGAGTGGGCCATCGTGCTCGCCTGGACCATTGTCGGCGCGGTGCTATTCCTGGCCTACGGGGCCAAACATCCGCGTTAGATGATCTGACGGCAGGGGTTGGGTGAGCTTGGACACGCCCCAGGTCAGCGCGATGGACACGATCTCCCCCATGGCCGCGCAGGACCAGGGGTTGGGCGCTTCCCGGAGAAGCCAGGCGGCGGCATCGCGCAGCGCCCCGGGCTCGAACCAGCCGGGGTCGACGAGGCCGCCGTGGGCAATGGAGAAAACGGTTACCCCGCCCACCAGACCGGCGAACGCGCCCGCCTTGGTCACGCCGCGCCAGACGGCCCCAACCACCAGCGGGCCCGCGAATGCCGCCATCATGCCCCCCGTTCCGATCCACACGATCAGGGCAACGTTTCTGTCGGCCAGGGCCCAGGCCATGGCGGTGCAGATGGCCATTACCGCCACGGTCGCTATGCGGCTGATGATGAGAACCTGCCTGTCCACAGTGCGCTCGGGCAGCTCGCGCGCAAACCGGGGAACGATGGTGCAGCGGTAAAGGTCGTTGGCGATGATCTGCGACGACGAAACCACCAGGCCGTCGGCCGTGGACATCACCGCCGCGAGGATGCCGATACCCAGCAGGGCGGCGAGCCATCCCGGAAAAAGCTCCACGAAGAGCATGGACAGCGCCGTGTTGCTCGACTCGCCGGGCTGCAGCAGGGCGTCTCCCAGAATTGCCCGCGCGAGCAGGCCGCCCAGCCCCAGCATCCCCAGCGCGAGGCCGAAGGTGAATGCCAGCCGGATGAATCGGCGGCGCTGGCTGGGCTGCTCCAGCGCCCACAGCTTGTTGCCGATATGCGGCAGCATGCCCAAGGGGATGTGGGCGAGCAGCACCGCAGCGACAGACCACCAGGAGTGATAGAGGACGTAGTCCGGGTTCAGCCACCCCACCAGGTTCGCATCCTGGCGCTCGAGGCTGTCAATCATGCCCGTGAAGCCGCCGTCGACTCCGAAGCCCGAGACGAAGAGGAAGACGAGCCCCACCGCGATGGCCACCATGATCAGTCCCTGCACCCCGTCCGTGAGGATGTCGGCATGGGCCCCGCCCAGCACGACGTAGACCATCAGCACCGCCGCGGTGATCGCCAGCGCCCAGTTCGGGGAGACGCCGAGCATGATCTCGAACATCACGATCCCGGAGACCAGCTGACCTGCCAGGTAGAAGAAGAGCAGAAGGGAAAATAGAGAGACCAGAACCCGCATCCAGTCCGACTGGTATCGGGTGCCGAGGTACTCCGGAATGCTTCTGCTGCCGAACTCGTGCCCGGTGTTGCTGACGACCTTGAGGCAGATCAGGACCCCGAGGTAGACGCCTGCGGGGTAAAGAAAGACGGACCATACGGCAGGCAGCCCCGCGTCATAGGCGATACCCGGGAAGCCGACGAAGGTCGCGCCGCTTGCCGTGGTGGCCGCAAAGGCGAAAGCGAGAAACACGGGCCCGTAGGATTCCCGCGCGGTCGCGAAGTCGTCGGCGCTTTTGATCCGCCTTCTGCCGATGAAGCCGAAGGCGAGCATCAGCGCCAGGTAGAGCACCAGAAATAACCATGACCAGCCGATCAGATCCATGCTCACCCTCCCCGCCGAGCGGTTAAAGCTTATCAGATCAGGCTCAGCTGGCTGCCTCCGGGGGGTCGGAAGAGATCTGTGCGAAGAGGCGGCTGGGTGGCGCCGAGAATGCCATTGCGCCTGAGCGCGACCTTGAAGCGCGCGGCGATGAGCTCGGCAACTTCTCCCTCGCCCCGCATTCGCTTGCCCCACGTGGCGTCGTAGGTCTTGCCGCCTCGGGCCGAGCGTATCGCGTTCATGACACGCTCGGCGCGATCCGGAAAGTGCACGCCCAGCCAGGCTTCGAAGAGGCCGCTCACCTCCAGCGGCAGGCGCAGCAGGATGTAATTCGCCGTGCGAGCACCGGCATCGGTAGCCGCGGCCACGATGTCCTCGATCTCGTGATCGTTAACAAAGGGGATGACGGGCGCCACCATGACCCCGACGGGAACGCCTGCGCCCCGCAGCTCCCTGATGACCCTGAGCCTGGCCCCAGGTCCCGCCGTGCGCGGCTCAAGGCGGGTCTTCAGATCGTTGCTCAGCGTCGTGAGGCTCACCGCCACGGTTGCCAGCTGTTGGCGAGCCAGTTCCTGAAGGAGGTCGAGGTCGCGCAGTATGAGCTGGCTCTTGGTCACGATGCTCACCGGATGCCGGGCTTCCAGCAGCGTCTCCAGCACGCTCCGGGTGATCCGCCGGTGCCGCTCGGCGGGCTGGTACGGATCCGTGTTGGTCCCCATGGCGATCGTGCGGCACTGGTAGCGGCGCTTTCCCAGCTCGTCGACGAGCCGCTCGCGGACGTTCGTCTTGAAGAAGATCTTCGTCTCGAAATCCAGCCCCGGCGAGAGATCCAGGTAGGCGTGAGTGGGCCGGGCGAAGCAATAGACGCAGCCGTGCTCACAGCCCTTGTAGGGATTGATGGAACGGTCGAAGGGGATGTCCGGCGAGGCGTTGCGGGTGATGAGCGTTACTGTTCTGTCCGGATAGAGCTCCGTGGCCACCCTGGACCCGTCTGGCTCATCGACTTCGTTGGCCGACCAGCCGTCGTCCACGGGCACGCTGTGCCGGGCGAGATAGCGGCTCGCCTCGTTTTTGGTAGCGCCGCGGCCCTTCAACCAGCCGTTGTCCGACCGGCTGGGCGGCGGCGGATTCTGCGCGCGATTTCTCTCTGCCATTGAAGGGCCTTCCAACAGACAGGCAGAATAACTGTATATATGTACAGTATCAAGCGTCGGATACCGACAGTAGACTTCGACGCCGAAGCCCAAACTGACTGCAGATGAACCGACCGAGAACGGCCTTTGAAGACGTTCGGCGCGGCGCTATGGCTTACCGCGCCGGTCCGGGCCGCGCCCTGCTGCGGGCGCCGCTGCTGGCGCTGCTGATGAGCGGATGCGCAGTCACCACCGGCAGCCAGGATAATCCCAACGCGGCGCTGGTCAGCCGCGTGCAGGCGCTGGAGTACCAGGTGCTGGCGACCCAGGTCGCGGTCAGGGAGCTGGCCGAGGATCAGCAGTCGGGCCGGGCCGATCTCTCCAGGCAGATGGGCGACCTCAACAGTGAGCTTGGCCGCGTGCCCGAGGCCGTCGGCGCGATCTGCGCCAGCGCGGAGACCGCCGCGGCGGCGGCCTGCGATTCCGACCAGCCCATCCAGACCGTGGTCATGAGCGGCGACAAGATGGTGGTCGGCGAGATGGAGCGGGTTTGGCTGGAGCCGCCCGGCACGACCCTCATCGCCCGTGTCGACACCGGTGCCCATTCCAGCTCCCTGCATGCAGAGAACCTGGTGGAATTCGAGCGCGACGGCGAGGAATGGGTGCGCTTCGACCTGATTCTGGACGACGAGATCAAGACTCTGGAACGCCGGGTGGTCCGCTACGTTCGCGTCTATCAGCAGGCCGATCCCGAAGGCACCCGCCGACCGGTGGTCACCATGCGCTTGCGTATCGGCGACGTGCACGACTCCTTCGAGTTCACCCTGGCGGACCGGTCGCACCTAGATTTTCAGCTGCTGCTGGGACGTAACTTCCTCGCCGACATGGCGCTGGTGGACGTCGGCAAGCAGTTCGTCCAGCCGCCCTACCAGCCCCCGTCAACCTCCAGATGAGCCAAAAGGGGCCATTTCTCTTCCTGGTGGCCCTCCTGTGCATCGCCGGCGTCGGCACGGCCGCGTTCCGGCACGCCGAGTACCGGATACCCTGGCTGCCTGGCGAGCAGCAGAACGTCTGGGAGATTGAGGCGCGCATCGAGTACATGGCCCAGGGCGTCCCGACCCAGGCCTTTCTGACATTGCCCCCCAATCAGGACGGCTTCAGGGTGGTCAACGAAACCGGCGCATCGTCAGGCTTCGGCTTCGAGGTAGAGACCCAGCGCCGGCAGCGCAGGGCACACTGGTCCAAGCGGGAGGCGAACGGGCCGCAAACCCTTTTCTTCAAGCTGGAGCTCGTGCGCGATGCGGAATACCGGGTGGACGGCCCCCCGCCGGCAGCGCCGCCGGCCAGCGCCCTGGACGAGCCGTACCAGACGGCGGCCGATCAGATCGTCCAGGCCGCCCTGCCAGTCAGCGCCAACGCGCGCACCCTGGCACAACAGCTGATCAACCGCATGCTGCTGGTGCCCGCCGACCAGACCGTCAGCCTTCTGCGCGACCGCTTCGACGAGGCGACCCTGCTGGCCAACCTGCTGGTCACCGCCGGCGCGAACGCGCGGACGGTGCAGGTGCTGGAGCTCGAGGATGGACGACGCCGACAGAGCCTCAAAGACTACGTTCAGGTATGGGACGACGGCCGCTGGTACCTCTTCAACCCCACGGTAGGGCCGGTGACGGACCTGGACAATCTCCTGCTATGGCAGACCGACACGCCCTCGGTGCTGGAGGTGGTTGGCGGGACGCGAAGCCGCGTGTCTTTCTCCATGATCAGCCAGCCCCGCTCCATGCTGGCCCTGGCCGAGCCTTCCACAGGGACCGGCTTCTCGCTGCACAGCCTGCCCATCGCCGAGCAGGGCATGTTCAAGCTGATCATGCTGCTGCCGGTGGGCGCCCTGATGGTTGTGCTCATGCGGATCATCGTCGGCATCCGCACGGCGGGCACCTTCATGCCGGTGCTGATCGCCCTGGCTTTCCTGCAGACGGAGCTGCTGCCGGGCATCGTCAGCTTCGTTCTGGTCATCGCCATCGGCCTGGTCATCCGATCCTACCTGTCCCATTTGAACCTGCTGCTGGTGGCGCGCATCGCCACGCTGGTGATTCTGGTGATCGGCATGATCAGCGTGTTCAGCATCGTCAGTTACCGCCTCGGTCTCATCGGCGGGCTGACCATCACCTTCTTCCCCATGATCATCCTGGCCTGGACCATCGAACGGATGTCCATCATCTGGGAGGAAGAGGGGCCGCGGGAGGTGTTCATTCAGGGCGGTGGGAGCCTCCTGGTGGCCGTGCTCGCCTTCCTGTTCATGGATCTCACCGCCGTCCGGCACATGGCCTTCAATTTCCCCGAACTGCACCTGGCCGTGCTCGGGCTCGTCATGCTGGTCGGCCGCTACACGGGTTACCGCCTGCTCGAGCTGCGCAGGTTCATCGGTTTCAAGCAGTGATTGACTGGATCACACCCTGGGAGCTGTCGCGACGCGGCATCCTGGGCATGAACCGACGCAACATCGAGTTCATCGGGCGCTACAACCGCCGCGAGCAGTACCCACTGGTCGACGACAAGCTCAAGACCAAGCTCATCGCCCAGCACGCGGGCGTCCAGGTGCCCGATCTCATCGACGTGGTCCGGACCCAGCACGAGATCGAAACCATCGACGACAAGCTCGCAGACCTGTCGGAGTTCGTGATCAAGCCGGCCCAGGGCAGCGGCGGCAAGGGCATTCTCGTGATAGAGCGCCACGAGGCCGGGGTCTTCACCAAGAGCAGCGGCGAGCAGATCGGCATTCTGGACGTCAAACGCCACCTCTCCAACGTCATCAGCGGGCTGCACTCCCTGGGCGGGCGCGCCGATGTGGCTATTCTGGAATCTCTGGTGCGGGTCAGCCCGCTGTTCCGGAACGTGAGCTACGAGGGTGTTCCAGACATCCGGCTGATCGTCTTTCAGGGCTATCCGGTCATGGGCATGCTGCGCCTGGCCACTCTGGCCTCCGACGGCAAGGCGAATCTGCATCAGGGTGCGGTAGGGGTCGGGCTCGACATCGGCACGGGCAAGAGCGTGGCCGCCGTGCAGCACAACCGGATCGTTCGCAATCACCCCGATACAGGGGCCGAGCTGACCGAGCTGAGCGTTCCGAACTGGCGCCAGCTTCTGGAGCTGGCTGCCCGATGCTTCGAGGTGACACAGCTGGGCTACCTAGGCTGCGACATCGTCATCGACGAGCTTCGCGGGCCGCTGCTGCTGGAGCTGAACGCTCGGCCGGGGCTGAGCATCCAGCTGGCCAACGACGCGGGGCTGGTGCCGCGCCTGCGACACATAGAGAATCTCGAGTCTTTCGCGCACAACGTCGAGGATCGCGTCGACTACGCCATGGAGACCTTCACTCGAGAGCGCAGAACGGAACAGACGAAACTCTGGGAGGGACAATGATCATCGTCAACGCCATCATCGAGTCGGACGAAAACAGCATCGCCGCCATGCGCGAAGGCATCACCACCATGGTGACGGCCACGCTCGAGGAGCCCGGATGCGACGACTATTGCTTCAGCGTGGAGCTCGACGATCCGACCAGGATCCGAATCACCGAGCGCTGGCACAGCATCGAAGCGCTGGCCGCCCATTTTCAGACGCCCCACATGGCGGCGTTTCAGCAGGTGATGGCCGCCAACCCGCCGAAGAACGTCACCGCCCACTGCTACGACGCCGAAGAAATCGACCTGCCGCGCTGAGCCGTCGTGCTGACGCTTTGGGGGGGCGCGACCAGCCGCACGCTGCGGGCGCACTGGATGCTGCACGAGCTGGGGCTCGACTACGAGCCCCGCCTGATCGGCTCGCGCACGGGCGCCACCCAGACAGACGCCTTCAAGCAGCTCAACCCCAAGGAGAAGATACCCGTGCTGGTGGACGACGAATTCACGCTCACCGAGAGCGTGGCCATCGTCACGTACCTGGGCGACACCTACGGCTCCGGCAGCGGTCTCGTACCTGAGCCTTTCACCCGGAACCGGGCGCGCTACAACGAATGGGCCAGCTTCATCCAGATGGAGCTCGACGCGCACACGCTCTACGTCCTGCGCAAACACCGGGACCTGGCAGGCATCTACGGCGAAGCCCCCGCCGCGGTGGCTACCGCCATTGGCGGGTTTGCCAAGCAGGTGGCCGTGGCAGACGAAGCGCTCAGGGGGTCGGCTCATCTGATCGGCAGCAAGTTCAGCGCAGCAGACCTGCTGCTGGTCAGCTGCCTGGACTGGGCCGCCGCCTACGGGCTCGAGCTCACGCCCGGCCTCGACGAGTACCGGTTGCGGATCCGCAAGCGGCCCGCTTACCGGGCTGCGGCCCGGCTCAACTTCTCTATATCTGCCGGAGCCTGAGCCCTCAGGGAGCCGAAGGTCCCATCAGCCAGTCCAGGATGCGGGCGTTCTCCTCCCGGGGATAGGTGTGGGATAGATCGTCGACCTCGCGGTAGGTGAGCGCGGCTCCAGCTGCGGTCAAGGCATCGCGCGCCGTGCGCGCCACGTCGACGGGGAACATCCAGTCCAGCGTCCCGTGCACGAGGTATATGGGCAGGCCGGTCAGGCGATCCCGATCCACGCCTTCCAGAATGAAGGGATGAAAGCTGGCCGAGATGGGCGAGAGATGGGTGAACGGGGTATCCGAGCGCAGGCCGCTCAGATAGCTGAAGGTTCCGCCGTCGGACATGCCCGTGAGCAGTATGCGGCGCTCGTCCACGCGCCAATGCTCGCAGACCCGTTCGACGATGGCGTCCAGGCTCGCGCTGTCCGCATCGGAGCCTGCCAGCGACCACGTTCGGTCGCGGGAGGTGGGCGCGACCAGGAGCACGCCCCGTGAGCGGGCATCCTTCAACCAGTTCCAGAGAAAGCTGCGCCCGTGACCGCTGCCGCCGTGCAGGGCGACCACCACAGGCCACGCCTCGCCGGCGTCGTAGTACTCCGGAACGTAGAGGGAAAAACCGCCCCGCTCACCAGGTCCGTTGTGCGCATGCATCACCCCCACGTCGTCCCGGCCAGGATCCGCCCGCTCCAGGCGTCTCGCCAGCGCGCCGTCGTCGCGGCCGGCCTCGGTCAGGAAAAAGCGGCTGACCGGGGGGAGCATGAAGGAGACCGGGTACAGGCGTTCGGTAGCGCGGGTCGCGGCACCCATGGCCTGGTAGGCGGCGAGCACCGGGTTCGCCTGCTCTAGGCACGCGCTCATCGCGTCCATGGCCGCGAGCGCTTCACCCGCAGAAGCGCTGATGTGATCGCGAAACCGCTCCAGGTGGGGCGGCCACGGGATCTCTTCGAACTTGCGCGCGCCCTGCCGGAGCGGCCGGGCGAACGCGTCGATCTGAGGAACCAGATGCGCCAGGGACTGAGGATGCAGGTGCCTGCCCGCATGGGCGAGGGCATCCAGCGCGGTGAGCAGCGGTGGAACCAGCGCCATGGTTGCTTCGAGCAGGACGTCGGTGTCTTGGCCCATCAGCGCACTATACCCTGCCGATGGACCGGCTGAGCGCCGGCGCCCGCCGCGTTGGATCGGCGTCGGCAGATTGATTAAAGTCATGGGTTGCGCCACTCGAAGATCGTCAATTGCCCGAGTACGACCGCAGCGCCGAGGACGTCGGCAACGTGCAGATGCTGGAGCACGTCAACGTGACCGTTCCCGATCAGGGGCTGGCCGCGCTGTTCTACGTGACCGGTCTCGGCTTCACCCGCGACCCGTACATCGACTTCGGCACGCACAACATGTGGGTCAATCTCGGTGAGCAGCAGTTTCATCTCCCCCAGTCGGACGCCCAGATCCTTCGCGGCGAGATCGCAGTGGTCGTTCCAAACCTCGAAGATCTCGCGAAAAGACTGAAGTTCGTCTCCAAGGCGTTGAAGGACACCCGCTTCTCGTGGGAAGAGGCAGACCAAAGGGTGGTGCTCAGCTGTCCCTGGGGCAATCGCATCGTCGCCTACCCCGCCGGATCTTTTCCCGCCATGGACCTGGGAATGCCCTACGTGGACATGTCCGTCCCGCCCGGAACCGCCCCTGGCATCGCACGGTTCTACGAATCGGTGATGGGCTGCCCGGTATCCGTGGAGCCCGGCCGCGTCAAGGTGGCCATGGGCTACAACCAGAAGCTGATCTACACGGAGACCGAAGCGCCTCTCGCCCCCTACGACGGTCACCACATCGCCATCTACGTCAGCGATTTTTCAGGTCCCCACCGCTTTCTGCACGAACGCGGCCTGATCAGCCAGGAATCGGATCAGCACCAGTACCGCTTTCAGAAAATCGTCGATCCCGCCGACGATCGCGGCGAGGCCGAGCCGCTGTTCGAGCTGGAGCACGAGGTCCGCAGCCTTGGCCATCCCATGTACCGGCGACCGCTGGTGAACCGGAATCCCGCGGTGAACTTCTTCACCTATCGCAGGGGCAACGAGGCCTTCACTCCCGGATGAGCGAAGCAGCCAAACTCGCCCGGCTCGCAGAAGAGCCCTACTACCTTCCGCTCGCCGACGAGGTGGCCGTCTTCCGCTCCGCCTACGAGGCTCGTCTGCCCGTGCTGCTCAAAGGCCCGACCGGCTGCGGCAAGACGCGCTTCGTGGAGCACATGGCCTGGCGCCTGTACCGGGATACCCAGAACCCCGGTGCCGAGCTCGAAGTGCCGCTGGTAACCATCTCCTGTCACGAGGACCTGACCGCTACGGACATGGTGGGTCGCTTCCTCCTGCAGGGAGACTCGACGATCTGGAGCGACGGGCCCCTGACCCGGGCCGTTCGGACCGGCGCCATCTGCTACTTAGACGAGATCGTCGAGGCGCGCAAGGACACCACGGTGCTGATCCACTCGCTGACCGATCACCGCCGCCTGCTCCCCATCGAGAAAACCGGCGAGCTGGTCCCCGCGCACCCGGGCTTCCTGCTCGTGATCTCCTACAACCCGGGTTACCAGAGCGTGCTGAAAGACCTGAAGACAAGCACACGGCAGCGGTTCGTGAGCCTTACGTTCGATTACCCGGACCGGGAGCGCGAAGCCGAGATCATCGCCCACGAATCCGACGTCGAGCCCGCCGTGGCGGAACGTCTGGCGGCCCTGGGCGAAAAGGTCCGCAACCTGCGCGAGCACGGCTTCGAGGAAGGGGTGAGCACCCGCCTTCTCATCTACGCCGCCCAGCTCATCGAGCGGGGAATCCCTTCCCGCCGGGCGGTGGATGCCGCGGTGGTCCAGGCGGTATCCGACGATGCCACGGTGCAGCAGGCCATAGCCGATATCGTCGACGCCGTTCTGCCATGACGGCCCTGGTCGATGTGGAAGAGCCGCTGGCGCTCTTCGCCGAGGGCATAACCGGGCGCTACTACCACATCAAGGCCGTTGGCGAGTATTCGGGCAACCGGATGGTCTTCGATCCGGCGCGCGGCGCGTTGACGGGCGACGCGCTGCTGCTGCCCGAAACCTTCGAAATGGACGACCCGGCCTGCTACCGGGTGCTGGCTTTGGAGCAGCTGAGCATCGTGGAGTTCGGCACGCTGAAATTCTCCATGGCCGAAGCAAGACTTCGCATCCCCGCTTTAGAGCCCCCGGGGGAGCCGCCCATCACGGACAGAGCGAGCGACCTCGAGCGCTTCTTCAATCACGTCTCCCGACCCCACCTGCTGAGCCGGCTTTTCGCCCTCTGCGAGCGGGTCCGGCTCAACGCCCAAGTAAGAGACCAGTACCCCGGGATCAGGCGGCATCAGGACGCGCTGCACGCCGTGCTGAGGCAGAGCGCGCCGCGGGGCGACACGTCGTCCGTCGCCGCCATTCTCGACGGTCTGGGTTACCGGGTCCTGGGTGGGCGGAACGCGGCCTTGGAATCCCATCCGCTGGCAGGCGCCCTGCTCGAATTGATGCTCGGCGTGGCTCGTCTGGACGCCGACGTCTTCGACTCGGCACGCGCTGCCCACGCCTGCTACCGGCTGTGCATGGCATCCGCCGCCACCGCGGAGGCCGGGGCGGTGCTCGAGGAAGACCTGGACGACGCGGCCAGCTGGCTTCAGCGGGACGTCCGGCTCGAGGACTGGGAGGAGGGCCTCAAGCAGATGAACGGCCTGATCCTGGCGGCCGAGACGGCAGAAGGCGAGGAGGCCGTCGCTGCGGACGTGGAGGGCCTCTCCGACGGCGACATCCGCCCTGCGGACGTTGACCTGCGGGCGCTGAGCAACGAGCGCGACGTCCTTGCCCGACGGCTCGACATGGAGCGGGCAACGATTCGCGACGCCGTGGGCAGGCCTCGACCGGATGCTCGCAGCTACCGCTACGACGAGTGGGACTATCTGAACCGCTCGTACCGCACGCGATGGTGCCGGCTGTTCGAGGAGCGCCTCGCCCCGGACACACAGCAGGACCTCGACGCGCTGCGGCATGTGATCCGCCGCCACCGCCGGGCAGTGCAGAGCCAGCTGGAGCACATCAAGCCCCAGGGATATCAGCGGGTCACCCGGGTGGCGGACGGTGACGAGCTGGACTTCAACGCGGTGATCGAGGCCCGCGGCGACATCCGCGCAGGGCTTACCCCGGACGAGCGCGTCTACAGCCGCCGGGAACGCGTGCACCGGGACGTCTGCGCTGCCTTTCTCGTCGATCTGTCCGCGTCCACGGACGATCCGGTGGATCCGCCCGAAGCCGTCGCGGCCGGCGCGGTCGAGGAGCTCGCCAACCTGCGCGATCCCTACGAATTTCCGGTCGCCCACGACGAGCCGGCCGAGGAGCCCCGTCGCATCATCGACGTCCAGAGGGAATCCATGCTCGTCATGTCGGCCGCCCTGGAGCAGCTCGCAGACAGCTACGGCATCTACGGCTTTTCCGGATATGGCCGCGAGTGCGTCGAGTTCTTCGTCGCCAAGGAGCCGGACGAGCCGTTCACGCGTGGCACCCTGTCCGCCATTGCCGGGATGAAGCCCAAGCGCAGCACCCGCATGGGCCCGGCCATACGCCACGCAACGTCCAAGCTGCTGCGCTCAGGTCACGCCCTGAAGGTGCTGATCATCCTGAGCGACGGCTTTCCCCAGGACTCCGACTACGGGCCGGAGCGGGGCGATCATGAATACGGCGTGCAGGACACCGCCAAAGCGCTCCGGGAGGCCGAGGAAAAGGGCGTGGAGACGTTCTGCGTCACGGTGGACCGCTCGGGGCACGACTACCTCAAGCGCATGTGCCCTAACGCGCGCTACATGGTCATCGAGGAAACCCGGGATCTGCCGGGAGCGCTCAGCAAGGTCTACGAAGCGCTCACCGGCTGATCAGGATCTGTCGCGGCGTTCAGTCGTCGCTGCCGAACGCTCCGAAAATGTGCAGCAACGAGATGAACAGGTTGTAGATCTGCACGTAGAGGGTGATGGTGGCGAGTATGTAGTTGGTCTCGCCGCCGTGGATGATGGCGCTCGTCTGCCAGAGAATGGCCGCGCAGGCAAACAGCACGAAGCCGCAGGATATGGCCAGGTGGAAGCCGGAGAGGTCAAAAAGCCAGGCCAGCAGCACCGCGCCCATCAGAACGAAGAAGCCGACCACGAGGAAGCCGCTCAAAAAGCTGAAGTCCTTGCGGGTGACCAGCGCGAACGCGGAGAGCCCGACGAAGGCGAGCGCCGTGGTGCCCAGAGCCGAGGCGATCAGGACGTCACCGTTGGCGAGCGTCAGATACGCGTTGAGAATCGGACCGAGCCCGTAGCCCAGAAAGCCCGTGAAGGCGAAGGTCCAGAAGAGGCCCCAGGGGCTATTGGCCGTCTTGTGCACGATGAACAGAAGACCGAAGAAGCCGACCAGGGTTGGGAGAAAACCGAGGTAGGGGGCATCTGCGATCATCGCCGCGGTGGCGACCACCGCGCTGAACGCCAGCGTGAGGCCCAGCAGCATGTAGGTATTGCGCAGAACCTTGTTGATCTCGATGGCCGGAGCGGCGGCCGCCCTGACCGAAGACACTTCGTAATTTGCCATTTTCTTTACTGAATCCTTACTGCTAATCGTTCCCAGGGCAGCAACACACCGCCCGAACCAAGTATATAAGTACTTACCGAGCCCATTTCAAGTTTGCCTGTTATCAGTTTGACCACGCAACATAAGGCCGGTTTCATGCCCCGGACCCCGAAATTGACACTACCCGAGCGCACCGACGTGGTGATTATCGGCGGCGGCATCATCGGCGCGAGCATCGCCTACCACCTCGCCGAGCTGGGCAAGCTCGACGTCTGCCTGATCGAGCGCGGACGGCTCACCTGCGGAACGACCTGGCACGCTGCCGGGCTCGTGGCCGAGTTGCGAGCCTCACCGAACCTGACCCGCCTGGCCCGGTACTCGGCCGAGCTGTACGAATCCCTGGAGTCGGCGGGCGAGCATACCGGCTTCCGGCGGGTGGGTGCGCTGACCCTGGCGTGCCAGCCGGAGAGGGTTCGGGAGCTCAAGCGGCAGGCGGCCATGGCGCGCCAGAATCAGGTCTCCTGCAACTGGCTCGAGCCGCCGGAGCTGGCCGAGCGCTGGCCTGATCTGGATCTGTCCGGCGTCCTGGGCGCCGTGTTCATGCCCCGTGACGGCCAGACGAGCCCCGTAGACACGACCCGTGCGCTGGCGAACCGGGCACGACAGAACGGCGCGCGCGTGCTGGAGGGGGTCTCCGTGACCCGCATCGAAGTCGCCTCGGGAGCGGTCGCGGGGGTAACCACACAGCGGGGCCACATCGCCTGCGAGCGGGTGATCGTCTGCGCCGGTCTATGGTCCAGGGCCCTGGCCGCCGATGCAGGCGCCATCCTGCCGATTTATCCTGCGGAGCATTTCTACGCGGTCTCCGAACCTATCGATGCGGCCAGCCGGCTTCCCATCGTGCGCTCGCCGGACCAGGGCATCTATCTGAAACCCGATGCAGGGCGGCTGCTGGTGGGCTGCTTCGAGTCCGCCGCCAAGCCCCTTGCGCCCGAGTCTCTACCGGACGAATTCGCCTTCGACGAGCTGCCCTTCGACCTCGACCACTTCGCGCCGTACCTGCAGAACGCCGTGGACCGTCTGCCGGCATTGGGCAACACGGGCATACGCACCTGGTTCAACGGCCCGGAGAGCTTCACGCCGGACGGCCGCTACATCATCGGCCCCCTCCCCGAGATCCGGGGCCTGTTCGCAGCCTGCGGGATGAACTCCATCGGGATCCAGTCCGCCGGCGGCATCGGCCAGGTCATGGCACGCTGGGTCACCGACGGCCGCCCTCCCATGGATCTTTGGGAGGTGGATGCACGCCGTTTCATGCCTTTTCAGAACGAGACCGACTACCTCGTCGAGCGAACGTCCGAGGCTCTGGGCCTGCTCTACGCCATGCATTGGCCGTATCGCCAGCACGAAAGCGCAAGACCCATCCGCCAGTCGCCATTGCACGAGCGGCTGGCCGCCGCCGGTGCCTGTTTCGGCGAGCTGGCCGGGTGGGAACGGGCCAACTGGTACGCCCGACCGGGCCAGGCGCCCCGCTACGAGTACAGCTACGGCAGGCAGAACTGGTTCCCAAATGCTGCCCAGGAGCATCGCGCGGCCAGGGAAGCCGTCGCCCTTTTCGATCAGTCGAGCTTTGCCAAGTACGAGGTTTCCGGGCCGGACGCGTGCCGCCTGCTCAACCGCCTCGGCACGTCCGACATCGACGTCGCCATCGGCCGGGTCGTGTACTGCCAGTGGCTCAACGAGCGGGGCGGGATCGAAGCGGACGTGACCGTGACCCGGCTTGGTCCTGAAACGTTCTGGGTCGTATCCGCTGCGCCCTGCCAGCGCCGGGACCTGGCATGGCTAGCCGAGCACAGCGCCGGTTTCCAGGCCGACGTGAAAGACGTTACCGACCAGCACGCCGTCATCGGCGTCATGGGACCTGACAGCCGCAGACTGCTGACATCGCTCGCGGACGCGGACTTCGGCCACGACGCCTTTCCCTTCGCCACCTCACAGCCAATCGCCATCGCAAACACCGCCCTGCGCGCCACGCGCATCACCTACGTCGGCGCCCTGGGCTGGGAGCTCTACGTGCCCCGGGCCGAAGCCGTCACGGTGTACGACGCCATCGCCGGGGCAGGCCCCGTTCACGCCGGCTATCACGCCATGGACTCGCTGCGGCTGGAGAAAGCGTACCGGCACTGGGGTCACGACATCACCGACGAGGACACGCCCATCGAGGCGGGACTCAGCTTCACCGCCGCCTGGGACAAGCCGGAGGGGTTCATCGGCCGCGAAGCGCTGCTCGAGCAGCGGGCGGACGGCGTGACGAAGCGGCTCGCCCTGTTCGTTCTGAACGACCCCGACCCCCTGCTGTACCACGACGAACCGATCTGGTGGAACGGCAGGCCCGTGGGCCGTATCACATCAGGCGCCTACGGCCACACGCTCGGACGGTCGATGGGTTTCGGCTACGTCGCAGCCGATGCGCCCTTCCCCCGCCAGGCGCTGAGGGAAGGACGATTTCAGATCGAGATCGAGGACACGCTGGTGGACGCAGCCTGCCACCTCAGGGCGCCCTTCGACCCGGACAACCGGGAAATACTGCGCTGAGCGGGACTAGCTCTCGGGCGCGGCGGCCACCCCAAGCTCACCCAGCCGGGTCGCGATGTCCTCGGCAGACGTGGCCGGACGGACGTCGGTATCGATGGCGGCGATGGTGCCGTCCTTCGCGATGTAAATGGTGTGACGCTTCGCGAACCCGGCGAAGCTGAGGACGCCGTAGGCCCGGGCCGTTTCCTTGGTGGGATCGCTTAAGAGCGGAAAGTCGGCCTTCTGCTGCTCGGCAAAACCGATGTTGTCCTCGATGGGATCAACGCTGGCCATGAAGTAGCTGACGTCGAACCGGCGTATGAGGTGACCGTTCTCGGCCAGCGACTTGCACTCGATGGTGCAGCCGCGGGTATAGGCTTTGGGGAACCAGGCGATTACGACGGCCTGTCGGCCGACGTAGTCGGACAACGAATAGGTCCGACCGTCGCTGCCCTCCAGCGTGAATCCGGGCGCGGGGTCACCCACTTCGAGCTCACTGCCGGCGGCCAGCCCGGGCACGGCGACTGATAAAATGACGAACGCAACGAACCAGAGAGTCTCGGCTAAACGCACGACGGCCAGCCTCCACGCAAACCAGAGAGTGCAGAGCCTATCACAGTCCGGGCTTGTCGATGGCTGACAATGCGTCGGCTGCTTTGTCATCAATCCTGGCCCACAGCTCGGCGGACTCGCGCCACAGCCGGGAACCCGCGCTTTCGTCGTATACCTTCGAATCCATGGGTTTCTCGCTGAACATGTGAAGATAGTCGTTGGTCCTGCCCGCGAAGTCGGAGCTTGCCGCCATGTAGATGACCGGTCGCGCGGCTTCCGCCGGCGACTTGAAGATCACACGGAAGATGGCACGCAGGACCAGCCGCAGCGCCCAGGGCGCTGCCTTGATGATGTTCGAGTTCACGGGACCGGGACAGATGACGTTGACCTGAACCCGGATACCGTCGCCTGAGTTGAGCCGGCGGCTGAGCTCCGTGGCAAAGGTGTTGAGCAGCAGCTTGAAGTAGCTGTAGTTGGCGATGGCCTTGCGAACACCGTAGTCGAAATAGCGTCCGAACTCTTCGTAGTCGATGGCCGAGCTGCCCTGGTGGCTGTCGGAGGAGATGACCACGATGCGAGGCTGGACGCGGGCGTCCGGGACGAGCAGCCCGTGGTCGATCAGCAGATGCACAAGCGCAAAATTCGCCAGGTAATTCACTACAAACATCTCGTCCTGGCCGCAGGGTGCCGGCCGGGCCCTCGGAAGGGTGGTGGCCGCATTGAGAATGACCACGTCGAAGCGAAGCCCGTCCGCGGCCGCCGAACGGCAGAACCCGTGCAGCGTCTCCATCCTGCTCAGGTCGCAGTGACGCATCTCGATGTTCTGCGATCCGCTCTCGCCGATCGCGCGCTGACCTGCCTCGGGAATCTCCGAGCGGCACGCCATGGTCACGCTGCCGCCGCGCCGGGCCACGTCGACGGCCAGCGCATACCCGAGACCCGAATTTGCGCCGGTTATCAGAACCCGCTTGCCGTCGAAGCGATCGGCATCGGTCAGCCGGGATGCCAGCGGCTGTTCGCGGAAGCGATCTTTGAAGCCCGCCAGCGCGGCGATCACCGGATTGTCAAAGCGGCCGTGCGACATCAGCGACTCGTGCTCCTGATCCATTTCCCCTCGCCCGCACCCGGGCTTGGGGTATGCGGGTGAAAGACTACGTCCTGCCAACCACGGCGCAAAGCTGATTCGTGGCCCGGGCCATCACCAACCGCGGCGTCCAAGGAATGGTTTAGTCCGAACACCCTGTTATCCTCTTCGTTTCCAGGTTTCCCGTGCATCCAGGAGGACGATGATGGCGATACATCCATTGCCCCCAACCGCAGCCGACATCGGCCCGGTGTGGCTCACCGAGGTTCTGCACGGCAGCGGCGGGCTGTCCGCTGAAGGCCGCGTCAAAGAAGTCACCTGGGAAAAGCTCGGTGAAGGCGCCGGGATGATGAGCGACCTCGCCCGCCTGAGGATGACCTATGAAGGCGATGCCGGCAGCGCGCCGGCCACTCTGGTGGTCAAACAGCCATCGGCGGTCGAGAACAATCGGCTCGTCGCGGTCAAGTACAACACCTACGCCCGGGAAGTCCGCTACTTCGCCGAGCTCGATCCCGTCTGCGCGGCACAAGGCCCCGGCATACACCTTTCGGAGATCGATCCCGACAACAACTTCGTGATCCTGATGGACGATCTTTCCGACTACCACATCGGCGATCAGATCGTTGGTGCGGATCTACCACAGTCCGAAGTGTGCGTTGACGAGCTGGCCAAGCTGCATGGGTCGTTCTGGGCCGCGGCCGACGACCTGGATTGGCTGCCCCACATCCACGGCAGCGAGCACGCCGGCAACATGATCTCCGGGGCGCAGATTGGCTGGGACACCATGCTGAAGATCTTCGGAGAATTCGTGCCCGACGCCATCAACGGTGAGCGCGAGCGTTTCCTGGATAGCATCGGTCCGCTTCAGCATCGCCTGGACACGCCGCCGATCACCGTCCTGCACGGCGACTTCCGGATGGACAACCTCTTTTTCGGCCAGAACCCCGAGCAGCACCCGCTGATCATGCTGGACTGGCAGGGTCCGCTGCGAGGGCGCGGCATCTACGACGTCGCGCAGCTGCTTGTGCAGAGCGCTCAGACCGAGGTGCGCCGTTCCCACGAACGACAGCTGGTGGAACGCTACGTGCAGAAACTGACCGACCAAGGCGTGACCGGCTACGGCTTCGATCAGGCCTGGGAAGACTACCGGGTAGCAACCCTTTACCTGTGGGCATACGTGGTCGTCGTCAGCGGCACCCTGGAGGTTGGCAGCGAACGCGCCTTCGCCTGGATGTCGAAGATGGTTCAGCGCAACGCATCGGCCATCGAGGATCTGGATTGCCTGAGCCTGTTGTAGTTCCACATGGTTGGCCGCGCCGCGCCTTTCTGTCGGCGGCGATGACCGCCGCGGCCGCCGGCTGCGCGCAGTTCGGCGTGCCTCCGCTGAAGCGGCTCTATCAATCGGTGCCGGTGCCCGAGGATCAGCCGCCGCTCATCGTGATTCCCGGTGCCTTCGGCTCCAAGCTGCGCCGGCGGGCCACCGGCGAGGAGATCTGGCCGCGCTCGGGCTTCGCGCTGCTGTTCAGCAGCTACCCCGACGTGGAGGTCACCATCGATGCGGACACCCTGGATCCGATCGCCGACGAGGTAGAGGCCTTCGACATCTTCCGCAAGGGGATGGGCAGGGATTTCTACGGCGCGCTGCTGAAAACGTTGGAATCGATCGGCGGTTACCAGCGGGCGCATCCGGGTACGCCACCGGCGCCGCCCGCGCGGTCTTACTACGTGTACCCCTACGACTGGCGGCTGGACAACGTTGCTGCTGTAGAGGGACTCCACCGGCTGATCGAGCAGGTGGTCGAGGACCACGGCGACCCGAATCTTCGCGTCGACATCCTCGGCCACTCGAACGGCGGTCTGATGGCTCGCTACTACGCTCGCTTCGGCACGGCAGACATGCTCACCAGTCGCGCGGCCGAGCCCGACTGGAACGGAAGCCACAGGATTCGGCGGCTGCTGATGGTGGGCACCCCGAACCTTGGCACCATGCAGCCAGTGTTGTCCCACGTCAGGGGCGAGGAGATCGGCCTCAATGACATTCCCGCAGAGGTGGTCGCCACCTGCTCCGGCGCCCCGCAGCTCTTTCCCGCTCCGGAGCTGACCTGGCTGGTGGATGCCCGCGGCGAGGACCTGAACCTGGACGTCTATGCGCTGGAGACCTGGCGCGAGCTTGGGTGGTCCATTTTCAGCGACAAAGCCAGAGATCGGGCGACGAGCAAGCACGGCGTGGGCCGCCGGGGCCGGGCACATCTCGAGCTGCTCGAGCGCTACCTGGCCAAACACCTCGAGCGCGGAAGGCGATTCCAGCACGCTCTGGCACGACCGGCACGGCCCGACGAGCCGGAACCATTCGTCTTCGGCGGCGACTGCACGCCAACGGTGGCGCGGCTGGTGCTGGAAAAGCGCGGCGGCGTATTCGTCGGACGCGAGCAACCGGACCGGGTGGCGGCTCCCGTGCGCGGTGTGGACTACGACGGTCTCATCAACGAACCCGGCGACGGCGTGGTGACGCGCGCCTCGCTGACGGGCCAGAACGCAACGCCCGTCGCCCCCCAGCTGAACGTCGCGCACTCGGTGTTTCTGTGCGAGGAGCACCAGCTTCTCACCAGCAACGCAAGCTTTCAGGACAACCTGCTCTACAATCTCCTCACCGAGTTCCCCCAGGGCGCACACGGGTGATTCCGGGACGTCGCCACGTCCCGGCCGCATCCCGGCAATCGTGGATTGTCCGGAGTTCATGAACCCGACACGGCCGTCTATACTCGCCGTCGCGAAGAGTTGATCGACGAGGGGAGCGGGTCACTGGCCGTCACAACCTCCATTCCGGCCTCCATGATGCTGCGCCTGCTGATCCGACCCAGATCGGTTTTCCGCCTGCTCGCAGATGCGGATCCCGCGCCGCTGGTCGTGTTCTTCAAGTTCGCACTCTGGCTCGGCCTGCTTCCGCCACTCTTCGCTTACATCGGCGCGTCCACGTTCGGCTGGCGGGTCGGCGTGGTGGAGCCGCTGTTTCTGCCGCAGCCGACGCTGATCGCGATCAGCATCGCCTATTTCTGCTCGCTGCTCTTCGGTTTCTTCAGCGCGTCGATCATCAGTCGCTGGATGGCGGTGACCTACGGCGCGCGGGACAGCCTGGGCGTGCATCTGGCCATGATGGTCATCGTCGGCGCACCGCTGGCCATCGCCAGCCTGATGCATCTGTATCCCAACGCCCTGCTGAACGCCGTCGTGTTCGTCCCGACGATGATCTGGAGCATGTACCTGCTCTACAGAGGACTGCCGACGATCCTGCACACCACCCCCGAGCAGGGGATGCTCATGGCCTCATCGATCATCGGCTACCTGCTGGTTGCCGCCGTCAGCCTGCTCGGGCTCACCGTGTTCTTGTGGGTGATGGGCATCGGTCCCGCCCTTGGAGTCTGATATTTGAGCACCACGAACGATCAGACCTACAGCGACCGGGTCGTCACCACGCTCGTTCTGCTCGCCATCGCTTGGTCGATCGTCGGGATGACCGCCGGCGTATGGGCGGCCGCGCAGCTCGTGTGGCCGACACTGGACTTCGGACAGAGCTGGTTGTCGTACGGCAAGGTGCGCACCCTGCACACCAATGCCGTCATCTTCGGTTTCGGCGTGACGGCGCTGATGGGCACTGCGTTCTACAGTGTTCAGCGCACGTCCCACGTTCGTCTCTTTGCACCGGGTCTGGCGTGGTTCACCTGCTGGGCGTGGCAGATCACCGTGTTGATCGGCGGCCTGTCGCTGCTGGCGGGCTACAACGCCGGTAAGGAGTACGCCGAGCTGGAGTGGCCTTTGGACATCGCGATCACCGTAGCGTGGGTGTGCTTCGCGGTGGTCTTCTTCGGCACCATCGCGCGTCGCAGGATCAAGCCCATTTACGTCTCGAACTGGTTTTACGGCGGCCTGATCATCGTCATCGCCATGCTGCACATCGTGAACAGCCTGGCCCTGCCGGTCACCCTGACCAAGTCCTACTCTCTCTACGCCGGCGCCCAGGATGCCATCGTGCAGTGGTGGTACGGCCACAACGCCGTGGGTTTCCTGCTGACCGGCGGGTTCCTCGGCATGATGTATTACTTCCTGCCCAAGCAGGCAGAGCAGCCGATCTGGAGCTACCGGCTGTCCATCGTGGCCTTCTGGGCGTTCACGTATTCGTACATATGGGCGGGCCCTCATCACCTTCACTACAACTCCATCCCCGAGTGGGTGCAGTCCCTGGGCATGGTGATGAGCCTGGTGCTGCTGGCCCCGTCCTGGGCGACCATGGTCAACGGCATCATGACCGTCAGCGGCGCCTACGAGAAGCTGCGCACCGATCCCGCCATGAAGTTCATCGTGCTCTCCCTGGCGTTCTACGGCCTGGCCACCTTCGAGGGCCCGATGATGTCCATCAAGAGCATCAACGTGGTCAGTCACTTCACGGAGTGGACCATCGGGCACGTCCACTCGGGCGCTCTGGGCTGGAACGCCCTGATCACTTTCGGCACCTTCTACTTTCTGGTGCCCCGGTTGATGGGCAGCAAGCTCTACAGCGTCAAGCTGGCCAACTGGCACTTCTGGCTGGCGCTGGCAGGCACCATGCTCTACATCGTCGCCATGTGGGGCGCCGGCGTCTCCCAGGGCCTGCTGTGGCTGAACATCGATGACATGGGCGAGCTGCGCTACAGCTTCACCGACATCATGGCGGCCACCGTGCCCTACTACGTCATCCGCCTTCTGGCCGGGGCCGTATTCCTCGTCGGGGCGCTGCTGATGGCCTACAACCTTTACCGGACCGTCTCCGGCAAGCGCACGATCGAGGTGCACGCGCCCTCGGCCGACGACGCCGCAGGAGCATCCGCATGAGCGGTATCGGTCTGCATCGCAAGCTGGAGGAGAACTCGGGTCTGCTCATTTTCGGGATTCTGTTCGTGTCTGCGATCGGCGGGCTGGTTCAGGTACTGCCGAGCCTTTTTCAGGAATCCCTCAAAACGCCCGCGGCAAATACCCGCGTCTACACGCCCATGGAGCTGGTCGGGCGGGACATTTACGTGCGCGAAGCCTGCAGCACGTGCCACTCCCAGCAGGTGCGGCCGCTCTTTGCCGAGGTCCGCCGCTACGGGCCCTACAGCCGCTCGGGCGAGTTCGTCTACGACCGCCCGTTTCTCTGGGGTTCCAAGCGCACGGGGCCCGATCTTCACCGGGTCGGTGGCAAGTACAGCGACGCCTGGCACGAGATCCACATGATCGATCCCCGCGCCGTGGTGCCCGACTCCATCATGCCCGCCTACCCATGGCTCGCGGAACGGGCAGCGAACGCGGACGGCGACATCGAGGCGAAGCTTCGCGGCCTGGTGACGCTGGGGCACCCTTACACCGATGAGGACATCGCCGGCGCGGCGGCGAGCCTCGAGGGCGCGACCGAGCTCGACGCGCTGATCGCCTACCTGCAGATGCTCGGGACCGGGATGGAGGAGACGCCATGAGTTACTTTCTGTTCGCCGGCGACATGTTGGTCATGGCGTTCATGACCATCCTCGTTGTCTGGGTATCGCTGAAGAGTTCCGGCGATCAGCTGGAACGCGCCGCCCGAATACCGCTGGAGGACGAGCGTCACGATGGCTGACATGCCCTCGGATTTCTGGAGCGGATGGATCATCACGCTGACCGTGGCGAGCCTGGCGGGGCTCGTCTGGCTCATCTTCAGCGTCTATTTCGGCAAGGATCCCGATTCGGACCACACCTCGCCGGTATGGGACGAAACGCTTTCGGAGGGCGCCAACCCGGCACCGATGTGGTGGTTCTGGATGATTCTCGCCGCCCTGGTCTTTTCCGCCATTTACCTGATGCTGTACCCCGGCCTCGGCAGCCACGCCGGGATCATGGCATGGTCGCAGGGTGGCGCTCTGGAGAAGAGCATGAACCGCTTCGATGCGGCCTTCGCCGAGCGGCGCCAGGGCGTCGTGAGCGCCGAGCTGGCGGATCTGCATGACGACGTCGATGCCATGGGCACGGCCCGGGGCATCTTCACCCGCAACTGCGCGGCCTGCCACGGTCCCCAGGGACTCGGCCAGGCCAATGCCTTTCCCAACCTCCGGGACACAGCCTGGCAATGGGGGGGCACGCCCGAGGCGATCAGCCAGTCCATCACGGCCGGCCGCCGCGGCGCCATGGTCGGCTGGCTACCCGTGCTCGGCGAGGACGGCGTCGAGCAGCTGGTGACTTACGTCAAAACCCTTTCAGCCGGCACGAGCGATCCAAACGCGCCGGCGGCAACGCAGTTCACGACCTACTGCAGCGCCTGTCACGCAGCCGACGGAACCGGCGTCGCCATGCTCGGCGGCCCGGACCTCACCGACGACGTGTGGCTGTACGGCGGCTCGGACGACGCGCTGCGGACGTCCATCGCCGAGGGCCGCAACGGCATCATGCCCGCCTTCGGCGATCGCCTGGACGACGTTCAGCTGAAGCTGCTCGTCGCCTGGTTGACCCGACCGCCTAAGGCCTCGGCACGCACGGAAGGCGCCGCCCGCTGATCCGAATCGCCAGATGCTCCAAGGAATCACCCGAGCATGAATGAGACAGACCGTCGAGCGCAGATCGGGCTCGTTGCGGTCATCGGGCTGATTCTCTGGTTCGGCCTGAATCCCTTCGACTTCGCTCGAATCAACAACGTCGAGTGGCTCGATCCAGGGCCCGGCCTGCAATTCGGGGACTCGGGACTCGCTGTCTCCGAGCAAGCCTTCACGTGGCCGTCGGATACCGGTCCCGCGGCGGTGACCGTTGAAATGTGGGTGCGGGCGAGCCGCGTTTCGGACACCGAACCAAGAGCCTGGCTGGTCCTGATGGACGACTCCAAGCTCACCCCGCTGGGCGTACGTCAGGAAGGGGGAGACCTCGTTGTCTGGGACGCGGTGACGAATCCGGATGGCGAACGCTGGTACAACGATTTCCGGGTTCCTTACGCCATGCGTCCGGGTATCGAGCAGCACATCGCCATCACCTCCCACGAAGACGGGCCACTCATCTACATCGATGGTTCGAGTGCAGGCACCTACGCGGGCTACCCCATTCCGCTAGCGCGCAAAGGCGAACCGTTCGGCGGTCGGCTCGTCGTCGGCGCCGGGCCACCCTGGGTCACGCCGTGGATGGGAGAAGTGCTCGGGCTCGCCCTATACGATCGCGCGCTGACCGCGACGGAGGTAGAGCAGCATGCGAACGCGGGCCCGGGATCCGGATTCGCCGAACTGGCAAGGAACTCGGGTGCCGTTGGCGCCTATCAGTTCGACGCGGGCGGCGGCACCTCGGTTCAGGATCAGGCGGGCGGCGGGCACGACCTCAAGATCCCCGAATACTTTCGCCCACCGGGCCGCGGGCTGCTTCGGAACGTCGATCCGGCTGAGCGCACAGCACTCTGGAACGTCGGTGACGCGATTCTGAACGTTCTGGGCTTTGCCCCATTGGGCTTCTTGATATCGATTGTGCTACGCAAGCACGTGAAACCGACTTCCCTCATTCTGACCGCAACGATGGTTGGTTTCGTCGTCAGCCTAGGCATCGAGTGGACACAATCGCTGATGATTACGAGGTCTTCATCTTTACAGGATCTCGTGCTGAACACCGTTGGCAGCCTGGTCGGAGCCGTGGCGGCCCTTGCCAGTTCCCGTTTTCGAGGCCGCGAAAACAATACCAAAGCGTAACAGAGCCAGATGACACGGCCGGTTGTTCGTCGAGAAAGGGATTGGTAGCTACGGTTGGACTTGAACCAACGACCCCAGCATTATGAATGCTGTGCTCTAACCAGCTGAGCTACGTAGCCATGGCTTGCCTGTGCTGGCGAAGGATCGCGATTGTCCTGACAAGCCGATGAGCTGTCAACGTGCGGCGGACGCAGGAGGACGGCGTGGACAAACCCAGAACGGCGCTGATTACCGGAGCATCCGCAGGGATCGGCAAGGCCTTCGCCGATGCCCTGGCAGCGGGGGGTGTCAATCTGGTGTTGGTGGCGCGACGAGCCGATCGGCTGCAGCAGGCAGCCCAGGCGCTGCGCGAAGCTCACGGGATCGACGTCGCCACGATCAGCGCAGACCTATCCGATCCGACGGCCCCCGTGCGCATACACGAGGAGACGGAGAGCCGTGGCCTGGTCATCGACTACCTCATCAACAACGCGGGGGTAGCCGGGCCCGACCTCCTCGAGCCGGATACCTGGCAGGCCAACGCCGGCTTCCATCAGCTGATGATGATCGCGCCCGCGCACCTGTGCCATCTGTACGTGCCGGCCATGCGTGCCCGGCGGTGGGGGAGGATCGTCAACGTTGCATCGGTGGCGGCGCGCATACCTCGCGCCGGCGGGTGCAACTACGGACCGGCAAAGGCCTTTCTGGTGGCGCTCTCAGAGGAGCTCTCCCTCACCCTGAAGGCTGAGGGCATCAAGGTGTGCGCGCTGTGCCCGGGCTTCACGCACACCGAGTTTCACAACGAAGGATCCGCAGCAGAGCTCAAGGCGAACACGCCCGCCTTCGTCTGGTACGAGGCGGAGACGGTGGTGAAGGAAGGATTACGGGCCCTCGAGCGGGGCCGCAGCGTCTACGTGTCCGGTCGCATGTATCGCTGGATGGACCCGTTCTTTCAGTCGGTGTGGACCCGCCGACTCTTCAAGATCGCGGCGAGCTGAACGCCCGACCCGGCCGGTGCCTCGAATCCTGCGAGCCGACCCCGAGATCAGACATTGAAGCGGAAGAGGATCACGTCGCCGTCCTGAACGACGTAGTCCTTGCCCTCTAGCCGCCACTTTCCGGTGTCCTTGGCACCCTGCTCGCCGCCGCAGCCGACGTAGTCGTCGTAGGCGATGACCTCCGCGCGGATGAATCCCTTCTCGAAGTCGGTATGAATCACACCTGCCGCCTGGGGCGCCCGCGTGCCGATGCGGACGGTCCAGGCGCGAGCCTCCTTGGGTCCGGCGGTGAAGTAATGGTGCAGCCCGAGCAGGCGATAGCCTGCCCGGATGACACGATTGAGTCCCGGCTCTTCGATACCGAGATCCTCCAGAAACTCCGCTCGCTCGTCTTCTTCGAGCTCGACAATCTCGGCCTCGATCTTGTTGCAGATGACCACCACCTCCGAGGATTCGGCAGCGGCGATGGCCCGCACGCCGTCCAGCAACGGGTTGTTGTCGAAGCCGTCCTCCGCCACGTTTGCCACGTAGAGAACGGGCTTGGCCGTTATGAAGTGGCACTCGTGCAGTAACTTCAGCTCCTCAGGACCGAGCGCCAGCGCCCGCACCGGGCGTCCCGTATTCAGGCCCCCGATGACTTTGTCCAGCACGGCGACCAGCAACTTGGCGTCCTTGTCGCCCGCGTTGGCGATGCGCCGGGTCCGGTCGAAGACGCGCTCCGCCGTCTCCAGATCGGCAAGGGCGAGCTCCGTATTGATGATCTCGATGTCGTCAGCAGGCGATACCGCGCCGGAGACGTGGGTGACGTTGTCGTCCTCGAAGCAACGCACGACGTGAGCAATGGCATCGGTTTCTCGAATGTGCGCGAGGAACTGATTTCCGAGCCCTTCACCACGGGACGCACCGGCGACAAGACCGGCGATATCGACGAACTCCATGCTGGTTGGAACGATCTTGGCCGAACGGGCCAGCTGGGCAACCCGCTCGAGCCGCGGATCAGGGACGGGGACCACACCAGTATTGGGATCGATGGTGCAGAACGGAAAGTTCTCCGCATCGATGCCCGCCTTGGTCAGGGCGTTGAACAGCGTGGATTTGCCGACGTTCGGCAACCCGACGATTCCGCACTTGAATCCCATTCAGTCCTCCCCTTCGTCGCCCGCCCCCGCCGGCGCATGCAGGGCGTTCATGGCAGCCTGCAGATCCCCGTCGAGAATCGCCGCCAGCACCGCGTCTTCCATACGCCAGGCGGCTTCCATCTGACCCCGTTCCGACTCGGGCATGCGCTCGGTAGTGAGGTAGGCCTCGACACGGCCCCTGTCTCCGGGATGGCCTACCCCAATACGTAGACGGGGAAAACCCGCAGCGTTGCCGAGCTGAGAGATGATGCTGCGCAAACCGTTGTGCCCATTGTCACCACCGCCCGTCCTCAGACGCAGCATGCCCGGCTCGAACGCCATCTCGTCGTGGGCAACCAGAATTTCGTCCACGGCCAGCTTGTAGAAGCGCGCCACCGCAGCCACCGAGCTGCCACTCAGATTCATGTAGGTGGTGGGAATGAGCAGGCGCACATCATGGCCGAGGACCTCACCGCGGCCCATTCGGCCCCTGAAACGCGCCTCGTCCCGAAGCACGACGCCGAACCGGTTAGCCAGGTACTCGACGAATCCGGCACCCGCATTGTGGCGCGTGAGCTCGTACCGCGGGCCCGGGTTTCCCAGGCCCACGATCAGGCTGACGTCCGCCATGGTCAGTCTTCGCTGGCTTCCTCGCCGCCAGCGCCTTCGTCGGAGGCTTCGCCGCCCTCTTCAGCGGCCGCTTCCGCGGCCTCGGCGGCCTCTTCCTCTTCCAGCCCGCCGCGCGGCATCTGGACGCTGACCACGTTGGCATCACGGTCGCTGCCGTGCATCAAGGCGACGATGCTGACCCCTTCCGGAAGCGCCAGATCGGTGAGGTGTACCGACTGATTGACGTCCACCTGAGCCATGTAGACCTCGATGAACTCGGGCAGATCTCCAGGCAGACAGCTGATCTCGACCTCGTTCATGTTATGCACGATCTGACCGCCGCCCTGCTTCACGCCGATGCACTTGTCCTCGTCGATGAAGTGGAGCGGCACGGACACCTGAATGAGACGGTCGGCGCGGATTCGCAGAAAGTCGATGTGCTGCACCTTTTCCGAGGCCGGATGGCGTTGCAGGTCCCGTACCACCGCCTGCTCACCCTTTCCGTCCAGAACGACGTTCAGGATCTGCGAGTAAAAGGCCTCGAGCTGCATGGCCTTGGAAAGCTCGTTGCTGCTCAGCATCAGCGGGACCGGATCAGCATCACCCCCATAGATTACGCCGGGCACTTTGTCTGCAAGGCGACGCAGGCGGCGGCTCGCACCTTTCCCCACGTCCTCGCGCAGCTCGGCATGAATTTCAATTCGCTGCGTCATCAGATTTCTCCATCAAATACGGACGTCCCGGATCGCGACCAAGTCCTGGCGTCCAATTGCAACCATCAGCTAGCGAAACATCGCGCTGATGGATTCCTCGTTACTCACCCGTCGGATGGCTTCCGCCAGAAGACGGGCGAGGCTGAGCTGCTCGATCTTCGAGCAGCTTTCGGCCGATCCGCTCAACGGTATCGTGTCAGTCACGACCATCCGGTCGAGCTCGGAGCCGGCGATTCTTTCGATGGCGGGTCCCGAAAGAACCGCATGCGTAATGTAGGAAACCACGCCGATGGCGCCCTCTTCCTTGAGCGCTTCGGCCGCCGTGCACAGCGTGCCCGCCGTATCGACGATGTCGTCAACCAGGATGCACGTCTTGCCGCGGACGTCGCCGATGACGTTCATCACGCGGGAATCGTTCGCCTGCGGGCGACGTTTGTCGATGATGGCGAGGTCCAGATCGTTGCACTGCTTGGCCACCGCGCGAGCGCGCACCACCCCGCCCACGTCGGGTGAGACGATGATGGGATTCTCGTAGTGCTCACCGAGCATATGGTCGATCAGGACCGGGGACCCGTAAACGTTGTCCACCGGCATGTTGAAAAAGCCCTGGATCTGGTCCGCGTGGAGATCGACGGTGAGCATACGGTCGATGCCGACGCTGCCGAGCATGTCGGCGACCACCTTGGCGCTGATGGGCACTCGTGCCGAGCGGGCTCGCCTGTCCTGACGCGCATAGCCAAAATACGGTATCACCGCCGTCACGCGCTGCGCCGATGCGCGGCGGATGGCGTCGGACATGATCATGAGCTCCATGAGGTTGTCATTGGTCGGAGCGCAGGTGGATTGGATGACGAAGACGTCCTGACCGCGCACGTTCTCGTGGATCTCCACATTCACCTCACCGTCGCTGAACCTCCCCAGGTCGGCGTGCCCGAGATCCATCCGCAGCTCCTCGGCGATGCGGGCGCTCAGCACGGGGTTCGAGCTCCCCGTGAAGATCATCAGGTTTGACAATTGGCTTCCCCTCGTCCGCGCTCTTTGCGCGTGCTATGCGGTTGCGGCTTCAAGAGATCAACAGTTTGGCTGGGGTGGCAGGATTCGAACCTGCGAATGCCGGGATCAAAACCCGGTGCCTTACCACTTGGCGACACCCCAACAGACAGCTCGTTGCCATGTGCGCCCGCCGGCGCTGTTCCTGACGTTTCGCGGTTCTCGCCCCGGCAGCGGGGCGCTATTGTGATGTTGGGTCTGTTGGCTGTCAAACCGCCAGACCTGACGGGCAGACGTCCACGTATCGGGGCCCGTCAGAGCACCCAGTCGGATATGGAAAGCCGCACCCGATAGTCGCCCCGCACAGCCGTGATCCGGCCCGGCAGCCAGCGGGAACCACGAGCCGTCTGCACCTGGTTGTGCCGGGCGTAGGCGACTGACCAGTCGAGCTGCTCGAAAGCGACCAGGCGCCCATCATCGTCATACTGCCGGCCGCCGGCGCCGGTTCCCTCTCCCGGCTTGCCCAGCACCCAGCTGGGCAGCACGTCCAGTGGAAGGCTCCAGCCAAGATGCGTACGCATGACCTCGGCGTGAGGCCCCTCGGAGATCACGGCTCCCTTGCCGTCTACAATGGCCAGGCGGCGCTCGTCCCCATCGAGCCTGACGCGCCCCTGCCCGAGGGGCCCCCAGAGGTCGATGGTGAATGCCGAGCCGTACTGCCTCCAGACGAAGCGCGCCGAAAAACTCTCCGCGCCTTCGACGACGCCGGCCTTGCCGCGCACCTCGAAGTCGGCCGGGGTCTCGACGGGAGGGCGGAACGACGCGCAGCCGGCGCAGAGGGCCAAACAAAACAACTTTAAAATGAATGGCTTAAGTACGTTCACAAATCTCCGAAGCTGCTAGAATGCTGGGTCGGCAAGAAGGCTCTCAGCTGAGATCATACCCTGCACAACATGGCGATATTGGCATACGGCATTAACTATCGCACGGCTCCCATCGACGTCCGGGAGCGCGTCGCATTTCCGGAGGACGCCCTGCCGGCGGCCCTAGAGGATGCCATGTCGTCTATTCCCGATGTCAGCGAGATCGCCATCATCTCAACGTGCAACCGCACGGAGCTCATCGTCTCCGCAGCGCCCGAGGCCGAGGAATCCGTGGCCCGTTGGCTGGCGAGCTATCGGCCAGTGAGCATGGGCGAGCTGAACAGCATGGCCTACAGCCACTGGGACCAGGACGCAGCGCGACACCTGATTCGTGTCGCGGCGGGCCTGGATTCTCAGGTGCTCGGCGAGCCGCAGATCATGGGCCAGGTGAAACAGGCTTACGAGCTGGCTAGGGCGGCCGGCGCTCTTGGTTCCGAGCTGAGCCTGCTGTCCCGGCTTACGCTCAATGCCGCCAAGCGGATCCGCACCGACACCGATATCGGCCGCAACCCCGTCTCGGTGGCCTACGCTGCGGTCACCATGGCGCAGCAGATCTTTGCCGACCTGCACCACAACAAAGCACTGCTCATCGGCGCCGGCGACACGATTCAGCGGGTGGCCGAGCACCTTTCCGCGCTGGGCACCGCGGGCCTGGCCATCGCGAACCGGACCCTGGCGAACGCGGAGGCTCTTGCGGCAGGCTTTGATGCCGTCCCCATGCAGCTGACCGACATCGCCGCTCACCTTGCCGACTACGACATCGTCATCACGTCCACCGGCAGCTCACTGCCCGTTCTCGGCAAAGGGACCGTGGAGGCCGCCATCAAGCGTCGGCGCCACAAGCCGATGTTCATCGTCGACATCGCCGTGCCGCGAGACGTGGAGCCTGAGGTGGCCGAGCTGCCCGACGTGTACCTCTACACCATCGACGATCTCACCGAGATCATCGAGGAGAACATCAAACAGCGCCGATCGGCTGCCGAGAGCGCCGAGCATCTGGTCATGGAAGGCGCCGAAGCCTACACCCGCGAGCGTCGCGCCCACGAGGGCCAAGCGCTGCTGCGCAGTTTCCGCGAGAACGCCGAAGCCATTCAACGGGCGGAGCTCGAAAAAGCGCTGACGGCACTGGGCCGGGGGGGCGACCCGAATGTGGTGCTGAAGTCATTGAGCCGGTCTCTGACCAACAAGCTGATTCACCAGCCGACCGTCGCGATTCGCGATGCCAGCGCGAGTGACCGCAGCGATCTCTTAGAATATCTCAAGTCTCTCTACCAGCTAGACTGAATCATGAGCCTGTCCGCCTCGATGATGGCCAAGCTGTCAGATCTGACCGACCGCTTCGACGAGGTCAGCGCCCTCCTGTCGGATCCCGAGACGATGGCCGACCGGGACCGGTTTACCGCGTTGTCCAAGGAGTACGCCGAGCTGGAGCCCCTCATCCTGACGTTCCGCCGCCACGACGTGCTGGACACAGAGCTGCGCGAAGCCCAGGAGCTCGCCGGGGATGAGGACCCCGAGATGCGCGAGCTCGCGCGGGAGGACGTGGATCGCCTGTCAAAGGCGCTCGACGAGGAGGAGCAGGAACTGCAGACCCTGCTGCTGCCACGGGACCCCAGCGACGCGTCGAACGTCTACCTGGAGATTCGCGCGGGTACGGGTGGTGATGAGGCGGCGCTGTTTGCCGGGGACCTCTTCCGCATGTACGGCAAGTTCGCGGAGTCCCGCGGCTGGAGCTTCGAAGTGCTGGGCGCCCGGGCAGGCGAGCATGGCGGATACAAGGAGATCATCACCCGTGTCGCCGGCAAGGACGTCTACAGCCAGCTGAAATTCGAGTCAGGCGCGCACCGGGTGCAGCGCGTTCCCGAAACGGAGTCCCAGGGACGCATACACACGTCCGCGTGCACCGTGGCCGTGATGCCGGAGGTGGACGAGGTGGACTCCATCGAGATCAACAAGTCCGATCTGCGCGAGGACACCTTCCGCGCCTCCGGGGCCGGCGGACAGCACGTGAACAAGACGGACTCGGCCATCCGGCTGACTCACCTGCCGAGCGGCATCGTCGTGGAGTGTCAGGACGAGCGCTCGCAGCACAAGAACCGCGCGCGGGCGCTGGCGCTGCTCCAGGCGAAGCTGCTCGACGCCGCCCAGTCGCAGCAACGATCCGAGCAGGCGGAGACGCGCCGTAATCTGGTGGGCTCGGGCGACCGCTCGGAGCGCATCCGCACCTACAACTTTCCCCAGGGTCGCGTCACCGATCATCGGATCAACCTGACCCTCTACAAACTGACCGAGGTCATGGAGGGGGCACTGGAAAACGTGATCGACCCCCTGGTGCGTGAGCATCACGCGGATCAGCTGCGCAGCCTGGGCGACGAGCAGTGACCACGGTCCGTGCCTGGATCGACAGGGAGCGGGAGCTGGATCTGCTGGATCGCCACCTGCTGCTCGCCGAGCTGCTGCAAACCAACCGCGCCGGCGTCATGACCTATCCGGAACGCGTTCTGAACGACGCGGAACTTCGCACCCTGGACCTCTGGTCGAGCCGTCGGCGCCACGGCGAGCCCATGGCCTACATCCTCGGCCGCAAGGATTTCTGGGGGCTGACGCTTCGGGTGAACCCGACGGTATTGATCCCCCGACCCGAGACGGAGCTGCTGGTGGAGAGCGCGCTGGAGGTAGCCGCGGCCGGTCAGCGCCTACTGGATCTCGGCACGGGCAGCGGCGCCGTCGCCATCGCGCTGGCCCGGGAGCTCGCGAACGCGGCGGTGAGCGCAAGCGACGTCTCCCAGGCAGCGCTCAAGCTCGCGGCTGCAAATGCCGCAGCCCACGGCGCCAGGCTGACGTTCATTGCGAGCCACTGGTTCGAGAACGTCACCCCTTCCTACGATGTCATCGTCAGCAACCCGCCTTACGTTGCCGAGCGCGATGCCCATCTCACCTCGCTTCGGGCCGAGCCCACCGCCGCGCTGGTGAGCGGCGCAGACGGGCTGGACGCCATTCGCTACATCGTTCCCGCCGCCAGGCGCTACCTCAACGAAGCCGGTTGGCTCATCGTCGAGCACGGCCACGATCAGGGCAGCTCGGTCCGTTCGCTCATGCGTTGCAGCGGCTACCACGAGGTGACGACGCGACGGGACCTCGCCGGGCTGGAGCGCGTCACGCGAGGCCGAAGACCTTGAATGGGCTGAGCGACGATCAGCTGCTTCGATACAGCCGCCAGATCATGCTGCCGGAGGTCGACGTCGCCGGCCAGGAATCCCTGCTCGCCGGGACCGTGCTCATCGTCGGCATGGGTGGGCTCGGCGCGCCCGCCGCCATTTACCTGGCAAGCGCAGGCGTGGGCCACCTCATCATCAGCGATCACGATCGGGTGGAGGCTTCCAACCTGCAGCGACAGATCGTCCACCACGACGCCAGCATCGGCCAGACCAAGGTGGCATCGGCATGCCAGTCGCTGCTGCAGACCAACCCGGAACTGCGGATCACCGGCATCGACCGAAAGCTGGAGGGGGACGAGCTGCTAAAGATCGTGGGTGACGCCGACGTGGTGCTGGACGCCACCGACAACTTTGCCGCCCGCTTCGCGATCAACGCCGCCTGCTGGGAGGCCGGAGTCCCCCTGGTCTCAGGCGCCGCCATCCGCTGGGAAGGTCAGCTCGCCGTCTTCGACCCGCGGGATGCAGCGAGCCCCTGTTACCGCTGCCTTTACGCCGAGGGACACGACGAGGCGCTGAACTGCGCCGAGAACGGGGTCATCGCCCCTCTGGTGGGAGTCATCGGCACCTGCCAGGCCATAGAAGCCATCAAGCTGCTCACCGGAATCGGCGAGCCGTTGACCGGCTACGTCCTCTACTTCGACGCCAAACGCATGGATTGGCGAAAGCTGAAGCTGCCTAAGGACCCTGCGTGTCCGGGCTGCTCGGCGTGAACCCGTAGACGTCGGCCAGCTTCGTCAGGAGCTCATCCTCGACGGTCTGCACGTCCGCCGGACCGCCCAGGTCGGCAAGCTGCGTCACCTCCATGCCGAACAACCCGCACGGGTTGATGCGCGAGAACGGCTCTAAGTCCATCTGCACATTGAGAGCCAGTCCGTGGTAGGAGTACCCGCGCCGAACTCTCAGCCCGAGAGCCGCGATCTTAGACCCGGCCACGTAGACCCCCGGCGCATCACGGCGCGGCGCGCTGCGGATATCGTAGTCGGCCAGCAGCCTGACGACGGCTTCCTCGATGCCGCTGACCAGGCCGCGCACGCTCAGCCCCATGCGACGCAGGTCGAACAGCAGATAGGCGACGATCTGGCCCGGGCCGTGATAGGTCACCTGCCCGCCCCGGTCAGTTTGCACCACCGGAATGTCGCCCGGCGCCAGGAGGTGCTCGGCCTTGCCCGCCTGACCCTGGGTGAACACCGGATCGTGCTCGGTGAACCAGAGCTCATCGGCGGTGGGCTCCGCCCGTTCCTCGGTGAAGACCTGCATGGCTCGAAATACCGGCTCGTAACGGGTCCGCCCCAACTGCCTGACGATTACGGGGACATCAGCCACCTCACAGCACCATCTTGACCATGGGTTCGTCCATGAGAGCCCGATGCAGGGCCCGCAGCTGGGGTTCCCCCCTGGCGGTTATCGAGAAGCGCACCGAGCAGTAGCGGCCTTCGCGGCTGTTCCTGACCGATACGGTGCTCTCCGCCAGGTCCGGGGCATGCAGGCGAACGATCCGCACCACGGTCTCGCGGAGCGCGAGGTGATTCTCCGCGATCACCCGGATGGGGTAGTCGCAGGGAAACTCGATTTTCGGGGGTTCAGTCAACGCCGAAAAGGTCGCGAAAGAGGAGCCGGGTGCCGTCCAGCAGGCGCGAGAACATGTCTGCTTCCTTGACTTCCTGCAACGCGACCAGGGGCGCGCTCAACATCAGCTCGTCACCGAAGTGCAAACGCAGTTCCCCCAGCTCCTGACCGGCAGCTACGGGAGCCTCGATGGTCTTCACCACGCTGAGCTCGGCCTTGAGGTCTTCGTAGTGGCCCCGGGGGATGGTTACGAAAACCTCCTCTGCAAGGCCCAGCTGGATGTCGTCCGCCTCGCCGTACCAGATCTTCGAGGTCTTCAAAGGGACACCGGCATCGTAGAGTTTCTGCGTCTCGAAATAGCGAAATCCGTAGGAAAGCAGCTTCTGGCTCTCGCGCATCCTGGCCTCTTCGCTTTCCGTGCCCAGCACGACGGAAATCAATCGCATGTTGCCGCGCTTGGCCGAGGCGACCAGGCAGTAGCCGGCGGCTGAGGTGTGCCCGGTCTTGACCCCGTCCACGGTGCGGTCCCGCCAGAGCAGCCGGTTGCGATTGGGCTGCTCGATGTCGTTGAAGGCGAAAGATCGCTCGGAGTAGATCTTGTAGCTGTCGGGAAACCGCTTGATGAGCGACTGGGTGAGCACCGCCAGATCCCAGGCGGAGGTGTAATGATCGTCGCTGGGAAGGCCCGTGGCGTTCTGATACTGGGTCGTGGTCATGCCGAGCTGGATCGCCTGCTGATCCATCATGTCAGCGAAAGCATCTTCACTCCCGGCAATGTGCTCGGCCATGGCGATGCTGGCATCGTTGCCCGACTGTACGATGATGCCACGAAGCAGATCTTCCAACCCGACCCGGGTGCCCTCCCGCACGAACATCCGCGACCCGGGCGCACGCCACGCTTTGACGCTGATGGGCACCTGATCTTCCAGGCTGATCCGGCCTGCCTCCAGCTCTACGGCGGCGATGTAGCCGGTCATGATCTTGGTCAGGCTGGCCGGTGGCACGGGCTCATGTATTTCGTTTTCCACCAGCACCTTCATGGTGTCCGCATCTACCAGGAGGTAAGAGGTGCCGGCGATCTTCGGCGGCGGCGGAATGATGGGCCCCTCCCCCGCGTGGGCGGGACCGGCAACAGCCGCGAGGCCCAGACAGAAGGCTGCGAGATGATTGGCCCAGAACGACATGAGAAGACCTCTCAGCATGCTCGTACGCTTCCGGTGGATTCTAGCTCATTGCTCGAGTATGAGCGGGCGATCGAAGTCAGAAGACGCGATCAGCGCCTGCAAACGAAGCGCTTCCGGCCTGGACTTGACCGGCCCGATACGGACCCGGAACAGAGCATCGCTGGAAACCCTCACCACATAGGCCCGCGCTCCGGTCAGCGCGCCGAGGGCATTCTTGAGCGCATCAGCCGAGCTCATGTCGCTGAAAGCACCAGCCTGCAGAAAGTAGTCGGGGCTATCCACCAAAGCCTCCACGCGCACCCGCGCCGTGCCCCGGGTCGCGAAGCCCAGCTTCACGGCGGCCGCGTAGGAAAGGTCGATGAGCCGATCGGCGTGAAACGGACCGCGATCATTGATCCGAACGATAGTGGAACGCCCGTTGTGCAGATTGGTCACCCGGGCGTAGGTGGGAATCGGCAGCGAAGTGTGAGCGGCCGTCAGCTCGAACATGTCGAACGTCTCGCCGCTCGACGTCGCTCGTCCATGGAACTTGCGGCCGTACCAGCTGGCGATTCCCGTGGACTCATAGCCCGCCGCGCTGTCCATCACCCGGTAGGTGCGCCCCATCACCGTGTAGCTCGGCGGGTTGCCGCGGGCGCTTTTGGGCTCCTCGCGGGGTATCGGGTCAGGCAGCTTGGCGAGGTCAACCGGCGTGTGCGCGGGCGGACCATCGCTACGTTCTGGCGGGCGCACGCCAGGGCCGCTGCAGGCAACCAGGGTGAGCACCAGCAGCCAGCCCGCCGCGCGCAAGCGGACTACCAAGCCTGGGTCACCGCGCTGGTGCTGCGCTGCCGCTCCAAGAGCTCCTGACTGAGCTGGTGAACGGCGAGCGCGTAAAGCCTGCTGCGGTTGTAGCGCGTGATCACGTAGAAATTTTTGAGCCCTAGCCAATATTCCGCTCCATCCTCCATTTCCATACGAAAGATCGCTGCTGCGGTATCTTCGGCGAGACCGGCGGCCTCGCCGGCCGGCCTCATGCCCATATCCTTAAGCTCACCGACCGTCAGCTTGAGGTCAAGGGTCTTGTTGGCCACGGCAGAGAGCCCGTCGCCCTCCGCGGCGACGGGAAATACCACCGGTTGCGCGCTTTGCCAGCCATGCCGCTTGAAGTAGTTGGCCACGCTGCCGATGGCGTCCGTGGGGTTGCTCCAGATATCCCGCAGACCGTCTCCGTCAAAGTCCACGGCATAGCTGCGATAGCTGGAAGGAATGAACTGACCGTATCCCATGGCGCCGGCATAGGAGCCTTTCGGATCCCGCGGATCCATGCCCTCCTCCCGGGCGAGCAGCAGAAAATGGGTGAGCTCGTCACGAAAGAAAGCGGAGCGCGGCGGGTAGTCAAAGGCGAGCGTCGTCAGAGCGTCCACGACCCGGTATCCACCCCGATTGCGCCCGTAGCGAGTCTCCACCCCGATGATCGCCACGACGTACTCGGGCGGCACGCCATAGGCCGCTTCTGCTCGTGCCAGGGTTTCGGCGTGCTCGCGCCAGAACTCGATACCCTGAGAGATGCGCTTCTCTCCGAGGAATATCCGCCGATACTCGTGCCACTTCAGCACCCGCTCGGCGGGACGGGCAATGGCCTCGAGGATGCTTTCTTTGCGATCGGCATCGGCAAAGACGTCGGCAAGTTCCTCCTCCCCGAAACCGTGCTCCCGGACCATCTCGGCAATGTACTCGCGTACCTCAGCCCGACCGGCAAAGTCCGCGTGCGCGGAGCCGAACAGGAGAAGGAGGGTGGTTGCCCAGAGAAAAGCGTATCGCATGAATCTACCTATCCGAACGTGTCCAATGTGAAAGAAGGGACCCGAAACCAGGCGCACTACCATGCCCTCTCGGTGCGGATTGCCATGATGATGCCAAAACTCGCCATGAGCGTGAGCGCAGACGTGCCTCCGTAGCTGACCAGCGGCAGCGGCACGCCGACGACCGGCAGCAGCCCGCTCACCATAGCGATGTTGACGAACACGTAAACGAAGAACGTCAGCGTCAGCGCGCCTGCCAGCAGGCGCTGATACGTATTCACCGCGCGCGTCGCGATGTACAGCCCCCGGGCGACCACGACGAGATAAAGAACGAGCAGAGAGGCAATGCCAACCAGCCCGAGCTCCTCGCCGATGACGGCGATGATGAAATCCGTCTGGCTCTCGGGCAGGAAATCCAGGCGGCTCTGCGTGCCTTGCATCAGCCCCTTGCCCCACACGCCGCCAGACCCGATGGCCGTCGTCGACTGAATGATGTTCCAGCCGGCGCCCAGGGGATCGCTTTCGGGATCAAACAGGGTGAGGATCCGCTGTCGCTGATAGTCCTGAAGCAGGAACCAAAGGCCCGGGGCAAGGGCGGCGATGCCGAACGCGGCGAAGGCTATCCATCGCCAGTAGACGCCGGCCAGCACCACCACGGCAAAGCCCGCGCAGGCCACGAGGATGCCCGTTCCCAGATCCGGCTGCAGGATGATGCAACCGGCCGGCAGGCCGATGATGACGATGGCGACACAGACGTCGCGGAAGCTCGGCGGCAGGCGTCGCTCATGGAAGTACCAGGCCACCATCATGGGCACGGCGATCTTCATGAGCTCCGAAGGCTGGAATCTGGGCAGTCCAGGCAGGTCGAGCCACCGCTGGGAGCCTTTGACCTTCACACCGATTAGGAGGACGAGCACGAGAAGCACCAGGCCCACGCCGTAGACGACGGGCGACCAGCGCAGATAGAAGCGCGGCTCCAGCTGCGCTGCCACCAGCATCACCGAGAGCGCCAGGCCGATGCGCACAGCCTGATTCGAAAACAGCTCCTCGTTGCCGTTCAGGGCGCTGTAGAGGACCACCAGTCCGTAGCCCACGATGGCCAGCAGAAGCAGAAGCAGAAGCGGGTCGAGGTGAATCTGCACCAGACGGCGACCTGCGCCCATGGCCCGGCCGCCGGGGAGGTGCCTGACGAAGTCCTGATTGCTCACCGCGCGGCCAGCTGAGGAAGCATGAAAGCATCGATGACCTCACGGGCAACGGGTCCCGCCACCGAGCTGCCACCCCCGCCATTCTCCACCAGGACGGACACCGCGATCTTCGGGTCGTCGGCCGGCGCAAACGCAATGAACCAGGCGTGTTTGCGCTGGTACTCCTCGAGTTCCTCCTCGTCGTACTCTTCGCCCTGCTTGATCTCCACCACCTGGGCGGTGCCGGACTTGCCGGCCATTCGATACGGAATGTTCCGACCGATGTAAGCCCAGGCGGTCCCGTTCTGACCCACCCCGCGATTGCCTCGGTGCACCACGTCTTCCATGGCATCGACCATGCGCTCCCAATCCTCGGCGCTCGGCCCTTCTACCCGGGGCATCGGTCTGGCCGGATCGAACTCCAGGAGCGGCCTGTCGCTGGAAAGCAGCATCTGAGGGCGAACAAACTCTCCGCGGTTGGCCACCACGGCCGCCACGGTGGCGAGCTGGAGCGGGGTGGCGAGCAGGTCGCCCTGACCGATTCCGATGTTGACGTTGTCACCCGGATACCAGATCTCGCCCTTCGCGCCTTTCTTCCATACCCGCGTTGGCAGCAGGCCCTTGCTCGCATCGGGAATGTCGACCGCGGTGCGCTGCCCGTAGCCGAACTGGGCGGCGAAGGTGGCGATCCGGTCGATGTCCAGCCGGGTGGCAAGATCGTAGAAGTAGACGTTGGAAGACCGGTAAATGGCTCGCGTCAGGTTGGTGAGGCCCTGACCTCCCGAGTCGTCTACCGCCCAGCTCCAGTCCCGGTATATGCGCTCCTGCCCGGGCAGCTGGTACCACCCCTGATCGTCGATCTGATCCGCCCACCTCGTCACGCCGCTCGCGACCCCCGCGAGCCCCACAATGGGTTTGAAGGTCGAGCCCGGCGCGTACTGGCCGTTGATCGCACGATTGAACAGCGGGGTGTCCCGAGAGGACGTCAGCTCCCGAAACTGGGCCGACGTCATGCCGGTCACGAACTGGTTGGGGTCGTACTGCGGGTGACTCACCAGGGCCAGCACGCCACCGCTGCGGGGGTCCAAGGCCACGATGGCGCCGCGCCGATCTCCCAGGGCAGCCGACGCGGCAATCTGCAGGCGGCTGTCCAGCTGAAGCGTGATGTTCTGACCGGCCGCAGGCTCATTGATCTCCAGCACCTGGCGGATCCGACCGTGGGCATCGGTCTCCACCCTCTGATAGCCCACCTCGCCGTGCAGCGAGCGTTCGTAAAAGCGCTCCACCCCTCTGCGCCCGACAAATTTAGTGGCGCTGTAGCGAACGGGGTCTAGCTCGCGCAGATCGTCCTCGGTGACTCGTCGAACCGAGCCCACAGCGTGCGCAAGAAGCGGACCAAAGGGGTAGTAGCGGACGAGTTGGGTGGAGATCTCAACGCCGACGAGCCGGTGGCGGTTTACGGCAAGCACGGCGATGTCTTCCTCGCTGAGCGTCAGCTTGAGCGCCACCGGCTCGTAGGGCCGTCGGCGTCGCAGCAGGCGGCCGCGGAGGCTTTCGATCTCCGCCTCGCTGATGCTGACCAGCGAGCCCAGCTCGGTGATGAGGGCATCGAGGTCGGCTATTCGTTCGCGCACCAGAGCAAGGCTGTGAACGGGACGATTGTCGGCCAGCAGCACGCCGTTGCGATCAAAAATTAGCCCTCGTGGAGGCGCCAGCGGCTGAACCTGTATGCGATTCTCTTCCGACCGGGTCCGGTACGTGTCGTACTCCCACACCTGCAGCTGCAGCAGACGGAGTATCAGGACGGATACGAGGCAGGTAGCGAGCGCGAACAGCACCGCGGCCCGGGCAGAGAAGGACCGGCGTTCGGACGAGCTGTCTTTGAGTGCGAGAACAGGCGGCATGTCAGTCCCGATGATAGGGGTGGCCGGAGAGAATGGTCCAGGCCCGGTAGATCTGCTCCGCCAGGATTACCCTCACCATCTCGTGGGGGAAAGTCAGCTCGGACAGCGACAGCGCCATGTCAGCACGAGCCAGGCACGTGGGCGCGAGCCCTTCGGCGCCCCCAATGAGGAAAGCGACGTCCCGCCCCTGCATCCGCCAGCTCTCCAGGCTCAGCGCCAGTTCCCGGGTGCTGCAACCCTCACCTCCTACATCCAGGGCGACGACCCAGTCTCTTGGACCCAGGTGGCTGAGTAATCGTTCCGATTCCATCGCCACGACCTGCTCGGCAGACCGGCCACGGCCCCCGCCGGGCGCCACCTCCACAAGAGACAGCGGCATTTCCCGCGGCAACCGCCTGGCGTACTCGCGAAACCCGTCGGCAACCCAGGGCCGAGGTCGTGCGCCCACGGCGATGACCCGGATCTTCATGGCAGCCTTCCCGGGCGCCTCAGTTGAGCGTTTCGGAGTCCAACGGTATGTCGGACCAGAGCCGCTCGAGGTCGTAGAATGCCCGAGTGTCGGCCTGCATCACGTGCACGAGCACGTCACCGAGATCCACCAGCACCCACTCGTGGGTTTCACGGCCCTCCACGCCGAGCGGCGGGTTACCGCCGGCTTTCGCCGACTCCACCACCTGATCGACAAGTGCCTTCACATGCCGATTGGAGGTGCCGCTGGCGATGATCATGAAATCCGTGATGTCGGTACTCTTGGTCACGTCCATCGCCACGACGTCGCGGCCTTTCCGTTCTTCCAACGCATCCACGACCAGATCGCGCAGGGCCTCAGCTGTCACTCGGTGCTCCGTATAGTCCGTGCCGACTAATATATGTTGCCACTCGCTCCGGGAGCAAATGCGCCACGGGGCGCCCGCCGGCGATGGCTGCGCGAATTTCCGAGGCGGACACCTCCTGCATGGGAGCTTTCAGGAAGAGAATCTGTCCCCACGGCGCGTCTAGCATCCCCTCGACCCGGTGACGACGGCTGATTCCATCCAGGGGCGGGGCCCAGCGGCTCGGCCCGCCCGGCCGCTCCAGCACCACGAGGTTGGTCAGATCCAGAACTTCACCCCAGCGATGCCAGCTGGTCAGATCTGCGTAGGCGTCGCTGCCGAGCACCCAGACCAGGGACTCGTCACCGATTTCTCCGCGGACCTCCAGCAGCGTCTCCACCGTGTAGGACGGCCGGTCACGATGAAGCTCGCGATCATCCGGAACCAGGCGCCCATCGTCGGCGCACGCCAGGCACAACATCTCCCAGCGGTGCTCGGCGGACGCTCCCGGCGAAGCGCGGTGACCCGGCCGGGCGGACAGCACCATGGAGATGGCTTCGAGGCCGAGCGCCTCGCAGACCGTGGCCGCGCCGTGCAGATGTCCCCGGTGAACCGGATCGAAGGTGCCGCCAAACAGAGCAATCAACGGTGCCGGATCTCTCCGCCGCCGAAGACCACGAACTTCTGCGACGTGAGGCCTTCGAGGCCCACCGGGCCACGGGCATGGAGCTTGTCCGTCGAGATGCCGATCTCGGCTCCCAGGCCGAATTCGAAGCCATCTGCAAACTGGGTCGAGGCGTTGACCATGACCGACGCCGAGTCCACCTCCGCAAGAAATCGACGGGTTCTGCCATAGTCGTTGGAGACGATGGCGTCCGTATGCTGGGACCCGTAGGTGTTGATGTGAGCGATCGCCTCGTCGATCCCCTCCACCACCCTCACCGCCAGCACCGGCCCGAGATACTCCTCCCGCCAGTCTTCCTCGGTTGCCGGTTTCATGTCCGAAAAGGCGGCCCGAGCCCGCTCGCAGCCTCGCAATTCCACGCCCGCCTGGCGAAACCGGTCGCCGAGCACGGGCAGGACCCGATCGGCTACGCCGTTGGCCACCAGCAGCGTCTCCATGGCGTTGCAGACCGCGTACTTCTCGATCTTGGAGTTGACGGCGATGGCGGCCGCCATCTCCAGGTCAGCGGCGTCGTCGATGTAGACGTGGCACACGCCGTCGAGGTGCTTGATGACCGGGATTCGTGATTCCCGGGTGATGCGCTCGATCAGGCCCTTGCCTCCCCGAGGCACGATGACGTCCACGAACCGATCCGCCTTGAGCAGCTCTCCCACCGCATCGCGATCCGTCGTGTCGACGAGCTGGACGACCGTCTCCGGCAGTCCTGCCGCGGCCAGGCCACGGGCAATTCCCGCGGCGATGGCTCGGTTCGACTCGATGGCTTCCGAACCGCCCCGAAGGATGCAGGCGTTGCCCGACTTCAAACACAGGCTGGCAGCGTCCGCGGTCACGTTCGGGCGCGATTCGTAGATGATCCCGATCACACCCAGGGGCACGCGCATCCGCCCCACCTGAATGCCCGTCGGACGGTAGGCCAGATCGGTGATCTCCCCCACCGGATCGGCCAGCTTGTCCACCTGGAGGACGCCTTCCAGCATTCGGTCGATGGCACGATCGTCGAGAACCAGACGATCGATGAGGGGCTGATCGACGCCCTTGTCTCCCGCGGCGCGCACGTCGACCTCGTTAGCCCGCTTCAGCGTTTCCCGATCTTCATCGAGAGCCTCCACCATGGCTTTGAGCGCCCTTGACTTGCTGTCGCTGGAGGCCGCAGCGATCACTCTGGAGGCAGCGCGAGCGCTCCTGGCGACCTCGCCCATGTAAGCGGCAATGTCTGTCATGACTTTCGGGGGCATTTGGCCCAGAGATTAGGGACCGGCAAGTATACCGGAGGTCAGCGCGCGACGATCACAGGGCGAGACCGAGCAGCAAGGTGCCCAGCATCAGCCGATAGACGACGTAGGGCAGCATCCCCGTCCGCTCCACCAGCTTCACGAAAAAGTGTATGCAGCAGTAGGCGCCTGCCCCGGCAAGCACCGCGCCGGCGACCAGCTCCGCCCATCGAACCGCATGCTCGCCGGCACCCAGAGACGCCGCTTCCAGCACGGCCGCGCCCAGAATCGTGGGTATGGAGAGCAGAAAGGAGAACCGGGCGGCACCCGTACGACTCAAGCCCAGCAGCAGCGCGGCCGTCATGGTAATACCCGACCGGGAGGTGCCGGGCACGATGGCGATGACCTGCGCAGCGCCGATGAGCATTGCCGCCGTCCACGACGGATGATCGGCGCCGCTCCGGCGCCCGTCCGCCCACCACAGAGCAAGCGCAAAGACGATGGTGGCAGAAGCGATGACGGGCACAGTGCGCAGGCTGGACTCCACCCAGTCGTGCGCGAGATAGCCCACCAGAACGATGGGCAACGTCGCGGCAATCAGCTTGAGAAGCAGGTCGGCGTCGTCATCCCGCTGCCCGCGGGCCAGCAAACGGGCACCACTGGCAGCGAAGCGGCCGATCTCGCGGCGAAAGTAAGACAGCACGGCCAGCAGCGTGCCCGCATGCACGGCTATGTCGAACGCCAGCCCCTGATCGGGCCACTCGGTGAGCAATGCCGGGAGGATGAGATGAGCCGAGCTGGAGATCGGCAGGAACTCCGTGATGCCCTGCACCAGGGCAAGGATGATGATCTGCAGCCAGTCCACGGCTGCGCAGTCTAACGGCAAGCACCCCCTTTCGCGACCGCAGCGCGACTGCGATGCAGCAGCGTGCTAAGGTTCTCCGATGGAGATCCCGCTGTTCCCCCTGCGCGTCGTTCTTTTCGACGGCGGCCGGTTGCCTTTGCAGATATTCGAAACCCGCTACCTGGACATGGTGAGCCGCTGCACGCGGGAGTCGATCCCCTTCGGCGTCGTGCTCATACGGGGTGCGGGCAGCGACGCTCGCCTGGATCCGCTCGCCAACCAGCCCGCGATTTTCGAGGTAGGCACCGAAGCCCACATCGTCGACTTCAATCAGCTGCCGAACGGACGGCTCGGCATCATCGTCCGGGGTGGCCGCAAATTCCGCGTGGTATCGACCCGGGAGCAGGCCGACCACCTGCTGCTCGGAACGGTGGACTTCCTGCCGGCCGAGCCCGATAGCACCGTGCCATCAGAGCACGCCCCTCTGGTCGACATCCTCAAAGAGCTGGTGAAACATCCCGGGGTGCAGAAGCTCGGGTTGGAAATCGACTTCGCCGACGCGCGGTCGGTGGGCGCCCGCCTGGCCGAGCTGCTTCCCATAGAACCCGAGATCAAGCAGAGCCTGCTGCAGCTGCAGCTGCCCCGGGAACGCCTCCAGGAGCTGACCCGGCTGGTCAACAAATTCCGGGACTAGAAGGGAATGTCGTCGTCGAAGTCGTCGTCCGCCAGCGTTGGCGCGTTCTCGGACGCTGCGGGCGCAGCTGATTCGAACCCGCCGCCCTGGCCGCCCTGACCGCCCCCGCGGCTGTCGAGCATCTGCAGGTCCCTCGCCATGACCTCAGTCCGGTAGCGTTTCTGACCGTCCTGCTCCCAGCTGCTGGTACGAAGGCTGCCCTCGATGTAAACCTTCGAGCCCTTGCGCAGATACTCACCCGCGATCTCGGCAAGGCGCGCGAAGCACACCACGTTGTGCCACTCAGTGCGTTCCTGCTGCTCGCCCGACTGGCGGTCCCGCCAGTTTTCCGTGGTGGCGACGCTGAAGCTGGTGACCGCATTGCCGCCCTGGGAGTAGCGCGTCTCAGGATCCCTGCCCAGATTGCCGATGAGAATGACTTTGTTGATACCCCGCGCCATAGCCTTTTTCCCGTTGCCTCTTACCCGTTCAAATGCCCAGAAAACTCCAGGCCCGCAGTCTAGCACGGCGCCGTGAAAAGTCCGTAAGCGATGGTCCAGCTTGCCCCTGAGTAGGGATCGGTTTATGTTGCCGGGTTTCCCCACTTCCGGGGTCAATCAGCGCAAGCTAGGGTCGGCGAGCCGCGCTGGCAGGGCATAAGGCACGCGCATTGGACAGCATCGCGGTTCGCGGGGCACGCACCCACAATCTTAAAAACGTCAATCTGGACATACCCCGCGATCGGCTCGTGGTGATCACTGGGCTATCGGGATCCGGAAAGTCCTCGCTTGCCTTCGACACCCTCTATGCGGAGGGGCAGCGCCGCTACGTGGAGTCCCTCTCGGCCTACGCCCGCCAGTTCCTGTCGATGATGGAGAAGCCGGACGTCGACCATATCGAGGGCCTGTCCCCGGCCATCTCCATCGAGCAGAAGTCCACCTCGCACAATCCCCGCTCCACCGTGGGTACGATCACCGAGATCTATGACTATCTGCGGCTGCTGTACGCGAGGGTCGGCGAGCCGCGTTGCCCCAACCACGACCTGCCCCTTGACGCCCAGACGGTCAGCCAGATGGTGGACCAGGTTCTCGGCCTGCCGGAGGACAAGCGGGTAATGGTCCTCGCGCCCGTGGTCACCGAACGTAAGGGCGAGCACCTGCATGTCTTTCAGGAACTCATGGCAAACGGCTTCATCAGAGCCCGGATCGACGGCATCGTGGTCGATCTCGACCACCCGCCAAACCTGGAGAAGAACAAAAAGCACACCGTGGAAGCCGTCATCGACCGGCTGCGTATCCGGGCGGATGCGCAGCAGCGGCTCGCTGAATCCTTCGAAACCGCTCTAGATCTCGCCGAGGGGATCGCGAAGGTGGCGTCCATGGACGATGCCGACGAGCCGGAACTCGTTTTCTCGGCAAGGTTCGCATGTCCCGCCTGCGGGTACAGCATATCCGAGCTCGAGCCCCGCATGTTCTCCTTCAACAACCCCGCCGGCGCCTGCCAGGCTTGCGACGGCCTTGGGGTGAAGCAGTTTTTCGATCCCGGCCTGGTGGTCCAGGACGAGGAGCTGACGCTGGCCGAAGGCGCCATACGCGGCTGGGACCGGCGCAACGTTTACTACTTCCACATGCTCTCCTCTCTTGCAGCCCACTACGGCTTCGACGTGGAGACGCCTTTCCGAAAGCTGCCCAAAAAGCATCGGGACGCAATCCTCTACGGCAGCGGCAGAGAGCGGATCGATTTCAGCTACGCCAACGACCGCGGCGACGTGATCCATCGCCGGCACCGGTTTGAGGGCGTGATACCGAACATGGAGCGCCGTTATCACGAGACCGACTCCAGCCTGGTCCGAGAGAACCTGCAGAAGTACCTTCGGGTCAGGAGCTGCCCCGACTGCGGCGGCACGCGGCTGCGCGAGGCGTCGCGCAACGTCTTCATCGACGGCGTCAGCCTGCCGGAGATAACGTCCGGGTCCGTGGAGGGCTCCCTGGCCTACTTCGACGAGCTCAAGCTGTCGGGGCGACGGGGAGAGATCGCCGACAAGATCCTCAAGGAGATTCGCGCCCGTCTGCGGTTTCTGGTCGACGTTGGGCTCAACTATCTCACCCTGGACCGCAGCGCCGAGACGCTTTCGGGGGGGGAAGCCCAGCGCATCCGCCTGGCAAGCCAGATCGGCGCCGGCCTGGTCGGCGTCATGTACATCCTCGACGAGCCTTCCATCGGCCTGCACCAGCGGGACAACGCCCGGCTGCTCAAGACTCTGGAGCACCTTCGCGATCTGGGAAACACGGTGCTGGTGGTAGAGCACGACGAGGAGGCGATCCGCTCCGCAGACCACATCATCGACATCGGACCAGGGGCCGGCGTGCACGGCGGCTGCGTGGTTGCCGCCGGCAGTCTCGAGAAGATCCTGAAATCCAGGCGCTCCATCACCGGCCAGTATCTCTCCGGTAGGAAGAAGATTCCCGTGCCTGAAAAGCGGACGGCGTTCGTCGAGGAGGAGACCATCCGCATCATCGGCGCCACCGGCAACAATCTTCAGTCCGTGTCGGTCGAGATACCGTGCGGCCTGCTGACCTGCGTAACCGGCGTTTCCGGCTCGGGCAAGTCGACGCTGATCAACCACACTCTCTACCCCGTGGCAGCTACCAGACTCAACAAAGCAACCACGCTGACGCCGGCACCCGTGGAGGAGGTTCTGGGTCTGAATCATGTCGACAAGGTGGTCGACATCGACCAGAGCCCCATCGGCCGCACGCCGCGCTCCAATCCGGCAACGTATACGGGTCTGTTCACGCCGATCCGTGAGCTCTTCGCTCAGACCCAGGAGGCCAGGACCCGGGGTTACAAGCCCGGCCGCTTCAGCTTCAACGTCAAGGGCGGGCGCTGCGAGGCGTGTCAGGGTGACGGCGTCATCAAGGTGGAGATGCACTTCCTTCCCGACATATACGTGCCATGCGACGTCTGCAAAGGCAAACGCTACAACCGGGAGACGCTCGACGTCCGCTACAAAGGCAGGAACATCCACGAGGTCCTGGAGATGACCGTGGAGGAAGCCCGGGAATTTTTCGACGCGGTTCCCATGCTTGCACGCAAGCTTCAGACCCTGGTGGACGTGGGGCTGTCATACATCGCCCTCGGACAGAGCGCGACGACGCTTTCAGGCGGCGAGGCGCAACGCGTCAAGCTGTCCAGGGAGCTTTCCAAGCGGGACACCGGCAAGACCCTGTACATCCTGGACGAGCCCACTACGGGCCTTCACTTCCACGACATCGCCCAGCTGCTGGACGTGCTGCACCGTCTGCGCGATCAGGGAAATACGGTGGTCGTGATCGAGCACAACCTGGACGTCATCAAGACGGCCGACTGGGTGGTGGACCTGGGGCCCGAGGGCGGCTCTGGCGGCGGCCGGGTGGTGGCCGCAGGGACCCCGGAGCATCTCGCCAGAAAGCGTGGCTCTCACACCGGGCGTTTTCTCAAGAAGATGCTGGGGTAGGTGCCTTCGCGCCAGGCTCAGCCCTTCTCCTCGGCTTCCAGCTCTTCTGCTTCGTCCGCCTGCTCGTCCGCCGCATCGAACTCGTCTTCGTCGAACTCGTCGACCACGGGACGATCCACCAGCTCGATGAACGCCATGGGCGCCGCATCGCCCGCCCGATTGCCGCATTTCAGGATGCGGGTGTAGCCGCCCGGGCGATCTTTGTAGCGCGGTCCCAACTCTACGAACAGCTTACCCACCGCCGCGTCGCTGCGCGTGCGCGCGAATGCCAGGCGCCGGTTGGCGACGCTGTCTTCCTTCGCGAGGGTGATGAGAGGCTCGGCGACGCGCCGGAGCTCTTTCGCTTTGGGGAGCGTCGTCTTGATGACCTCGTGCTCAATGAGCGACGCGGCCATGTTACGGAACATAGCCTGCCGGTGTGAGCTCGTGCGATTGAGATGTCGTCCACTCTTGCGATGTCGCATGACTGCTTCCTAAGTTACTCCGCGCCTTTGCCGCGACGACGGCCCGAGATCACCACCTCCGGCCTTCCTCGACCTCTTCAGGCGACCTCTTCAGGCGACCTCTTCAGGCGACCTTGTCGCTGCCTCTGAGACTGGCCGGAGGCCAGTTCTCCAGGCGCATGCCAAGGGACAGACCGCGAGACGCCAGGACGTCCTTGATCTCGGTCAGTGATTTCTTACCGAGATTGGGGGTCTTGAGCAGCTCAACCTCGGTGCGCTGAATGAGGTCGCCGATGTAGTAGATGTTTTCCGCCTTGAGACAGTTGGCCGAGCGCACCGTGAGCTCGAGATCGTCCACGGGTCGGATGAGGATCGGGTCGATCTCGTCTTCCTTCTCCTCCGCGACAGGCTCGCCCTCGCTCTCCAGGTCCACGAACACCGCCAGCTGCTGCTGGAGAATGGTCGCCGCCCGGCGGATCGCCTCCTCGGGCTCTATGGTCCCGTTGGTCTCCAGATCCAGCACGAGCTTGTCCAGGTCGGTTCGCTGCTCGACCCGGGCGCTCTCGACGCCGTAGGCGACCCGACGAATCGGGCTGAAGGTAGCGTCGAGGCTGAGCACACCGATCGGCCGGGAGTCCTCTTCCTCTTCACGGCTGTCGGCCGGCACGTAGCCCCGACCGCGCGTGACACGGGCTTCCAGGCGAATGGCGCCGTTGTCGTTTAGAGAGCAGATCAAGTGATCCGGATTCGCGATCTCCACGTCCTGAGTCAGCTGGAAGTCACCGGCCGTCACCTGGCCAGCGCCGTCCTTGTTCAGGGTGATTACCGCCTCGTCCTGGCTGTGGAGAATCACAGCGATCCCTTTCAGGTTGAGCAGGATGTTGATGACGTCTTCCTGCACGCCTTCGAGGGTGCTGTACTCGTGCAGCACGCCGTCGATCTGCACCTCGGTGATCGCGCAGCCCGGCATGGATGACAGCAGAATGCGCCGCAGCGTGTTGCCCAGCGTGTGACCGAAGCCCCGCTCGAGAGGCTCCAGCGTCACCTTCGCCCGGGTCGGGCTGCTGGCCTCTATGTCGATGTGGCGTGGGGTCAGAAATTCGGTTACCGACTGTGCCATATGTTTCGTCTCCTGATATCTGGAGTGTTCAGTTACTCTTCGGGCCCTTACTTGGAGTAGAGCTCCACGATGAGGTTCTCGTTGATCTCCGGCGGCAGCTCTTCCCGATCCGGCGGGCGCCTGTACACGCCCTCGAGCTTGGTCGGGTCCACGTCCACCCATTCCACCGGCGCCCGCTGGCTGGCCAGCTGCATAGCCGACTGGATGCGCAGCTGCCCGCGTGCCTTTTCATACACGCCGACCACGTCATCGGCGGCCACCTGGTAGGAGGGGATGTTGACCAGCGAACCGTTCACCGTGATGGCCTTGTGCGAGACCAGCTGCCGTGATTCCGCTCTGGTCGCCCCGAAGCCCATGCGATACACCACGTTGTCCAGGCGGCATTCCAAAAGCCTGAGCAGGTTTTCGCCGGTGGCGCCCTTCTGTCGTTCCGCCTTCTTGTAGTAGTTGCGGAACTGCTTCTCGAGGACGCCGTAAAGGCGTCTGACTTTCTGCTTTTCACGCAGCTGGATCGCGTAGTCGGACAACCTGCCGCGCCGAGCACCATGCTGACCGGGAGGCTGCTCGAGCTTGCACTTCGAGTCGATGGGGCGTACGCCGCTCTTGAGAAACAGGTCGGTGCCCTCGCGGCGCGAAAGCTTGAGTTTTGGTCCTATGTATCGAGCCATGGTCGTCTATCTCTCCCTTGCTCGTCAGACACGACGCCGCTTCGGCGGGCGGCAGCCGTTGTGAGGAATGGGGGTCACATCAGCGATGCTGTTGATTCGAAGGCCCGCCGCGTTGAGAGCGCGAACGGCGGACTCGCGGCCCGGTCCCGGACCCTTGATGTAGACATCCACGCTTTTCATCCCGTGCTCGAGCGCCGTGTTGGATACGCGCTCGGCCGCGACCTGGGCAGCAAACGGCGTGCTCTTGCGAGAGCCGCGGAAGCCCGAGCCGCCCGCCGTCGCCCAGCACAGCGCATTGCCCTGCCGGTCGCTGATGGTGATGATGGTGTTGTTGAACGACGCGTGCACGTGCGCCACGCCGTCGATCACCACCCGCTTCGCCTTTTTCTTCTCAGCCATATCTATTTCCTGATTGGACGACGGGGACCTTTGCGAGTGCGCGCGTTGGTGCGCGTTCTCTGACCCCGAACCGGCAGCCCGCGCCGGTGGCGAATCCCGCGGTAGCAACCCAGATCCATCAACCGCTTGACGTTCATGGACACGGCACGCCGCAGGTCGCCTTCCACGGTGAACTTCGCCACCTCTGCCCTGATGGCGTCGAGATTGGCCTCGTCCAGGTCCTGAATCTTGCTCGAGGGGTTCACCCCGGCCGCCTCGCAGATCTTCGCCGCCGTGGTGCGACCGATCCCGAAAATATAGGTCAGCGATACGACCGCGTGCTTGTTGTCCGGTATGTTGATTCCGGCAATTCGTGCCATTCAAATGCTCCTAGTCAGCCCTGCCGCTGCTTGTGCCGCGGCTCGGCGCTGCAGATCACCCGAACCACACCATTGCGCTTGATGATCTTGCAGTTTCGACACATCCGCTTAACCGATGCTCTTACTTTCATAACGACTCCCTACCTCGGCCGGCCCGATCGGCCATAGCCCTTGAGGTTAGATTTCTCCATGAGCTTCGCGTACTGGCTCGACATCAGATGCGCCTGCACCTGAGACATGAAATCCATGGCGACCACCACCACGATGAGCAGGGCGGTACCGCCAAGCTGAAACGTGACGTTGAAGGCCACGATCATGAACTCCGGCAGCAGACAGACCATCGTCACGTAAAGCGCCCCGAACACGGTCAAGCGGGTGATCACGTCATCAATGTAGCGAGCCGTCTGCTGGCCCGGACGGATTCCGGGAACGTAAGCGCCCTGCCGCTTGAGGTTGTCCGCCATGTCCTTCGGATCGAACATGATCGCGGTGTAGAAGAAACTGAAGAAAATGATGCCCGCCGCGAACATCAGGATATACAGCGGCTGCCCTGGCGAGAGCACGAGGGCGATCTGCTGGAGCCAGTCCATTCCCGGGCTGTTTCCGAACCACTGGGCCATGGAGGCCGGCGCCAGCAGAAGGCTCGAAGCAAAGATGGCGGGGATCACGCCCGCCATGTTGATCTTCAGAGGCAGGTGGCTGCTCTGGCCCTGGAACACCCGGCGACCCTGCTGTCGCTTGGCGTAGTTCACTGTGATCCGGCGCTGGCCGCGCTCGACGAACACGACGAAACCGACGATGGCCACCGCCAATGCCGCGATGAACAGCAGCACGATGATGTTGATGTCGCCCTGCCGCGCGGCTTCGAAAGACTGCCCGATGGCGGCCGGAAATCCGGAGACGATTCCCGAGAAGATGATGAGAGAGATGCCGTTACCGACCCCGCGTTCCGTGATCTGCTCGCCGAGCCACATCATGAACAACGCGCCGGTGACCAGCGTCGTGGTCGCGACGAAGAAGAAGGCGAAGTTAGCGGAGAAAGCCAGGCCCTGATTCGCCAGAGTGACCGAAAGAGAGGTGCCCTGAATGAGCGCGATCAGCAGGCAGCCGTAGCGGGTGTACTGGGTGATCTTGCGCCGTCCCGACTCCCCCTCCTTTCGCAGCTGCTGGAGGCTCGGGTACATCATGGTCATCAGATTCATGATGATGCTGGAGGTGATGTAAGGCATCACACCCAGCGCGAGTATGCTCATCCGCTCCAGCGCGCCGCCCGAGAACATGTTGAAAAGATCCAGAATGCCGCCCTGCTGCTGATCGAACAGCGCAGCCAGGCGATCCGGATTGATGCCGGGAACCGGGATGTGGGTCCCCATGCGATAAACCAGGAGCGCGATCAGGACGAACAGCAGCCGGGAGCGAAGCTCGCTCAAGCCCGCCTGCACGCCCGTGAGTTGACCCGCGTTGGTCGCCATCAGTCTTCTACCTTGCCCCCGGCCGCTTCGATGGCGCTGCGCGCGCCTTTGGTCACGATCAAACCCTTGACGGTAAGCGGTCGCTCCACGCGCCCGGACTGCATGATTCGCGCCCGCTTGACGTTCCGCGACAGCACGTTGGCCGCCTTCAACGCGTCGAGGTCGACCACGTCGCCTTCGACTTTACCTATCTCGCCCAGTCGCACCTCCGCGGTGGTCATACCGACCCGCGAGCGGAAGCCGAACTTCGGAACCCGCATCTGGAGCGGCAGCTGACCACCTTCGAACCAGGCCGGAACGCTTCCGCCGGACCGGGCTTTCTGGCCTTTCTGGCCCCGCGCGGCCGTTTTGCCCCAGCCGGATCCGGGGCCACGGCCCACCCGCCTTTTACCCGGCTTGCTGCCCGACGCGGGAGAGATGTCATTCGGCCGCATCGTTACTCTCCTTCAACCCGGACCATGTAGCTGACTCGATTAATCATGCCGCGCACCGCCGGTGTGTCCTCCACCTCGACGCTGTGCCCGATGCGCCGCAGGCCAAGGCCAGCGACGCAGGCTCGGTGCTTTTTCAGCCGACCCGCAGGGCTTTTGACCAACGTGACTCGAATCGAATTACCGCTCATGACCACAACTTCCTCAAACTGCCTTTGCCGCCCCGCTTCAGGCCGCGCCGATCTCCTCGAGAGTCTTGCCCCGTTTCGCGGCCACGGCGTCCGGGGAATGAACACTCGTGAGCGCTTTGAAGGTCGCTCGAATCACGTTCACCGGATTCGTAGACCCGTAGCACTTGGCGAGCACGTTGTGCACGCCGGCGGCTTCTAGAAGCGCCCTCATGGTGCCGCCGGCAATGACGCCGGTGCCTTCCGATGCAGGCTGCATGTAAACCTTGGACGCGCCGTGGCGCTCAGTGACCGCGTACCAGATGGTCGAGCCGTTGAGGTCTACGTCCACCATGTTGCGGCGCGCCGCTTCCATGGCTTTCTGAATCGCCATGGGCACTTCCCGCGCTTTGCCGCGCCCGAAGCCCACGCGTCCATTGCCGTCACCGACGACCGTCAGCGCGGTGAACCCGAATATGCGGCCGCCTTTGACAACCTTGGCAACGCGATTGACCTGGACCAGCTTTTCGACCAGGCCCTCTTCACGCACTTCGTCCGTATACGCCATAGTTAGAACTCCAAGCCGCCTTCGCGCGCCGCTTCAGCAAGCGCCCTCACGCGGCCGTGATACTTGTAACCGGAGCGATCGAAGGCCACCTGGCTGATGCCCGCCGACTTCGCGCGCTCCGCGATGAGTTTGCCCACTTGTGCTGCAGCGTCGACATTGCCCGTGTTGCCGCTGCGCAGCGACTGCTCCAACGTGGACGCCGCCGCCAGCACCCGATCGCCAGAGCCAGAGATCACCTGGGCATAAATGTGCCTGGGCGTGCGATTGACGGTCAGACGCACCGCTGCGCGTTCGCGCATGTTCATCCTGCCGCGGCGCGCGCGCCTCAATCGGGCCGTTTTCTTAACGTTCATGCAAACTCAACCTGTTCAGAACCCTGTTCCGCGCTACTTCTTCTTGGCTTCCTTGCGCCGCACCCGCTCGTTCGCATACCGAACGCCCTTGCCCTTGTATGGCTCCGGCGGTCGGAAGGCGCGAATCTCGGAGGAAACCTGGCCCACCTGCTGCTTATCCGCACCCGTGACGACGATTTCCGTCTGGCTGGGGGTCTCCACGGAGATCCCCTCGGGAAGCTCGTACTCAACCGGATGGGAGAAGCCGAGCTGCAGATTCAGCTTGTTGCCCTGAGCCTGCGCTCTGTAACCCACCCCCTGGAGCTGCAGCCGGCGTTCGAAGCCCGTGGACACTCCAGTCACCATGTTGAACACGAGCGCACGCGTGGTGCCCGCCATTGCCCGGGACTGCTTTTCAGGCGACCGCGCGGCGACCTGGAGAGCCCCGTCGTTCTGGGTGATCTCCACATTCTGGTGGACATTCATGTCGAGCTCGCCCTTGGAGCCCTTCACCCTGATGTGCTGCCCATCCAACTTCACCTCGACACCTGGGGGAACCGCGATGGGACTGTTCGCTACTCGGGACATCGCCTACCTCGTCAAAATACGGTGCACAGCACTTCGCCGCCCACACCCATGGCCCGAGCCTGCCGGTCGGTCATGACACCCTTGTTGGTGCTCACGATCGCCACGCCAAGCCCGCCACGCACCTTAGGCAGCTCATCGCACGCCTTGTAGATGCGCAAACCGGGGCGGCTGATCCGCTTGATTTCCTCTATCACGGGCCTGCCTTCGTGATATCGCAAACCGATATTGAGCGTCGGCTTGGCCGCATCGTCGACGCTGAAGTCCCCGATGTAGCCCTCTTCCTTGAGCACCTCGCAGACCGCGGCCTTTATCTTGGAGCAGGGAATTTCAACCGACTCGTGGCTGGCACGCTGGGCGTTGCGAATACGCGTCAACAGGTCAGCAATGGGGTCTTGCATCGTCATGGTCGCACCTCTTACCAGCTCGCCTTGACCAGGCCCGGAACGTCGCCACGCATTGCCGCCTCGCGCAGCTTGTTCCGGCCGAGACCGAACTTGCGGTACACGCCATGGGGGCGACCGGTGATCCCGCAACGACGCTGCAGCCGCACGGGGCTGGCGTTGCGGGGCAGACGCTGCAGCTTCAGCTGCGCTTCCCAACGCTCCTCGTCGGACGCCTCACGGTTGTTGATGATCGCTTTCAGAGCGGCGCGCTTGGCAGCGTACTTGGCCACCATGCGGGTGCGCTTCTTCTCACGCTCAATTATCGAAACCTTTGCCATAACTCGAGCTATCCCAAATCAGTTTCTGAACGGAAAATCAAAGGCTCGCAGAAGCGCGCGACCTTCATCGTCCGTCTTTGCAGTAGTGGTGACCGTGATGTCGAGACCACGGATTTTGTCGATCTTGTCGTAGTCGATCTCCGGGAAGACGATCTGCTCCGTAATCCCCATGGAGAAGTTACCCCGGCCGTCGAAAGACCGCGGGTTGAGTCCCCGGAAGTCGCGCATGCGCGGGATCGCGATCCCGATCAGCCGCTCCAGGAACTCGAACATTCTGGCGCGACGCAGCGTCACCTTGCAGCCCACGGGCCAGCCGGTTCGAATCTTGAACGCCGCTTCGGATTTCCGGGCGTTGGTGACGATGGGCTTCTGGCCTGAAATCACCGTGAGATCGCCAACCGCGCTGTCCATGATCTTGCGATCACCCACGGCCTCTCCCACCCCCATGTTCAGGGTGATCTTTTCCAGCCGCGGGACCCGCATGATGTTGGAGATACCCAGCTCCTCCTGCAGCCTCGGCCGGATCTCGTCCATATAGCGTCGATACAAGTCAGCCATTGCCCTTACTCTTCGATGACCTTGCCGGTTGATTTGAATACGCGTACCTTGCGGCCGTCCTCCTCGCGAAAGCCCACCCGATCAGCGCGCTCCTCGTCCGGATTCCAGATCGCGACGTTGGATACCTCGATGGGAGCTTCCTGGTCGACGATGCCGCCCTGCTGGCCGATGTTCGGGTTTGGTCTCTGATGCTTCTTGACCATGTTGACCCCGCCGACGAGCAACCGACCGTCAGCGAGCACGCGCAGCACGCCGCCCCGCTTTCCCTTGTCCCGGCCGCTGATGACAACGACCTCATCGTCTTTCTTGATCTTCAGCATTACCTAGAGCACCTCCGGAGCGAGCGAGATGATCCGCATGAAGTTCTCGGTTCGCAGCTCCCGAGTGACCGGCCCGAAAATCCGGGTTCCAACGGGCTGATTCTGCTGGTTTAGCAGCACCGCCGCGTTCTGGTCGAAGCGGATAATCGATCCGTCCGGGCGCCGCACACCCTTGCGGGTGCGGACCACCACGGCGTTCATCACCTGACCTTTGCGCACCCGCCCGCGCGGAATGGCTTCCTTCACCGTAACCTTGATGATGTCGCCGATCCCCGCATAGCGGCGATGGGACCCGCCCAGCACCTTGATGCACTGGACGCGGCGCGCGCCGCTGTTGTCAGCGATATCCAGCATGGTTTCAGTCTGAATCATCGGTTACACCCTTAATCTCATGAGCTGAAGGTCTCAGCTTCAAACCTCGCGCGCACGCTCAACGATGCTGTGCAGCATCCAGGATTTGGTTTTGGACAACGGCCGGCACTCTACGACCATCACCGTGTCGCCCGTACGTGACTCGTTGTTCTCGTCATGGGCATGCAGCTTGGATGATCGACGCACGATCTTGCCGTACACCGGGTGCTGGACCTTTCGCTCGATCAGCACGGTTATCGTCTTGTCCATGCGGTCGCTGACCACGGTCCCGGTAACCGACCGGGTAACCGACTCTTGCGGCTGAGCCGTTTGCTCGTCAGCCATCTTGCTTCTCCTGCATGACCGTTTTCACACGTGCGATCTCGCGGCGGGTCTCCGTCAGCAGATGACTCTGGCCGAGCTGGCCGCTGGCCTTCTGCATCCGCAGATGAAACTGCTCCTTGCGCAGACGCAGAAGCTCCTCGCGCAGCTCCTGCGGTGATTTTTCTCGAAGCTCGCTGGCACTCATCTCTACATCACCGTCCTTTTAACGAATGCCGTGGCGAACGGCATCTTCGCGGCCGCGAGGGCAAAGGCCTCTCTCGCGATGTCCTCGGGTACACCTTCCATCTCGTAGAGCACGCGGCCGGGCTGAATCTGGGACACCCAGTACTCGACAGCGCCCTTGCCTTTGCCCTGGCGGACTTCCAGGGGCTTCTTGGTGATCGGCTTGTCGGGAAACACGCGGATCCAGATCTTGCCGCCCCGGCGGATACGTCGCGTCATGGCCCGTCGACCGGCTTCGATCTGGCGCGCCGTCAAGCGCCCGCGACCGACGGCTTTGAGGCCGAACTCGCCGAAGCTCACGCTGCTGCCGCGATGCGCAAGTCCGCGATTGCGCCCTTTCTGCTGCTTTCTGAATTTGGTTCTCTTTGGCTGTAACACTTGCTAAACCTTATTCGCGTCAGGCCTGCGCCGCCGCGGACTCGCCCGACGGGCCAATGATCTCGCCCTTGAAAATCCAGACCTTGATGCCGATGATCCCGTAGGTGGTCTTCGCCTCCCACGTGGCGTAGTCGATGTCCGCACGCAACGTGTGCAGAGGCACCCGACCTTCGTGATAGACCTCGGAGCGGGCAATCTCAGCGCCGCCCAGGCGCCCGGCAACCCTGACCTTGATTCCCTCGGCTCCCAGGCGCATGGCGTTCTGAATGACGCGGCGCATGGCTCGCCTGAACTGAACCCGACGCTCGAGCTGCTGAGCGACGTTCTGAGCGACCAAAAGCGCATCCAGCTCCGGCTTCCGGATCTCCTCGATGTTGATGTGTACCGGCACGCCCATGCGAACGGTCAGCTCACCACGCAGGCGCTCCACGTCCTCGCCCTTCTTGCCGATCACGATTCCGGGGCGGGCCGTGTGAATGGTTACGCGCGCGGTCTGCGACGGCCGTTCGATCTCGATTCGGCTGATCGAAGCCTGGGAGAGACGCTTGCGCAGATAGTCGCGCACCTCGAGGTCGTTGAGCAGGTAATCCGAGTAGCTCTTTCTGTCGGCATACCAAACGGAATTGTGGTCCTTGACGATGCCAAGCCGTATGCCGGTAGGATGTACTTTCTGACCCATAGCTAACCTATTCGTCGGTCACCGTCACGGTGATGTGACTGGTGCGTTTGAAGATGCGATCCGCCCGCCCCTTGGCGCGCGGCCTGATCCGCTTCATGGTGAGCCCTTCGTTGACGAAGATCTCGGAGATCTTCAGCTCGTCCACGTCGGCCCCCTCGTTGTTCTCGGCATTTGCTATGGCGGACTCGACCACCTTGCGTACCAGCACTGCGCCCTTCTGCGTGCTGAAACCCAGGATGTCGAGAGCATCGCTGACCGGCTTGCCACGGACCTGGTCCACGACCAGGCGCGCCTTCTGGGGGGCAATCCGCAGCCGATTTGCTTTCGCGCTGACTCGCATGTTCCGCTCTCCTGACCTGGCTACCGCCGCGCCTTGCGGTCCGCAGCATGGCCGCGATAGGTGCGGGTGGGCGCAAATTCGCCGAGCTTGTGGCCCACCATGTCCTCGTTGATGAATACCGGCACGTGCTGACGCCCGTTGTGCACCGCGATGGTCAACCCCACCATGTCCGGCACGACCATGGAACGCCGCGACCACGTGCGAATGGGCCGCTTTTCGTTTTTGGCCACCGCCGTTTCCACCTTCTGCATGAGATGGAGATCGACGAAAGGTCCTTTGTGCAGTGATCTGGGCACGACCTACCTCCTGCCTCGGCGACGCACGATCAGCTTGTCCGTCCGTTTGTTGCTGCGGGTTTTGTGGCCTTTTGTCGGCACGCCCCAGGGCGAGACGGGATGACGTCCACCTGAAGTGCGGCCCTCACCGCCACCGTGCGGATGGTCCACCGGGTTCATGGCCACGCCACGCACCGTGGGGCGCACCCCGCGCCAGCGTTTGGCGCCCGCCTTGCCGAGCGAACGTAGATTGTGCTCGCTGTTGCCTACTTCTCCGAGCGTCGCCCGGCAGTCGGCGAGCACACGCCGCATCTCTCCGGAGCGGAGTCGAAGCGTGGCGTACGCTCCTTCCCGCGCCACCAGCTGCGCAGACGTTCCCGCGCTGCGGGCCATCTGTGCGCCTTTGCCGGGCTTTAACTCAATGCAATGCACGACGCTGCCCACCGGCACGCTACGCAGAGCCATGGCATTCCCGGCGCGAATGGGCGCTCCGGTACCGCTGCGAAGCTCGTCGCCGGCGCTGACGCCGCGCGGTGCGATGATGTAGCGCCGCTCGCCGTCGGCGTACTTCAGCAACGCGATGTTCGCGCTGCGGTTCGGATCGTACTCGAGCCGCTCCACCGTCGCGGGAACGCCGTCCTTGTCGCGCTTGAAGTCGATGACGCGGTAATGACGCTTGTGGCCGCCCCCACGATGTCTCGTGGTGATCCGCCCCGCGTTGTTGCGACCGCCGGACTTGCTGTTCGGCTCCGTCAGGCCACGATACGGAGTGCCCTTGTGGAGCTCGGGGTTCACCACCTTGATGACGAAGCGACGTCCCGGCGAGGTTGGTTTAGCTTTTACAACTGCCATCTGCCCTAATCCGATACCATGAAGTCGATTTCCTGGCCTTCGGCCACCCGAACGTAGGCCTTCTTCCAGCTCTTGCTCCGGGAAATCCCGCGCTGGGTGCGCTTGACCTTACCCTTCACATTCATCGTGGATACGTTTTCCACCCTGACCTTGAACAGCTGCTCGACGGCCTGCTTGATCTCGTCCTTGGTGGCGTCCTTGGCGACCTTGAAACCGTACTGGTTGCTGCGATCTCCCATGATGGCCACCTTCTCGGAGAAGTGCGGCTCGAGCAGGACGGTGTAAAGCCTTTCCTGATTCACGCTAGCGCCTCCTCGAGCCGCTTCACGGCATCCACCGTGATGAGCACCTTGTCGTGGCTGATGAGGCTGACCGGATCGACGGCGGACACGTCGACGACATCGACGCCCTTGAGATTCCGCGCCGCCAGGTAGAGGTTTTCATCCACCTCTTCGCAGACGATGAGCACGTTATTCAGCTCGAGACCGCGAAGCTTCTCCAGCAGGGCCTTGGTCTTCGGCGAGTCCACCGAAAACGCCTCGCAGGCGATGAGCCGCTCCTGACGGATCAGCTCGGAGAGGATGCAGCGCAGGGCTCCGCGATACATCTTGCGGTTGACCTTCTGGGAGTGGTCCTGAGGCTTGGCAGCGAAAGTGCGGCCGCCACCACGCCAGATGGGGCTGCGGATCGTGCCCGCACGGGCTCTACCCGTGCCTTTCTGTCGATAGGGCTTACGGCCCCCGCCGCGCACTTCGGAGCGCGTTTTCTGCGCCCGGGTACCCTGGCGGCCCCCGGCCATGTACGCCACCACGACCTGGTGCACCAGGGCTTCGTTGAATTCCCTGCCAAAAGCCACGTCGGAGACCTCTACGCTTCCGCCGTCAGCTGCCAAGCTCAGATTCATGGGTTTCGTCCTCCGCGCTCTCAGGCCTTGACCGCCGGTCGTATGTAGACATCACCGCCCGCCGGTCCCGGGACAGCGCCCTTTATGAGAAGCAGGTTGCGCTCCGCGTCGACCCTCACCACCTCGAGGTTCTGGGTCGTGACCCGCACGTTGCCCAACTGCCCAGCCATCTTCTTTCCCTTGAACACGCGCCCGGGCGTCTGGCACTGGCCGATGGATCCGGGTGCCCGGTGGGAAAGCGAGTTCCCGTGAGTGCTGTCCTGACCGCGAAAGTTCCAGCGCTTGATCGTTCCGGCATAGCCCTTCCCCTTGGAAACGCCACGAACGTCCACGCGCTGACCGGCCTCGAACTGATCCACTTTGAGCTCGGAGCCAACGCCCAGCTCTTCGCCCACCGCTTCGACGCGAAACTCCCACAGCCCCCGACCGGCCGCCGTATTGGCCTTGGCGAAGTGGCCTGCCAGCGGTTTGCTGACCCGATTCTGCTTGACGGAGCCCGTGGTCACCTGGACCGCCGCGTACCCATCCGATTCGGCGGTCTTGATCTGCGTGATCCGGTTCGGCTGCACCTCGATGACGGTGACGGGCACCGAGGCGCCCTCCTCTGTGAAGATGCGCGTCATGCCACTCTTTTTGCCAACAACACCAATAGACATTGGACCTGTTTCCCGTGCTAACCCGGCCCCGAAGGCCAGATAGTCAAGACCGTTTACCAGGCTCCCATCGGGATCTGATAAACGGTCTGCTTCAATTCAGTGATCCCCCATCGGGACCATGTCGAGCGCGCCCTTTCTCACCCTCCGAACGCGCAAAACAGGCGGCGGTGCTCAAGCAACCGGCGCCTCGTCAGTTCAGGCTGATCTGCACCTCCACGCCTGCCGCGAGGTCCAGCTTCATCAGCGCATCCACCGTCTTCTCGGTGGGTTCGAGGATGTCCAGCACACGCTTGTGGGTACGGATCTCGTACTGATCACGCGCATCCTTGTTCACGTGCGGCGAGACCAGCACATCGAATCGCTCCTTTCGTGTCGGAAGCGGTATCGGGCCCTTAACCTGCGCCCCCGTACGCTTCGCCGTATCGACGATCTCCTGCGTCGAGACGTCGATCAGACGGTGATCGAACGCCTTCAGACGAATGCGGATGCGCTGCCCTTGCACCGTTTACTTCACTCCAAACACTTGATTAGTACCCACCATCAACGTTCCGGCTGTGTCTACCGCGGCGGGTACGCTGACTCCCCCCACCAGTCACACGCCGCGAAGCCCCACTTCGCAGACCACCGGAAAAAGGGAGGGCGAACTATACAGACC